>CAYTHO010000122.1:0-12952 GCA_964437595.1 uncultured Anaerolineaceae bacterium
GCGCGTGGCGTCGCCACGCGCGGTACCCCAAAAACCTCTTTTTCCCCCTTTGAGGGCAGCGGCACGGCCGCGGGTGTGTAAGTCGGCCTGCCCTGCAGGGCTATTGGCAAAGTGCGAATAGCCCTGCCTGAATGTTATACATGACCAGCAATTTCTGTTGTTTTGTGTTTTAATCTTTGAAACATTCAAAACCATATGGGTGATCATACATGGAGGGAAGATGAAATACCGACGTCTGGGTAAAGCGGGGATCAAAGTCAGTGAGCTTTCGCTCGGAGCATGGGTAACCTATGGGGAGCAGGTTGGCCAGGATGTCGCCGAGAAGTGCATGGTAGCCGCCTACGAAAATGGGGTAAATTTCTTCGACAATGCCGAAGGCTACGGCAACGGCCAGGCCGAAGTTGTGATGGGCAACGTGATTAAGAAATTAGGTTGGCGGCGGGAAGATATCGTCGTTTCAACCAAAATCTTCTGGGGCGGCAAAGGCCCCAACGATACCGGCCTCTCGCATAAGCACATTATCGAGGGCATGAATAACGCCCTTCGTCGGCTGCAGCTCGACTATGTCGACCTGGTCTTCTGCCACCGCCCAGACCCGAACACGCCAATCGAGGAAACCGTCCGAGCAATGGATAAAGTCGTCCGCGATGGAAAAGCCTTCTATTGGGGCACCTCAGAATGGTCCGCTGCGGAAATCATGCGCGCAGACGGCCTTGCACGCCAATATGGTCTGACCCCGCCTGCCATGGAACAGCCGCAGTACAACATGTTCGTGCGCGATCGTTTCGAAAAAGAATACGATATCCTCTACCGCGAGCTGGGCTACGGCACCACCATCTGGAGTCCGTTGGCCTCGGGACTTCTCTCAGGAAAATATAACCAGGGGATTCCGGAAGGCAGCCGCGCCACCCTGCCAGGGTATGAGTGGCTGCGCAGTCACGTGATAACCCCTGAGCGGGTAGAAACCGTGAAGGCGCTGGTTCCGGTTGCCAAGGATCTGGGATGCAGCATGTCACAGCTCGCCCTGGCCTGGTGCTTGAAGAACCCGAATGTCAGCACGGTAATCACCGGCGCGAGCAGGCCTGAGCAGGTCCACGAGAACATGAAAGCCGCCCAGGTCGCCGAGCAGTTGACGGGTGAAGTCCTTGAGCGGATTGATCAAATTCTAGGCAATAAACCAAACCGAGAAGACGGATAAAACGCCTATATAGGCTGTGCCGGCAGCTTGGTCGCCATCCGGCTGACCTGCCGGCCAGCCCGTAGTGCCAGTACATGCGCCAGGAATGTGGCAATAACCAGAGTAGGCAGCCCAAATATCTTTACAATGGCCCCACTTGCTCCGGTGAGAAGTAGAATGGTTCCTATAACCGTGTTGGTGAAACCCAGGTAAAGGGACCGTTTCGATTCCGGCGCGATTTCCATTAACAGGCTGTTGGTGGCCACTGCCATAGCCGAGCCGCGTATGCCAGAGAAGATAAACACCGGGATAAGCCACAGGGACGCAGCCACCGGTGACAGGCGTAGTGGTTTCCCCAAAATCACCAGCAGCAAAACCAGAGCTGACATGCAAATCGCCGCGCCTACCCCAATCAACATCACCCGGTTGTTGCCTGACCGCCTGGATAACCGGCCAAAGAAAATATTGGAAAGCAGGTTGGTTGCGGTAAGCACACCCAGGTAGATACCAATCATAGCCGGGCTTCCGCCCAGCTCTCTTTGCACATAAACAGCAAAGAAAGGCGTTGCGGACCCACCCAAAAGCAGCAGCGTCTCCAAAATGAGGAACGCCCGGTAGCGATGATCTTCCCGGGTCGCCGTTCCCGCCCGCTGCACCTGCACAGCAAAGGACTGGCGCGGCAGCACTTCTGTTTCCACAGGCTCGTGCACCGAGCAGAAACAGATCGCGGAAATCGTTGCAAGCACCAGAAATGCGATGCTGAGGCTCCCAAAATTATACGGAAACGGCAGAGGTCCAGAAGGGTCAAGCACCCAGCGGACCAATACACTGGCCGCCAGGCTGCCCAATCCCCCTAACCCCGAGCGCCATGCGAAGAATTCTCCACGTCGCTCGGGTGGAATCGTTTTGCTCACCACCTCCAGAAAAGGCAGGCCGCTGAAACCGCTGGCAAATCCGGAAATAATGAACGCCGCGAAAAAGAGAATGAGCAGTAGGTCTGAGTTCTTAATTAGGTTCATAACGAGAGCGATGCTTAACCACATGGCTACACGCAATATGGATACTTTTCGGTAAATACTCAATTTATGCGGAACATTCTGTAGGTATCCGGATACCCAAAACTGCGGCAGTGACCACGCTCCATCCCGGATCGGCACAACCAGCCCCAGCAGCAGCGGTGACTGAGTCAGGTGGCTTAAAAAAGCCACCAGCACCAGCGTCGGGTCCATCATCGTCTCCGCTGTTATATACAGCAAGCCGTTGGCAACCCCCAACCGAAAATTGCGGCGGTCTGTTTTCGTTGTCAGCATTGCAGTGTTCAATCGCTTTCTCCGTTGAAACTCCGCGATTATATCACCGAGAACCCTTCTACATCTGCCTGGCTGTGCTAAAATCAATGAACAGACTTTATTACCAATCCAGTGGCAGGAGAATGCTCACATGAAAAACCCCATTCCTTATCTTGTCGTACCTGATGCTGTCCCGCCCCTCCTTGACTTTTGCCGCGAGCGTGATCTGCGCAAGCTCTTCCTCGTTGCCGATTCTAATACCTACCCGGTGCTGGGCCAGCGCGTCGAAACTGCCCTGCGCGAGAATGGCTTCGATGTAAAAACGATCTTGATTACCGGGGATGAAATCGTCACCAACGAGCACTATATCATTCGAGCCCTGGTGGAAACAAAAGGCGAAGATCGAACCTTCATTGCCGTCGGATCGGGCACCATTACAGATATCACCCGCTTCTCCAGTCACCGCTCCCGTGAGAGTTTTATCTCCTTGCCCACCGCCCCATCCGTGGATGGTTTCACTTCCATCGTCGCGCCGATGGAAGTAGGTCGCTACAAAATGCCGGTCCCCGCTCAGCCGCCCATCGCCGTATTTGCTGAACTGCCCACGCTGTGCGCCGCGCCGCGCAAGATGATCGCTGCCGGGTTAGGCGACCTGATCGGCAAATACACTTCGCTGGCTGACTGGCGCCTGGGTTCCATCCTTTACCAGGAACCTTACAGCGCGGAGATCGACCAGTACATTCGTGCCTCGGTGGATGCTACGGTGGCAGAAATGGATGCAGTTGCCAGCGCATCTTGTGATGGTATCACCCGTTTGATGGACGGTCTGGTCGGTTCGGGCTTCGGGATGCTTGCCTTTGGCGATTCGCGGCCTGCTTCTGGCGCCGAACATCATATCGCCCACTATTGGGAGATGATGGGAATCATTGCCGGGCACCCCGCAAACCTGCATGGCGCGGAAGTGGGCATCGCGACCATCCTGGCAGCGAAGCGGTACGATCAGTTGAAGGAGATCTCGCGCGCGCAGGCTGCTGCGCTCCTGCAGGCGCGCTCGCTCCCGAGTCAGGCGCAAATGCGCGCCGAGATCGAAGCGGACTACGGCCCTGTTGCCGGGCGGATCATTCAAATTCAAGAACCATTATTACAGATGACCTCCAAAGATTTGGAAATTCTAAAAGAAAGCATTCTCAATCATTGGGATGTTATTCAAGAAATCGCGCATACCGTTCCACCTGCCGCGCAGATCGAAAGCTGGCTGACCGCCGTCCATGGGCCCATTCGCCCGGCAGATATCGGCATCAGTCAGGCCGAGGCGATTCAAGGCTTGCAGTCCGGGCACTACCTGCGCGATCGCTTCACCATCAATCGATTGGCCTTCTGGCTTGGCCTGCCCCTGCCCCAACACGAGAAATGATCTATGCGAATTCTTAACGAACAACAAGAACTCCTGCTTAAAGATGAGCGCCGCTTGCTCAATGACCTGCGCGTGGCCCTTGTTCAAACAGGTACAAACCCATCCGACCAGGAAACGCTGGCCGACTCGATTCAGCAGTTGGAAGAAATCTTCTTACTGGTCATTGTTGGTGAGTTTAATGCCGGGAAAAGCGCTGTAATCAACGCGCTGCTGGGCCAAAAACTGCTGAAAGAAGGCGTTACGCCGACCACCACGCAGATCAACCTGCTGCATTTTGGTGAAAGCCATGAGGTTCAGGTGGTCAACCAGAATGTGCATGTTCTCACCCTGCCGGCCCCACTTCTACAGGAAATCAGCATCGTAGATACGCCTGGCACAAACGCGGTCATTCGGGAGCACGAACAAATCACATCTGAGTTTGTTCCCCGTTCAGACCTGGTACTGTTTATCACCTCATCGGATCGCCCGTTTACCGAGAGCGAAAACATCTTCCTCAAACGCATCCGCGACTGGGGCAAGAAGGTCGTCATCATCATCAACAAAATCGATATCCTGCAGTCCGATGAAGACCTGGCACAGGTGATCCAATTCGTCTCCGAAAATGCCCGCTCCCTGCTTGGCATTCTGCCGGAGGTTTTCCCCATCAGCGCCCGGATGGCCATGCGAGCCAAGCAGGGCGAGCCGGCGATGTGGCCTACAAGCCGGTTTGAACCGTTGGAGAAATACATCCAGGATACCTTGGATGAGAAGAGCCGCATTCAGCTCAAGCTGCTCAATCCATTGGGCGTTGGCCGGCATCTGGTTGATCGCTATCTGGATCTTAGCAGCAGTCGTCTGGATCTGCTCAAAGCCGACTTCAATATGTTGGAGGATGTAGACTCGCAGTTAAATATGTTCCGCGAAGACATGCTGCGCGATTTCAACTTCCGCATGGCGGACATCGAAAATATTCTGTTCGAGATGGAGCGCCGCGGCGACCAGTTCTTTGAGGATACCTTCCGCCTGGCGCGCGTCATCGATCTGCTCAACAAGAGCCGCATCCAGCAGGAGTTTGAGCAGGTTGTCATAGCAGACGTTCCCCAACAAATTGAGCGTAAGGTCAACGAACTGATCGATTGGCTGGTAGAAGCGAACCTGCGCCAGTGGCAGGCAGTCAACGAACACCTGGCCGAACGCCGCCGAGAACACCAATCGCGCATTGTGGGCGACACGGTGGGCACCTTCCAGTACGACCGCGATCGATTGATGGATGCGGTTGGTCAGGAGGCGCGCCACGTGGTTGACTCCTACGATAAAGTTTATGAAGCCACGCAGATTGCCGAGGGAGCGCAGGAGGCCGTAGCAGCCTCGGCAGCCATTGAGGTTGGCGCCATTGGACTGGGCGCCCTGGTCACCGCTTTAGCCACCACCGTCGCCGCCGATGTTACCGGTGTTCTGCTGGCAAGCGTTATTGCCGCGCTGGGCCTCTTTATCATCCCCGCTCGCCGCCGCCAGGCCAAGAGTGAAATGAACGCGAAAGTAACCGAATTACGCGATAATCTGGCGCGATCGCTGCGGGCCCAGTTCCAGCGAGAAATCGACCGCTCGCTGCATGGTATCAACGAAGCCATTGCCCCATATACACGCTTTGTGCGCGCCGAGCGCGCCAAACTGACAGAGACACAGGTAACGCTAGAGAAGCTGCGCACCGAGATGGAGCAGCTTAAAACGAGGATCGATAGTCTTTAATCTACTCGCCCAGCGCTTCTTTTTCTTTCTTTTGAGACTTACCCCGCTCTTCCGTATCCAGGATGCGCTTGCGGATGCGGAAGTTCTGCGGCGTCACCTCAAGCAGTTCATCCTCCGCCAGGTATTCAATCGCCTCATCCAGGCTCATATCACGCGGCGGAGTTAACCGCACCTCGATATCCTTGTTGGAGGAGCGCATATTCGTCAGGTGCTTTTTCTTGCACACGTTTACCGCAAGATCCGATGGCCGTTGGGTTTCGCCGACAACCATGCCCTGATAGACTTCCACGCCGGGGCCCAGGAATAGAATCCCGCGTTCTTCAGCGTTCTTCAAGCCAAAGTTCGTGGTTGTTCCTGGCTCCCACGCCACAATAGAGCTGGTCGCCCGCGACGAAATGGGCCCGGCAAGCGCCTCGTAACCGCGGAAAATCGTATTCATCACACCCATCCCGCGCGTTGCCGTCAAGAACTGGTAGCGGAAGCCCAGCAATCCGCGCGTCGGCACTATGTACGTCAGGTGAACGGTATTATCGGGGTTGTTAATCATATCGATCATCTTGCCCCGCCGTCCCCCTAACATTTCAACGACCACGCCCACCGTATCGGCGCTGGTATCAATGTGTACTTCTTCGTAAGGCTCAAGCAGTGCGCCATCTTCGCCGTGCCGGAAAATTGCCTCCGGGCGCGAAACCTGGAATTCATACCCCTCACGGCGCATCGTCTCAATCAAAATCGCTAAATGGAGTTCGCCCCGTCCAGAAACCAGGAAAGTATCGGAAGTTTCTGTTTCTTCAACTCGCAGCGCAACATTGTTGCGCAGTTCATCGAATAACCGCTCGCGCAGTTTGCGCGATGTGCTCCACTTCCCTTCCTTGCCAGAGAACGGCGATGTGTTGACGCCAAACGTCATCCGCACAGTCGGTTCCTCCACCTTAATCGGTGGAAGCGCAACCGGGTTCTCCGGGTCAGCCAGCGTTTCGCCGATGGCAATGCCTTCCAGCCCGGCCAGGGCCACAATCTCGCCCGCCTCCGCGCTCTCAACCTCGATCCGTTCGAGCCCCTGGTGCACGTACAGGTAGCGGATCCGCTCTGCAACCACCTGTTCGTTGAGCATCATCCGCACGACGGCCTGCCCGGCATGGATTTTTCCGGCGAAAATACGCCCGATCGCTGTAACCCCGCGGTAGTCGTCATACCCCAGGTTCGTGACCAGTAACTGTAAGGGTTTATCCGGCTCAACCCGCGGAGGGGGGATGCGCTGCAAAATGGCCTCAAAGAGCGGCTGCAGGTTGGGGCCCATGTCCTGAGTAAGGCCGGCCTGCCCGGTCAGCCCATTGGTATAAATTACCGGGAAATCGGCCTGTTCTTCGCTGGCGCCCAACTCGATAAACAGGTCAAAGGTCTGGTTCAATGCCCGGTCGGGTTCTGCGTCCCGCCGGTCCATCTTGTTGATGACCACAATCGCCCGGTGGCCCATCTGAAGCGCCTTTTTCAGCACAAACCGTGTCTGGGGCATCGGCCCTTCAGCCGCATCAACCAGCAGCAGCACGCCGTCCACCATATTCATCACCCGCTCGACCTCACCGCCAAAATCGGCATGGCCGGGAGTGTCCACAATATTTATCTTTACCAGCCCACCTGTTCCCGGGTCCGGGATAACAATGGCGGTGTTTTTCGCCAGAATGGTAATTCCTCGTTCACGCTCAAGCGCATTCGAGTCCATTACGCGTTCAATCACTTGCTGGTTTTCGCGAAATACCCGCGCCTGCTTTAACATGGCATCTACCAGGGTCGTCTTCCCATGGTCAACGTGGGCAATAATCGCAATATTTCGAAGATCATTTCGTTCGACTGTCATACAATTACCTATAGAAGAGTAAAAAAGGATCAAACCTCTAGCATACAAAGATCCCGGCCCTAGGCCGGGATCGCTTCCACGAGCGGGTCCTATTTTACCACACCTCGCGCTTCGCGAGTAAAATTAGCCTATGATTCCTATCACCAACCATCCAAAAATCGGACTGGCAATGAGCGGCGGCGGCGCGCGCGGGCTGGCGCATGTGGGCGTGATCAAGGTGCTGGTGGAAGCGGGTATTTCCATCGATTGTGTGAGCGGCACCAGTATGGGAGGGGTCATTGCCGCTGCTTATGCTTGTGGTATTTCGATTCGAGAAATTGAGGAAAGAGCGCGTCAGCTAGCCAATATGCGCGAGTTAATTAAACTGTTGGATATTTCCACGCAGAGGCGCGGACTGCTGGAAGGGTCACGCATCCGCGACTATCTGGCACCCCTCTTTCTCGACTACAACATCGAAAACCTCCCTGTGCGGCTGGCCATACCAGCCGTGGACCTGGTTCAATCCCGAGAGATCGTCTTCGACCGCGGTTTGGTGCTGCCTGCGGTGCTGGCTACCATTGCGGTCCCCGGCTTATTCCAGCCAGTCGAAATTGGCCCCTACCGCCTGGTCGATGGAGGCGTGCTGAACAATCTTCCGGTAGATCGCGTTCGGGAGCTGGGCGCAGATATCGTGATCGCTGTCGACGCTCAGAGCAATCCGTGCATAGATAAGCCCTGGCAAGACCTTCCCGAAAAACCGCGCTTCCCGCTGCCCATGCCAGATTTCTTCTTCGATTTTTATCGCGCGGAGCTAATTATGATCGCCGAGCTTACGCAAATCCACCTAAAAAACTGCCCGCCAGATTTGCTCTTGCGCCCCCCGATTCCAACCGATGTGGATATGTTTCTTGGCTTTCCCCGCATCCCAGAGGTGATTGCTGCCGGCGAAGCCGCCGCCCGAGAAGCCTTACCCGAAATTCTTCGGCTGCTCCAGGGGTAACTTAATGATGAATACCCTTGCGCATTAACAGCAGGTACAGGCCAAAGATCATCAAAGCAATCGAGCCGGTATTACCGATGAAGCCCAGCGCATGGGTTGGGTCGCCCCCAATGTAAAGTCCCGTGCCTACCATGGCCAATATTCCACCCGGAATAAGCGGCCACCAAACGGGTTTATGCGTGATTCGCCGCGCCGCGATGGAGATCAGCATCCAGCCAAAGGCAAAGCACACCAGCATAATCCCGGTTTGGGTCAGTCCATTCCCAGCCGCCGGCATGCGCCAGGCCAGGTAAACGCCTGGCCCTGCGCCAATGAGTAAACATCCTGGAATCACCAACCCAAACAGGCGGGAGATTTGTCCCCACAGCAGCAGCGGCAGGCCAACGCCCAGCGTTCCGTACAGAACAAAATCGACCCACTGCATCGGGCTAAATAGCAGGCACCCCCCAAAGGCAGCCAGCACCCCGCCCGGGATCATCGCCCACCAGGCCGGTTTTGAGGTGACAAGTGCAGTGGTTATCACAATGACAAGCCACCCTATCCCTGTATATAAGGCTAGTATCCCAATCTGGTCGAGCAGCGCATGGGGTACCGTGGTCATTTCAATTTGACCAGGGCCGCCCAGCCGCACCGCCGGGCCCCAGGCTGCCATACCACCTAACCCCAACGCGCCTAGCAGCCCTCCCGCAATGATAAGTCCAACATTCCGCCTTCGAAAACCCCACAGGTAAAGAAAAATGCCTATCGCTGGCAAAACCACCAGCGACAGCCAGCCCGTCTTCAGAAACCGGTCAAGGAAAAGAACCCCGCCCGCTACAATAAGCAAGACACCTGCGATCGTCCGGATGTTATATGTTTTCACAGTTTTCGTGCCTTCGATCGTATCCATTAGATTAGCCCGTATTCTCTTGCCTTAATCACTGCCTGCATTCGATCTTTCACACTGAGCTTGCCAAGGATATTCGTGAGATGGTTTTTTACGGTGCCTTCGGCAATCACCAGGGTCTCCGCGATTTCGCGGTTGCTGGCGCCAGTTGCCACAAGGTGGAGGATTTCCATTTCACGTGGTGATAGGGGCTCCTCAAGAGGGCTGGGCGGAGAGGGAGCAATCCGCGAGAGCCGCGAAAATTCAGCCATAACTTTCGCGGTGATAGAGGGCAGCAAGAAGTATTCTCCCCGGTCTGCGGCGCGGATGGCCTCAAACAGCTTATCAGAAGATACATCCTTCAGCAGGTACCCCACTGCCCCCGCCCGCAGGCCGTCGAACACGTATTCATCGTCATCAAACGTGGTCAGCACGATCACCTTGCATTTTGGAAACGACTCGTGTAGCCGATGCGTAGCGGTTACGCCATCCATCACCGGCATGCGTAAATCCATCAGAACAATGTCTGGCTGCAGGCGGATCGCCATCCGCAGGCATTCTTCACCATTCGATGCTTCGCCTACTACATCGAAATCTGGCTGCACCGATAAAAGGGTTCGCAGGCCTTCACGAAATAGCGATTGGTCATCTACCAGCAGGATCTTTACCGTCATTCTATTCCTCGTCAGCCGGGCACATTAATTTCCAGGCGGAAGCCGTCATTTGGGCGGGTGCTCACTTTCATATCACCCTTCAACATCTGCACGCGCTCGCGCATCCCCAGCAGCCCAAACCCCCCATCGAAACTTTCCGCGCCAACCCCATCATCTTGCAAAATCATCCTGACCTGTTTGTTCTGCGTATAATCGATCACCACCGAAAGTCGGGTGGCATGCGCGTGCTTGCAGGTATTGTTAATTCCCTCCTGCACAGCCCGGTAAACCGTCAGCAGCGCTTGGGGCGTCAGCGTGCGGGGTGAGCCTAATACCTTGATCTCCGATGCAATCCCACTGCCCTCGGCCCCCCGCAGCATTTTTTCAATCTCCGCTTGCAGCGCCAGGCTGTCGTTGGGCATATCGCGCAGCGCCGCCACCGAGCGGCGCACGTCCACCAGTGCCTCTTGGGTTAGATTCTGAGCGGTCCCCAACGCTTCCTGCGCTTTGTACTGATCTCCTTTCATCACCGCCCGGGCTGCCTGGATCTGCATATAGATCGTGGTCAGGTAATGCCCAAGCCCATCGTGGATCTCGCGCGCCATGCGGTTCCGCTCTTTGGTGATCGCCAGCGATTCAACCTCAAGGGCATATTCACGCAAGCGCTCGTTTGCTCCTTCCAATTCCTTCACCAGTTGTTCAACTTCAGATCGCGCCTTTTCTTCACTGACGGCCATCTGGGTGAATGCCACGATGAAAATCTGCCCCGCTAAAAAAATCGGCAGGCCAGCCCACACCAGCCCCCAGTTATTTCCCGCGAATGGATTCAGCGCCAGCGCGTATGTCGCAACGATGCCGAGATTCACCGCGAAGCGAAAATACCGGGGAAGAAGCATCACACTGTGGCCTGCCAGCGGCAGCAGCACCATTGCGTTAAACCCAACCCCCTTCCCCAGGAAAATAATGGCCCCGCCAAGCACGAATTGGATCGCAAAGTAAACCAAATGAAGCGCCAGCTTACCTGAGCGAGCTGCGAGCGCATACCCATAAATTCCCATCGCGATATACGTAATGCCCAGGCCAATCATCAGCAGCAGTTGCGAGCTGGTTGCATCCTGAATTCCACTGAAGGTCGTGAAATACGACGCCAGGACCACCACGGCAAAGGCAACATCAGCATCGCTGCCCGTTTGAAAAGGACGGAAAGGCCTATCCATATTTGTATTATAGCATCCTGGGGGTGGTTATCAGGTCCTGTGCTGGTCATATCCTTTTGCCACAGGCATACTCCAAAATATGCGTTCAAAATATGACTCCTGGCACATGCTGTATCTGCCCCCAAACAGTAAGCTAACGGATAGCTTGTGCCAGAAATACTGCGTCTGAAAAATTATCTGCAAATTATCCCTTGAAAAGGTGAGCATATCATTCGGAAGGAAACCCATGAACATACTGCTCGTGTACCCCGAATTTCCTGATACCTTCTGGAGCTTCAAACATGCACTGCGTTTTGTCGGTAAGAAGGCGTCTTCACCGCCCCTGGGATTGGCAACGGTAGCCGCGATGCTGCCGGAGGAGTGGAACAAACGCCTGGTAGATATGAATGTAACCTCATTGCATTCAAAAGACCTGGAGTGGGCCGATTATGTCTTTATCAGCGCCATGATTGTCCAGCGCGCATCATCCGTCAAAGTAATTGAACGCGCCAGGCAGGCTGGAAAGAAAATTGTAGCCGGGGGACCTCTCTTCACCGCTGAGCACGCCAGCTTTCCCGAGGTAGATTACCTGGTCTTAAACGAGGCCGAAATTACCCTGCCGCTCTTCCTGTCCGACCTGGCGCAGGGTGCTCCCCAGCACCTCTATATGACCAGTGATTACCCCGAGCTCAGCCAGACCCCCGTTCCGCTGTGGCGCCTGTTTGACCTGAAGCAGTATGAATCCATGAGTGTGCAGTTTTCCCGGGGCTGCCCATTTAATTGCGACTTTTGCAACGTAACCGCCCTCCTGGGGCATCGTCCGCGCACAAAGACGAAGGATCAAATCATTGCCGAGATCGACAGCTTGTATGCGCTCGGCTGGCGCCGTAACATTTTCTTTGTCGACGACAACTTCATCGGCAATAAAAAAATCCTCAAGGAAGAGATCCTCCCCGCTCTGATCGAGTGGCGCAAAGGAAAAACAGGCTGCCTGTTCATCACGGAAGCCTCCATCAACTTATCCGACGACGCCGAGCTGATGGACTTGATGGTACAGGCCGGGTTTGTTTCCGTCTTTGTCGGGATTGAAACCCCCTCCGAAGAATCCCTGGCGGAATGTCACAAAGTACAGAATAAAAACCGCAATCTGGTAGAAAGCGTGAAGCGCCTGCAGCGCAACGGCCTGCAGGTGATGGGCGGCTTTATCGTTGGCTTTGACTCGGATACCCCTTCCATCTTCCAGCGCCAGATTGATTTCATCCAAAATAGCGGTATCGTGACGGCCATGGTTGGGCTGCTGCAGGCGCCATACGGCACCCAGCTTTTTGAACGCCTGCAGGAAGAAGGCCGCGTCATCGATGGAATGAATGGAGACAACGCCGACGGACTGACAAACATCATCCCCAAAATGGATTTGTCCGTCCTACAAAACGGATATCACCACATACTCAAAGAAATTTATGGGCCCAGCCAATTCTACCAGCGAGTAAAGAACTTCCTCATGGAGTACAAGCAGTCCAAATCCCCTGTCCACCTCGAGTGGCAGGAGATCATGGCCTTTTTCCGCTCGATCTTCTGGCTTGGAATTGTTGGGAAAGAACGGGTAGAGTACTGGCGGTTGTTCTTCTGGGCGCTGCTCAAACAGCCAGCGAAGTTCCCCCTGGCAATCACTTTCTCCATTTACTGGTATCACTTTTCTCAGGTTTTCGAACAACACATCCTACCAAACCAGATCACCAACCGCTCGGCAGCAGACTGATGCACAAAAGCGGACCGGAAGCAAAGTCATTTGC
>CAYTHO010000123.1:0-12537 GCA_964437595.1 uncultured Anaerolineaceae bacterium
CCGAAACGGAACCCTCTTCACTCTTGTTCCCCGCCCAGCGGGGGCGGGGTTAGGGGTGGGGGAAAAATCCGCAGCATGACCATGACTTATCTCGAAATGTTAAATTCGGGAATAAGTCATGTTATCAATGGGAAGGATTATCTAAACGCAGGCCGTGCCCGCGCACCGTTACAATGAATTCGTGGCCCGGGTCCGCCAGGCTCAGGCGGTCGCGCAGGCGGCGCACCAGCGCGTCAAACGCCTGCTCGGATACGCCAATGGCTTCATCTTCCCCCCACACATAATCGATCAAATCCTGCCGCTCCACCACCTCGCCAGGCTGGTCGTAGAGCGTTTGCAGCAGGCGAAACTGCGGCACAGAAAGCGGCGGCGCCAGCTCTTTCCCGCTCACCCACACCCGCCGCGAGCGGTTATCCAGGTATAACTTGCGCTTGACCTGGCCCTTGTCCGGCAGTGCATCCATCTCCAACGGCACCGTGGCATCTGAGCTCAAGTAAACAAAGTGCTGCGCCAGCGACACCTGCACCAGGTCGCCGTCCGAAAGAATGGCCGGGTCAACCAGCCGCTCGCCGTTGCGGAAGGTGCCGTTCTTGCTGCCCAGGTCTTCCAGCAGCACGCCCTGTTCCGTCATGGATACCCGCGCGTGAAACCGCGACACCTGCCGGTCGGAAATGACAATATCGCAGGATGGGTCACGCCCCATAATGATTTCTTGCTCGATCGCCCATCGCTGCCCGTTCAGGGGACCGGCTTGCCCAATCAATACGGGTTTCTCTCCTCCATCAAAATCCATGACCGCTCCGTTGAGTACCAATTTAAATGTATTAACAGGCTTCCGGCGAATACCTTAGTTCAGGTATAATATAGCAGAAATTGTCGCTTTTGATAACCCTGGCGGCGCCGGGGTTTTGAGCGGTTTTACGCCGAAAAACGAACCGCGTGAAAAGCACAATCGTATTGTTGGTAAAACATTGAAGGAAGTCGCGCCATGCCAATCCCATCAAAAGCTGGGGAAGTCCTGCGCGGTCGCTACAAGATTCGCCGGATCATTGGACAGGGCGGTATGGGGAGCATCTATCTGGCCGATGATCTACGCCTGGAAGGCCGCTCATGCGCCTTGAAGGAAGTTGAACACGACCGCTCTCTTTCCATGGATCTATTGCGCGAAGCCCGCGAGCAGTTCCTGCGCGAGGCCACGGTCCTCGCGCGCCTGGACCACCCCAACCTGCCGAAAGTGTCGGACTTCTTCTCCATTGGCAACCGCGATTACCTGGTGATGGATTACGTGCCCGGCAAAGACCTGCGCACGCTGATGCTGGAAGCCCGCAACGCGGGAACCTTTCTCTCCGAGAGCGATGTATTGGGCTGGAGCGACCAGCTCGCCGACGCGCTCACCTTCCTGCACGAGCAGGACCCTCCCATCCTCCACCGCGATATCAAGCCCAGCAACCTCAAGCTCACCCCCAGCGGAATCGTCAAGCTGGTCGATTTTGGGCTGGTCAAGCTGCTGGCCCCCGGCGAGGTAACCATCACCGTACTGCAGGGGCAGGGCACCGCCCTGTACACTCCCCTGGAGCAGTACGGCGGCGACAGCGGCCACACCGATGTGCGCTCCGATATTTACGCCTTCGGCGCCACCCTCTATCACCTGCTCACCAACCAGGCCCCCGCCGATGCGCGCGACCGTTTTCTCGATCCCGAGCGGCTAACGCCCCCCCGCCAGATCAACATGGGCATCAGCGCGCGCACCGAGAAAGCCATTTTGTGGGCCATGGCCCTCCACCCGGATGACCGCCCGCAGTCCGTCAACACCTTCCGCGAAAGCCTGTTAGGCAGCTACCAGCCCATCGTCCGCCCAGTCACCCGGCCTGGTTCATCTGTCAGCCACTATTTCTACACCGACCCCGAGCGGGTGTTGATCCTGGTCGGCGCGATGCTGGCAGTGCTCAGCTTGATTGTGACTTTGGCCCGGTAGAAGACCGCTCGCCCGCCAGCCGCGCGGGAGGCGCTGCCAGCAGACGCCAGGCAATGCCCACCGCCCAGCCCAAAATCACCCCCAGCGCCGAAACCATCAGCACCCCGCTTGTCCCGGCCTCGCGAAGCAAATCCTCGCTCCCGGGTAGGTTCAGGGCAATGTAGTTGTACGCAAGCATCCCACCGATCACCCCGCACAGCGCCCAGCGCAGCCCCCAGCGGGTCATCGCCTGGCGGATGCCGTACCACGAAACAACCGCCGCGGCGCTCAAAATCACCAGCAATGCGAAGAACCAGTCTTTCATCTCCACCCTGGGCGGCGGGGGCGGCACGACGGTGGCCGTTGGCATCGGCGTAATCGTCACCGTGGGCGTAGCGGTTGGGGTCTCCGTAGGGGTGGGTGTTGGCTGTGGAGTCGGCGCCACCTCGGTGACCCCCACGCTCACGCCGCTGGTAATATCCAGGCGCAGCAGGTTCGTCTGAGCGCCCTGATCGTTGGATGCGTGAATTTCTAGCAGCCCCGGGCGCTCGATCCGGTACTGCGCGTTGGCTACCCCGTCCATGGTGACGGTTTCCATCTGCTGCTGCGTCGCGCCGCTGCTTTCGCTGATCAGGCTGAACACAAAGCGCACCGGCGTCCCATCCGGAACAGGCTTCTGGTTGTGGTCGTAAATGACCCCCGTGTGCAGCGATATCACATCCCCCACCCGGAACACCGGCACCTCGGTGGGCTCGACGGTCGCCTCGGTGGGTTCGGCAGTTTCCGTTACATCCTGGGTTGGTAGTTCTTCTGGAAGGTTTTTCGCAATCCCCAGGTACAGCGGGATCTCCTGGGTCGCATCGGGTGATGTGGCATAGATCAGGTCATAGCCCACGCCAGGCACCGAAACCGGCAGCGCGCCAGACGGCACCAACTCCTGGAACAACACCCGCGCGGCCACATCGATAAAGGGCGCCGTCTTGCTGTACATGCCGTAATACGCCGACAGTTTCGAAATATCGGTAGCATCCAGGTAGTATGGGGCGTTGAACGCGAACACCACCACCTTCTTATTGCGCAGCAGGTCCGGGCGCTCGCGCAGCAAGCTGCGGAAAGCCAGCGTGTGCGGCTGGTCGGCATCTGGTTTGAGCATCGATACCACCACCCAGTCCGCCAGCTTCAGGTCTTCATCGAAGGGGACCGGCTCATTTTTATTAGCCGTGTACCCGCGCAGGTATTGCCATAAGTCCAGAAAAGAGTAAGAAGACATCAGGCTTTGTGAAACCTGCCCGCCCGAGCGCGGGCCGTACAGGCGCAGCACCGCTGCCTGCAGCGCATCGACCTGTATCGTCATCGATTCAGCACACGTGCTGCACTGTTTTCCCGGCTGCGTATCCGTCAGGAAGATGATCCGGTCGCGCGATTCTGGCGGGCGCGGCAGCGAATTTGCCAGGTCCGCGGCATCCGGGCTGATCAGCGTCACCGCCTGCCGGGCCACATCGAACGGGATCGTTGTGGACTGCCCCACGCTCTCCGCGTCCAGCGCCGGTGGAAGCACCTGTCCTGGGTCGAAATCCGGGTACAGGCGGTACTTGAGCGTCAAAATCCGCTCCACGGAAGCATCCACGCGCTGCGCAAAGGCCGCATCTTCGCGGTACTTCTGCGTGAAATAATCCAGCGTCCGCACAATCGTGGTGTAAACGTCCGGGTCGCCGGAGGCCATAAAACGATCCATATACAGCAGGTCGTTGCCTGCAAAGAAGGCTTCCCGAGCCGCCGCCCGGGCATCGAAAGCCGTGCCGGTGGGGTCGTAAAAACGCCGGATGGCCTGGCTGCCCAGGTTATCGCTTACCATCACCCCGCCTTTTGATCGCCACTGGTTGAACGGTTCCAGCTTGAGGATTTGCTCCAGCGCGGCAGCGTCAGAACTCACCGGGCGGGTGGTCGTGCGGATATTGCCCTGGAACCCCTGGTAGCGGATATGCGAGACCAGCAGCCCATCGGTGAGCATGTTTGCCTCCGCCTTGCCACCCGTCACCGCGAAGAAAGGCGCCAGCTCGATTTGCTTCAGCGCATCCAGCGATTTGCGCACCGTTGCGATCTCTTCTTCCGGAGAGCGGTCGGAACCGCCCCGCCCCGGGAAGTGCGTGGAGATCACGGCTATGCGGTTCTGACTGCCTTCATGCAGCCCGGCGATGTAAGACTGGCCGAATTTCCCCACCCAGTACGGGTCCCCGCCAAAGGTGCTTGCGCCAAGGTCCTCGCTGGCATCGATCTTCGGAGTGTCAAGCACATCCAGCGAAGGGCCAATATACAGGTTAAAGCCCAGCGCCGATAATTCCTTTCCCATCACCGACCCCACCTGCCGGGCTAAATCCGGATTCCAGGTGGCGCCTATCGCCATCAGGTCCGGCAGGGAGGTCAGGCCGCTGAGGATCTGATCGGTGGGGAACCCATCTCCCTCCTGGGAAATGCCGATCAGCATCGGCACATACTGCGGGCTGGTCCCAGCGCCGCCGTCCGGTTGGTTGGCCCGGCGCTGCGAGGCGTTGGCTTTGCTTTCCTGGATCAGTTGGTTCAACGCAAAAACCTGCTCCGCGAGCGTTTCCCCCTCGACAAAGTTATCGTTCCCGCGCAGCAAAACCACCCCGCCCACATGGCGGTTGGCAATGAGATCGTATATTTGCGCGTTCTTGTCAAATGTTTTGCCCTGAAAAGTCACCAGGAATAACTGGCCCACCCGCTCTTCGGCAGACAGCCGCTGCAGCATCGATTTCGCTTTCTGGTTCGCCTCGTCCGCCTGGGACAGCGAACTGGCCTGGCCTGTAGTGACAGAGCCAGGCAGCGCAGCCAGCAGTCCCAGGATGACCCAGGCGATCAGCAAGCGGTACCACAATTTCATGCGAACAGCGACCTCTTCTCTCCAGACTTTCTCTACACTACACGCCCAACCGCATCAGGCGCGGATGCGGGCGTGAACTTCCGGTTGAATATTCCCTCCGCTCATCACCGCCACCAGCGGGCCTGTGTGCGGTTCTTGTCTCCGGATGGTTCCATTCATTACGGCAGCCAGGGCGACGGCAGCCGAACCTTCAATTATCTCGCCGTGCTTGCGCCAGGCGTAGGCGATTGCCGAGGCGATTTGTTCCTCCGTGACCAGCACAAAATCATCCACATACCGCCGCACCAGCGGAACGGTGATCGAACCCATTTCAACCGGCCCGGCCAGTCCATCGGCCAGGCTTTCCAGTTCGGTCACCCCATGCTGCGTGCCGTGCGTAAATATCGCGTACATAAACGGCGAAGCTACCGACTGGGCGCCAACCACGCGCGGGCGCGGGTCCATGCGCGCCATCACCGCGCCGATTCCAACCACCAACCCGCCGCCGCCCACCGGTACGACCACCGTCCCGGGAATTTCCGGAGCCATCTGCTCCACAATCTCCATCCCCACCGTGGCCTGCCCGGCAATCACCTGCCCATCGTTATACGGAGAAATCCAGGTGCGCTGCGTCTCCACGGCGTAAGCCTGCGCCGTTTGCTCCGCCGCCTCATACCCGCCGTCCACCAGCCTGACATCCGCTCCCAGTGCGCGCATGGCTTCGAGCTTGGCCGGAACCGCGTGCGACGAGGCAAACACAATCACCGGCGCGCCCGCCTGCCTGCCAGCCACCGCCACCCCCTGCCCGTGATTTCCCGCCGAGGCCGTTACCAGCCCGCGCTGCAGTTCCCAGCTCTCCAGCGAGAGCACCTTGTTCAACGCGCCGCGGATTTTAAAAGAACCGGTCACCTGCCGGTTCTCCCACTTCAGGAACAGGTCAAGGTCCGCATCGTATGTGAGCGGCGTTTGGTGAACCTGGCCTTGCAAGCGGCGGGTAGCCAGGTCCAGCCATTCGGACGGTATCATTTCTCCTCCAGTATCCTTCGCGCCAGGCGCGGATCATCGGTAATGATACCATCAATTCCAATCTTGAAAAGATGACGGATGGCATCTGGCTCGTTCACCGTCCAGGCGTTCACCCGCCGCCCCCGCCGGTGCTGCCCCGCCAGAAATGCCGCGTCGATATCCGTGTAATAAGGATGAATAAACTTTGGTGAAAACACCCGCCCGGCGAGCCCTCGAAAAACTTTTCCCAGCAGCACCGGCCCTGGCACGGTCAGGATTGCCGCCGGTACATCGGGCAGGCGGCGCTTGATGCGCAGCAGGTTCAGGGGATGAAACGAAGAAAACAGGATATTTTTCTGCAGCCGGTGGCGGATCACCAGGTCGGCGATTTTGTCCGGCAGCGCATCCCCAGGCGATGTGTAATTGGTAATCTCCACGTTGATCAGCGCGCGCGAGCTGACTTCTTCGAATACCTCCGCCAGCGTTGGAATGGGCTCTCCCGCGTACGCGGAATCAAAAAAGCTGCCCGCGTCCAGCGCTTTCAGCTCCGCCAGGGTCATCTCCCGTACCACGCCCTGGGCGCCGGTTGTGCGCTCCACCGTCTGGTCGTGGATAACCACCACCTGCCCGTCGCTGGTCAGCTTGGCGTCCAGTTCGATCCCGTCCGCGCCGTGCTCCAGCGCCAGCCGGAACGCGGCAAGCGTATTTTCCGGGGCGTGCGCGGAAGCGCCCCGGTGGGCAATGATCGCGGGCAGAGCGATCAGGTCGACTCGGTGTACCATGTTACAGCTCGACGAAGTACGATTGGGCTGCCCGGTCCAGTAAATCCCGGCTCATGGTCGGTTCGACGTTCAAGTAGCGCGCAATATCGATAATCTGGTCGCATAAATCGCGCGGGTGCGATGCGCGCAGCTTGCGGTTGCGCTTGATGTACCACTCCTGCAGCAGGTACGCCAGGCCCTGGTCGCTGTACGTGACGCCCTTCCCCGAGGCCACCCGGCGGAAAATTTCCCGGTATTCCTCATAGCTGGGGTCGCCAATTTCGATTTTGTGGCGCAGGCGGCGCAGGAAGGCCTCGTCCACCAGGTCGCGCGGCGGCAGGTTGGTGGAAAAGATCACCAGCACATCGAAGGGAATTTCAATCTTGCGCCCAGTATGCAGCGCCAGGTAATCGATGCGGTTTTCCAGCGGCACAATCCAGCGGTTGAGCAGATCGCGCGGGCGCACCTGCTGGCGTCCAAAGTCGTCGATCAGCAGGATGCCGCCGTTCGACTTGACCTGGAAGGGCGCCTCGTAAAACTTCAGCGTATCGTCGAAGACCAGGTCCAGGCCTGCCAGAGACAGCTCGCCGCCCGTGATGATAAACGGCCTGCGGATGCGCACCCAGCGCGGGTCGCGCCGCGCGCCAGAGCGCAGCGAGCCGGTGCCCTGCGCGGTGGCATCTTGTTCGGGGGCCAATTGGTGGTTGACCGAGTCGTACATCTTGATCACCTGACCATCCACGTAAATGGCATACGGGATGTAGATGTTCTGCGTCATAATCAGATTGCCAATCGCCTTGGCGATGCTCGTCTTACCATTACCGGGCGGGCCGTACAGGAAAATAGAAGTGCCCGAGTTCACCGCCGGACCGAGCGTCTGGTAGGCCCGCTCGGAAAGGACCATATTCGCCAGCACCTGGCGCATCACGCGGTTGGTGACCGTCATTCTCCCGCGTGCCTGGCGCTTGACCGAATCGTTGTAATTCTCCAGCGGCACGGGCGCCGGGCCGGCGTACTGGCTGCGCTCCAGCGCTTCGCGCGCCCGGGCAATCCCCAGCCCGGTGATCGCGTACAGGTAGGCGCCTTCGCCCAGGCCCATCTGTGAGGAACGCACCTCCAGCAGCTTCTCCCGCTTGAGCGATTCCATGATCTGGTCGACCACCCCTGAGAACGGCAGCGCAATCTCTTCGGCAATTTTGTAGCCGGTCAGGTATCCCTGAAAATACATGATTTTCAAGATCAGGTCTTGCAGCCAGAGCGGCGAAAGACCGGTATCTTCAACATTCATGATCGGCGGGGGGACAAAAGGCGCATTTGCTCCAGGGGAGCCTGCTGCCACACCAGCTTGTCGAGCAGGGGCGTTCGTCATGCGAATCCTCCAATTCCAACCTTAATAAACGCGGTTGTTGAAAGTATAAAAATTATAGCATGCTCCTGCTTATCGACATGCGTTTTATGTTGGGCAGCGCACTACAATTTTGTTAGCTTGGCTGTCTGCTTCTCTACCCGCCGTCTTGCGCGGGCCGGATATCGCGTACGTTGAGCTGCAGGCTCTCGTACCCGTTGTATTCATTTTTCTCGAGCATATACATTAAGTCAATGTACTTCGGCAGGCTGTCAGCCAGGGCGCCCTGCCGGAAGGCGATCGCATCATATAAGATATTCCCCGCCCGCACCTTCAGACGCAGGTGCTGCTTTTCGCCGCCCACCGTCCACGCTTTCACCACTTCCAGGTTGCGCGACACAAACACGGCCTCCGGGTTGCCCTGCCCGGTGGGCTGCAGCTTGTCCAGGTAACTCAGTACCGTCTCCACGTAACCCGCCCGGAATTTTTCCAGCGGAATTTCCAGGTCGGCGCGCAGCACCGGGCGCAGGTCCAGCCCTGCCAGCTCGCGGGCCGCAATTTCCTGCATGCGCCGCACCAGCTCGGGGATATTTTCGGTTCGGGCGGTAAACCCGGCTGCCAGCGCGTGCCCGCCGTGCCGTTCCAGCAGGTCGGCGCATTCGTCCAGCGCGCGGGTAATGTGGAATTCGGGTATGCTGCGGCAGGAGGCCCGGGTAAAGCCATCCTCCTCTTGCCCGATGATGGCCGGGCGGTAAAACGTTTCCACCAGGCGTGAGGCCACCAGGCCTACAATCCCGGAATTGTAGCTCTTGTCGAAAGCAAACAGAATGCCATCCGTGCCCCGCGACTGCATGTACTGGGTGACGGCCTCCTGCGTCTTACGCGTCAGGTCCTGCCGCTCGCGGTTCTGATTATCCAAATTTTGCGAAAGCAGTCCCGCCTCGTCGACGCTCTCCGCCAGCAGAAGGTTCAGCGAATCCAGCGCGGTCTTCAACCGGCCAGAGGCATTCAGGCGCGGGCCGAGCATAAAGGCGATATCCACCGCGCTGATCTTATTTACCTTCACCTTGGCGACGTTCGCCAGCGAATACAGCCCCGGGCGGGCCTGCATCATGCGCACCCGCATGGTCTGCAAACCTTTGCGCACCAGGCTGCGGTTTTCCCCGGTCAGCGGAACCACATCCGCCACCGTCCCCAGCGCCACCAGGTCCAGCCAGTCTTCCGCCGCCACCTGCGCCTCCGGTCGGCGCAGGCTGAGCCCCTGGGCAATCTTATACGCCAGCCCCACCCCGGAAAGGTTCTTTTCAGGGTACAGGTCGCCCTCCATCTTGGGGCAGATCACCGTGAAGGCGTCTGGCACTTCCTCGCCCGGCTGGTGGTGGTCGCTGATAATCAGGTCGATGCCCAGCTCTTCTGCCCGCTCGGCTTCCCGCGGCGAGCGGATGCCGCAGTCGACGGTGACGATCAGGCGCACGCCCTGCTTCACCAGCGTCTCCAGCGCCTCCATATTCAGCCCGTAGCCTTCTTCAAACCGGTTGGGAATATAAGGCGTCACCGCCGCGCCGTAGCGGCGCAGCACCTGCGTCAGCAGCGCGGTGGCGGTTACGCCATCTACATCGTAGTCGCCGTACACAGCGATCAGCTCGCCGTGGTCCACGGCCCACAGCAGGCGCCGGATGGTATCTTCCATATTGGCTAACAGGAAAGGATGATCGTTCTCGACTTCCCCATTCAGAAACGCCTGGGCCTGCACGTCATCGCAAACCCCGCGGGTGTATAAAATCTGCCGGAAGAAAGGCGGGTACGCGTCCAGCGCCTGGTCGATTTCTTCTGGCAGCCGATCCTGAATCAACCAGCGTTTGTCCAGGCGAGGTAGCATCATGCGCGTCTCCTTATCATCAAGCGTTCAAATAAACCCGCGGTACGCGGTCCATCAGCCCGCAGATAACATCGTAGTTCACCGTGCCCCAGGCCGCCCCAATTTCCTCGGCTGTGATCACCTGGTCGCCCTGCCTGCCGATCAAAACCACCTCGTCGCCAATTTTTGCGTCAGGCAGTTCGTCGAGCTGCAGCATGCACTGGTCCATGCACACCCCGCCGACCACATTCACCCGCTTTCCGCCCACCAGGGCAAAATTCCCCAGCCGCCGGCGAAAGCCGTCCGCGTAACCCACCGGCATTACCCCAATGCGTTCCGCCTTCGAGGTGAAGTACCGGTAGTTATAGCCAATGCCGTGCCCGGCAGGCAGCGTTTTTACCGATGCCAGGTGCGCCTTCCAGGTCAGCGCCGGGGTGAAGCCATCTGGAAGCAGCGCATCGGAAGATGGATGCAGCCCATAGACGGCAATCCCAGGGCGGACCAGGTCGAAGCGCGCCTTCGGGAAGTACAGCGCCCCCGCCGAGTTGGCCGCGTGGATCAGCGGCGGGCGCAGGTGGTTGGCCTCCAGCGCCTCCACCAGCCGGGTAAAGCGTTCGATCTGCCAGTTGGTGGTATCTTTCTCCGGCTCATCCGCGGAGGCCAGGTGGGTGAAGACCCCTTCCAGCACGAAGTCTGGGGTGGCCTGCACATGCCGGACAAATTCCAGTCCGTCCTCAGCGAAGAGACCCAGGCGGCCCATTCCCGTATCAAACTTAATATGTACATGCAGCGGCTGGCCCAGCGCGCGGGCCTGCGCGGCGAACTCACCGGCCAGGTCTGGGTTGTACACCGTCAGGCTCACCCGGTGCGCAATGGCCTCGGCCACGCTTTCCGGCATGGTCAAACCCAGAGTCAGGATCGGCAGGGTAATGCCTGCCTGGCGCAGCGTAACCGCCTCCTCCACCCGCGACACCCCCAACCAGGCCGCCCCGGCATCCGCCGCCGCCTGGCCAATTTCCACCAGCCCGTGCCCGTACGCATTGGCTTTGATAATTGCCATTACGGGTGTGCTGGTAACCGCCCGCAGCCGGCGAACATTATTCCGAATGGCATCCAGATCAATTTCCAACCAGGTAGAATATGCATCCATACTCGTCAAAAATTTGTTCTTATTTAGGTTAGAGGTTGTTTTAATCATGCAGTAAGAGCACCCGCTAAATGTGAGATTCCGAATGGGGTCAAGTATAAATCCAACTGTCTGATGCGGGCAAGATCAAAACAGCTTTTCCTGGTCAAATACGGTATAATCCGCGCTTGAGATGACAAATTCATCGCCGTCTTTCACCTTTGAACGGATGGGGCAGCAGGGCAGCGCACGCGCGGGCATCTTTCACACCCCGCACGGCGACATCCCCACCCCCATCTTCGCCCCGGTCGGCACCCAGGCCACCGTCAAGGCCGTCACCCCCGCCCAGCTCGAAGAAGTGGGGGCCAGCCTGGTCCTCTCCAACACCTACCACCTCTACCTGCGCCCCGGCGCGGACCTGGTGGCCGAAATGGGCGGGCTGCATGAATTCATGCAGTGGCCCCACCCCATGCTCACCGACTCCGGCGGCTTCCAGGTTTTCTCGCTGGCCGAAATGCGCAAAATCGATGAAGACGGCGTTACCTTCAAGAGCCATATCGACGGCTCCATGCACCGCTTCACCCCGGAAAAGTCCATCGAAATCCAGCAAAAGCTGGGCGCCGATATCATCATGGCCTTCGATGAGTGCGCCCCGCCTTACGACCGCGCCTACAACGAGCGCGCCATGCAGCGCACCCATGCCTGGGCAGAACGCTGTATCGCGGCCAAAACCCGCCCCGACCAGGCCCTGTTCGGCATCGTCCAGGGCGGGGTATTCCCCGACCTGCGCAGGCAGTCGGCGGAATTTATCGCTTCGTTGGGCTTCCCCGGTCATGCCATCGGCGGGCTGTCGGTCGGCGAAACCAAGCCAGAAATGAACGCCATGATCGAGGTGGTCAACCAAGTCCTGCCCGCCGATAAGCCGCGCTACCTGATGGGCGTCGGCTCGCCCGAAGACCTGATCAACGGCATCCAGCGCGGCATCGACATCTTCGACTGCGTGCTGCCCACCCGCCTGGCGCGCCACCAGGCCGCCATGACGCGCACCGGGCGCCTCAACATGATGAACGCCGTGTACGCCCGCGATCAGCGCCCCATCGTCGAAGACTGCGGCTGCTACACCTGCCGCCATTTCACCCGCGCCTACCTGCGCCACCTGATCATTGCCAAAGAGATGCTGGCCTCCACCCTCATCTCGATCCATAACATCTACACCCTGCTGCAGATCGTCAAAGACGCCCGCCAGGCCATCCTGGATGGAACGTTCGACGCCTTTGCCGCCGATTTCCTCGCCAGCTACCCGGCAGACCCGCCTCCGGCGGAACAAGCCTCCTGATGGATCTCCCGGTCGTGGAAAGAAAGCCTCCCACCCACAGAAAAAACCTGTTTGCCCCGCGCTTGCTGCGGCTGATCTCTTTGCCGCGGCTGGTTTCTATGCCGCCGCTGCTTTTTATACTGCTCATAACGGCGTGCCAGCCCGCCCCGCTGCCCGTCCCGCGCAAGCGGCGTCGCAAGCCCAAGATCCGGATCCCCACGGCCGAGGAGGCGACCCTGCTGCGTCCTCTCGACGAGGCCGGCCTGGGACGCCGCGAATCGGCCCCGCAGGC
>CAYTHO010000124.1:0-12432 GCA_964437595.1 uncultured Anaerolineaceae bacterium
CTGTTTCAGCCTGACCGCAAAGTCAGGTTACTGACGTTTGTCTAAACTCGAATTCCTAATAGTAGAGGCGTTTAGCGTGGTTTCCCAAGATCCCGTTCCATATTTAATTGATGCCACCGGAAAAGAACACCAACTGGCAGCCGGGGTTTCCACTATCGGGCGAGGGGTGGAAAACGATATTGTCATTATCAGCAAGCGCGTTTCTCGCGAGCATGCCCATATCCGGCGAGAAGGCCGCAAACTGATCCTGGAAGATTTAGGCTCAACCAACGGCACCTTTCTCAATGACCAGCGCGTGCTGAACCCGCAGGCGCTGCGGGATGGCGACCAGATTACGATTGGCGACACTACCTTCACCTTCCATGATCCAGACACGACCACCCGCGAGACTCCGTTCCCTGACCTGGAAGTCGACGCGGAAGCGGGGATCGTGCGCGTGAACCGGGTGCCGGTTTCCCTTTCGCCCAAGGAGTTTGCACTGCTGGCGTACCTCTTCAAGAACCGCGGCAAAGTTTGCTCCAAGGAAGAGATCGGCCAGGTGGTATGGGTGGAGTACCAGGAAGGCATTTTTGATTATCAGATCGAAAACCTGGTGCGCCGCCTGCGCACAAAAATCGAGCTGGACCCTAATGACCCGGTGGTGCTGCTGACCGTGCGCGGGATGGGCTACCGGCTGATGGCTTGAGCCGCAAATCGATACCTACCCGTCAGCCGCTGAATAGTTCACTGTTAGCTGATTGATAGGTGCGTTGTTTTGCATCGTGTTACTATCTACACAGAACAGGAAATCAATTAAGGATCTTAGTGGCAGCTATGGCACCGAAATCGCTAGAGGGACAAACACTCGGAAAATATCACATCCTCGAACCGCTGGGGCAAGGGGGCATGGCCCAGGTATACCGGGCGTACCACCCCTCATTGGATCGCTATGTGGCGATCAAAATCTTGCGCTCAGATCTGGTAGAAGACCAGGAATTCCTTTCGCGGTTCTCGCGTGAAGCCCGCTCCGTCGCGGCCCTCCGCCATCCCAACATCGTGCAGGTGTTCGACTTCGATGTGGAGGACGAGGTGTACTACATGGTGATGGAGCTGCTGGAGGGTGATACCCTCAAGGCCTACCTGAACCGCTACCGCGGGCGCAGCGAGCGCGTTCCACCTGCCGAAATCTGCCGCATTTTGACCGATGTGCTCAAAGGCCTGGGGTACGCGCACGGCGAAGGCATCATCCACCGCGACATCAAACCGGCCAATATCCTGCTCACCCGCAAGGGCGAGGCGGTTATCACCGACTTTGGCATCGCCCAGATTGTGGGCGGCACCAAGTACACCGTGGCTGGCGCGCTGATGGGCACCCTCCATTACATGGCTCCTGAGCAGGGCATCGGCAAGAACATCGACGCCCGCAGCGATATCTACTCGCTGGGCGTGGTGCTGTACGAGATGCTGATCGGGCACCCGCCTTTCGATGCCGATACGCCGCTGGCAATCCTGATGAAGCACATGAACGATCCCCTGCCGATCCCCACCGAATCGGGCCGCACCATCCCCGAGCCGTTCGAGCGGGTGGTGCTGAAGGCGCTGGCCAAACAGCCCGAAGACCGCTACCAAACGGCGGAGGCCATGCTGCAGGCGGTGCAGGAAGCTGCCGCAGCCTACGGCAGCGGTGCCGCGGCCTACGGCAGCGGTGGAGCAGCCTACAGCGGCGGCGGAGCAGAGGGACTTTCCGTTGACGGCTCAGCCGGGGAAATCGTTACCGACCCTGCCGTTGATTCCGAAACGCCGCTGGTATTTTCCGGCACTGAACGCCGCAATATCACCGACCGGCAGTTCGCGGTGGACGACACCGATGCCAACCTGGAGCAGAAACTGCGCACGCAGGACCGGGCTGGGACCGCGCCCGGGGCGGCTGCTCCAGGCGCGCCAGAGGGCTCGCTGGACGATGTGCTCAAAGCCGCCGGAAACCTGTTTACTTCCGTGGGGGGCGTGGTTACAGTCGCGCTGAACTCGGCTGCGGAAAACGTCCGCCAGGGCGTCACCGGCCCGGTGAAAGGTCTGGCGGAGCAGGTAGAAGGCATTCAAGCGGAGCCTGCCACCCGGCTTGCCCAACCCAGTGTAGGGCGCTCCGCGCTGATCGGAGTGGGGATTATGGTGGGCGTAAACCTGGTTGCGCTGGCCCTGGGAACATCCATCGGCTGGTGGGGGCTCTTTGAATACGGGTGGGCTTTCGAAATGCTGCTGGTGGCGCTGTTATTATCGCTGGTCATGGGCGCTACTGAGAATATATGGATTTTGACGCCCGTCGGCATCATCGCCGGGAACGCCTTTATCCTGGCCTTCTGCTCGCTGACTGGCAACTGGGGCGCCTGGGGTATTCTATGGCCGCTTGAGCCTCTGCTGTTGTTTGTTTCGATCTACCTTCCGATGCGTCTTTCCAGGCACGATCCGGATGGTGGCAAAAGACTGGCGAGGAACCTGGGTATGCCGCTGGCGATCTTATCGGGCCTGATGGTGGTTCTGATTGGCCTGGGGAGCATCATTATGAGCATTATTCGCAGCGTGTTCCCTATCGGCCCCTCGTAGATCGCGGCTTTCTCAGCCGCTGGCTGGATACGGTAATTTTACTTCGATCAGGCTTTCTGCCTGCGAGGTTTCTTCAATGCGCCCACGGCGGGCCGTGGGTAATGAATTAAACCGTCAAAACACAGATTTGGGTGGAGGAAAAAATGCAGAAGATTTCGACCGCTTTCGTTGGTGTAGCGCTGATCCTGATGGGAATGTTCGCCCTGGCGGCGAATACCATCGCCCCGGCGCTTGGTTGGTCATTTAGCTGGCTGATGCCCTGGCGCTACTGGCCGATGGTCATCCTGGGCGCTGGAACGTTTCTCTTCTTACTGGCCCTGCTGGCTGTTCGCAATCCTGGGATGGGCGCGCTGTTCATCCCGGCAGTGCCGCTCAATATGGTTGGGGCAATCCTGCTGTACGCCAGTGTCTTCAACCAGTGGCACATCTGGTCGTTTGCCTGGTCGTTCATTATTGTCTCCCTGGCAGTTGGCTTCCTGCTGGCGATGATCTTCATGCGCAATATCTGGCTGGGCATCCCGACTATCATCATCGGCGCGAACGCGGTGGTGCTGGCTTTCTGCAGCCTGACCGGGCTGTGGGACTGGTGGTCGGTGCTGTGGACGGTTGAGCCGCTGGCCTTGGGCCTGGTTTTCCTGCTGATCAGCTACAAGACGCATTCTTCGGCCATGACCGTTTTGGGGCTGGCGGCCTGCGCCTTCGCGGCCTTCTCCTTCACCGTGATGTCCGGGCTGCTGGTTTTCGGCGGCTGGTTCTTCCGCCTCTCCGGCCCCGCGCTGCTGGTGCTGCTGGGTATCTTGCTGTTGGGCTGGGGACTGGTTCGCCGCCCGGCTGCGCGGATCGCCGAGTAAGATACGCCGCGTGCAAGATTTATTTGAACATCTCCGCGCCAACCATCGGCGCGGAGATGTTCGTTGTAGATAGAATGTCTTTTATCTCTGATCAGCGTAATCTGTTCAATCAGCGTAATCAGCGATTTAGCACTTTGCTTTTTCACGCACGCCTGATAATAGCGCCGGGGCCGCCGCCCCCGGTGCATCCCAGTTTCTATGTTATGATTCACAGCCTTGAACCTTGTGAATGTGGAAAACGTCAATGAAAAATAAAGGTATCTGGTACGCTGTTTTTTGTTATGCGCTGTGGGGATTTTTCCCGATCTATTGGAAATTACTGCAGTCTTTCACCGCGCTGGAGATCGTTGCTCACCGCGCGGCCTGGTCTTTTCTCCTCCTTATCGCAATTATTCTTGTCACTCGTAAGTGGGGCGCGCTGCGCAGCCTGATCACCCGCCGCACGCTGTTGATCTACGCCATCGCTGGAGTGATCTTAACCGTCAACTGGCTGATTTTTATCTATGCCGTAAATGCAGGCTATGTGGTGGAATCGAGCCTGGGGTACTTTATCAACCCGCTGGTCAGCGTGCTGCTGGGGGTGATCTTTTTTGGCGAGCGCCTGCCTATTTCCAAGTGGATTCCCATTGGCATCGCCGCCGTTGGGGTGGTTTACCTGACCATCAGCTACGGTCGCCTGCCGTGGATCTCGCTGGCGCTGGCGGTGTCTTTTGGCACCTACGGGCTGGTCAAAAAACTGTCGCCGCTCAGCTCGCTGTACGGGCTGACGCTGGAAACGGCGGTGATGTTTTTACCGGCGCTGGCCTACCTTGTTTTCCTCGAAACCCAGGGCAGCGGCACCTTCGGCCACACCGATTTGCTGACCACCATGCTGCTTGCGTTTTCGGGCGTGGTCACCGCCGTACCGCTGCTGCTATTTGCCTCCGCCGCGCACAGCATCCCGCTCTCGATGATCGGCATCCTGCAATACATCGCCCCGACCTTGCAGTTCCTCCTGGGCGTGTTTGTCTACAAGGAAACCTTCACCACCGAGCGGCTGATTGGCTTCTGCATCATCTGGTTCGCGCTGCTGTTGTTTTCAATCGGCGGGCTGGTGCAGCGGGGGAGACAAAAGTCTTCTATTTACCTGAGAGGAACAGAGGTTCGCCGTCATTAACACCACCGTGAATGATGCCGTCTTGTACGTATACTCCGCTAATTGTAGTGTTATCTATCGTTTTGGACGGTATCTTTAACTCGAGAAATGCTTTGTCATTATAAATATAACCAAAAACTGCTGGGAATACATCCTGAATAACCGTAATGTCATCGAAATTTTGGTAATCGTCCGTTGGCCACTTTATTGCCAGGAAGGTCCCAAATCGACTTTGAATATCTTCTCGTGTTATTTCTGAAGAATTGTATGCCCCTCGTGTACTTTGGCAATTTTTTGTCAAGTACGGTCCGTGGTCACCAGCAACGATGATAATTGCACCCGGATCGTTCTCGGTAATGATTTCGATATCTTGTTGCATCTCCGTATTTGCTCTGGATACTCTTCTCTGATACAGTTCATTTTCATTATCCTGGCATTTACCTGAAAATTGGGCATGGGCCGGAAAATTAGAATGAGAGTAAATAAGAACCTGTTTTCCAGAGATCTCTCGTAATATATTCTGTTTTATGTTCACGTATTCCGTGTGAGTGTTTTGAAAGCCTACATCGAACCTGAATTCTCCGAGGAGTATTGCCGAAATTAAAACTTTATATGGTGGCATTGTCTGATTGCTCGGAACGGTGAAATCGTAAGATGAAGGATTGCCTCGGAAATTAAAATCAGTTGGGAAAATGCCATAAGTATCATACCCGATTTCTTTGAATGCATTCTGTACTATGCCATCTCCAGAAATCCCCCTTCTCTCTGTTCCATAATATTTTGTCGATGCATTTAGTACCCTGCTCATCGTGTTGGGTGTCCATGCACCCACTGAATATGTGTGCGGATAGAGAATAAAACCTTTATCCTTCAGGAAATCCTCCTGAGCCTGATTATCAAAACCACTTGATAGCATCGTTTCATTTGGCACATAAGCATCATAAACAAGTAAATAAACTGTCGGGGTAAACACCGGCTCTTTTTCAAGAACCATTGCTGGCAGTGGGTGGTCTGACCAGGATACTTTTGCATTTTTTGATGGCTCGTTCGTAAACAACTGAATACCAATTGTACTTGCTGAATAAAGTAATACGAGAAGGGCTATATACCCTTTGTTTTTTATACCCAGTAAAGCCCACACTGCAAAAAGGCAAAAGGCGAAAACAGCAGCCTGGATTAATAAATCGCCCGTTTTATACCAGGCAAATTCACGACTGAGTGTTGCCATGTTTGTGATACAAAAAACAAAAGCTACACCCAGGCTCATTAATACACGAACTGGTGAAAATATAGACATCAATACTGGAATGATGAAAATATAAACACTCGCACATAATGTAAAGAAACTGATAATGATAATGATGTCTAAGAAAGAAAGGATTCCTCTATTTATTACAATATATTGGAATACAGGCGTTAATGGAATGACCAACAATAAAATATCCCAATTCGATAATCTATGCCAGGGGCTTTTTCCTATGATGCTCTTTTCCTTTTTAATGATTAATAAAGTAATAGCCATAATGGTGAAAAAAGCCAATAAGCCAACAACATATTTAAAAAACTTTGTAGCAAAATCTCCATTTACACCAGGCGGGATAAACTGCGAGGTAAGCGGCCCAAAAGAGACACAATAGACTGCTAATAAAGCGAATGGAATGACAAAATATTGAACGATGTTTTTCGCCTTAAAGAATTCTTTCATTGTCTCTTAAGCCACCTTTTTGCATAAGTTTTTTTGTTTAGATATTTGGCCAATTTACTCATGCAGCAGAACTACTGCAAGTGTGTGAGTAACAACGCAAATAAAAATATTTTTACAGCCGGGTTGCATTTGCCTGGGGAGATTTATTCACGCGATTATACCATTGTTGCGTTTATACTTCCGGCAGCAATCCGTGGAAGCTGATCCAATCATTCACGATCTGGCGGTTGACCGGCACGTCTTCCATCCAGCTCCGGCGCACATCAACGTCGCGGATCTGCCCGGCAACGTGCATCACCCGCCGGTAGGCCTGTTCCAGCAGCGCGTTGGCTTCTTCGTCCCGACCGTTAGCCCACAGCGCACAGACGTGCACGTACTGGTATCCTTCCAGCTTGACCGGCTCGGCTTCCATTTTCTCGTAGGCGGCGGTTGAATATTCCAGGGCTTTTTCGGTATGGTCGAGCGCCAGTTCGATCCAGGCGGCGGCCTGCATTGCCAGCGCCAGGTCAGGCGCCCAGGGCGTATCGCGCAGCAGGGCCAGCGCCTGTTCGATCTGCGCGGCGGCCCGCCGGATCTGCTTGAGGTCGCCGGCTTCCCACTGAAGGCGGGCGATTTCGGCGGCGGTCATGTACAGCGCCGCGGTGTCGGCGGGGCGCTCGAACTTGCCAGACAGCTTCCAGGCATCTTCCAGCGCCGCCTGGGCTTCCGTGAAATGGCGCATATCGGCGTACAGCCGGGCGGTGTACAGGCGCAGGCTGGCGCGCACCAGTGGCCCGGCGAAGCGGTTGGCCTGTTCGGTGGCCACGCGCAGCGCCTCGATTGCCAGCGGGTACTGCCCGATCTGCTGGAGCAGGTGGGCTTTGATCGACAGGATGTTGGTGACCAGGAAGGGGTCCTTCTTGATTTCCTCGCGCGCCAGCATCTCGTTGGCAAAGGTCAGCCCGTCTTCGTACAGTCCTTCGCGGCGGTAGTGGAACCATTCAAGGTTAGCGAAGACCATCCAGTAGCCCATGTTGGTATGGATGGCCTGGGCAATCTCGAAGGATTTGCGGAAGTGCTCGTAGGCCTCTTCGTGCCGCCCCAGGCAGGACAGGTTCACCGCCAGCGCGTTGAGCGCCATGCCCTCTTCGTAGCGGTCGCCCAGTTCGCGGTGCAGGCTGAGCGCCTGTTCGGCGATCGGCAGGGCTTCCTCGTACTTGCGCCGGTCCATGGTGACGATTGCCAGACGGCGCAGGCTGACGGCTTCCTGACGCGGGTCGCCGGCCATGCGGCTGAGGTTGATGGCATCCTCGGCGAACTTCTGCGAGGCATCCATCTCGCCCAGTCCCTGCGGTCCGGTGATTAGCGAGAGCATGTGCAGGCATTCCGCGGCCTGCGCCAGCATGTTGGCCTGGCGGAAGCGCGCCACCGCGGTCTCGATGCAGCTTACGCTCTGGTGGTAATCGTGGTGGATCCAGGCGCCCCAACCGGCGTTGCGCAGCGCGCGGCCTTCGCGGATCGGGTCCTGCAGTTTGCGGGCAAGCTCCACAGCTCGCTCGGCGGGTTCTTTCATTAGGTAATTCTGCGTTACCAGGTACAGATCGGCCAGGGCGATCAGCGCGTCACAGCGCATGGCGTCATCGTCGCGGTCATCGGCGATCTGCAGCAGGGTCTCGATATCGTCCTGCTGCCTGTCTCGGTCAGCCAACACATCGTATACCTCGGCGCGAGACGCCAGGATGTGGAAGCGCTCGGGGTCATCGGCATCGGTCAGTTCGAGGGCCTTGTTGTAGAACTCCAGCGCCTGGGTATTGGCATACAGCTTGCGCGCCCGGTCGCCGGCTCGAATGGTATAGTGGCGGGCCTTATCCTGGTCGCCGGCCTGCCCGAAGTGGTAGGCCAAGTCTTCTAGATCGTTGGGATAGACGCTTTCGATGGCATTGGCGATGCGCCGGTGCAGCCGGTGGCGGCGCAGGCTGCCGATCTCTTCCCGCAGGATGGTCGGGATCAGCGCGTGGGTGAAGGCGAAGCACTCGCAGCTCTTGGAAAGCTCGATGGGCGCTTCATCCGTGTCTATTGGGACGATGCTGCTGCGCCCGTTGGCCTGGATTTCCGTGATTAACTGCGCTCGCTGGGCCTGTTCAAGGGCCTCGATCAGCCGGTTTTCATCTTTGATCTCGCAGGCATGACGCAGCACTTCATAGTCAAAGTCGCGCCCGATGATGGCCGCCAGCCGCAGCACATCCTGCGCGCTGGGCGGCAGGCGGTTGATGCGCATTTGCAGGGCCACCCGCACGCTCTTGGGCATTTCCAGCTCTTCGATCCCGCTGAACGTCCAGCGCCCGCCGTCGCAGTACAGCTTGCCATCTTCGATCAGCGCCTTGCAGACTTCTTCGATGAAAAACACATTGCCCTCAGTGACTTTGTAGATGGTATCTACAAAATCATCCGACATCTTTTCCATAAACATGGCGGCCAGCAGATCGCGGGTTTGCTCGCGGTCGAACGGGAGCAGCTCGATGTTGATCGAAAGCCGCTCGATCTCCAGGTCGCTCAGGATATCGCGCAGGGCCTGGTTGCCTTCCAACTCGCCGGGCCGGTAAGTGATGAGGATCATCAGGTGCAGGCGGGTGGCGCGGGCGCGGCGGGCCAGGTGGCGGAGGAGCAGCAGGGTGTTAGAGTCGGCCCAGTGAGCGTCTTCCAGGGCCAGCACCAGCGGTTTCCGCTCGGCCAGGGTAGCGAACAGGGCGAACAGGCTCTCGAACAGGCGCTGCTGTTCAGAAAGCGGGCTGAGGGTCTGCTTTACCGGCACCGGGCGCACAGCCAGGTCGGGCGATAGGCTTTGCAGGTCGGCGACCACCAGGTCGGGCAGGCCGTCGGGCAGCGGTTGGGCCGCGCGCAGGATTTGGATGATCGGCGAATACGGAGCGGCCTCGCGGGCGTAGCACTCGCCGAACAGGGTGCGCGCGTCGGATACCTGTGCCATGGCGCGGATTTCCTTCACCAGCGGAGTCTTACCGACCCCCGCCTCGCCGTGCACGATCACCACATTCTCGCCTGGGGTGCTGCCGTTTTCTTCGCTGAGGATCTGACGCCACAGCGTGCGCACGCGGGCAAACTCGGCCTGCCGTCCCACCAGCCGCCCGCGCGCCAGCCGGTCGAGCGGGGAGAGTTGGGTGAGGATTTGGACATCGTATTCGCTGGGCTCCTCGTACAGCCGTTCGAGCGCCGCCAGCACATCCCCGGCGGTCGCAGGGCGGTCATCCGGGTTCTTGCTCAACAGGCGCAGGATGAGCGCATCCAGGGCAGGCGGGATATTCTTGTTGTGCGTGCTGGGCGGCACAGGCGGTGCGTTGAGGTGCTGGGCGATCACGCCCAGCGGGTCGTCGGCGGTGAAGGGCAGCTTCCCGGCAATCATCTCATACATCAGCACACCCAGCGCGTACAGGTCGGCGCGCGAGTCGACGTCTTGGCGCAGGGCCTGTTCGGGCGCCAGGTAGTAAACCGTGCCTACGATTGAGCCTTCCTGTGAGATGCGCGAGGTCAGCGAGCGCGACAGCCCAAAATCAGTCAGCTTGGCCACGCCTTTGGAGGTGACGATGACATTTTCAGGTTTTAGATCGCGGTGGATGATGCCGTTGGCGTGGGCGTGACCCAGCGCCTCGCATACCTGGCGGATGATGCGTAGGGTCTCATCCAGCGAGCCGGGTTTGCGGTCAAACAGCGATTCGCCATCCAAAAGCTCCATCACGATGTAGGATAGGCCATCGGTGGCGCCGGCATCGTAAATATTGATAATATTAGGGTGGTTCAGCCGGGCCGCGGCCTGCGCCTCGCGCAGCAGGCGCGCGCGCCCCTGCGTGCCAAGCGTGCTGGACCACAGCACCTTGACCGCCACTTCGCGCTCCAGCAGCGTATCGTGGGCCTGGTACACCACGCCCATGCCGCCGCGACCGAGCTCGGACTTTAGCAAATAGCGGTTGTTGATCAGCGAATTTTGCATACCGTTTTAGCTGCGTTTTACCATCAAGAGGGTGATGTCGTCGAACGGGGTGGCTTCGCCGGAATGTTCGATGATGGCTTCTTCCAGCCGGTTAATGACTTCGTCTACGGATGCGTGACGGTTCTGCCGGAGCAGTTCTTCCAGGCGGGGCACGCCAAACTCGCGGCCCTGCGCGTCGATCGAATCGGTTAATCCATCCGTATACATCAGCAGGAAGTCGCCGGGTTCTAACGTCAGCGCCTGCTGGGTGTAGGGCGTTTCAGGCTCAATGCCCATCACCATGCCGGTGCGCGCCAGAGAGTACAGCCGGTCTTCCGCGCGGCGGTAGTGAATGGGCATATTGTGCCCGGCGTTGACGTAGTACCCTTTTCCACTGTTCAGGTCCAACTGGATATAAACCAGCGACACGAACATGGCATTGGGAGACTTGGCGCAGATCAGCCGGTTGGCGCTGGCCATGGCATCCGCCGGGGCGATGGAGGGGTGCACGCTGCCGCGCACGATGCTGTTCGAGAACACCATAAACAGCGCGGCGGGCGCGCCTTTGTCGGTGACATCGGCAATGACCAGGCCGATGGTGTTGGCGTCGACCGGGATAAAGTCATAGTAATCGCCCGCCACTTCGCGCGCCGGGCGCCAGTGGGATGCGAACTGCCAGCCGTGCACCTGGGGCACTTCCTGGGGCAGGAAGGTGGTCTGCATTTCGCGCGCCAGTTGCAGTTCGCGCTGCATGCGGCCTTGTTCGACCGCCATCTGGTACAGGCGGGCGTTTTCCACGGCAATGGCGGCGATCGATGCGATGGCGGTCAGCAGTTCCAGGTCGGCCTGGGTAAATATGCCCACTTCGAAGCGGTTGTCGGCGTACACCACGCCTTTCACTTCATCCTTGACCTTGAGCGGCACGCATAAAACGGAGCGCAGGCCCAACAGCATAATGCTCTGGCGCATGTTGAAGCGTGAATCGGTCTGCGCATCGCTGGTCAGGATGGGCTGGCCTTCGCTGGTCACCTTTTGCACTACGCTCTGCGAAACCTGCGACTGCGGCTGGTCGATCGTCTGACGGTCCAGCCCGCGCGCCACGCTGAACATCTGGCTGCCGCCGGGACCAAACAGCATAATAAAGCCGCGCTCCGCGTGCAGAATCTGAATTACCTCATCGATAACGCGGTTGAGGACTTCGTTAAGATCGAGTGAGGAATTGAAATTTTGCGAGAGCCGGTAGAGTAATGCCAGGCGATCGCCGGGATACTGTGCATTCGTCGAAGCGGTCATATTTCTTAAAAATTATATCAAGTTTTGCTAAAGTGAGGGGGCATTTCAATCCCCTGCATATGATTGCCTTGCGGACATTATAGAAGAAAGACCTGACAATGAAACACGAAAGTATGTAGGCGCGAAGCAGTAAATTAGAGGGAGGGCGCGAACAACCAGGTATATCAATCAGGTATATATTACCTTGAATATTCTACCGCTTCATGTTACCCTTTTAGCAGATTTAACAAACCTTTGGAAAGGGGAAATACACAATGGCAGAAATTCGACGATCGGCGGAAGCCGTATGGCAGGGGGATGTTCGCGCTGGCAAGGGACAGGTTTCGACGCAGAGTGGGGTATTGAACCAGGCCGCCTACACCTGGGGCGGGCGTTTTGAAAGCGCCCCTGGCACCAACCCCGAAGAACTGATTGCCGCCGCCCATGCCGGCTGCTTCACCATGGCGCTGTCCAGCGGGTTGGGGAAGAAGAACCTCCCACCGGAGCGCCTGCACACCGTTGCTACCCTGATCATGGAAATGGTCGACCAGAAATGGACGGTGACCAAAATCCGCCTGGAGGTAGAGGGGCGCGTTCCCGGCATCGATGCGGCGGCGTTCCAACAGGCGGCGGAAGAAGCCGGAGAGGGCTGCCCCATCTCGCGCCTGCTGCGCCCTGGGCTGCAAGAAATCCAGGTGGTGACGAAACTGGTGTAAATACGGGCATAGATTTGTCGTAGGGGCGCAGCGAGACACAAATGCACTGATATCATCAGGCACTGCGCTGCGCCCTGTTGTTAACCATCCACGCCGCGGCGTTGGGGGATAATGCTTGGGCGCAGCGCGGGGCTAGATGGATTATGGCACTGAGTCATCCCGCTGCGCCCCTTGTATGATAAAAGGGAAGGTAGAACAGGAATAAGCAGAAG
>CAYTHO010000125.1:0-1503 GCA_964437595.1 uncultured Anaerolineaceae bacterium
AGGGGCGCAGCGGGAATTCAAAACCGTCCCCATCCGCGGACCCCCGCGCTGCGCCCGGGGGATAATCCACGCCCTGGACCTCGCGCGGTTACCGTTTGGGCGCAGCGTGGGGCTAGATGGGCAATGATGCCTGATCGTACCGCTGCGCCCGAGCGGTGATACAATATACCGATGATTACCTTCGACGAACTCTATCAAAAAGCCCGGTTGGCGGTCAACCCGCGCCGGCTGTCTGGCGAGGCCGAAGCGGGCAGCGTGGGCGCGGCCCTGCTCAGCGAGAGCGGCAGCGTGTACACCGGCGTGTGCATCGACACGGCCTGCTCGATGGGCTTCTGCGCCGAGCATGCCGCTGCGGCGGCCATGATCACCGCCGGAGAAAACCGCGTGCTGCGCATGGTCGCCGTGGGCGAGGACGGGCAAATTATGCCGCCCTGCGGGCGCTGCCGCGAGTTCATCCGCCAGCTCCACGACGACAACCGCCACACCGAGGTGCTGGTCGCCGAAGGGGTGGTGGTTGCGCTGCAAGCCCTCCTCCCCCACGATTGGCGGGGATAGGGGCGCGATCTTACTGGCAAGACCTCAAAGGTTTCCAAAACCTTTGAGGTCTGGTCTCCTGCCGCCGCCGTCATCCGGGGGCGCGCCGCGACTTCCTGTCGTGCCGCGACTTCCTGTCGCGCAGACGCGCCCAGCCTTTACCATCCACCGTCACGGTCCCTGGCACACGCCGGGCGTTTCACGAAACGCCCTTACAAGACCGCCCGCTCAATCGAAAAACGCCAGGATCAGCGCGTACGGCACGATCACCAGCAGCGCCCCCACGATGATCAGCGCGATGGCCAGCCTGCGCCGCCTGCGCTGCGCCAGCAGCAGTACCCCCGCCAGCGCGATGATGATACCGACAACTGCCGAAAAAGCAGATAAACCCATGCCGCACCTCCAGGAAGGGGCTTAACTCCCCAACTCCTCTAGATTCTTCCGCACCGCCTGGATCTTAGTATGCCCCGCCGGGAGCGTCTTTTCAAAAATGCCCAGCGCCCGCTCCAGGTAGGCCCTGGCCGCCTGAGTCTCGCCCAGGTCTTGCAGCAGTATCCCCAAGTTGTTGGCCCAAGTGCCCACATCGGGGTGATTTGGCCCTAAGGTTTTCTCGCCAACGGCCAGCGCCCGCTCCAGGTAGGCCTTGGCAGCCTGGGTCTCGCCCATGTCTTTCAGCAGCAACCCCAAGTTGTTAGCACGGGTGGCCACATTGTGATGAATCGGTCCAAAAGCCCTTTCCCCCATTTCCAGCGCCCGCTCTAAGAGCGCTCTGGCTGCCTGGAAGTCGTTCATGTCATGCAGCAGCATTCCCAGATTGCTGGCGGTAATACCCACCTCTGGGTGGTCTGGCCCGTAGGCCTTCTCGGTGATGCGCAGGGCGCGCTCCAGCAGCGGACGGGCTTGCTCGTATTTGCCCAGCTCTCGCAGCAGCGCACCCAGGTTGTTGGCGCGGATGCCCACGCTGGGGTG
>CAYTHO010000125.1:1603-12329 GCA_964437595.1 uncultured Anaerolineaceae bacterium
GGGTGTTCTGGCCCGTAGGTCTTCTCGCCAATCTCCATCGCCCGCTCTAACAGAACTCTGGCTGCCCGTAACTCGCCCAGGTCTTGCAGCACCAGTCCCAGTTCATTTGCATATTTAGCAACTATTGGAGCCTCCAGCCCGTAGACATGCTCGGTGATCGCCAGCGCTCGCTCTAAACACGCTTTTGCTCGTTGGAATTCGAGCGTACCTTTTAAATGCCATCCCACCACCCGCCAGGCTGTCCCGCTTTTATACTCCAGCCCGGCGGCCTGCCTGAAGGCGAATTCACCGATCAGGGGATGGATCTCCGGCCCGCCGTCTGCCCGCCGCAGCAGGCCCAGGTCGTACAACCGGTTCAGCCCGGCTTCTAACGCGCCGGGGGGCAGGTCTCTGGCCTCGTTTTCCATGGCCTCCAGCAGCACTCCCGCGGGGATGGGCTGGTTCGGCGCGCAGCCGCCCGCCAGCCCCAGCAGCTTCTGGGCCATCTCGTTGGCGGTTCCACGCCCTTCCAGCGCTTTCCAGCTCAAGGTGATGGTGGCTTTCAGGCTGGCGCGGTGCAGGGTGGGCGTGTCCGCGCCCTCCAGCGCCTGGGAGAGGTGCTCCAGCGCGCCGCCGGACTGCTCCACCTCGGCCAGGTAACCCTGCGGGGAAAGCGATTTCCGCCGTTCCAGGTAGTGCCCGGCCAGGTCCAGCGCCAGCGGCAGGTCGCCCAGGCGTTCCGCCAGCCGCGAGAGTTCCGCGTCGGGGACGGATTCCAGGCGCCCGGCCAGCTTGCGCAGCAGGGCCAGGCTCTCGGCGCGCGCCAGCATCCCCAGCGGGTGGAGAGTCACCCCCAGGTCGGCCTTCCAGTCCGTCCAGCGCGCCGTCACCAGCACGCGCGCCGGGCGCAGGCGCGGCAGCCAGGCCCGCAGCGCTTCCGGCGACTCCAGGTTATCCAGCACCACCAGCCGCTTTTTGCCATCCCGCAGCGCGTGCAGGGTCGCATCCACCATGTTTTCGGGTTGATCCGGCATATCGGGCACCTGCATGGCACGCCCGCAGCGGGCAATCTCTACCCCGATCAAATCCGCCTCGTCCGCCTTGACCCAATGCACCCCGGCGAAGTATTTGCCAAAGCGGTGGCAGAACTCGCCGGCCAGTTGGGTCTTGCCGCAGCCGCCCTCGGCGGTGACGATCACCACGCCGGGCGCGGCGGGTTTGACCAGCAGCGCTTCCAGGCGCAGCAGGTCGGCCTCCCGCCCGATGAAGAGCGCGTTGGGGCCAAACGGCATGCGCGAACCTGGCGGCAGATCCGCGGCCCTCGGGACGCTGCCCTCCCGCCCGCGCGGGCGCCGCGCATCGCCAGAAATGGGCTCGCGCTTCTTGTTTTCGTTCAGCTCTTTGACCAGCTTGACCAGCCCCAGCACGGCGGCTTCCGCGGCAAACGTCCCGCCGACCGCCGCCAGCACCAGGCGCGTCACCCCGCCCGGCTCGTTGACCCATTCCGGGAACCAGGCCAGGCTGACCCATACCGTCGCGGCCACGCCTACCATAAAAAAGAATGCCAGCCCCACTACCAGCCTGTATTTCCGCATCGTCCCTCGCCCGGAAGATTTATCCTATAACTTTACAGTAATTTGGCCGTCAAGGCAATAAAAAGAACCGCCCGGGGATTGCGTCCCGTGGCATGCGGGCAGCCTCTGGCACGGAAACCATAGGCCGTTGGGGCAGAACGCTGGAGCGTACAAGAAGCGGTAGCTGCGCAACCGTGTTTCCGCCGCGGAGTAGCGGAACCAGGAAATGTCTTGTATGGGGTAAGAGTCCTTGCCAAGGACCTGGTTCTTAAGAAGGCACCCCTTCCCGCCCCGGGAAGGGGCTAAGGTTCGGCGCGCATAATCATTTCGAATAGCATCGGCGGTTGTGCGCCGAACCTCGGGTTAGGTCCTCTTACCGAAACACCGCCTCATCCAATATCTTAAAAATCTTCTCGTAATCCGGCAGCAGCACCTGACCGCCCGAGTCGGTCACGTGCGGGGTGACCTCGTTGAGCGAGATGGCGTAGCGGCGCACCATGCCGGGGCTGGCGAAGACCGTGGCGGCGGTGGGCAGCAGGGGCAGCACGTCGCCCAGGGCCAGGTCGGTATCCACCACGGACTGGAACTCGGCGAACAGCTCGGGCCAGTCCTGGGTGCGGGTGTCGAGCACGCGGCGGAAGATGCCCGAGAGCACTTCCTGCTGGCGGCGGGTGCGGTCCAGGTCGGAGGTGGAGTGGCGCGAGCGCACGTACCACAGTGCGGCGGCCCCGTCCATCCAATGGGCCCCCGGCTCCACCGTGCAGACCCCGTTTTTGGCCTGGGGCAGGTCGCAGCGGTCGGTCAGGCTGGCCCCGGCCTGCACCTCGATGCCGCCCATGCGGTCGATCAGGCGCGTGAAGCCGGTGAAGTCCGTCATCACGTAATGGCTGGGGCGGATGGAGAAGTTGGCCTCCATCGTATCAGCCAGCATGTCGAAGCCGCCGTGCGGCTCGGCGGTGTTGATGCGCTGCGTGCTCCAGCCGGGGATGGGCACGTACAGGTCGCGCGGGAAGGAGACTACGCTGACCGTGTGATGCGTGGTATGGATCGACACCAGCATAATCACATCCGTGCGGTGCCCGGCCCCCTCGCGCGCGTCGGAGCCTAACACCATGATGTTCACCACCCCCGGCGGCACCACCCGCCCGGAGTCGGTTGGCGCTGGCGTGGCCTGGCGCGCGGCAGCCGCCGTAGCCGCCGCCGGAGAAAGAGTCGTCTGGCCCTGCCCGGACGTATCCGGGATGATAGCGTGACCAGGGATGAAGATGGTCGGCACCAGGGTGGGCTGGGGCGCGCTGGCTGCCTGCCCGGAAAGCCCGCAGGCGGTGGAAAGGAAGACCAGTAAGGTTGTGATGTAGAGTGCTTTTTTCATATATACCCCCACCTGATTCTACCAGACCCTGGCCTGATGTCAAAAAAAACGCCCCACCCGGCTTGCCCGGCGCGTTTTTCGAGTCGGAGTATAATCGTAATCACAGCCTGCTCGATCTTTTTCTCCACCTCTGGTGCGCCATGAACACAGCCTCCGTTCTGGAACAAGTGCTTTCATCCATTCTGGTAGCCATCCTCCTGGGGGTCTGGGAGGTGCTGCGCAGGCAGTACCAGAAGCGCAAGGAGCGCGCCAACCAGCCGCCCGCTATTGCGCCCGCGCCCGCTGTCGCGCCCCAGCCCGCCCCGCCCATCGCCCCTGCGGATGCCTCCGTTCAGCCCGCGGCTTCCGCGGCTGTCCCACCTGCCGCGGCTGTCCCTACCGCCGCCACCGCCGCATCCCCCACTACCACCGCGAATCCGGTTGCAGCGACCGCCGCCCCGCTCACCTCCGGCGATTTCGTCACCGGCTGCCTGACGGGCGTGTGGATCTTCATCCGCATCGTGCTCTCGCCCCTGCTGGGCTTTGTGTTCGCCGCCGTCACCTCCGGGATGCTGGTCGCCTTCGATTACCCCTACAGCACGGAAATGGGCTCCACCACCATGATCGTCCTGGTGCTGGTCTTCACCATCGTCAACTGGGCCGTGCTGACCTTCTTCGGCATGCTGGCGCGCATGATCTTCCAAACCCTCACCCGCCCCACTTCGCCCGCCTAAGGCCCCACAGCCATCGGTTTGACCTGTAGGGCGGGGATCCCTGGCCGCCAATTTTCCGGGTCAAGCAGGCGGCGGGGTGTCCCATTAACCTAATCCCCCTTCCCGCCCCGGGAAGGGGGAAGCGGAGAACCCTACTGCCCGCGAAAGCGTCACATCTCCGCGGGGGTTAGATCCTCCCTACTCCCGCTGCAACCCGGGCAGGTAAGTTGGGTACGGTTGGAAATACTCCACCTGCATCCCATACAGCACCAGTTCCGCGTCCCCGTCGAAGGTTACCCAGGCCTGGTAGCTGCGGTTGGCGGTATCCAGCGTCCCCTGGATATCCGGCATCCCGCCCATCTCGCGCGCGTCAGGCGACGGGTCGCCCTGGCTGCCGGAGTCCCATTCGAAGGGCAAATTGTAGTCGTTGGTGTCCGTGGCGGGTTCATACGTCATCACCGTCGTCTTCACGTTATCGGGATGGTGGTTGTCTTTGTAGAAAAAGGTGATCTTCGAGACCTTGCGGTTGTCCGGCAGGCGCAGGTTGGCGGAGTAATAGTTGTACCAAACGGCGTTTAAAGGAACCAGCCCGCCAAGCTGGGAGGTGTACCCGATATTGCTGTTGGACGGCCTGAGCTCCATCCCCATGTAGGTTTTTACCTTCAGGCCCCGGCTTTCGCCGCCCGTATAGCGCACGCGCGCCGCGACCAGCACCAGGTCGGTGGTGGCGGCGCTTGGGTGATACGAAATCCGGTAGCGCACTTTACCGGTGTGGATGGGGGTGGTGGTGACCGCCAGCGACAGCGAGCGGATCGCATCATCAGACGGCAGGCCGCCGGTGGTGTGCGTGCTGTAGGCGGTATCGAGGTGTATCTTGGGGTTGATTCCGCCCAACGATACCACCAGGTTGGCGCTTCCCCGGTCGATGTAATAGACCTTGACCTCTTTCAGCTCCGCGCCGACCGGCAGGTCGAGCGGGAAAAAGAAAGACGGGCTGCCCGAGGGCGGAGCCTGGGTGAGGCTCAACCCGTACCCCACCGGGGCGTACTGCATGTCGGTGCGGGCGGGGGAAAAGTCCATCCCGGCCACGGTGAAGGTGGTTTCGGGATCGGGCCCGATGACGATCAGCGGCATCCGGTACTGCACCCGCACGCCGTGAAACGCGACCAGCGAGTCTGAAATATCAAATGTCACGCGGATCTGCTGGGCGCGCGAGCTGTCGATCGGCTCTGGAGAGGCGAGGGTGGTCTTCTTATAGTGAACCACGTCCGGCTCTCGATTTTCCGATTCCATGTAGAAGATACTGCGGCTGGTGTTGGTATCCGGGTCGTACTCCATCCATTCAAGCCGTACTTTACCGTTCGGCGTGCTGTCTTCGTAATACATCGTCACCGCTTCTACATCCGCGCCGCGCGGCAGGATCAGCGGCATGGTAAACAGGCTCCCGCCCGGCTGAACAATGTACGGGTACAGCTTGTTGAAGCCCCTGTAATAGGTCAGGGCGCTGTTGGACGGCTGAAAATCAACCGGCGTGTACATAATTTCGCGGTGGAGGTACTGCGGAAGCTGCGCGGAGGCCGGGGTGAACTGCCCCAGCAGTGCCAGCAGCAGGCAGCAAAGAACGGTGAGATGAAAAATACGCTTCATAACCCCTCCGAAACAAATGAGATGAGATAGGGTAGAACGATGGACGCGCCCGGCCCCCTACGGGCACGTCTCCTGGTACGGCGCGCCGGGCAGGGCGAACTGCGCCCATTCCTGCGGCGTCATGCTGCGCCCGGCAAGCTGGCAGTTGAGGCCAACCCAGGCGTCGAAGGCAGTATTCCATTCCATGATCAGACCGTCGCGGTAGGCCGCCACCAGCGGGGTCTGGCCCATCACCATCTGAAAGGCCAGGCCGACCACCGGGGTGCGGTTGTCGCCGGTGATTTCGCCGATCAGGCGGTAGGTGTCTCCATCCCACAGGCTGATGGTGCCGCCGCCCATGCCCGAGGCCAGCAGCTCCCCGCCGTGGCTGAAGGCCAGGCTGGTCACCGGCTGGGCGCGGTACTGCATCTGCGCGCCGGAGGCCAGCTTGCCGTCCCGCAGCCCGTACAGCATGACCATGCCGTTCTGCCCGCCTGCCGCCAGCGTGCTCCCGTCTGGGCGGAGGGCCAGGCTGGTGATTTTGCCCAGCCGCGTTTCGCTTGCCGGTACAGCGACGGCCTCGCCGGTGGTCATGTTCCACAGGCCGATCGCGTTTTCGTCGCAGCCGCTCTCTTTGCCCGGTTTGACGCAGGCCGCCGCGGCTACTATGCCTTCGGTCAGCAGGCGGGTGGCCGATAAGGTGTTGACCTGCACCGCCAGCGCCGTCACCACCCCTGCCGGCCCCTGGATGGGTTTGCCCACTGGCTGCCCGGAGGCCAGCTCGTAGAAGGTGATGCTGCCGTCCGCCCCGCCCAGCGCCAGGGTGGTGGGCAGGTTGGCCTGGGCCAGGCGCGGCGGGACCACCGCCAGGCTGCTGTACGCGCGGGTAAAGGTGGCCTTGAACGGCCCGGTGGGGACGCTTGATTCGCCCAGCCCCTTGCCTTGTTTTGCCACCAGTAGGGGCAGGCCCGCCGTATCCAGCTCCAGCGCCGCCGCCTCCACATTATCCACCTTGCGCAGCGTCTTGCCGATCTGCGTCTGCCCTTCCAGCTTCCACAGAATCACGCTGCCGTCCAGCCCAGCGGTCGCCAGGTAATTATCCTGCCCGTCGATGGCTGCCGCCATGACCCAATGCTGGTGCCCGGTCAGCGTCCCTTTTGGGCGGAAGGTGTTCGCGTCCCACACCGTCAGCGGGGTTTGCTGGTCGGCGAAGGCGTTGCCGGTGACCAGCACCTGCCCGTCCCCGCTGACCGCCAGCGAGAGGATGTCGGGCGTCTCTTCGGGATTGCTCTGGCGCACCAGTTCGCCGCTGGTTAGGTCCCACAGGCGCAGGTGCCCGGCCCGGTCGGCGGTGTACAGGTAGCGGCCTTCTTTGGAGAGCGCCATCGAGCGCACGGTATAGGTGAGGTCGTACTGCCGGTCGGCGCGCAGCACCTGCGGGTTGGCCAGGTTGCCCAGGTTCCAGATGCGGATCGACCCGTCCGTATAGCCGATGGCCAGACGCGCATCGTCGTGCAGCCAGGCGGCGCTCCAGGCGCCAAAGCCGGGCAGGTTGATGCTGGTGCTGTTGCCCGTGCGCGTGTCCAGCAGGGCGGCGCCGCCGTCGGTGCAGGTGGCGGCAAGCTGCGTGCCCTTGTGCTGGAAGGCCAGGTGGGTGAGCAGGCCGTCGCGGCAGCCCGGGTAGCTGCTGACCTTACCGGTTTTGCGGTTCCACAGCAGGATCACCCGGTCTTCGCCGCCCGCCGCCAGCAGGTCGCCGGTGGGGTTGAAGGCCAGCGCGTACATTTTCAACTGCCCGGAAAATTCGGCGGGCGGCTGTTTGGCAGCCAGCGCCTGGGATGCCGTATCCCACAGGTCGATCGTGCCGTTAACGCGCCCGGTGGCGAACTGCGCGCCGTCCGGCGAGAAGGCCAGGCTGTAGATGTCGAACTGGTTGTTGAACAACTGCCCGCTGGCGCGCGAGATGGTCACGCTCTCCCGCCCGCGCAGCCCGTTGAACAGCGCCTTGCGCGACACCCAACTGTCCTCGGTGCGGTAGGCTTCCACCGCCAGCAGGCGGGCCAGGTCGGGCTTGCTCTCCCGGTAATATTCGGACAGCGCGGCAAGCTGCCCGGCCTGGGCTAACTGGCGCTCCGCCTCGGTGCGCTTCTTCTCCGCCGCCACCAGGTCGCGCTGGATGACGGCCTCGGCCTGCGCGGTTTGGGCTACCTCGCGCTCGTTCTCGGCGCTGGCCTGGGCGGTCTCCGCCGCCTTGCGCGCCATGACGGCGTTCTCCTGCTCCACCAGCGCCTTCACGCTGGCGGCGTCGGCGGTGACTGCCGCGTTGTAGCTGATCTCGGACATCAGGTTGGCGAATTCTGCGTTTTTCTGCGCCCGGTAGGCCGACCACAAGGCCAGCCCGGCCAGCACGGCGAACAACACGGTAATGCCGATCACCACCGCCAGCAGGCGCTTCTGGCGCCGGGCGCGAGTCCGCGCGGCCTGCTCCTGCCCGGCGCGGATGAACTCCTGCTCCACCGGGCTGAGCGAATCGGGCTGCGCGGCAAGCTGGGCGGAGGCGGCGTCGAGCTGCTTGCCTTCATATAATAAGTCCGCGGGGCGGCCCGCTTCCTGCCAGGCAACGGCGTCCGCCGCCGTTGGGCTGGAATGCGCATCGCGCCAGCGGCGGTTGGCCTGCGAAATCGGCGCGACAAAGCGGTCGTGGACCAGCTCGTACCACTTGCCGCCCGCGCGCGTCTCCGAGCGCACGATGAACTGCGACTCCAGCAGGCGCACGGCGGCGTTGGGCAGAGAGCCGGTCTTCTCGTCGCCCTGGAAGGCGAACCCACGCGTGCCCGCCTCGGTGATCAGCTCGTGCGCGAACCAGTCGCGCAGGTCGCGCTCGGCCACCTGGACCGATGGGTCCTGCAGGACGCGGGCGATGGACTGCTCGTAAAAGTCGGCCAGGGCGCGGCTGACGTACTGCGCCAGGTCCTCGCCGCGCGCCAGGCGGTTCAGGGCGGCGGAAGAAATCCGGCTGCCGGGAGTGTCTTTCAGGTTCTCCCACAACTGCATGCACACCACCTGGAGCTGCACCGGCTCGACGTATTGACCCTCGACATATAGGGGCGCGCCGTCGCGCACCTCGCCGGTCGCCACCAGGCGCAGGTTATCCACCAGCTTCTCGGCCACCTCCGCGTCGAAGGGGCGCAGCGCCTCGGCGGGCTTTTTCACCGCTTCCAGCGCGGCCTGGTAGCCCATGCGCTCCATGTAATAGCGCGCGCGCAGGTGGTTGGGCACCAGCCGCGCGTAGGGGTCCAGCGCCGCCACGTAATCCTCGCGGATGGTCAGCACCACCCACAGGCTGGGGTCGCGCTCCATCGCCTCGGCTAATTGAATGAAGAAGCCCTCGCGCTGGCGCCACGCCTCGGGGTGGGTGGTGAAAATCTCCTCGAACTGGTCGATGACCAGCAGCAGCGGCTGCAGGCCGCTCTCGACGATGGGGTTGGGGGAGGCGGATGGCGCGGCTGCCGCCGCGGCTGGCACCGGGGCCGCGGTTTCAGTGGGCAGGCTGGCGAGGTAATCGGCCAGGGTCATTTTGGGGTTGATCTTGCCCCCGCCAGAACTACCGGCGCCGACGCCATCCAGGCTGAGGATCAGGTTATAAATGAAGATGTTGGCCGCCCCGGCCCGGCGCGCCTCGGCAGTGGCGGTGGGCGCGCCTGCGTCTTTCGCGGGCGCTTTGCCGCCCGCCGGGGCCGCGCTAAACGCCGGTGGGTGTCCGGCGCTAAACGCCGGCGGGTGTCCGGCGCTAAACGCCGGCGGGTGTCCGGCGCTAAACGCCGGCGGGTGTCCGGCGCTAAACGCCGGTGATTTTCCGGCGTTCCCCTGCCCGCTCACCCGGCCCACCGGCAAGATGGCGAAGCCGCGCTCTTCCATGGTGGGCAGCAGGCGGGCGTTGATCAGCGAGCTTTTGCCCGCCCCGGACTGCGCGTAAAAGAGCACCAGCCGCTCTGAGGCCACCAGCGCCACCAGCTCGCGGGCTTCCAAATCGCGCCCGAAAAAGCGCGCGCCCTCGCCGGTTTGGAACGGGCGCGGGCCAACATAGGGGTTTTCCACGGCTGCGGACTGGTTCATACCTGCCTCTTCTTCCACTCGCTCCAGAATTTCTCCAGGTAAGTCTCGGCGCTGCCCCACTCGATCTTGAAGCTCTTGGGCGAAAAATACGTTTCCAGGTACTTGCGCGCCTTGGACCCGTCTGGCACGTGGTACTGCTCCTCGGGCGAAAGCTGGATGATCAGGCTGGTCCAGCGGTTGGGGCTCTGGCGGGGCAGGATCACCCCGCGGAACAGCACGCGGAAGTCCCAATCGCTCAGCCGGTAGCCCAGCAGCACCAGCGACGAGGTCGACAGCGCGTCGCGCAGGTAGAGCGGGATGACCATATCGCGCGTGTCGGTATCCAGCACCACGCGGGCCAGGAAGTCGAGGTAATCGTCCTCGCTCAGCGCCACCGAGCTGGGGTAGCGCTCCAGCCCCATCAGGTGGTACACCACCGGGCGCTCCACCGAAGGGGCCAGCTCGCGGTCGGGGGCGTGGTCCTGCTCCACGTCGAAGTTCTCGCCGGACCAGAAGCACAACTGCGTGCGCGGCGCGCGGTTCTCCAGCGCCAGCAGGCGCTCCAGGTGATCGTGGTAGCTGGTGGTGATGTAGATGGGCAGGGGCAGCCGCGCCAGCACGCGCAGCGCATCCACCCTGCCGGGCTGCTCCTGCGGATAGCCCAACTCGGCGCACAGTTCGGTAAAAGAAGCCTCATCCAGCCGCGAGCGCAGCTCGGAGAGCAGGTCCGCGCCCGCGCCCTGGCTCCTGGCGAAGTTCAGCAGCGCCATCTTCAAAAAGCGCAGGTAGCTGACCTTGGCGCGCTCGTTATCCTCCGAAAGCGTGCGGTTGTACTGCGCCACGCGCGCCAGGTTGGAATAATCCGGCAGCGGGTAGCCGATCTGCCGCGCCCAGGTATCGCTCAACTCGCTCTCGATAGTGATTTCTTCGGCGGGCGGCTCCTCCTCCGGCGGCGCGGGTTCGCCCTCAGGCGCGGCCTCGGCGGCTTCGTCCCCCCCAATATTGAAGATGCTCTCGTAGAACACCGAACCGCTGATCACCGGGATCACGCGGCCCTCCCGCACCCGGCGGATCATCTCGGAGATAAAATCATTTTCCGCCTGCCCCGGTTCCTCGCCGGAAAACATATCCGAAAGGCTGGCAAAACGTTTGCGCACAACGGCCATGGGCAATCTCCCGAGGAAGGATAAAACGATTGTGGATGAACAATATGATTATATATCAAGGTGGGGAGAGGAACCTAACCCCCTTCCCCTTCCAAGGGGGAGAAGAGGGAAAATCCAGAGACACCCGGACCATGGACAGCCCCGCCAGGTCAGGACCGCATCAGTCACCAGGCTCCACCAGGTATTACAGCCAGGGAAGGCAAGGCGGCAGGGGCCAGGGAA
>CAYTHO010000126.1:0-12280 GCA_964437595.1 uncultured Anaerolineaceae bacterium
ATCTTGAGGGCATTCCCCTTTTTCGTCAACCGCTTTTTGAATTCACATCAGACGTTCCTTATATCCCCAGGCGCTGGTACGCATATACGGCGGGAAGGCCTCGCCTTTTATCATTACACTGGGCCGGAAGGCATACAGCCAGGCGGTGTAAAAACGGTTCAGCCACTCAGCTTGGGGCTGCTCGCTGATCATCTTCTGCACCACGCCCATTTGCTCCGTATAGCGGGCATATTTTGGCTCACCGGCCTCTTCCAGCGTCTTCCATGCCGCCTGCGAGCCAAACGCCGCCGCCACATCCAGCCCCGAGGGGAATTTGCGCGGCTGCTCTACCGTGCCTACTTTATCAAAAATCAGGTTCTGGAAGATAAACCCATCCGGGGTAAAGCGTTGGCCCATAAAACGCCAGTCGCGCTCAGCGGCCTGGGTGGAGCTGAAACTGGCAAACGTGGAGTTGATCTTCGGCGCTGGCAGGTCATCCGTCCGTTCCAGAAAGATCTGCCATTTGCTATCATCCGCCAGGTCGAGCACGGTGGGGGCAGGTCCGTACACCTGCTCCATCAATTCGCTCAGTTCAACCGGCCCGGGATCATCCGACGGCCCGACCATAAAGTCGGTGATCTCGTACAGGCTGGCCCACACCTGGTAAGCGGGCTGTCCGTCAACACTTGCCTCGCGCAGCGCAAGCGTGATCAACAGCGGCGCCCGGCTGGGCTTGAAGTTCGGGTCCTGGGGATCGTTAAATTTAAACGCCACCCGGCCAAACCACGTCATCGCCCGGAAGTAATTTTCCAGCTCCGGTTTCCCCGCATAATGCCCCACCGGGCGGTATGCCCCGTAATCATCCTCGAAACCAGGAATCAGGGTGGAATTCTCTAGTCCTTTATAGCTCATGATCTGGGCGATTTGTGGGCCAATCTGGCTCTCCATCGCCGGGTCGAAGGATAAGTCCGGTTCGAGCAGCTTGAGCGCAACCGCCAGGTATACCTGGGCCAGCCCGATATCCTCCGCCACCGACTGCCCGCTGCTGGAGGCTGCATATTCATCCACCTTTACCGACACAGACTGCACCAGCTTTGTCAAAATCGGGTGGAAATATTCACTCTCCAATGATTCCAACAGATCATTGAAGGTAATGTGCAGCGCGTGGTACGCGGCATCTACGGTCAGGTAATAGGGCTGCCCATGCACCGTCGATACGCTCCTGCGCAGGTCTTTGAACTGTAAATCTCCGCTCGGGATGGCAACGAAGCCGTTTTGGCTCAAGAAGGCCTGCTGTTCCGCCGTCAGGACCGCGATGACTCCCGCGTTACCCAGACTGTCCAAATCGATGGGCAGCCAGTCCATGTTAACCGGATAGACGTCCGGCGCATGCGCTTTCAGCGGCACATCTGCCAGCGGCTGGCCCGCCCGGGTGACGAAATCCACTTCCAGGCCCGCCTGCGCCGGCTGGCCGGAGGGCAGGGTCGGCGTCATCTGCCCATCCCCAGATGGAGGCTGGGCAGTCGCTTCCAGCGGAACCGCGGTGGTCGCTGCCGGCTGCGGGACGGGAGTATCTTGCCCGGTAATGGGCGCGGGAGACACCGTTGGGGAAGGCGTTTCGGCTGGCGTTAAGAACCGGCAGCCAAACAATACAACCGCGATAACCACGAGCAGGCGAAGGGAGGGTTTGCGCATGGAGAAATTCCTTTTTACAGAACTGAGACAATCACACGACAGGATAACGAAAGGTCGCACCTATAATGGTACGTAAACACCCGCCAAAAGGCAAATGCAAGGAGGAAACATTCTATCGGAACGACACAGAAACACCGTTTTGTTTTATACTTGTGTAGTTTTGGTTCGGCACTGGTACGGTCGCCAATGGGGGAAACCCGTTCGTGATCCTTTATCCCAGTCATCATTACGAATGACCTAATCTCTCCAAAACAAATAAAGTCTCGAGGAATGCATCATGCTATTGACATTGCTGCAGGCGATTATCCTGGGAATTATCCAGGGCGCCACAGAATTTATCCCTATTTCAAGCTCCGCGCATCTGATTATCGTCCCCTGGCTGTTCGGCTGGAATAACCCGGCCCTCAGCAGCCTATCCTTCGATGTCTCGCTCCATCTAGGAACGCTGTTAGCCGTGCTGTCTTACTTCGCCGCCGATTGGGTGCGCCTGATCCGCGCTGGCATTGCCAGCATCGTTGAGCGCCGTATTGGCAGCAACCCCGACCGACGGCTGGCCTGGTTTATCGTAATCGGCACCATCCCCGGCGCGGTGATCGGCGCGCTGGCTGAAGGGGCTATTGAGGATCTGTTTCACCAACCCAACCAGCCCATCCAAACCTGGGCCATCATCGCCATCGCTGGCTTTATGGCCGGGCTGGGGATCCTGCTCTGGCTGGCGGACCGGTTTGCCCGCCACAATGAAGGCATGCAGGAACTGACCCTCAAACAGGTCATCATCATTGGTTTCGCCCAGGCTATGGCGCTGTTTCCGGGCGTCTCCCGCTCGGGGGCGACTATCACCGCCGGGCTGGGCCTGGGCCTGAAGCGCGAAACCGCCGCTCGCTTCTCGTTCCTTCTCTCGGCGCCGGTGGTCCTGGGGGCGGGTTTAAAGAGCGTCTACGACGTGATCCAGGGCGCGCAGGCTGGAACCGTCGCCCAGGCCGACCTGGGATTGTTCGCTGCCGGGTTTCTGGCAGCCGCCATCACCGGATACCTTTGCATCCGCTTCTTATTAGGTTATCTGCAAAAACACACCACAGCCGTCTTTGCATACTACCGGGTGATCATGGCAACGATCATCATCGTTGTGGCGCTCGCTCGCTAAATTCATCACTGACGGTCAGCCAGTTTAACAACCCCTTGCTCAGCCTGATATGGAACCTTCTTTCAGGCTGAGTAAGATTCGCACGGCATCCCCAACGTACTGGGGGCATTGAGTAGTAAACAGGCTGCGCTCGCGCGCCTGGAGCATCCCTTCTGGGGTGCCAATATCGCAGCCCAGCAGTCCGGGGCAGTCGACCGAACCATGCTGCTTTTCAAATTCTTCCATGTAGCGGCGAGCCAGGGCGTAAGAGGCTTCTTTCGCCCCCCGGTCGGTCGCGACGCTGTTGCCATAGCGCAGGCCGAGCACCATCAATCCGCCCGATACCGCCCCGCATATTCTTCCTGACCGCGCTACACCACCACCAAAGGGCGAGGTAAGTTTTGCCGCCATGACCGGATCCATGCCGAGTTCTTCAGCAAAGGCCAATAAGACGGACTGCGCGCAGTTGAATCCTTCTGCAAAATATGCTTTGCTTCGCTCGATCGGATCCATATCATTTCCTTCCTGTTGAATGGGTTTTACCTGATGGGTTTCCAATTCCATTTTATCAGGAATTTGAACAAATTCATCCCATATTCCGCACCACAAGCACGCCCGGCGCTACATCGTGTACACCTTGAAAATCTCTGGGATCTGCACTTCCGACTGCGGCAGAAGGGTGTGAACCGTATCGGAAAAGGCGTTCAGGTCCATCCGCCTCAAGGGAGGGAAGATGGGCCGCAGGCCCTGCATCGGTGTAATCAGCATAGACTTCAAGGGCAGCGACAGCGGGCGCATAAAATCATCCCAATGGATTGGAACGATGAAGCGCGGGCGCACCTTCTCCAGCAGGGCAGCCAGGGTTTTTAATGTGCTGTAAGGCGACACAAAGATCGCATCGGCTGGCTCTGCGTACTTGCCAATCTGCAACACGCGTCCACCTACGTGAATGCGAAATCCATAACAGGTATCCATGCGGTAGTCGTTCAACCGCAGCGGCAGGCGGGCGCGACCGTTCACCATCGAAGGCGGCAGGGGACCATTGAACAGGCTCGACAGCGGAATGCCGGTATGGTGGTTCGGGAAAACGTCCACGCCGAACGGCCCCAGTTGAAGACGGTCCCCCACCTGGATAATTTCAACCTGCTGCGCGGGGATGCCGTGCAGCGCCAATATCGCGCAGGTATTGGGCGGGCCGTATGCCCGCGCCCCGGTAAGCCGCAGAACTTCAGGCACATCCAGCATGTGATCGTAATGCGCGTGGGTGACCAGCACCGAGTCGGCGCGGGTAATGTGGCGCGCAACCAGATCTGCATTGGAAGGCACCCGCAGATTCGCCAGCACGGCGAGCTTTCCAGGGCGGGTGAAATGCGGATCGACCAGCAGGGTATAACCCTCATACGTGAATTCCAGGCCGGCAACTCCCAGCCAGCGATAGGTAAGTGACATGCGCTGATTGTACTATGGATAACGCCATCGATCATTCCTCCTGGGTACAGAACCTACCGGTATAAATATGCAGTAAAATGATCAAATAATGCCCGTAGGAAACAAATAATCTGTTGAGACATCGAGATTGGGAGGACAGAACATGCACAAATTGATCGTGATTTTCGTTGTCATCGACATTCTGTTGTTTTCAAATGGCCTTGATTCTTATTTCCCAGCCAGTCAGGCGCAAGGACAGTCCATGAATGAAGTATTCGAGCATTACAGCGCTGAATTACCTGAGATCATGAAAGAGAAAAATATTCCTGGGCTGGCGATTGCTGTTGTCGACGACCAGGGCGTGCTGTGGGCCGAAGCGTTTGGGCGAACGAAAGCCATCGGCGGTGAGCCGGTGACCCTGGACACGCTCTTCTCAATCCAGTCTATGTCCAAATCCTTCACGGCGACAGGGGCGATGTTTGCCGTGCAGAATGGATTGGTAGAGCTGGATACACCTGTAGCTGCCTACCTGCCCGATTTTCAGGTAAATAGCATTTTAGAAGAAGCGCCGCTGGAAAAGATCACCCTGAGAAACTTGCTCAGTCATACCGCAGGGTTCACTCATGAAGCCCCGCTTGGGTCCAACTACACAGACGCTCCTTCTTTTGAAGCCCATATCGCCAGTATCCAGGACACCTGGCTGAAATTTCCAGCCGGCACGCGTTACGGCTACTCGAACCTTGGAATCGACCTAGTGGGATACATCCTGCAAGTTCGATCGGGAAAGCCCTTCACCCAATATATCCGCCAGACTGTTTATGAACCGCTGGGGATGAAAAACAGTGCTTTTTCTACACCAGATATTTACCAGGTGAAAGACCGCGCAACCGGCCACTCCTACCCTCCTCTAATGTCCCCTGCTAATTATTGGATTCTACCGTCAGGCGGCATATATACCAGCGCAAACGATATGGCGCGCTACTTGCGCTTCCACATAAACGGCGGAGTCCTGGATGGTCAGCGGCTGCTGAAGGAAGACCTCCTTGCCACGATGTACACCCCACCCAACCCGGCTGCACAGCAGGAGGGATACGGTTTGGGGGTGGCGGTCTGGGAACGCAACGGGGCCAGGGTGATCTCACACGGCGGTGGTGGTTTTGGTTTTTTAAGTGAGATGATGTTCTACCCAGAGTTGAAGCTGGGCATTGTTCTACTGACGAACACTTCCAGCCACGACATTCAATTTTCCTTACCGCAAGAAATCCTGGATGCAGTCATCGCCAGCGAACCAGAGCTTTACCAGCAGCGCGCCCTGAAAAACCACGCTGCCCTGCCCTCATATGAGCCCCAAATGGCTCCAGGCATCCTTGAAGATAATCAGCGTATATCGATCATCCAGCAGCACGCCATGCCCCTGGATAGCCACGCACGCCAGCGCGCGCGGACGAATTCTGGTTTTTATTTGCAGGTGAGCTTTGGGCTGCCCATCGATAATATGACACTGCGGTATGATGGCGATCATCTTTCAAGCCCAGTTTCTGTACTGCACGAAATCCAACCCAATTTCTACCTTGATGAACAGGGTGAGGTTTATGATTTTCGAGGGCGAAAAATTCACTACCGTAACATCCCTCTCTTAAAAGTGGATGCATGGTTATTGTTGCGGTTGATCCTTCTCCTGGCTGGATTGGGCTGGTTGGTCCGTTTAGCCATCCACTGGCTGCACTGCAGGCAAAAACCGCGCCCCGAGCTTGCCAGATCATATCGATAAATGTATAATAGCCACAATACAATAACTGTCGATGACGGGGACAAGCGCCGGCACAAATACGCGCGGGAGCGGCCCAGAGAGCCAGGTGAAATGGTGAGAGCCTGGCGCCAGAACCACGGTGTTCGCCACCCCAGAGACGCGGGAAGAAATTTCATCGAAAGATGAAAAAATAGAACCTGCCGGGTACGCCCGTTACCGCGCGCCACCCAATGCAAGCGTCAATGTGTGATGCACGATTGTAAGCCGCGAGCGTTGGGCGGGTGAGGTGTGGTTTGGAAAAACCATGCGAACCGAGGTGGTACCACGAAGATCTTCGTCCTCAGCAGATTTGCTGAGGATTTTTGTTTATGGAGGAACCATGAATTCCAACGAGCTTCGTAAAAAGTACATCCAGTTCTTTGAGGAGCGCCAGCACCGCTACATTCCTTCTGCGCCGCTGCTGCCGGAGAACGACCCCACCGTACTGTTCACCACCGCCGGAATGCACCCGCTGGTGCCTTTCCTGCTGGGCGAGCCCCATCCCCAGGGCAAGCGCCTGGTGAACTTCCAGAAATGCATCCGCACTAACGATATCGACGAAGTAGGCGATACCTCGCACCTGACTTTTTTCGAAATGCTCGGCAACTGGTCGCTGGGCGATTATTTCAAAGGCGAGTCGCTGCGCTGGAGCCACGCGTTCCTTACCCAAGTGCTGCGCATCAACCCGGCCCGCCTGGCGGTAACCGTCTTTGCCGGCGATGCCGACGCTCCGCGCGACGATCTTTCCGCCGAAGTCTGGCTGGAGCTGGGCATTCCTAAAGAGCGAATATATTTCCTATCCAAAGAAGATAACTGGTGGGGCCCCGCCGGGGTAACTGGCCCGTGCGGGCCGGACTCGGAGATCTTTTACGACACTGGCAGGCCCGATCACCCTGGCTGCCGGCCTGGCTGCTCCTGCGGAAAATGGTTCGAGATTTGGAATAACGTATTCATGGAATACGAGAAACGCGCGGATGGCAGCTATGCCCGGCTGAAACACAGCAACGTGGATACTGGCATGGGCATTGAGCGCACCGTGGTAGCGCTGCAGGGCCTCGATGATATTTACCGCATCGACAGCATGTGGCCGCTGATCCAGGCGGTGGAGCAGCTTTCTGGGAAGCGTTACGACGACAACCCGACTCCCTTCCGCGTCATCGCAGATCACATTCGCACGGCCACTTTTGCAATCGGCGACAGCGCGCTGCCGTCAAACGTAGAGGCTGGCTACGTCACCCGCCGGGTGATCCGGCGGGCAGTGCGCTATGCGCGCGAGCTGGGCATCCACGAAAATTTCGGCGCGGCGCTGTCCGGCGTGGTAGTTGATTTTTACGGGTCCATCTACCCCAACCTGGTGGAAAAGCGCGGGCTGATTGCGGACGCGATTGACCGCGAGGAACGGAAGTTCAAGGAGACCCTCGAACGCGGGCTCAAGCAGGTGGAAAGAGTTGTCGAGCAGGCGCGCACCGTGGGCAAAACGCAAATCTCCGGCCCAGACGCCTTCGACCTGTTTGAAACCTACGGCCTGCCCCTGCCGCTAACCGTGGAGCTGGCCCGCGAGCAGGGCCTGGCAGTCGATGAGGCGGGGTTTGAACAGGAATATGCCCGCCACCGCGAAGAATCGCGCCTGGCCCAGCAGGGGAGTTTCAAAGGCGGCCTGGCGGACCACGCCGTTGAGACGACTCGCCTGCACACGGCCTCTCACCTGCTGCAGGCGGCGCTGCGCCGCGTGCTGGGTAATGACGTCCACCAGATGGGCTCCAACATCACCGTCGACCGGCTGCGTTTCGATTTCTCGCACCCGGCGCGCCTCACCGACGAACAGCTTGCCGAAGTGGAACGCATCGTCAACGAACAGATCGCGCTCGATCTGCCAGTAACCATGGAAATGATGACGCTGGACCAGGCGCTCCAGTCTGGCGCGTTGGCTTTCTTTGGCGACAAATACGGCGGGCAGGTCAAGGTCTACACCATCGGCGATTTTTCCAAAGAGGTCTGCGGCGGGCCGCACGTCACCCACACCGGCGAGTTGGGACGCTTCAAGATCAGCAAGCAGGAGGCCGTTGGCGCGGGCACGCGCCGCATTCGGGCAGTGCTGGAGGAAAGATAAGCCTAATCTTTTCTCGCCACAAAGATCAGATGGGTACCCAGATCGAGGCAGCCGGGATCGGCGGAAGCCTCGATCTCCATGCGCAGCAGTTCTGCCCATTTCACCGGGTCCTGGCGGATCGGGTCCAGCTCGCCGCCGTAACCATTCGCCAGCACCCCAGAAGCGGTCAGCGTCAGCACCTGCAGCCCGCGCGACTCCAGCCATTCGCGCAGCGCTTGTGAGCAGAACATGTGCATGAAGTTGCCCTGCCGGCTGGGGATCGTCGCCGGAGTGATATCGCCCGTAGCGGTTACGCGCTGGTTGAACTCCGGCGGCAGGTTCAGCGTGCCGATGAGCTGGCGGCGCGCCGACCCCCACAAGCACATCACGCTGCCCAACAGCAGCCCGCCGGGCCGGAGCACTCGCAGGCATTCATCCAGCGCCCGGTCGCGCTGGTCCAGCACGTAGGAAAACGGGCCGCCGTAAGCAATGACCTGATCAAATGCGCCGTCCGGGTAGCGTGAAAGGTCGCAAATATCCACCTGCTGCCAATCTTCAACCGCGACCGCAAAGCCGTACTGCGCCGCGAACTGCCGGTTCAACGCAAGCTGCCCGGCGGAGATATCCGCCACTACTACCCGCGCGTCAATTTCCGCCAGGACCTGGGTAAAGCGCCCCGCGCCCGCGCCGATTTCCAGCGCCCGCGCGCCCGCCGGAACGTACTGCCGCAGGATGTGCGTGTGAATCACCAGGCTGATTTCATCCACCGGGGTAGCAACCAGGCGCTCCCATTCCCGAACCCCAAACTGGTCAAAATGCGCGGATATTGATTGGGCATTGTATTCCATGAAATTCTCCAACAGTCTGATTGAAAGGTTATCCGGTATCGGCTTCGCACATATGCCAGGTTATTCCTTAATCGCCGGGAATTCATCCAAAGCATTTTCCGCCGCGTTGACATAGCGCTGGTATTCCCCTGGCACGCCGTCCCACCAGGATTGCGGCCAGGCAACTAATCGTCCAGTGCTCTGAACGCCGCATGCCCGCTGGTATGCATATCCAGCAAAAAGGTACGCCCAGCGAACTAAAATTATCGCATAATACGCCCTGGCGCGCATAAAAAAACGGGCATCCGGCAGGCTGCTTTCTGCGTACAACTGGAGAAAACAATCCCATTGAGAAGCGGAAACATCTTTATAACACGGGTGCGTCATCATGTCACCGATCTCGAACGCCGGGTCGCCCCACCCGCTGTTCTCCCAATCGACGGATGCCCAAGGTTTTCCCGCCGGGAGTCTCATAAAGTTCTTAATGTTCGGGTCGCAGCGTACAAAAGCACACGGCGGATCTGGCCAGGTGGGGAAGCGTGTTTTCTTCAGGCGGTTTACCACCCGACGCAGGTCCTCCATCCAGGCATTTTGATGTAATCTGTCCGCTGATTCGATAACATAACGGCGGGCATCATCAGCGTGGCTGAAGGTGAGCGCAGCTGGTTTCAACTGCGGCAGCAGGCATGTCTCCACCCGTTCAGGCGAAACCGTATGGATGGCGGCATAATGCTCTGCCAGGCGCTGCCATTCCTGTGGTGCAGCAGGCGGAACCTCACACGGGTCTCCCTCCATCCACCACTGCACCACAACCTGGAGAGGATAGCGTTCGTTTTCCAGCAGCACCGGAGCAGGGGCGGATCCAGGGCAGAGCGCCTGCATGATTTTCAGCGCATAGAATTCTCGACTGGTCCGGTCGCGCGTATCGCGGCGCGTAAACTTCACCACCAGATCGCTTTCATCTTTCTTCGCCCGGTAAAGCAAGTTATTCCACCCACCCGTCATACGGCAGAGTTGCCAGCCCCGCCAGTCGAAAAGACCATCAGGCTGTTCGGCTGACAGAAAATCCAGCAGCGGATGGAGGTATTCCATCAATCGCCCTCACCGTCTAGTACCAGCACGGCGTCTTCCCAATAGCCCGGAACGCTAAACCACTGCTCCGTGCGAGGCGGGAAAACCGCGCCGGTGTTGTTCCCGGTGGCATACGTTCCGGCGTCTTTTTCTTCCCCGGTCGCCGGGTTCACCCAGGTGCACTTTACCCTGCGGGTCAGGATCTTATCGATGCGCACCAGCACGTGGCACTGGCTGGACAGGTACAGCATGGCCCAGCGGCTGTCAGCTCCGCGCACTGCTGTATTGAGCGTGCGCTCGCTGGAAACGCCGCTGCCGAACAATCCCTGGTCCGGTACGCGCTGCCACCAGGGTCGCGATGTGGCAATCTGTTTATAGATCGCCATATGCCCCGCGCCGGGCGTGTCGAAGGTCTTCGCCCAGCCGGGTTCCATGCGCCACATCTGGTCCTGCCCATAGGTAAAGTGCCCGCCAGCCATGAACGCCCACCAGGCCTGCCGGCGGCAGATCAGCGGGGTAATCGGCCCGTAGGGATATTCGGGGCCGTTCTCGTACGCGCCCTCGCCCAGCACAACCGGCTTATTGGGCGTCAGGAGCGTATCAGCCAGAACCGCCGGATAGACCATCGGCCAGTCCGTCCAGGTTTCGATCATGTTGAAATCCAGCCAATCCTCGCCGTGGAAGAATTGGGCCGACGACCGCCAGCCGCAGGGGTGATAGGTAATCAGGTTCGTGCCGCCGTCCCCTTCGCGCAGGCCCCGCGCCAGGGCGCGGTAGATATCTTCTGCCCCGGTGGGGATGCGGTCGCCGCCGGATACCCACATCACGTTCGGGCGGTTCTTGTAGCGCTCACCCAAAAACCGGCCATACACGTGGGCGCTCTTCTCATCAAACACCCGCCCCTCTTGAATGTAATACCCCCAGGTGGGCAGCATCGCCAGCGCCAGGCCGTTCTTCTCAGCCACATCCAGCAGGTGATCTACCTGCTCAAAGTACAGTGGGTCAGGCTCGGCGGGAGTATCCTTCCAGGGCCGGTGACCGGTGGCATTCGCGTTTGGGGCGGGGTTCTCGAACCCGGTGCCATTGCCCCACGCCAGCACCCCCTGGATCACCGTGAACCCTTTCGCGGCGCGGTTTTCCAGGTATGCCTCGGCGTCTGCAACCGGGTACTGCGCGAACAACGGCCAGGCCGTGTCGCCCAGCCAGAAGAACGGTTGGCCGCGCCCATCCACAAAATAGCGGCCATTCAAACTCACCCGAACCGGACCAGCGAAGGTTGCCATTGGTTTGTCTCCTCCTCCATCAAACAAAAGGTCTATAGGAAGGTTCTGCCGGATCGATCCCCGCATCCATTTCGCTTGCCAGGCGGCTGGCTACCATCAGGCAGGCCTCCACGGCTGCCGGCTCGACAGCATCCACGGTGTCTCGCATGGTGTGGTACGCCAGCCCATCCCGGACGACACCGGCGGGCATGGCAATCATCGTGGTAGCGCGCACCCCGGCTTTCGCCAGTTCAGCGGCATCGGTTGCGCCGCCCGCGAAACGCATGGGGATCAGGCGGTCGGGCAGCCGCCCGGTTTCCAGGCGAGCGCCGTCCAGCGATCCCAGGCACTCCTGGGCGATCCGCAGGCAGCGCGCCGCCAGCGGGCGGTCGAGTTTCACATGGTTATTGAGGTCGGTCACCAGAAACTGGAGATCCCCGGCGGTGAAGATGCTGTCGATATTGAGCATGCAGGTAGGAAGCGCTTCCAGGTCGCGGTAGTGCGCCTTAACCCAGGCCCGCGACCCGCGCAGGCCAGATTCTTCCGCATCAAAACTGGCAAAGATCAGGCGCGTGTTTTGCAGGGTCGATGTTCCGGGCCGTTCTGGGTCTTTCAACAGCCGGGCCAGCTCCGTCAGCATGTTCGAAGCAATCAGGTTGTCTCCCGCGCCTGGCACGGCCCACGGCTCGAAAAGGAAGAATTTGGTAAATACGAAATAGATACCGATGATGAGCAGCACCATCACCCATGGGCCAAAGGCTGGGTCCTGCCCGGTAATCGATCGCCAACCCACCCAGATCCAGGCGAACGTCAAAGCCAGCATGCGCATCAGGTCGGGCAGAACGATCTTTAATGCATACAGTTTTTGGTTCTTCTTCAGGAATTTCAATTCGTTCGCGGAATCGTGGTGCCCAGAGAGAATGAGCTGCCGGGTGGCCTGCCCTTGCGGCTCGAGAACCGCGGGTAACTACTCAGGCAGGTAGCGCGACGAAAGGAGGGCAGTAAGGGCTTCCATCC
>CAYTHO010000127.1:0-12175 GCA_964437595.1 uncultured Anaerolineaceae bacterium
GTTTCGGTGGGTGGGAGGGGCACCAGGTTGGGGTTCTGCGCGACCTGGCCCGGCGCGGATGCGTTATTGATAACCGAAAACAAGATGCCCAGCACGAGGCAGGCGAGCAGGCTCATGCCAGCCAGCACGCCCAGCATCCAGGGCTTCATCCCGGTTTTGCGGGTGATCGTTTTGAAGGTCGATGAAAGACCCTTTGAGGCGCTGCGGCGCGCGGCTTTACGCACCGGGGCAGCCGGGCGGTCCGCCGCGAGATGGCGCGCCGGGGCTGGCGATGGGGTTGGGATCGGCGTTTCCGCGAGATTGGACGCCTGAGATGCCTGCTCGGGAGCGGGCTCGGACCACGCGGCGCGGGAAGGCGCGGGCGGTGGGGAATCTGCCTCGTTGATGTCAGCGGTGAAGGGGGCGGCCTGGAACAGCTCGGCGCGGAAATCGGGTTGAGGAGGCGTTTCTCGGATAGGGGCAACCGGCTGCCCGGCGGCGCCCTGCCGGTTTTCGTTGATTTTTGCCATGCCTTTCAGAGCGATGGCGTTGTTGGGGTCCATGCGCAGCACCATCTGAAAGCAGTAGGCCTGACCGGCGGCTTCCTCGATGGTTCCGGACAAACACAACCAGGCCGGGATATCGGTAGGGTCCTGCTGGAGCGCCTGCTTGAGCAGGCGGCGGGCTTCGGCTTTATTGCCGGCTTTGTAGGCGGCAATTCCCTGTTGGGTGAGCGGGTTCACGGTTGAGGTTCCTGTATGAGCCTTGTAATTTCTTCCATTGTAGCAAGGGATACTATATTGGTGATGTGTTTCGCGGTGATTTTACATTACATTGTTGCAAGGCAGAAGTGGGAAGGAAAGAGGAAGAAAAAGAGAATAAACCGCGAAGGCACGAAGAACGCGAAGAAAGAAAACAAAAAGAAGAAAGCAAGAGAGAAGAAAGGTGGTTTGCATGGTATACTGCTGGCATGAACGCATATTTTGCTCGACCTCCATGCTAGGCTGTAACGTGGCCCCAATGTAGGGTCATCGCGGGCGCATCCGCGCTCGCTTTCACGCCCTTGCAACAGGGCGCGTTGCTATTTTCCCCATTTCGACACAATCCAACACCCGATGATCTCGACGGCGCTTGACGCAGCCGTTCGATGGGCCGCGGCATTTCTGGCCGCGTTGCTCGTCGAACGGCCCGTGGTCCGCCTTTCCTTTCCTACCTATCGATTTTTTATTCTCGACAGGAACAGGAAAGGAAGGAAACCGTGGAAATCATGCAAGGGAAACGCACCCTGGCCCTGAGCGCGCCGGAACTGGCGCGCATGCTGGCCGGATATAGTGAAATACACATCGACCTGGGCACCGGCGATGGCCGTTTTGTGCTGCATACCGCGCGCCAGAGCCCGGGTATCTTCGCGATTGGCGTGGATGCCAGTCGGGAGAATCTGCGCGAAGCATCGCGCACCGCGCCGGAGAACGCGCTGTTTGTGATTGCCAACGTGGTTCTGCCCGGCTGCGAGGTTTACGCGGCGCTGGGTCGAAAAGCCGCGCGGGTGACGGTAAACTTCCCGTGGGGCAGCCTGCGCGACGCGCTGCTGGGCGGCGAGCCGTACCTGATGGAAGGCCTGCGCGGGCTGCTGGCGCCCGGCGGGCGGCTGGAGATACGCCTGAACGCTTCGGCGCTGGCTGAGGCGGGATGGACGCTGGATGCCGGCGGACTGCGCGCGGCTGCGGCGCTGGAAAGCGCCGGGTTGAAAGTACGCGCTCCGCGCGTTTTGGCGAGCGAGCACCTGCGCGAACTGCCCTCCACCTGGGCAAAGCGCCTGGCGTTTGGACGCAAGCCGGAGGCCGTGCTGGTGCAGGCGGCGGAGAGATCGGCGGTGATGGAGCGCGAACGCGTGATGTAGGATGGAGTAGAAGGCGGCTTGCAAGCCGCCTTCTACTCCATTTTTAATTCTTCGGCCAGGCGGGCGCGCAGCGCATCGAAGTGATCGGAGGGGAGGCGCAACAGGGCGGCTTCGAGGGCTTTCGACATGGGCTCGATGATGCTGCCGCCCACCAGCTTTTCGCCGCTGAGAAGGGCCTGGATACGGGCGTAAAAATCGGCGCGGGCGCGCTGCCAGCTGGCGGCCACCTGCCCGGGGATGCCGCGCACGGTGCGGAAGGTGCTGTCTACGCCTTCCTGGATGCGGCGCGGGGTGTGGCGCACGCTGCGCCAGTAGGCGCGCGGGGCGGCTGCCAGCAGCCCCGGCAGTTGGGCCAGGGCGCCACGAACAACCAATCCGCCGGCTTTCAGCAGCGCCCAGGGGCGGACCGTCTCGCGCAGAATACGCTGGATGTATTTGAAATTGGCGGCGTAGCGCGCGCGGCGGATGGCCTCGCGCAGGCGGCGCAAGGAAGCGGCGCGCACCTCCGCCTGGGATGGGGGGACGGATGGGGCCTGGTCGGCTGCCGCGGTTTGGTCGACTGCGGGCTGCGGATCTTCCGCGGAGGCGGGGTGAGGGGATGCGGCACCATGTGCCGTGGCACCTTGTGTTGTTGCGCCAGGCGCCGTGGCGTTGGGCGGGCTGTCAAAGTTGTAGCCGTCCATCAGGGCGGCTTCAAGGAGGAAGCCGTTGTAGTAGGACTGGCTGAACATGTCGAAGCCGCGGCGGATTTCGAAGATAAAGATGATTTTCCGGAAGACCCGGCGCAAGAGGCTGAAGAAGGCCATCACGCAGCCGCCGACGCACGAATCCCAAAAATCTTCCTGAAGCAGAATTTCGATTTCTTCGTTGGCGAGGGGAACGCCGTACGCGGCGGTAATCTGGCGCACCATGCGGCGCTGAAAACTGCTTTTCACCCAATCATCCAGGAAGGGGATGGGGATGAGCGGGGTCAGGCCGATCAGCAGGGAGTGGGCGAAAATGAGCGGGTGGTGGATGCGGCTGAAGTGATAGGTGGGCTGGATCATTGCGTTGGTTTGAGGTGAGGATATGGGATTTTCCACGGCGTTAAAGATCTCCCGGCAGGTTCAGCTGCCAGGTATCGCCTAACAGCCCGGTTTCGTCCTCGCCGCCAAACAAGATGATGACGCCGCGTTCTGGATCATAAAACATGGCATGCCCAAAACGCGCGGCGGGCGGGTTGGGAGAGTCTACCATAATCCACGCACTGCCATCAAATACCCAGGTGTCGTTCAGGTTTTGATCACCGCGCATGCCGCCAAACAGCACCGCGCGCTGATTTTTTGAATCGTAAACGAGGCGGGGGTCCTGGCGGGCGGGCGGGTGAGCCATCCGTAATCCGTGCCAGAGCGCGCCGTCCCAAACCCATGTGCCGTATGGGTCCTGGGAATGCTGGCTGAGCACCTCATTGTAGGGCGGAAAATCGACCATGGCGTGCCTGGCAGCGGGAGGCGTGTCGCAGCAGGTGAGGTTGACCCAATCGACGCCATCCCAGGCCCAGGTGTCGCTGTAAAACTCACCGGTGACGCTGCTCCAGCCGCCGTACAGCAGGATGCGCTGCGAGGCAGGATCATAGGCCATGGCATGACAGCAGCGGTGCCGGGGGTGATGGGCGGGCGACATGGGCCGCCATTGGTAGCCGTCCCATTCCCAGGTATCACCCAATGAAATCTCATTGTGCAGCCCGCCAAAAAGAACCACACGGCTGCGGGATGGGTCGTATGCCATGGACGCCATCTGGCGGGCAGCGGGGTAACGGTCGGGGGTGGGGTTAAACCATTTGGAGCCGTCCCAAATCCAGGTAGCATCGCTCAGGCCGCTGGCGGAAATACCGCCGAACAATACGCCCTGAGCGGACTTTGTGTTAAAGGCAACGGCGCTCTGTGATAACGCGGGCGGGCTTGTTTTGGTATTCACCTGGGTCCAGCCTGGCGGGACAGGTTTTTTCCCGCAGGCAACCAGGGCAATGCAGAAAATGATTAATAGGATGGATCGTGTCCGCATGCAGGTATTATAGCGTCAGTTTGTGTTTTATGACATTTGTTACTATTCTCATGAATTTTATTTTCATAAAATATGAACCAAGGATTCACGACATGACCATTGATGAATATATGGATATTTCCCGGCTCATCCTTGACCTGGAGCGCGAAGGCCGCGTGACGCGCACTTTCCGGCGGCTGGACCCGGCACGCCAGCAGGCCGTGATCCGCGCGATATTCGATGAGGCTGTGGCGAGCGGGCCGGAAAACCTGAATATCAAGAGCGTGGCGGAGCGGGCGGGGGTGGCAATTGGCTCGCTGTACCAGTATTTTGGCTCGCGCGACGGGCTGCTGGATTTCACCATCGAGATGGTGGTGCGGGTGGTGCGGGCCGGTTTTGATCAGTACCGCCCTTACCTGGCCGAGATGCCGCTGCGCGAAGCTGTGACGGCCTACGGGTCGGGTGGGATTGAGTGGGCTGGCGACGCGGCAGGCTTCATGCGTTTTTACGCGCGGGCCGCGTACGGCGGGGACCCGGCGCTGAAGGAGCGGGTGGTGCGCCCGATTGCCGAAACGCTGCTGTCGATGGTGTTCGATATCTTGACGGCGGCGCAGGCGCGGGGCGAGCTGCGCGATGGCCTGGACCTGCCCGCCACAGCGCGGGCGCTGCATGCGCTAACGCTGGCAATCTACGACCCGGTGATGCTGCCGTATCTGAACGTGTACTTCCAGATCAGCGGCGAGGATGTAGCGCCGGAGCGGACGATCAGCGCGGCATTGGAGATGGTATTGAAGGGTATTCTAAACGATACCTCCCAACCTGAGAGAAATGCGAATACATAAGGAGAGACAATATGGGAGCAGCAATATCGTTTGACATGTCGGGTAAAGTGGCACTGGTGACGGGGGGCAGCTCGGGGATTGGGAAGGCAACAGCGCAGGCCTTCGCCGGGGCGGGGGCGGCAGTGGTGATTGCCAGCCGCAGCGCCGGGCCAGGCGAAGCGACTGCACAGGCTATCCGCGAGGTGGGCGGGCAGTGCACCTGGGTGCAGGCAGATGTGACCCAGGCGAAGCAGGTGGCGGCAGCGGTGAAAGCCACACTCAATACCTATGGACGATTGGACTTTGCTTTTAATAACGGCGGCAGCGGCGGAATGGGCGGGCCGATCCATAAGGTGAAAGAAGAAGAGTTTGACAAAACGATCAACGGTTTTCTGAAAAGCGTGTTCTTGTGCATGAAGTACGAACTGGAAGCGATGATGGATCGGCGGATACCCGGGGTAATCGTCAATAACGCATCGGTGGATGGCGAGCGAGCCTTTCCAGGCGATGCGGCGTATTCGGCGGCCAAGCACGGCGTGCTGGGGCTGACCCGGTCGACGGCGGTGCGGTATACCCGCTACGGCATCCGGATCAACGCCATCTGCCCGGGATGGATTCAGACCCCGTCGGTGGAGGAGATGGTCGAACATACGCGAGGGGCCCGAGACAATATTCTGCGGCACCAACCGATCGGGCGGCTGGGAAAGCCCGAAGAGGTGGCCCAGGCTGTGCTGTGGCTTTGTTCTGAGGGAGCCTCGCTGGTACTGGGCACAGCGTTGGCTGTTGACGGCGGGTACCTGGTGGTATGAGGAACGCGAAGGTCTTAAATCGTTGACAAAATAAAAGCTTGGTAATATAGTAATACTGTTGTTGTATTGGTATTTCTGGGTCGGGCGGTGTGGATACGCCGGGTACAGACTGGCTTATCCGAAGTACACCAGCTTTTGGGATGGTTTGGAGCTGGCACGCCCTTTTCTTTAGTCAGTGGAATGAACAATCGAGCGAAATTGGATACGCTTTCCCATCCTTTTCTATTGGTAGAGTAGTATTCCAATTCGTTTTTCTGGTACGCGCTGCGTACCCTATCAAACAGTACGTAAAGAACGGCCTTTCGATCGCTGAGGACTTCGCTAGTGAGAGGAGGTGATCGCTGCACAAAACGAGTAACGCGCTTTAGTAAACAGATCGTTGCTGTTCACGTTTTCTGGTTGAAAACCCATTCGGCAGAAAACAGACTTTCTCAAATTTTGTGGGAGGAAAAGAATGTTTGGAAGAAAAGCTTTGACATTTAGCTCTTTGCTGCTCGTGTTCGTGCTGGTTCTGTCGGCCTGCACCCCCGCCGCAACGCCAGCCCCGACGACTGCTCCAGCCGCGCCGACCACGGCGCCCGCTGAACCAACCGCTGCTCCGGCCAGCATGGCTCCGGATTGGCTGAAAGGCCCCGCGGGTGGGTTCCTGGAGAAGGCCCTGGCCGGTGAATATAAGGGTAAAACCGTCTCCGTAGACGGCACCCAGACCGACCCGGACGACAAGAAAATGATCGATGGCTGGAAGGCTTTTGAAGAGGCCACCGGCATCAAGGTGAATTATATCGGCAATAAAGAGTTCGAAGCCCGCATTTCCATCAACGTGGATGCCGGCAACGCCCCCGATATTGCTGACTTCCCGCAGCCCGCGCTGGTGGCTCGTTTTGCCGCGCAGGGCAAACTGGTTGACCTGAGCACCTTCCTGCCGAAGGAATGGATGACGCAGCAATATGACCAGAGCTGGCTGGATATGGCGCAGGTTCCTGGCAAAGATGGCAACGCCATCACCGCTGGTGTGTGGAACCGCTACAGCGTCAAGAGCCTGGTGTGGTACCCGAAGGCCAAGTTCGACGAAGCCGGTTATAAAGTCCCCACCACCTGGGAAGAACTGATCGCGTTGTCTGACCAGATCAAGGCCGATGGCGATACCCCCTGGTGCATCGGGATTGAATCCCAGGCAGCCACGGGCTGGCCGGCCACGGACTGGATGGAAGACATGATGCTGCGCACCACTTCCCCGGAGAACTATGACAAATGGGTGAAGGGCGAGCTGAAGTTTGACTCTCCTGAGGTGAAGAAAGCCGCTGAAACAATGGCTGAGCTGTGGTTCGCGGATGGGTATGTGTACGGTGGCCGTGGCGCTATCTCCTCGACATTCTTCGGCGATTCCCCGACCCCGATGTTCGAGAATCCTCCGAAATGCTGGATGCACCGCCAGGCGAACTTCATCGTCAGCTTCTTCCCTGAGACGGCCAAACCAGGCGTGGACTATGACTTCTTCTACTTCCCGCCGGTTGATCCTGCCTACGGCAAGCCGTTCCTCGTAGCTGGCGACCAGTACGTCATGTTCAACGATCGGCCCGAAGTACGCGCGCTGATCGAATACCTGACCCTGCCGCAGTCGGTTTCTGGCTTCATGCAGTCGGGCGGCGCCCTGGCGGCGATGAAGACCACTACCTCTGATATGTACAAAGAGGGCCTGCTGGAGAAATCCATTGCTGACCTGGTAGCGACCACCGCTACGGCCTACCGGTTCGATGGCTCGGACCTGATGCCGGGTGAGGTTGGCGCTGGCTCCTTCTGGAAGGGCATGACCGACTGGGCTTCTGGCTCAGCCGAGCTGGATACGGTCTTGAAGGAAATCGATGCTTCCTGGCCGAAATAACCTTGCAAGCCATGGGGCAAACCGCCGGGCAATTTGCCGGGCAGCTCCACTTGCATTAACCTCTGGTTAACGCTTTAATGAGGGCTGCCAATCCATTGCGGGTTGGCAGCCCTGCGCTTTTCTCGCGCAGCAGCGAAGCGTATCACCAATCCAAAGGAGTATCTCTTGGCGACACAGGGGAAATACCTTGGGAAAGAACAGCCGCCATCCGGCAGTGCATCGTCCGCGCTGTTGAAAATTGGGATGGCAGTCGTTGTTCTGACCCTGACCTTCTTCGTTTTGTACCAGGGATTTTTGTTCCTCCGCGATGGAGATGCCCCCAAATGGGCGATGGCGCTCACGGCGATCGTATGGGGTGTTGGCGGAGTTGCTTTGCTGTTTTATGTGGCCAACTGGGTGGTGGAACTGCTGCCGCGGAAGTGGACGGCGCGGCTGCAGCCTTACGTTTTCGTTGGCCCGGCGGTGCTCATGCTGCTGTGGTTCCTGGCGCTGCCGGTACTGCGCACCTTCTGGATCAGCCTGTTTGGCCGCAATGGGCCACCAGACGTAGCCTTCAGCATGCTGCTGACGAACCCGGGTGCATACTTTGCCGCGCTCGCGGCGGAGTTCCAGGGGATCGGCAATTATCTTGCCGTGTTCACGGACCGGTTGATGCTGGGCTCGATCCGCAATAACATCCTGTTCTGGATGGGTTTTGCCACGCCGCTGACGGTCGCGCTGGGGCTGCTGGTAGCTACGCTGGCGGACCGCAGTAAGTTTGAGAAAACGGCCAAGTCGATGATCTTTTTGCCTATGGCGATTTCGTTCGTTGGGGCAAGCGTGATCTGGAACTTTATGTATGCGGTGAAACCCGAGGGGCAGCCGCAAATTGGGTTGATTAACGCAATCATCGATGTGCTGGGCGGTGTTCCACAGCGCTGGCCGGCGGCCACGAGCATCGCGCCGTGGAATAATCTTTTCCTGGTGATCATCGTTGCATGGCTGCAAACGGGGTTTGCGATGGTGATGTTCTCTGCCGCCATCAAGGGCATCCCCAACGAACTGCTGGAAGCGGCCCGCGTGGATGGCGCGAGCGAGCTGCAGGTGTTTTTCAGCATTATGATACCGTATATCCTGGGTACGGTGATTACCGTGACTACGACGGTTATTATTTTTACGCTCAAGATATTCGACGTGGTATGGGTGATGACCGGCGGGCAGTTTGGCACTGATGTGATCGCGACGCAGTTCTACCGGCAGTCCTTTATCGCCCGCAACGCGGGCTACGGGTCGGCCATTGCGATTGTGCTGCTCATCGCGGTGGTGCCGGTGATGATTTATAACCTCCGCCAGCTCAAGGAACAGGAGACATTTCTATAATGGAAAGCTCACGTTCACAAAAAATTTCCGGGGCAATCCTGGTAAACGGCGTCCTGGCTTTGCTGGTGATCATATGGCTGGTGCCGGTATTTGGGATTTTGGTCTCATCCTTCCGCGACCGCTTTGATATCCAGACCAGCGGCTGGTGGACGGTGCTGCCGCACCGCGATTGGGTGCAAACGAAAGCCATTGATCCGCGCGAATTGGGCCTGAACCCGGATGGGCCGATGACGGTTGAGGGTATCACCGCGACTTTTGAGGAAATGCGCGCGGGGATCGAGAGCGCGGATACGCGCCTGATCTGGATCGGCAACCGGCGTATTGGAACGATCGAGGTACAAAAGAAGGGCTGGGTTGTAAACCAAAATTGGACGCTGGATAATTACCGGCAGGTGCTGCAGGGGCGCGATTTTAAGATTACGCTGGCGGATGGCACAGAACAGACTGTGCGCGGCGATAATTTTAACGGCGCGCTGTTCAACAGCCTGGCAGTGGCGGTTCCGTCCACGGTGATCCCTATTCTGATTGCGGCCTTCGCGGCTTATGCTTTCGCCTGGATGAGCTTCCCCGGGCGGCGGGCGGCTTTCGTTCTGGTGGTGGCGCTGCTGGTGGTGCCGCTGCAGATTGCACTGGTGCCGGTGCTGCGCGACTTCGCCAAGGTGGGGTTGAACGGCACGTTCCTGGGCATCTGGCTGGCGCACTCTGGCTTTGGGCTGCCGCTGGCAACTTACCTGCTGTTTAACTACATCCGCGGCCTGCCGCGCGAGACGCTGGAATCGGCGTACATTGACGGCGCTTCGCACTTTACGGTGTTCACGAAGTTGATCCTGCCGCTGACAGTTCCGGCGCTGGCGTCCTTCGCCATTTTCCAGTTCCTGTGGGTGTGGAACGATTACCTGGTGGCGCTGATTATCCTGGGCCCCGACCCGAATTACCGGGTGGTGACGATGCACCTGGCAGCCATCGTTGGCGACCGCGGGCAAGACTGGCACCTGCTGACCGCGGGAGCGTTCGTGACGATGATCCTGCCTCTGGCAGTGTTCTTTGGCCTGCAGCGCTACTTCGTGCGCGGGCTGCTGGCGGGTTCGGTGAAAGGGTAGCACAGGGCAGGAACGGTGGTTTTGGTTTACAAGGGTTGTGCCCTGTGCTATTAAGGCAGTTGGGCAGGTAAGGGGCATAACAGCAAAAGGGCTTGTGCCCAACTGCATGCGCAGGGCAGGTAGCACAGGGCAGGAACGGTGAATCTATATTTGTGTGGGTTGTGCCCTGTGCAATTAAGGCAGTTGGGCAGGTAAGGGGCATAACAGCAATGGTGCTTGTGCCCAACTGCATGCACGAGGTAGTTTCTTTGCTTCAGAAATCAACAAGGGTTGTGCCGTGTTTTATTAAGGCAGTCGGGCAGGCCTTGAGAATGACAGCAGTGGTGCCTAGCCTGACTGCATCCGCTCGATTGGATATGGTGGGTTAATAAGGGGCGCAGCGCAGTTATGGCGGATATGTACGGTTCCGCGTCTCGCTGCGCCCCGCTCCTATTCGCGGCAGGGTATCAGGCGGTTTCGGACTTTTGGGATACCGTTGGGAATGGTGATTTCGAGTTGAAGATCCTTTCTTTTGACTGGGCTTTTGTTTTCCAGTGGATCGTGGCGAGCTCGGTGGGGTGGCTGCTGGGGAAGCTGGTGCTGCCGTGGCTGGGCTTGCTGGCGGCAGGGGTGTTTGCCAGCGCGCTGCAGACGTTCATCCTGCGGGAGCGCATCCCCAACCCTTTGGCGTGGGTACAGGCCAGCCTGGTAGGATGGCTGGCGAGCTACCTGGTGGTGGTGGCGCTGCGGCTGGTGGAAACCGATCCGCTGACCGGGATTGCGGTGGGCGCGGCGGTTGGGCTGGCGCAGTGGCTGGTGCTGCGCCGCACGGTGCGTTGGGCCGGGTGGTGGGTGGCCTTCAGCGTGATGGGGTGGGTGACCGGGCTGGCACTGCTGCCTGGGTTGTTGTCGACTGGGGCGATGACCGGGCTGATCACAGGCACCGCGCTGGAAATCCTGTTGCGGAATAAGAGGGAGTAAAGGTTAATAACGGATCGGGCGGGGTAAATAAAACCCCGCCCTTACGTATGACCGGATCCCCAACCGCCTGGTCCCTATTTGCTGATTCGTCGCAATGCGATCGATAGGGTACCGATAAAGGGAAATTGCCGCAGTTTTTTAGCGCACCGTCTCGCCAAAATCTCCGGCCCACGGGTCGTGAACGAGGGGCACGGAAGGATCGGTTTCTCTTTTCACCAGGATATCGACATAATCCAGCAGGTTGATGAAGTTATCTTGCTTGCTGATGATTTTCGTGAAGTAACGCAGGCCATCTTTGTACTCGGGTTTCGCGCTGAGGCTGAACTGGTCGAGCGCGGTATAGCCCAGGATGATGGTCCCCGGCTGGCATTCTCGGGAGATCGCCTCGGCAATTTCGGTGCCGTTTTTCTGCGGCATCATGATGTCTACGATCCATACCACCGCGGATACTTCATTGGTGATGATCTTGTTGTATAGATCCTGCGAGTTGGTAAATGCGCGGGCCCGCCAGTGTTTAAACTTATAGGTCATAAACTGGTTAAAGATATCCGTTAAGGATGGCTCGTCATCAATATAAATAACGTCCAGATTCTCCATTGCCATGTCAGCAGCTCCCATTAATATCACTACTATTCTAGCAGAGGGAAAATCCTGAAGCAAGTTACAAAAGTTATCAATAGTGATAAGAAGGGAAACTGGCCCTTCCGGTTTGGGCAGTTTTGTTCAGTTTTCCGTGGAGATCACAACCATGTTTTCTAACGCGGCCCACGAGTCGAGAAAGCGTTCGATGGAGACTGTGTAGGTTAAATCTCCATCCACCACGTGCACCTGGTTCTGGCTGTAGCCGGTGACGATGACGGTGTGTTCGTAGGGAACGACGATCACGGTTGCGCCATCTGGAGCGGTATAGGGGCTGCCGCTGTAACCAGACCAGACGTTGCCAACCACCCAGGCGATGACTGGGCGGCTGCGGGCGATCTCACGACGGATATCGTTCCAGTGGAAGCCGGTGCGGCTCTCGGCTGCCAGGCCGTAGCCGCGGAGCAGGGCGGCTACGGGCGCGGCATGCACGCCGTACGAGTTTGGCGGCAGGTTACCGCGCTCATCGCGCGGATCACCGACAAAGCCGGTGTTGGGATTGCCAGTGGAGGGAAGGGCATAAAGAAAATCAAGCTCGCGGATGGAAACGTCAAAGTAGCGCGCCCAGTCGACGGCGGAGCGGGATTCGCAGGACAGAGGCAGGGACTGTGGAAAGCCGGTTACTCCGTAGATATACGCTTCGGCGGGCAGGGCGGGGTCGGACGTTTCGGTGAGCGGGTAACTGATGCGCGTGGGCGAGGGGG
>CAYTHO010000128.1:0-12019 GCA_964437595.1 uncultured Anaerolineaceae bacterium
GCGGATGATTCCGCGATCCTGTGACTCGTTGGGTGTCTTTTGTTCGGGGTACTCCTGTCCGATACACGGATAGCAGCGGCCATTGCATTGACGGCATCACCACATGGGTGTGTATTATCGCCATCGTAGGTTTTGTCTCCAAAGTGGTAGATTACGGGTGGACCGCATATGATGGGTATCAATCAGCTAGGATAATCGCAGATCCGAATGCCAACCGCGGCGACAAAATGATGGCGGGATTAAATGTTGGGCTCGCCGCGCTCTTTGAAGCTGCTGAACCTGATGATCTCCTGCCATTAGGTCTACCTCTGGACGATGCTGCAAGAAAAGTAGTTATGAAAGGCGCGAAAGAAGCGTTTGAAGAAGGGGGAGAGGAAGCTGTTGAAAAGTACCTTCGAGACACTCTAGGAGAACACGCAGATGATGTGCTTGAGCACATGGGTATTGGGAAAGGTATAAAGAATGCATGGTCAGAAGGAGGTTCTAATAGTGTAGAGGAGGCAATCGAATATCATTTTCGAACCCATCCCGGAAAGTGGAAAACGCCTGAGGAGTATACGAAAGCTGCTCAAAATTTTTGGGCTAAAAATCGGGGTAAAGCCAAGGAATGGACGCTAAGCACTGGCGAAATGGGATATAAAATTGATACCGGAGGTTATTTCGGGATTTATACTGCGGACGGACATATCGTTTCTTTTGGAATAAGTACCCGATAAGGAGGTTATCCTTGGTCAACATTCAAGCTTTGTATGATGAACTTTATATGCTGCGTTTCCCCGGAGGTATTTCTTCAGAGGATATTGCTATTCATGCCGAGATTACTTTTGATGCTGCTTATAATGTCAAGCGACTTCTTGGGTATTATTTCAATGAAGAGCAACTAAATTTTGATGATTTAAGAATCAGTGAAGCTTCGGTTCAACACCTTGATCATTTAATTAGGGTTCTGAATGATTTGCAGGATTATAAGAGACGGCATGATGAGTTAGCACAAGCTCTGATTGACGCCCTGCACAATCAATCAAGAGAATAGGTAGGTTACCATGAACTCTGCTCAAGATTTACTTGCTGAATTATATGAAATGCGCTTTCCTGATGGGATTCCATGGGATGATATCGCTATTCATGCAGAGGTAACAGAATATGCTGCCTATATTATCGGATCTACTTCTCGATATTTGAATGGGAAAAAGTTGGATCCTGAGCGCATCAAAATCAATGAGCGCTTAAGTCAGCGAATTGATTACTCGGTTCAAGTTCTGACTGAACTTCGTGATTTTAAGAAGCGGCATGATGAGTTAGTCAAAGCGATTATTGATGCTCTTAGCACCCAATCGTTATAGGTTTTGGATCATCAGTAGGTTACCCATAGCCATTACTTGAAAGTCCTAACCAAAGCAAAAAAAGTTCTATCCTAATTGCTCTCCAGAACAATATGGATGGTTTTGCACCTTACCAACATAATAGGTTTGTGCTAGACTTAGATTGACCCAAGAAGACGGAGGAAGGCGGCGGGTGCTCCTGCTGCTTTCTTCCGTAATTGTTTACGGAGAGGCTTCCATTGCCAGCGCCTCGCCCAGCAACACCAGGCGGATCTGGGCAACGATGACCAACCGCGCCTCCACGCTCAGCTCCGGCTCGGCCAGCCAGGCGGTGAGTGCCAGGATCTGACCGCGCTCATCCTCTTTGACCAGTTCCTCTTTCTCCTCCGGCTGGCCCATCAGCTCCAAGCGCTTCTCCACGCTGCCCATCGCCTGGTAGTAGTCGTCCGCCACGGTCTGGTCATGGGCGCGGGCATAGGTCAGGGTCGTGTTGAGCCGCTTGTGGCCGAGGAACTTCTGGATCGAGGTGATACGGCAGCCCGCGTTCAAAAGCTGCGTGGCGCAGGTGTGGCGGAGACGGTGGGCGTACACTGGCACATTGACCCGCGCCCCGCACGCCTTGAGCCTGCCGTGAATCAGGTGGGGGGAAAGCGCCTGGTTGCGGTAGAGAAAAACGTGGTCGGTTGGCCCCGGGCCGCGCACCGCCAGGTAGGCTTTGAGCGTGCTGACCACCGTGCCGGTGAGGAACACGGTGCGGTCGAGCAGCCCCTTGCCCCGCCGCACGGTCAGCCGTCTGCCCTCCAGGTCCAGGTCTTCCAGGCGCAGATCCTCCACTTCCCCCCGCCGTAACCCTGCCTGCCAGAGCAAATAGAAACAGGCCCGGTCCAGTAGCGCGTCCCGGCGGCGGGCGGCATTGTCCGCTGCCTGCACCTGCTGCTCGTGGTCATCGCGCAGCGCGCGCACCTGTTCATCGGTGAGGAACTTGGGCAGCGGGTCGGGCTCTTTCAGGCAGCGCAGGCGCAGCAGCGCGTGCGGGACGGGGAGACCCTGGTCCTGGAGGTACTCCATGAAGCCGTGGAACGAGCGCAGGTCGCCGTTTACGCCCTTCACCGATGCCCCGGAGGACAGGCGGTGATCGATGTAGTCGCTGAAATAGATGCGCTTGACCTCGCTCAACTCCTGCACGCCAAAACGCTCGACCAGGAAGCGCCACAGGCGCAGGTGCCCGCTCCAGAAACGGCGGATGCCCTCTTCGATGCGCGCTTCGCGCCAGTTGCGCTGCTTGACGTGCTGGTAGCGGGTGAGCTGCGCCACCAGCCAGGCGGGCAGGCCCTCGGTATGCAGGGATGGGTCGTAGGGTTTCACCTTGCATTCTTATCTTAACCGCTGGCTCCAGCCTGATGACATTATACCCGATCCTGCAAACCCTGTTTCTTGGGACAGGTACGCATACTGCGGAAATAACCCTGTCAATCGGGTCGATCCGGATGGACACGCGGATAGAGAACCTGGAGATGATGGTACAGGGTTCTGGCATTCAATAACTGTCTTATGGATATTGAATAACATACAGGATCCTGTCGAGCAAAATTATTATTTAGTCCATTATTTGGTCGAACATCCGGACTATGATCCTAGGAACGATCAAGAGTTGATCGATGCAGGATATGATATTGATGCGACGAGTGCAGGGATTGCCATAAGCCAATTCCACGCGCAAGCATACGCTACATCACAACTACATTCTTCTTTAAGTGAATTGGCGGAATCGTCAGGCGCAGGAGCTATAGCCGGAGCACTTGTGTTAAGTGGGGGTTTTGTAGCTCCAGAAGTTTATGTTACGAACTCGCAACTGGGTAAGAAAGTGGCGCAACATGGAAGAGATTATGGATTAGATCCTAAAATAGAAACAGACCGGCAAAAATTCAGGGATTTGATAACGGATGTATCCAAGAATTATGAGGAGGTTCGTACTGGTCCATGGCGAGGAAGTAAGGAAAATCATTATTTTTACAGAAAAGGAAATATGGTCGTAGTAGCTAAAGGAGATGGAGAATTTGTAACTATACTTGATGACGGGATAAATAATGGATGGTTTTCCGGTGCATCGGTTATGAAGTAGATGTGAAGGAGGCTACGAAAATGACAGCGCCCAACTCTTCTAACTATTGGAGCTTGATCCAAACCCTATTGGGGCAAAAAATTGTACGAATTGATCTCATAGAATATGAGTATCAAGGATTGGTTGATTCGTCAGATAAGATGGTTCAATTAACTTTCGAGAATGGCGAATCTATATATTTTGCTCCAGATCGGGATGGGGAAGGACTAAGGTCGTTTGTTCAACCCTGGGAGGATCCATTTGCTGGAAGTCTCTCTTCTGAAGATAAGGCTTTTATTGAGAAGAGTGGGAAATGGACACTCAAAAATGTCTCATCTAGAAAACCTTTCCTTTTTTTTATCGGTCAAAATATTAAATCTATAACTCCGATAAGAAAAGAGGAAAAATTAGTTGGCATAGTAATACGAGTTGAAAAATATTTTCTAAGTGTAACTATAGATGGAGATGAAAGTGCCGTGACCATTGGTAAAGAAAATACAGTCTGAAAAGAGTGCCTATAAGAAAAGGAAAAACTTGCACCTTTCCAACTGAATAGGAACGTGCTAGACTTAGATTGACTCAAGAAGACGGAGGAAGGCGGCGGGTGTTCCCACTGCTTTCTTCCGTAATTGTTTATGGGGAGGCTTCCAGCGCCAGCGTCTCGCCCAGCAACACCAGGCGGATCTGGGCAACGATGACCAACCGCGCCTCCACACTCAGCTCCGGCTCGGCCAGCCGGGCGGTGAGCGCCAGGATTTGCCCGCGCTCATCCGCGTTGACCGGTTCTTCTGATCTATCTTATTCAATGGAAGGTTATAATAGCTTCGGTAAAGAAAAGGTTCATTGGATAGGATTCTATGAAAAACACGCAGAAATTCCCGGTTATTGAAACCACACGATTAAAACTAAGAAAACCTTTGCAGAAAGATGTTATTCCATTGCTGGAAATCACTCAAGATGAAGCCGTTATGGAATATTACGGCATGGCGCCATATCGGAGCAGAGCTGAAGCCCAGGGGGAAATTGACTGGTTCAACGGGATATTTACCCAGGGAGTAGGGATTCGGTGGATTATTACGGAGAAAGGTGTAGGAAATTATATTGGAGATATTGGCTTTTATGATCACGTAACAGCCCATTCCAGAGCTGAGATTGGTTTCAAATTGGCGAAAGCGTTTTGGCAAAAAGGGATTATGTCGGAGGCTTTGGAGCGAGTCCTGGAATATGGATTTTCGGTGATGCAGCTCAATCGCATCCATGCAGTCGTTGATCCAAAAAATGCTGCATGTTTAGGCCTGTTAAAAAAAGCAGGGTTTGTAGAAGAAGGAATCTTGAGAGAATACGAACACGAAACGAAAGGTTTTGTGGATTTGATCATGCTGTCTTTGCTCAAGAAAGATCGCCAAGCGTCTTTCGAGAACAAGAAGATGTAAACGATTTACCGATCGCCGCACGGGCACGGTTTGCCCGGAGCGAACCGCAGACAAGCCGCGCAGGCGGCTTTTTTGTTTAACCTACCCGCCCAACCTACCCCAGGGTAGGGGACAGGTGACGCAGGGGGAAATACACTAGCAGTGAAGTTAGACGACATTTAAAACTGCACTGGAAAGGCATTGTTATGAACACTACGATAACGAAAACCGAAAATCCCATGGCGCGCGTGCTGTCTTTGCGGGATTTTCGCCTGCTGTTCGCTGGCTCGACCACCTCGCTGCTGGGCGACCAGTTTGCCCTGATTGCCACGCCCTGGCTGGTGCTGCAGCTCACCGGCGACCCGCTGGCGCTGGGGATTGTGCTGGCGCTGGAGGGGTTTCCGCGCGCCGTTTTCATGCTGCTGGGCGGCGCGGTCACCGACCGGCTCTCTCCGCGCCTGGTGATGCTGGCATCGGACTTCATCCGCCTGGCGCTGACGGCGCTGATGGTGCTGGCGGTTTTCACCGGCGCGATACAGATGTGGATGGTGTATGCCTTCGCGCTGGGCTTCGGGCTGGTGGCAGGCTTTGCCGTTCCGGCTGGGAACAGCATGGTGCCCATGCTGGTGCAGGAGCAGGATTTGCAGGCTGGCAACTCGGTGATCATGGGCAGCAGCCAGCTTGTGCAGTTCATCGGCCCGACCATTGCCGGCATCCTGATTGGCAAGTATTCCTCCTCGGAGCTAGGGATTGGCCTGGCTTTCGCCATTGACGCGCTCAGTTTTACCATCTCCGCCGTCTGCCTGTGGGTGATGCGGGTGGGGAAAGGCCTGGCTCCCGCCGCCGAGGCGCAGCAGGAGAATATCTGGGCTTCGATTTTGAGCGGGGTGAAGTATATGTGGAACAATGAAACGCTGCGGATGCTGTTCCTGATCCTGGCGGCGGTGAACTTCCTGTTCACCGGGCCGCTGCTGGTGGGCATCCCGGTGCTGGCGAACCAGTACCTGGCGGAGGGCGCGGTGGCGTTTGGTCTGTTGATGTCGGCGTTCGCGGGCGGAAGCCTGCTGGGCATTGTGCTGGCTGGCGCGCTGCCCCGCCCGAAGGGCAAAGGAATGAGCACTTTCCTGGTCATGCTGCTGGCAGGCTTTGGCGTTTCGCTAGGCTTCTTTGGCTTCATCCGCTCCACCTGGCTGGATTTTGCCCTGATGCTGCTGCTGGGGGCGGGCAACGGGTACATCGCCATCCTGATGTTCACCTGGATGCAGGCGAACACCCCCAAAGATATGCTGGGGCGCATGATGAGCATGGTGATGCTGGCAGGGAGCGGCCTGGTGCCCATTTCGCAGGCCATCTCCGGCGGGCTGATCAAGTGGAGCATGGAAACCCTGTTCGTCTCGGCGGGGGTGCTGATTGTGCTGGTGGCGCTTTGGGCAGCCGCGCAGCCGGGGTTGAAGATGTTCGGCGAGGGGCTGGCGGGAGCCGAAAAACAAGCCGCTTTATCGGTCGAAGTTCAACCGTAATCCCGCAGTGGGATCAGAACCAATTAGAGGTGAGCTATGTATTACAGAATCATCCAAAACGATGTGCGGCGGAACGCGGCGATCACGTTGATGACGATGGCATTTATCGCCGCCGCCGCGCTGCTGGTCTCGCTGGCCGCGATATTGGTTGTCAACCTGCTGGGCGCGCTGGATACGCTGATGACGCAGGCGGAAACGCCGCATTTTATGCAGATGCACTCCGGCGCGCTGGATCGGGCGCGGCTGGCAGCCTTCGCGGAGCACAACGAGGCGGTGGCCGATTTCCAGGTGCAGGATTTTCTCAACATCGACGGCGCGCGGATTGTGTTCGCGGGCGGCTCGCTGGCGGGCAGCGTCCAGGATAACGGGTTCTCGGTGCAGAGCGAGAAGTTCGACTTCCTGCTCGGCCTGGACGGAAAGGTGATTACGGTTGCGGATGGCGAGATCTATGTGCCCATCAGCTACCTGCAAGATGGCACCGCCAGGGCCGGCGAGGAGGTGGTGGTGGCGGGAAAGGCGTTCACCATCGCTGGGTTCCTGCGCGATTCGCAGATGAACTCGCTGCTCTCATCATCCAAACGCTTCCTGGTCAGTGAAAAAGACTATGCCGCGCTCAAGGGCTCTGGCAGCCTGGAGTACCTGATCGAGTTCCGGCTCAAGGACCTGTCGGTGCTGGGCGCGTTTGAGTCGGCTTATGCCAGCGCGGGGCTCAATGCCAACGGCCCAACCCTTACCTACCCGCTGTTCCGAATGATTAATGCCGTTTCGGATGGGATGATGGTGGCGGTGATCCTGCTGGTGAGCGCGCTGGTGACCTCCATCGCCTTCATGTGCATCCGCTTTACGCTGCTGGCAAAAATCGAGGACGACTACCGCGAGATTGGGGTGATGAAAGCCATTGGGCTGCGGGTGGCCGATATCAAAAGAATCTACCTGGCAAAATACGCGGCCACCGCGGCGGCGGGCGGCCTGCTCGGCTTTGCGCTTTCCTTTGTCTTTCGAGACGCGCTGCTGGAAAATATCCGGCTGTATATGGGTGAAAGCGAGAACGCGGCCCTGGCTCCGCTGCTGGGGGGCGCGGGCGTGCTGCTGATGCTGGCCGTGGTGGTGGCGTATGTAAACCACGTGCTGCGGCAATTTCGGGAAATCTCCCCGGCGGAGGCAATCCGCTTCGGGGTGGCGCAGGAGCCGTCGGGCGGGCCGCGGCATTTTCACCTGAGCCAAAACCGGCTGCTGGCAACCAATGTTTTTCTGGGGCTGAAGGATGTGCTGGCCCGGAAAAAGATCTATGCCACCATGCTGGCGGTGCTGGTGCTCTCGGCGTTCATCCTCATTCTGCCGCAGAACCTGCACAATACCATTGCATCCAAAAATTTCATCGCCTATATGGGCGTTGGCAGGACCGACCTGCGCATAGACATTCAGCAGGCCGAGGATATTGCCGGAAAGTCGGCGGAAATTGCGCGGGCGATGGAGGGCGACCGGAACATTGCCCGGTACGTTGTGCTGACCACCAAAACCTTCCGGGTGAAGCAGGATGACGGCGTGGAGCAGCGCATCACCGTTGAACTGGGCGACCATGCCGTATTCCCCATCCGCTACAGCGAGGGCAGGGCGCCCGCCGCTGAAAATGAAATTGCGCTCTCGGTGCTGAATGCCAGCGAGTTAGGCAAAAAGGTGGGGGACGCCGTTACGCTGGCGGCGGGCGGGCGCGAGAAAAACCTGGTGGTGTGCGGGGTGTATTCCGATGTGACCAACGGGGGCAAAACCGCCAAGGCCGTCTTCAGCGATGACTCGGCAGGCATTATGTGGAGCGTCATTGGGGCACGGCTGGCCGATCCATCCCTGGCGGGCAGCGTGATCCGGGCCTATGCGGACAGGTTCCCGTATGCCAAAGTTTCCGACATTGACGAATACATCCGGCAGACCTTCGGCGGCACCATCCGCTCGGTTGGGTCGGCTGCGCTGGCGGCGGCGGCAGTGGCGCTGTTGATCGCGGCGCTGATTACGTTGTTATTCATGCGCATGCTGGTGGTAAAGGACCGCTATTCGATCGCCGTGATGAAAGCCTTCGGCTTCACCAACGCGGACATCACCAGGCAGTACCTGTCGCGGGCGGTGTTCGTCCTGCTGGCCGGGATGGTGCTCGGCACGCTGCTGGCCAATACGCTCGGAGAGTCGCTGGCGGGGGCGGTGATCGCCTCGTTCGGCGCGGCGTCTTTCAAGTTTTCCATCGACCCGCTGTTCGCTTACCTGCTCAGCCCGCTGATGATGGCGGGCGTGGTATTCGCGTCCACCCTGCTGGGCACGCTGGACGCGGGCCAAATTAAGATCTCGGAAAATATAAAGGAGTAATCCATGAACGCACTGATTACCGGTGAAAACATTACCAAGTCTTTCGGCCAGAACGGCGACAGCCGCAAGGTGCTTGACGGCGTGTCGGTACGCATCCAGCAGGGCGAGTTCGTGGCGGTAATGGGCCCTTCGGGCTCGGGGAAATCGACGCTGATGTTTGCCCTGAGCGGCATGGACAGCATTGACAGCGGCAAAACGACCTTCGACGGGGTGGATTTGTCGGCGCTCAAGGAAAATGAGCTGGCCGATATCCGCCGGACCAGGATGGGCTTTATTTTTCAACAGCCGACGCTGCTGAAGAACCTGAACATTCTCGACAACATCATCCTGCCCGCGCTGCGCGACCGGAGCAAAAATGCCGCGCAGGTCACCGAAAAAGCCAGGCTGCTGATGAAGAAAACGGGCATCGCCGAGTTGGAAAAACGCGATATTACCCAGGCCTCGGGCGGGCAGCTTCAGCGGGCCGGGATCTGCCGCGCGCTGATGAGCGATCCGAAGATCATCTTCGGCGACGAGCCGACCGGCGCGTTGAATTCGAAAGCTGCCAGCGAGATCATGCGCCTGCTGGCGGATATTCACCGCTCCGGCACGACCATCCTGCTGGTGACGCACGATGTGAAGGTGGCTGCCCAAGCCGGGCGGGTGCTGTTCCTGCTGGACGGGAAAATCGCCGGGGAGTACGCACCAGGGGTGTATGATGAAAGCCGCGGCGACCTGAAAGCCCGCGAGGAAAGCCTCACGGCGTGGCTGGCGGAGATGAAATTCTAAAGCGGCGATCCGCGCGGCGGGCCGGTTACTGCCTGGAAATTACCAGGGGGAGATCGCCACGCCCACTTCCGGGATGCGCTTGGCCTGGTAGAGGGCCAGGTCAGCCTTTTTGACGATGGTTTGCAGTTTTTCGGAGCCGTTGGGGATCAGGCAGATGCCGATGCTGATGGACATGGAGACCGAGCCTTCGCTGCCGGTCACCGTCCAGCGGATTTCTTGCTGCAGGCGGCGGGCCAGGGCCTTGGCCGAGGTTTCGTCGGTCAGGTTTTTCAGCAGCATCATAAATTCATCGCCGCCCCAGCGCCCCACCACATCTTCTTTGCGCATCAGCATCAAGAAGGCGTTGGAGACTTCCTTCAGCACCCGGTCGCCTTCATCATGGCCCAGCACATCGTTGACCTGTTTGAAGTTGTTCACGTCGATGAGGAAGACCGCTCCCCGCACGCCCGTTGCGCGGGCCTGCCCGATCAGCGTTTCCAGGTGGTTGTGCAGGAAGGCCCGGTTGGGCAGGCCGGTCAGCGCGTCGTGAAAGGCCTGGTGGCGCAGCATTTCGCGGTGGCGGGTCAGCTCGATGTTGCGCTCTTCCAATGCGCGCACCATCTGCGACAGCCGCCACTCGTTGAGGCTGAAGATGAGCAGCATGCTGCCCAACATGACGATCAGATCGGTGGTGATGTTGTGCGGGTGGATGATGATGTACACCAGCGGGCTGATCCAGAATACCACCGCCAGCAGAATCAGTTCCACGTTCGAAACGTACGAGATCCGCTCGGGGATTTCCTCGTGCAGGCCGCGCATGGATGGGTGCAGGTAGGCCGTACCGAGCAGCAGGTAGGCCAGTGAATAGGCCGCGTCGGCGGAATAGGGCAGGTTGTACGGCCCGCCCTGGAAGATGGGCTGAGCATTGACAGACATCTGAATGTAGAAAATCAGCCCTACTGAGTAGCACAGCAGCCCCAAAAACAGCAGCCGGAAGTTCCAGCCCCTTCCCAGGCTGGTCATCAGGTAAATGGAGGCGATGGAGACGATGATTAGCAGGGAGAAGGGGTAAACCAGCACCCTGGCCCATTCTACCCAGTTGAGGTTGTTTTGCAGGTTGGGGCTGACCACCAGAATCCATACCAGGGCGCTCAACCCGCTGGCGACCATGATGCCCTGCGTGACGGCGTTGCTGGTGATCAGGCGGCGGTAGCGGATGAAGATATGCACGATACCGATCAGAAAGCAAATCTGCCCCACCAGGTACAGCCCCTCGAAGAGCGCGGCGGGCAGGATGGAGTCTTTCAGATAGACACTGCGGGTAAAAGCCAGGTCGCCAAAGGCCACGAACACCTGCCCCGTGGCGATCAGCAGCCAGCCCATGATGGGGCGGGGGCGGTAGAAAAACGCCCCGGCCAGCATGGCCGCCGCCGCCGCGAAGGAATAGGCAACAAACACCGCGCTTTCCGCCGCCGGGCCCAGGCGCAGCACGAAAAACCCCGTGCATACGATGCCCAAGGCGATGAAAATGATCCACGCGACGCGGTGAATGCCTTTCCGCAGTTCCATGCCCCCAGCCTTATTAAGTGATGAAGGAGTCTATTTACCTTAAACAAACTCCTTCATAATAATTATTATACAACTTTTTGGATGAAAAGCTACTGGCCTTCATCAAATGAAAAAGAGCGGTCTCCGGCAGATCGCGCCGAAAACCGCCCCCTTTTCTATTTTCGCTTATTCGGATGACGCGCAGCGGAAGCCGAGCACGTACCACTTGTAGTTGGGCACGGAGCGGTAGCGCACGGAGGAGCGCATCCACCACACGCCGTTGCTCCACGGGCCGCCGCGCCACACGCGCTCGCCGGTACCTTCCTGGCTTTCGCGCCCATCGTTGGCATCGTACGGATAAGGCTCGACCAGGGTGCTGACCCATTCCCACACATTGCCAGACATATCCATGGCGCCGTAGGGGCTTTCACCGGCGGGGTAGCTGCCCACCGGGGCGGTGTCTTTGTAGCCGTCATCGAACTTGTCATTGGCGATGGTGCGGGTGCAGTTCCGGTCGCAGAAGTTGGCGCGCGTGCCGTCCACAGGGTCTTCGCCCCAGGGGTACTTCTGCCCGTCGGTGCCGCGCGAGGCTTTTTCCCATTCGGCCTCGGTGGGCAGGCGGCGGCCCGCCCAGGCGCAGTAATCGCGAGCCTGGTAGAAGGTCACCCATACCACGGGGTAGTTTTCGTACTCCGGGTAGCCGTAGTATTTCTCGACCGTGTTGCTGCTGGGCACCCAGGGGTGCAGGCAGGCCCCGGCCTCTTCGCACAGCTTGTACTGGCGGTTGGTCACCTCGAAGCGGTCGATCCAGTAAGATTCGAGGCTGACGGTGTGCTGGGGGACCTCTGGGTAGGCCCGCCCGCCGGCTACGGTGAGCTTGGCCTCGGGGTCGGTGGAGCCCATCAGAAATTCACCAGCGGGGACGAAGACCTGCTCCATCTCATCCGGACCCACGGTGCGCCTGGAGCCAATGCCCGGCTCGGTGGGGGCGGGGGTGGCTGTGACGGTGGGGGT
>CAYTHO010000129.1:0-11941 GCA_964437595.1 uncultured Anaerolineaceae bacterium
GCCCCAAATCAGCATCTGCCTCTTGACTTTTATCACAGTTGCTACAACAGATAAACATCCGCAACAACCGCGGCGGCTCGCGTAGGGACGCAGCGGGACTTTCAGACGCCTGGCCCAATTTACCCCCGCGCTGCGCCCTGCCCGCGCGGCCTGGCTGGAGGAGTAACCCAATCCCAGCAGGCACCCCTCGCTGTTTTTGGGGTAGGGGCCCCAAAAACGGAGAGGGGAGGGTTCGCCGCGCTTCACCTTTGCGGACCGGAACGGCGAAACTGCGGCGAACCGGGGGAGAGGTCTCTTACGCGCCCCCCACACATAATCTGTGGTTCTTCGCTTTCCTATTTGTTATAATTACAAGCGCTTGCATAAATATATTAGGAGAATGTTTCATGTCTACTGAACCGGCTTTAAGCCCCATTGATACCAACCTGCCAGTCACTGAGCCTGTGGTAAAGCAGCGCTTTCCCTGGCGCCTTTTCTTCCTCCTGGCAGCGCTCATGTTCATCACCTCGCTGATTATCCTGCCCTACGCCATGCAGATATCCGCGATCGGCAACCCGGACGTTGTCAACCAGGTTCCGCAGCTCGTCATCGGCACCATTGTCCAGGTGGTGATCTTCTACTTCCCCATTCTGCTGCTGGGGTTATTTATTTCGCGCAAACTTGGCCTGGGCGCGCCCTACCTGGAAGCCATCACCGAGCGCAAGCCCGCCCCCGGCGGGTTCCGCAAGGCGCTGATCTACGGCGTGGTGGTGGGCCTCACCCTGGGTGTAGTGCTGCTGCTGCTGGCGGGCGCCACCGCCAGCCTGCTGCCCCCCGAGCTGACCAAGATCGACCCCAGCCAGATCCCCAATGCCTTTAACGGCTTCCTGGCCTCCATTTCGGCGGGTGTGAATGAAGAAATCCTGCTGCGCCTGTTCGTGCTGGCCCTGTTCGCCTGGTTGATCCAGTGGGTGTTCAAGCGCAAGACTGCCGGGCGCCCCAACAAAGCCATCCTGTGGACCGCGAACGTGCTGGCGGCGGTGCTGTTTGGCCTGGCGCACATGCCCAACCTGATGGCGATGAATGTGCCCATCACCCCCATCACCATCGGCTACATCATCCTGCTCAACGGTATTGGCGGGCTGGGCTTCGGCTGGCTGTTCTGGACCTTTGGCCTGGAGGCCGCCATGATCGCCCACTTCTCCACCGACATCGTCCTGCACGTTATCGCCAGGCTGTTTGCCCCGTAAAGTCCGATAAAACACAAACCCCCGCGGCGTCATGACCCCGCGGGGGTTTTTTTCTGCGGGGGAAAGTTTTAGTTTTCTTGAAATAGAGGCTTTTTACCTGGTGAGCACCAGCAGGATGGCTGTCAAAACCAGCGAGGCCGCCACAACCGCGATCAGGGTTACGATCGCCACGTGGGCTAAAGCCTGACCCGCTGAAGAGGCCGCGGACGGATCTGCTTCCGCGCCGGTATGGGTTTGACTTACGCTGTTCATTACACTTCCTCCTGACAAAATCCAACACAAGGAGTCTTTTGCGGTTTTTAGTTTTCGATATGCCGCATCACGTCTTCTTCGCTCATCGCCATAAACGTGCCGGGGCTTTCGGCGATGGCCGGGTGGTAGTTGCGGTTCAGCCAGCGCCGCAGCGGCTCGGGCATCACCCAGGTCAGGTACTGCACCACGCCGCCGATGATCACCAGGCTGGTGTTGATATTCCATTCGATGACCGAAATCGGTACAAACTGCGATAATAATAACCGCACTGAAAGGATTCCCATTGCAAACGTCTGCCCGAACCACATCAGGGAACGCGCCTTCACCCAGTCTTCCACCGTGGGGTCGTGGGCTAACTGCCGGTAGGTGCGGAAGGCCAGAAACGCCTGCCACAGCCACAGGATCGCGTAGCCCACTTGGGTCATCACAACGAAGGACGTGGGGTTGGTGATAGTCAGGTAAACCTGCCACACCCCCAGGCCCGCCAGCAGCGCCAGGATAAACAGGTACGGGCTGGGCAGGTCGCGGTAAAAGGTGCGCTGGATGAACATCACCATGCACAGGCCGGATACGATCAGCCCCAGGAGGCTGGCCAGCAGCGAGGTGAAGATGAGGTTGACCAGCCCGCCCAGCGCGGCGAAGGCAAAGTTGGCCGCCAGCCAGTACAGGTTGGGCAGCTTCCGCGCGCGGGCCACGCGCACCAGTTGGATGGCGCCCAGCAGAAAGAGGACGTTAATTGCAGTATTGATAAAGAGCATGGGGGTCGATTTCCTTTCATCATCCCGAACAATGATTCAGCGCCACCCCGCTGGCGCATCCGGCGCATTAATAAGACGATAAGGTAAAGATCGATTGGTTCTGCACGAGCGTTTTCATCATTTCTTTAACCACCTGTTGGCGGTTGGAAAGGCGCATTTTCTCCAACCGCACCGGCAGGTAATCTTGAAACACGAGTTTGTAGTCCTCGTAGGTCATGCTCTGATATTCCCTGCCCGCATCCTTAATTGCCAGGCACAGCAGCCCAATACCGGCAAATTCTTTTTGGTTGGTCAGTCTTGCCAGCCGGAAGCCGAAGGTGTATAGGGGGTCCATTCAGCACCTTGCCTGCGCATCGGAAATGTGAGGGTAGGGGCAGCGCCGCGCACGTCAGCAATCTAAGGGAAAAGGCGTATGCCTTCAATGTATAGTTCAATCGATAAATGAGATGTCGTACAAATATAATCATAGACATTTTCACATAAACGTCAATAGATAACGGACGCGTGTTATGAAAATCGCACAAAAAAGACAGGATGCCCGGCGCGAAAAGGCCGGGCATCCTGTCTTTTATGGAGGGAAGGCGCCGCTTAGCGAGCCTGTTTTGCCAGTTCCTTCTCAGCCATCGCCATCATTTCATCGGGGGTGGCAGCGGTGACCGGCTTGTAGTTGCGGTTCAGCCAGCGCTGCAGCCCTGCGGGCATGGCCCAGGTGAGGTACTGGAGGATGACGCATACGATCAGCAGCGGGGTGCTGACGTACTGTTCCCAACTGCCGTATGCCAGCGGGAGGAACATGCGCGCGATCAGCACGAAGGTGGTGGCGGTGTAGATGAACCACAGCAGGTAGCGGCCCTTCACCCAATCTTCGACCACCGGGTCTTTGCGGAAGTGCTGGTAGTATTTGTACGCCAGGAAGGCCTGCCAGGCCCACACCAGCCCTAAACCGATCTGCGTGTATGAGGTGTAGCTCATGGGGTTGGTGAAGGCAACGTAGATGTGGTAGGCGCCAGCCAGCACCGCTACCACCAGGAAGAACAGGTAAGGGCTGGTGCGGTCGCGGTAGAAGGTGCGGTGCACGAACATGATCAGACAGATAGCGGTGATGGTCAGCGAAACCGCGGCAATTACCGTGGTTACCGGCGGGGCGTACACCAGCATGGAAAAGACGTTTCCGACGGCGGCAAACAGAAAGTTAGCCGCCAGCCAGCCCATGCCAGGCTCGCTGCTTTTCCGCGCGATCCGCGCCGTCTGCACTCCGGCGGCGAGGAAAACGAGAACGGTGATGGCTCCAATAATTGTCATTGCATTCATTTTAATAAAAATCCTTTCGAAAGAAGCCTCAGGATGAGGGGGAAGGTTAGCGCGCTGAGAGGGTGAAGATCGACTGGTCCTCGTTGAGTTTCTTCATCATTTCGTTGACGATGAGCTGCGGATTACGCGTGGATATTTTCTCCAGCCGCTTGGGAAGATACTCGAGGAAAACTTGTTTGAAATCGTTGTAGCCGAGGTTCTTGAATTCTCTGCCAGAGTCTTTAATGGCCAGGCACAGCAGGCCCACCCCGGCGAATTCTTTCTGGTTGGTTAGCTCGGCCAGCTTATATCCAAAGCTGTAAATAGGGTCCATAGATATTCCTTGCCTTCATTAGGTTTGAGTACGGTTCAATTAAGTAAGACAGCTTGTGCCTGATTTTGTATCGCCACCTCCACGCAGGTTTTTCCTAATACGTTATGGTTGTATCACAAGCAATGATATGATTGTAATAAAAAAGTAATGAAAGCCAAATAAAGAAACTTTACAAACAGCTTACATTAAACTGCGTTAAAGTAACCGCGCGCCTGACCGTTCGCGCACGCGCTGGCGGTGGTTGGGGCCTGAAATGAAACATGTTCAACTGTATAAACCAGAAATCCATCGAAAATGTTCTTGTTTTTCCGCGAACAGCGCGGATTTATTTGAATTCCTACTTGCAATTGCGCAAAAAATATGCTATGCTTATGCAAGCGCTTGAACGCGCAAATAGTCTTTATAGCAAAACCCTGTCCCTCATTGACAACTCCAATCCTGCGTTTTTTTATCGCATTAAAGCCTTGAACCCCAGCACGTAGCTCGCCCGTACGCCGTATTTGATCTTTGGGTATTTATCTGCAAGCGCTTGAATTAACCGCTGCCCAGCTTAAGGATAGTCGCGCATGACCCAATCTTCCGTTAAAGCGGTAACCATATTTGATGTGGCGTCTGAAGCGGGCGTCTCGTACAGCACCGTTTCCAGGGTCATCAGTGACGATCCGCGCATCAAAGATGAAACCAAGCAGCGCGTGCGCGAGGCCATGGAGCGCCTGGGCTACGTGGCAAACTACCACGCGCGGCGGCTGGCAGGGGGGCGGTCGGGCGTGGTGGGGGTGATGGCGCCCGACTTTGGCGGGGGCAACGCTTACCTGGCCGAAATCCTGCAGGGCATCGACGCCGAGCTGTCGATGGCGGGTTACGACCTGGTGCTCTACACCACCCACCGCCTGGAGAGCAAAGAGTCGGCTTACATCACTCAGGTGCTGGGCGGGCTGGCCGACGGCGTGCTGCTGATCCTGCCCCGCCACCTCGAATCATACCTTGCGGCGCTGGTCAAGCGCCGCTTCCCCTTCGTATTAATCGACCGCCAGTCGAACAATGGGCGCTTCCCTTCCGTGGGCGCCAGCAACTGGCAGGGCGCTTTCCAGGCCACCGAGTACCTCATCCGCCTGGGCCACCGCCGCATCGGCTTCATCACTGGCTGGGCCGACGTAGACGCTTCGCACCAGCGCCTTTCTGGATACCAGGCCGCGCTCAGCGCCTACCACCTGGCCTTTGACCCCGCGCTGCTGATTCAGGGCACGTTTGGCCAGCTCGACGGCTATAACGGCGCCGTCGAACTGCTCAAGCAGCCCGACCCGCCCACCGCGATCTTCGCCGGCAACGATATGATGGGTATTGGCGCCATGGACGCCGCCCGCAGCATGGGCCTGAACGTGCCCGAAGATGTTTCGGTGGTCGGTTTCGACGATATCCCCCAGTCGCGCTTTGCGCGCCCCGCGCTGACCACCGTGCGCCAGCCCCTCGAACAGATGGGCCGGGTGGGCACGCAGATCCTGTTCGAGATGATGAAAGAGCCGGAAGCGCCTTACCGCAACATCGAGCTGCCCACCGAGCTGGTGATCCGTGACTCGTGCCACGCGCCCGCGTGCAAGAAGCAGGAGAAACCATGACGCCCGCCGCCTGCTCGCGCCGGAAATTCCTGAGAACCGCCGCTGCTGGCGCTGCGGCGCTGGCTGGGGCGGCGGCGCTCGGCGGGTGCGGGTTGGGCCGCAAGCCAGCGGAACTGAGCCTGGCTGCCAGCGCGGAAGACGTCTCCGATGCGCAGATCGAGCGCTTCAACCGCGCTTACGCGCCTTATCACGTTACCCGCGTGGCGCTGAACGCCAAAGGGCTGTCCGAAAGCCTTATCGCCGAGAGCGCGCCCGCCGTGGCGGTGGTGCCCGCGCTGAAGGTGGCCTGGCTGGCGGGGCAGGGGGCCCTGCGCGACCTGGCTGGCCTCTTCCAGGGCAGCGCCAAAGTGCGCGGCGCGGCGCTGTACGGTGTCGATAGCTACTTTACCTCTGGCGCGCAGCGCTGGGGCATGGCCCTGGCGTGGTCGCCGGATTACCTGGTGTGGGCCAACCGGCGGCTCTGGGAGGCTGCCGGGGTGGCCCTGCCCGCTGAGGGGTTTTCTCTGCAGGCCTGGCGCCAGCATGCGTGGGATTTGTCCATCGAGCGGTCGGTCAGCCTGCCTTTCTTTGGCGCCGGTTTCACCTTTGATTTTCCCGCGCTGCTGTGGCTGGCCGAAACGCTCGACCCGCCCGCCCGCCTGTTCAGCGGCGATGGCCGGCTGGACCTGCGCGGCAGCCCGCCGTTCGTGGAGGCGGTGCGCTTTGTGGTGGATTGGAAGAAGGAAGGGGGCATCCCTTTCCAGCGCGTGGCAGAACCTTACCAACCAGAAATTGTAGACTGCGTGAAGTGAGTGAAAAAGGAAGCGGGCAGTTCGCCCGCCGCCCAACTGCCCGGCTTCGTCTCCGGGGTGTCCGCCCAGCAAGACTGGCTGCAGGGCCAGGCCGCCGCCGTGTTTGGCGGCATGGGCTTCGCCCGCCAGGTGCTTTCCAGCCGCATCCCCGCCGAAGATGTGCTGGTGCTGCCGGCCCCCAGTTTCGGACCCCGCCGCGCCAGCCCCAGCATGGCCTGCCGCGGGCTGGTGGTTCCATCCGGCTCGCAGGCGGCCCCGGAAGCCGCCTGGGCGCTGGTGGAGTGGCTGGCGCTGGGCGAACCGGCCCGCCAGCGCTACGTGGGGGGCTTTGGCCTGCCCGCCGCGCGCTCGGCTGTAGAGGGTATCACGCTGGAGAGCCCGCTGATGCGGCAGCTCTCCGCGCTGGTCCAGCAAGAAATCGCGGATACGCAAGCGTTTGGCGTCCAGGCCAGCACGCGCCTGGATGCCGACCTGCTGGCATGGACCTGGGCTCGCCAGGAGGAACGTTACCTGACCGGCGAGCTGGGCCTGGATGAAATGCTGGCAGCCGTCGAGGAGGAAGTTCGCCTCGCAGCCCTGAGTAAGATTGAACCCTATTCAAGATTGGAGGTGAGGAAACAGCAGAAATAGACCGTACCATTCAGGCTCCAACGCATCCTTTCAGAAAGGCGGCGCTGTGTCCCGCGCACCCTTTGCGGAAAGGGAGACGATCCGAACCATTGACTGTAGTTGTTCCGATTTTCAGGAGGATTGTATGAAGACCAAGTTGAACCGTCGTGATTTCTTGAAGGCCGCCAGCCTGGCTGGTGGCGGTATGGTTCTGGCAGCCTGCGCGCCCGCTGCAACCCAGGCGCCTGCTGCGGCAACCGAAGCCCCGGCGGCTGCGGCCCCAGCCGAAGCCGTTCCGCTGCTGTTCTGGTTCCAGGCCGAGAACCACAAGCCTGAGTACGACCGCCGCCAGAAGGAGATGGAAGACAAATTCAACGTCAAGATCACCTACGAACTGCTCAGCCGCGATGCCATGACCAAGAAATTCCCCACCACGCTGATGGCGGGCAGCGGCTTCCCGGATATCATCGAGCAGAACGCGGATGACATCGTCAAGTTCCTCAAGGGCGAAGACAATGTGATCCCCTTCGTAGCCATGGACAATGCCCTCTCCGCCAGCCCCTATGCCGCCGACGTGCTGACCAGCCGCTTCGCGCGTTACAGCAAGGCCGGCAAGAAATACGGCGCCCCGCACGATGTTCACCCGACCATCATGCTCTACAATGATGCCGAGTGGAAGAAGTTTGACGTTGATATGTCCACCGTCAAGACCTACGACGACTATCTGGCTGCGATGAGCAAGATGGACAAGACCCTGCCCGATGGCTCTCCGCGCATCGGCAACATGGACTGCCTCGGCTGCGCCACCCTGCTCAGCCTGATGCTGCAGAACGGCGTTTGGTGGTCAGACAAGAACGACGAACCCCAGCTCACCAGCCCGGGCTTCAAGGCCGCCGTGGATACCTGGTTCAAGTTCAAGGATTACTGGGTAGACATTGACTGGTCGAATGATGTGGCGATGATGAAGAAGGGCCAGATCATGTCCCAGTTCATCCCCGACTGGTTCTACGGTATCTACAAGCAGGGCCTCAAAGACGAGACCGAGTGGAAGAAGACCAGCCCGCTGCGCGTTATGCGCATCCCCTATGCCAAAGAGGGAGATCCTCGCGTTGGCAGTTGGGGCGGCACAGCGGCGTCGGTTCCGAAGCTGTCGAAGATCGCCGACAAGGCCATGGAAGTGCTGCTGTACGCGTATTTCGACAATACGCAGAAACAGCTCGAACAGCGCTTCACCGATACCGGCATCATCCCGCCCGTCAAATCGGTGTGGGAAGCTGACCTGCTCAAGGCCGAAGAGGACACCCTCGGCGGCCAGGCTGTTGGCCCCGTCTTCACCGAAGCAGCGGCTGAACTGCCCGAATACGTTGAAAGCTGGAAGACCAGCCTGATCGCCTCTGCCTGGGGCGAGCAAGCGGCTTTGGCCTGGGCCGGCGAGATCTCGGTCGATGAAGCGATCGCGGCTGCCGACAAGATTGCCAAAGAAAATATCGAAAAGAACGCGTAATACGTTTTCTGTCGCCGCTCCCTCCGCGCTTTGCGGGGGGAGCGGCGCAGCGGAATTCCCAGGAGGCTAGAGAGAATATGGCCAATGTCGCCGCTCCAATCGATAGTGCTGAGTTCCAGCGCCCGCGCGGGCCCAGTTTTTTCCGCGACCAGCGCAAATGGGTGCCGTACCTGTTCGTCGCGCCATTTTTTATCACCTTTGCGGTCTTCAACCTGTGGCCCATGCTACGGGCGATGGTGATGGGCTTCCAGGAGTCGGTGGGGTACACCAACCAGTGGGAGTTTGTCGGGCTGAAGAATTATGTAGAAGCCCTGACCAGCGACAGGCAGTTCGTTGTAGCCTCAAGGAACTTTGTGATTTATACCCTGGGCAGCCTGCTCACGCAGATCCCGGTCGGCCTGGCGCTGGCCTGGATGCTGACGTCGCGCTCGCTGCGGTATAAAGGATTTTTCCGCACCATCTTCTTTATCCCCTCGGTTTTACCGGGGGTGACGGTGGCGGTGATCGGCGCGTGGTTCTTTAACGAAACGCGCGGCCTGGCCAACGCCGTTTACCTGCTGCTGGGCGGCGAGGAGCGCATCAAATTCGCGCTGCTGCCGCAAGCCATCTTGCCCATGCTGCTGGGCATCGCCTTCTGGCAGTGGATGGGCAACCACGCCATCTTCTTCGTGGCGGGCATGAGCGGCATCGATACAGATGTCATCGAGGCCTCGGTGGTGGATGGCGCCAGCCCCTGGCAGCGCTTCCGCTACATCGTCATGCCGCTGATCCTGCCGGTGGTCGCTTACGTTTCTATCACCATCACCGCCGGGTCGCTCACATCGTACGACATACCGTACATCTTCCTCAACTCGGTTGGCAGCGGGTCTGCCAGCGGGCCGGGCGGGCAGGGCTGGTTCTACCTGACCTATATGACCTGGCAGGCCTTCGACCAGATGCGCATGGGCTACGCCGCCGCCATGGGCTGGCTGGTGTTTATTATCGCCATCGTTGTGACGGCAATTCAGCTTAAGCTGTTCAATATCGGGGAGGTCAAATAATATGGCCACACAAAATGCTGTTCAAACCGCTGCAACCATCGCCAAACCGGCGGCCCTGCGCCGCTCGGTGCTCAGCACCATCCTCATCACCGGGCTGGCATTCTTCCTGGCACTGCTGTTCATCTGGCCGTTCTTATCCATCCTGGCCTGGACCTTTAACGATATCAACGCCTCGATGAACTCGCTGATCCCCATTCCGGGCAAGTTCACCCTCAAGGTGTACGAGATGATGATCACCAAGTACAAGTTCCAGAATTACCTGTGGAACTCGGTGTGGACTTCGGCGGTGATCACCTTTTTGAGCACCCTGGCCTCGGCCCTGGCGGGCTATGCGCTGGCCAAGTTCCGCTTCGCCGGGCGCGATGTGCTGTTTGGCGTCATCCTGGCGGTGATGCTGCTGCCCATGGGCACCATGCTGGTGCCGCAGTTCGTGGTGATGCGCGACCTGAAGCTGGTCAACAACTACTGGGGCCTGATCTTGCCCACCATCGGCGGCGGCGCGTTCAACATCTTCCTGATGCGCCAGTTTATGCTCTCCATCCCCACTGAAATGCTGGAGGCCTCGCGCATCGACGGCGCGAACGAGTTCCGCACTTTCTTCAGCGTGGTGCTGCCCAACATCGCCGCGGCGGTGGGCGTGGTGGCTACGCTGACCCTGCGCGGCGCGTGGAACAGCCTGCTGTGGCCGCAGTTCATCATCAGCGATAACGAGAAGCAGCTCATCATGGTGGCCATTGCGCGCGTGAGCCAGATGGGGGTAGCCGACCCGTACGCTTCGTTTATCACCCCCGCCGCGGCCATCGTAGCGGCGCTCGTCCCGCTGGCGCTGTACTCTTACAGCCAGCGCTATTTCGTCAACACCCTGGCCGGCGCGATCAAGGGGTAAGGTTGGCTGCGTTATCCATTTGCGCATGCTCGAAAGGAGTGAGAACATGGCACAAATAGCGGCAACCCAAAGCCAGGCCGGTTCATCGATCGGGTCTTCGATGTCGCGCTTTTTCCGCGACCAGCACCGCTGGGTGCCTTACCTGTTCCTGGCCCCCTTCTTTATCACCTTCGCCATCTTCACCCTGTACCCGCTGGTGCGGGCCGTGGTGATGGGCTTCCAGGAGACGATGGGGTTCTCCAACCAGTGGGAGTGGGTGGGGCTGAAAAACTACATCGAGGCGCTGACCAATGACAGGCAGTTCCGGGTATCCTTCCGCTCCTTCGCCCTGTACACCGTGGGCAGCCTGCTCTCGCAGATCCCCGCCGGGCTGCTGCTGGCCTGGATGCTCACCTCGCGCTCGCTGCGCTTCAAAGGCTTCTTCCGCACGCTGTTCTTCATCCCCTCGGTGCTGCCGGGGGTGACGGTGGCGGTGATCGGGCAGTGGTTCTTCAACGAGAACCGCGGCCTGGCCAATGCCATCATTCTGGCGCTGGGCGGCGAGTCGCGCATCAAGTTTGGCCTGTTCCCGGAGTACGTTATTCCCATGCTGCTGGCGATTGCCTTCTGGCAGTGGATGGGCAACCATGCCATCTTCTTCGTGGCGGGCATGAGCGGCATCGACACGGATGTGGTGGAGGCGGCCATCGTGGATGGGGCGACGCCCTACCAGCGCCTGCGCTATATCGTTCTACCGCTCATTTTACCGGTGATCGCCTATGTGTCCATCACCATCACCGCTGGCTCGCTGACCATGTACGATATCCCCTACATCTTCTTGAGCGCGGGAGGCGGCCCTGGCGGGCAGGCCTGGTTCTTCTTGCCATGGATGACGTACCAGGCCTTCGACCAGATGCGCATGGGCTACGCGGCGGCCATGGGCTGGATTGTGTTCTTCGTGGCGGTATTCGTCACCGTGATTCAGTTGAAGCTGTTCCGCTTTGGGGAGCAGCGGTAGTAAACCGCATTACATTACATACATCTCCGAATGGGTTTGGGACAGTCGGGTTTTGTGAAAGCCCGTGAGCGAGCAAGCCGGGCAACCGGGCGCAATCGGGCGGCGCAGGCGCAGTTATGGGTATGGCTGCGTCTGCGCTTTTTAAGGAAGAGAGATAAACCACGAAGGCACGAAGGGAACGAAGAAGAAAAAAACCGCAAAGGAAGAGAGAGAAAGAAACGCGAAGTCATGTAGGGCGGCCATCCCTGGCCACCGGGGGATATACCGCGAAGGCGCGAAGGGAACGAAGAAGAGAAAATGCAAAGGAAGAAAAGAAGAAAGAGAAGAAAGAGAATAACCGCAAAGACGCAAAGAACGCAAAGAAGAAAGAAAAATAAACCGCAAAGGAAGAGAGGGAAAGAAACGCGAAGTCATGTAGGGCGGCCATCCCTGGCCGCCGGGAGATGAACCGCGGAGGAAGAAAGAGAAGAAAAAAAGAGAATAACCACGAAAGGCGCGAAATGGACGAAGAGAGAAAAAAACCGCAAAGGGAAAAGAAAGGGAGGCAAAAGTTCAAGCCGCGCGGAATGCGCCGAATCCGGTAGGGGCGCAGCGGGAATTCACAAGCGAATCGATCCGCGAACCCCCGTGCTGCG
>CAYTHO010000130.1:0-11850 GCA_964437595.1 uncultured Anaerolineaceae bacterium
GCGGGCGGCGTCGAGGGCCTCTTGCAGCACGCCTACCTGCCGGTCGGTGGGGAGGCGCGGGGCGATCTCCGCCAGCGCCCTGGCCCGGTAGTTAGGATACTCGATCGAGCGGGCGGCGTCGAGGGCTTCTTGAAGTGCACTGGCCTGGCCGTCAGCGGGGAGGCGCGAGGCGACTTCCGCCAGCGCCATGTCCCGGAAGAAGGAATCCTCGATCGCGCGTGCGGCGTCGAGGGCTTCCTGCTGCACGCCCGCCTGCCGGTCAGCAGAGAGGCGTGGGGCGATCTCCGCCAGCGCCCTGGACCGGAAGCGAGGATGCTCGATGGCGCGTGCGGCGTCGAGGGCTTCCTGGAACAGTACAGCCTGCTCCGGCGCGTCTTTTTCTCTCTCAGAAAGCAGCGCGAGTCCCTCGGCCCTTGCGGCGAGGTTCGTGTTTTGGCGCAGGTAAGCCAGCGCCTGGGCCCGGTTCAATACGCCCGCGCCGCGCGCCCCGGCGATGATTTCCACGGGGATATTGCTGCTCAACGTTGCCACGCTGGAAAAACACAGCAGCGCCAGGATCTGCATGCCCGGATCGCCGTCCGGCTGCTGGCTGGCGGCTTCCCAGGCCGCCTCTACATCCTCCAAAAAGCTGGCCGGGGTTTCCCCATGGTATTCACGCGCGCGCAGCCAGGGCTCGCAGATCAGCGCGTACAGCGCCGGGGGCCGGGCGCGGCCTGCCTCGATCGCGCGCAGCAGGTGGTCTTTGGAGTGCAGGACGAAGTAGGCTGGCACATCCTTTGGCGCTTTCCCCGCCCGCAAATCGGCCAGCGCTCGCTCTCCGGCCTCCAAAAAGAGCCGCTCCACCTCAGCGCGCTCGCCCGCGTCCATGGCTTCTTCATAAAAGTACTGCCCAAAGCGTGGATGGCTGAAGGTGTACCCGTCCTGCGCAGAGCCGATCACGATGCGCGGCGCCCATTCCACCAGTTCTTTCTGCTGGTGCTCGAACCGTAGGTGCTCGTCGCCCAGCGCGGAAATTTCCGCCCCGTTCAGCGGGGAGAAGGCAGCCGCCAGCAGCCGGAAAAATCCGCGCAGGCGGTTCTCTATCTCGCCGGGCGCTTTCTCCTGGGCTTTCCACTGCTTGCGCTGTTCTTCCCACCAGCGCTCGAAATAGCCTTTCAAATCCGGCTCGGTGGCTTTCAAGCGCTCCAGAACATTTTGCGCATCCACCGGCCTGCCGCGGTTCTGCCCCGGCTGGAGGTGATCGCGCAGATCCTCCACGTACAGCCGCACCAGCAGCGGGTCGCCCTGAGTCAGCCGCAGCAGCGCATCGAGGATCCCGCCCTCTTGCGCATAGCCTTTGAGGGGATTGCCCATCGACTCCAGCGCCTGGTGCAGCCCATTGCGGTCTAATGGCGGCAGGTCCAGGCGCGCCGCCCGGTCCTCGTCCAGCCCCAGCCGCTCGCGCCAGGTGTTCGCGTCTTTATCGTCCGCGCAGCGCGCCGAGAACAGCACCAGCGTTCCGGCAGGCAGGTCACCGGTCAGCGCGCGCCACGAATCCTGGTCCGCGTCGGTCGATTCGTCCAGCCCGTCCACGATCACCAGCAGGCGGTCGCCGTTTTTGTGCGGCTTCGCCAGGTATTCCGCGCAGATTTCGCGCCAGGTGGCGCGGGTATCGTGGGCCGTTTCCTGGATGGGGTCATGGTAAAACTGCGCCAGTCCGCGCGCCAGCATTTGCAGGTGCGTTTCCGGCTGGGCCGTGCCAAAACGGATGCTGACCGGCGCGAAGATCACCCGCAGCGGATAGCTCCTCTCGGCCCCCTGCCGGGTGATGCAGCGCGCCGCCCACTGCGCCAGCAGGTGGGTCTTGCCCCGTCCCGCCGGGGCGGTCAGCAGCAAGTAGGGCTTTGAGGAGGGCGCGTCTAGCCATTGGGTCAGGGTTGCCAGCGGCGCGTCGCGTCCCCCAAACGGCACCGGCTCCTCCGCGTCCTTGCCCAGGTAAGCGTCTAAAAACCGGTCCAGCAGATTCTTATGCTGGAAGGCTAGCCCCGTCTTCAGATGCTCGCGTGTATCGTGGCGCTGCTCGGGCGTCATCCGCTCGACGGGCTTGTCGGATGCGGGCAGGGCAAACTGGTTGATAAACTGAACAACGCCAGTCACCCCCAAGGCAGCAGCGACGATCAGCCGAACCAACCTGATCCAGTCACCCAGCAGGGTGGGATCGATCACGACACTAACAGCGACGGTCCCGATGACCAGGATCGCCGTGATGGTCCAGATGATGATGTTGCGCCGCTTTCTGCTCATCCCCCCTCGGAATGCGTGGGATGGTTTAATTGTAGCGGGAACGGAAGGAAAGGCAAGCAGCGCGGGTGGTCAATGCCAGGGCGAATGGACTACAAAGATCCTCATCCCCCGGCCCCTTCCGCAATTTCGCAAAGGCAAAATCGGAGAAGGGGTGCCTTCTGCAGCCAGGGATTCTGCCCCATCCCTGATTGACCAATCTCCAATCCCCAATCCCTACTCCCGCTCGATCACCGACGCCCGCTCCACCAGCATCGGGCGGAAGTAGGAATTCACGCAGTCGCGGGTTTCCAGCAGGGCGTGGTTGAGCAAGATCTGCACCGCCATGCGGCCCATGCTGTGCTTGTTGACGCGCATGGTGGTCAGCGCGGGCACGGTGCTTTCGGCCATCTCGATGTCGTCGAAGCCGATCACCGACACATCGCCGGGCACGGAGATGCCGGCCTGGCTGAGGCCGCTGATCGAGGCAATGGCGATATCGTCGGTAGCGCAGGCCAGCGCGGTGATCTGCCGGTTGTGCTGCACCAGTTTCACCGCCGACTCCACCACCTCGGCGCGCTGTGCCTCATATACTGAGAAGTCCGCGAAGTAAGGCGGCGCGATGTGGTGATCTTCCAGCGCCTTCAAGCAGCCCCTGCGCCGGTCGCGGAAGGAGGGATAGTCCTTCAGGTGCCCGCCCACAAAGCCAATGTGGCGGTGGCCCTTACGGATCAGGTACTCGGTAGCATCATAGCCGCCCTGGAAGTTGTCGTACAGGATCGAACTGTAGCTGCGGGTGGGGCAGTACGCCTCCAGCAGCACCACCGGCAGGTTGCGGCTGTCCAGCACATCCACGATTTCATCGTTCACCGAAAAACGGGCGATGATGAAGCCGTCCACCTCACCCTTCTCCAGCAGCGGCGGGATGCTGTACGGGCGCAGCTTTTTATCCAGCAGCAGGTTGCCGTACATTACATTCAGGTTCATCTGCTGGCAGGTGGCCTCGATGGCGCTGATGATGTAGGCGAAGAAATAGTCGATGTGGTGCTCTTCATCTACTTTGGTGGTGAGCAGCAGGCCGATGGTCTGCATGGAGCGCCGCGAAGCATCATCAGGTTCCACCTTGAAGCGGTAGCCCATGGAGCGGGCCAGCTCGACCACCCGCATGCGCGTCTCTTTGGAGATGCCCGGCTTATTGCTCAACGCCAGCGAAACCGCCGAAAGCGATAGCCCGCTCGCCTGCGCGATTTCAGAAAGTGTCACTCGTTTCGCAGTTGTCCTGTGCATGGCCTTGCCTGCAATGAATGGTTGGGATTGTTACTGATGCCTCAAGTATATATCATTCTGGGCTTCCGGGGGCGGCGATTTGCGAGGGGATTGTTGAATCGATTGGGCCAGACCTGAGACTCGCCCGGGCGATGGTCCGCAATGGAGCGGGGCGGGACCTGGGCTTGATCATCGCGTGTTTTAGCGGCAGTCCGCTGCCCCCGGGGAGGATCGCAATCCGCCTTACGGCAGCGTTACCCCGGTGATCCTCTTCACCCGCCGCGCAAGGATGCCAAACGCGGGGATCTCCGGGTCGGCGGGGCGGATCTTGCGCGCGATAGCCATGCTGGCGAGCAGCTTCAGCGCGCTGATCACCTGGAAGTAGGCCAGGTCCGCTGCCGGATAGCCCGCGGCGGACTGGTACGCCGCCAGGATGCGCTCGCCCCATTCCGGCTGGCCGAAGTCGCCCATAATTTGCAGCGTCCAGGCCAGGTCGGCGCGGTAGTCGGCGGCGGTCACCTGCGTCCAATCGATCACCGCCAGACTGCCGTCGCTGCGCAGAAAGACGTTGTTGGCGTGAAAGTCGAGGTGCGCCACGGCGGGCCGCACCTGGATCTGCCCCAGGTGACTCTCCAACCAGTCCAGCACGGGGAGGAAGGTGGGGATATCGAACTGCTCAAACTGGCGGCGGGAAGCGGCGAAATCTTCGGCCAGCAGGAGCGCGGGGTTGGCCTCGTAGCGCTCAGGGTGGGGGATGAAGGGACGCCAATCCAGCCGGTGCAGGCGTACCAGCAGTTCCGTAAAGCGGTCGAGCAGCGCGGCGGCCTCCTCCGGAGTGGACCTGGCCAGCACCGGCCACAGGCTGCTGCCTTCCAGCTTTTCCATTACGTTGAACGGCTTGCCAAGCACCGCCGGGTCGGTTTCGTAGAGCAGCATGACCGGAACCGGGTAACCGGTCTGGAACAGGTGGGACAACCCATTGGCCTCGCGGACCATTTTATCGCCCGCACCGGGGCCGGGGTACAGCCGCAGTATGCACGCCTGCGCCGCCTGGCCGGGCGCATTCAGGAGAAAGGTATATACCGCGCTCTCAAAGCCGCTGGTCAGGAACTGCAAATCAGAGACTCGCGCCCCCGCCCAGCGGTTCGCCAGGTACTGCTGTAACGGGGGCAGGAGGGCGTCGGTCGGATCGGCTGGTTGCATTTGATCACCTTTTCTTTAATCCTGCCAGGATTTGCTCCAGCGTCGAGATCGTTTCCTCCAGGGCCTCCTGCGGTCGTTCGGACTGGGCGATCCACAGCACGGCCTCGTTCATCGCCCCGGAGAGGAGGTGCGCGGCGGCGCTGGCAGAGGCTACTTCGATAATACCGCCTTCGGCCAGCGCACGGATCCCCTCATCCAGCAGGAGCATGGAGTTTTCGGCGTCCATTTTCCGCCAGGCGTCCCAGCCAATCACCGCCGGTCCATCGACCAGCAGGATGGTTTGCACATCCTGTTCCAGGCAAGCCCTCAAAAACGCCTGGCAGCCGTTGATGAGCTGGTCCCACGGTTCCGAGTGGGCCTGGCTGGCATCCGCGACCCTGCGGCCCACCTCGGCCTGCACATCGGCCACCACAGCTTTGAACAACCCTTCTTTGCTTGCAAAATGGTGGTAAAGCGCGCCGCGAGTGACACCCGCCAGCTGCACGATGGTCTCAGTGGAGGCCTGCGCATAGCCGTGTTTGGTAAACTGCTCGCGCGCCACCGCGATTAATTTACGCATGGTTTCCGCGCGCTGTTCTGTTTTTGTCCGCCTTTCCGCCACGGCATCCCTCCGCTGGTGTATATTTTGAGTACAGGATTGAAAGTACGGAAGAAACCTTGATTTCAATCGACTTTGGAAGAGTCCTATCGCCCTACAAAAGCCAATTGACAAACATACAGTATGTATGTATAATCCACAAACATACATGCTGTATGTTTGTTATAAGTGTATTATAGCGAAAACGGAGAAAAATGCAACCAACGATGAATTCCTCAGCGGTTCTACCAGGAAATGCGTATGTTTGAAACCCTCGTTCTCGACGTTGACGGTGGGGTCACCGCCCAGGCTGAACTACTCGCGCGCAGCGTGGCCATCATTCTCCCCCTGCGCGCGCAGTCGGGCAGGCTGCGCTTCTGGTGCCGCAAGGACGAGATGCTGTCCCTGGCGCGCCAGGTGGCCGATGCCTGCCGCACCGGCCAGCCCAAGGCGATCTTTTACGGCTCCGGCGACTACCACCACCTGGCCTATATTGGCATCAGTCTTGTGCGGGAGCCCTTTACGATCATCCACTTTGACAATCACTCTGATTACTGGCGCGAGGCATTTGTCAACCTGCTTGCGGAAGGGCGCTGGTGGCGGCCCGCGGACACTTTCAACTACGGTTCCTGGGTGAACGCCGCCCTGCGCCTATCTCGCGTTAAAAAAGTGGTCCAGTTTGGCGTGGATGGCGATTTTAGCTTGCAGAATTACCTGCCTTTCCCCAAGGGCATGCACACGCATGCTTTCGATCAGCTCTTGTGGGGCCGCGTGGAAACATATCCCAACTATATGCACAGTTCTACCCTGTATGGCACGCTGCGCGGCGCGCTGCCTTGCGTCAGGTTCAAACACGGCTTTTTCACCACCACCGCCGAATGGAAAAATATGAGCGATCACGGCGGCGTCCGCGCGGTGGTTGAGCAGGCTTTACGGCGCGTCCCCACCGAGGCGGTCTACATCACCATTGATAAAGACGTGCTGGATGAAAACGAGAATTTTTCCGCCTACCCCGGCTTTTCAGGCCATATGCGCCTGCAAGAACTGCTGGGCGCGCTGGACGCGATTGTGGAACAAAAGCGCGTGGTTGGCCTGGACGTGTGCGGCGACGCCTCCAGTTATGAGGCGCTGGCGGACATACGGACCTTTACCAAGAAAACCATGGCGGACCGCCAATACGCGCGCTACACCCGCCAGCAGTACTCCGCGCCGGCCAACACTCAGCGCAACGAGGCTGTAAACCTGCAAATTCTGGAACATCTGAACCGGCCTGGATAAATCGCATCCCCGGCGGCGCGGAGCGGCACGTGCCCCACCCAGGGCATGCAAACGGGGGAGCTATGGCGTGATAGGTTTCAGCACCCCAGGTAGGGCGGGTGGATATGCGGGCTTTCAAATACCGCCGCGTACCAGGCCCCGCCTGACTTATGGCGGTTAACTTAATATTCCTTTGCCTTTCAACAAAAAATATCAGCCGTTTATCATCTACCCGTCAAGAAATTTTTATGGGGGGCCTTTATATTATTGTCAGCCAATAAAATCATTTTCGGGGGTTCAGAATGAACAAAACCTGCTATCGAGCCAACCTTTTTTTCCTGATCATCCTGCCTTTGCTGCTCATGGCCTGCTCTTTTTCCGCAAACCTGGGAAAAGAAGAAAAACTGGCGGTGCCCGCGGCTGGCGACATGCCGTGCAGCACGCCTGAAAGCGCCGCGGGGACCGTTTCCAGCACGCTGGGTACAAACGTGGCGATAGATAAAGAGGTCATCCTCCACGGCGGGGGCGTAAACTACCCGGCCTGGGGCAACGCCAACGACAGTGAAGATTATGGCAAGACCACCCAGGCGGAGGATGGCCGTTGGGGCAACCATACCAATGGGGAGGGCGGAACGTATCAGGTGATAGACCTGGGTGGCGAATATACGTTGAACGGCGTGGGCTACAGGCTGGATTGGGACGCCGCCTTCGGCAACCCGCTTACCTTTCAGGTGCTGGTTTCTACCGACCTGGAGACCTGGATCCTGGTCACGAACACGGTCCACCGCTATTCCGGCGGCGGCACGGGCAGCCAGGTGGATATCGATCTCGCCATCGCCCCCATCCGCGCGCGCTATGTGAAATATTGGGAGCCGCCGGACGGTGCGTGGAACGGTTGGGGAGATCTATATCAGGTGCGGGCTTATGCGGCGGAATAAGAAATACCGGCCACCACCGCCGTCTGGTTTTCCACCACGCGGAAGAGGGCGTTGGTCCAGTACTGCTCGCCGACCCCGCCGAACTCGTAGATGGGCGCGGCGATGATCTGCGCGCCGCCAGCGGTGAGCCTGTTCTTCCTGGCGCGTTTTACATCTGGTCCAGCCGGATGGTCAGCAGCCGGGCGCCCAGGTCGCGCAGTTTCCCGAATAACCCGTAGAGGGCTGCCTGGTCGATAATATCCCCCCTAATGACCATTTCACCGTGAGCGGTTTGCGTAATCTCCAGCCCTTCAAACCACTCAAACCATTGGCGATCCAGGCAGCCTTCTACGTGTATCTCGACCCGCTGCATACGTTATCCTTTGTCCTGATTTCCGATTGCCGGGCCAGGTTAATCTTCCGCTTTTCCAAACAACTTGCGATCTTCAAACATGGGCTTAAGGATCAGGTACGCGCCGAGGATGATCAGCAGGATTGGCCCTTCCAGGCCGATATAGCCCAGCACCTGCAGCACCCCAATCACCAGCGAGACCAGGCCCAGGACGGTGGTGAAGCCGCTCATTTTGATCTGGTTCGTATAGCGAACCACGTTCAGGCCGAGCATAATCAGCCCGACCCCGATCGACCAGAACCCTTTGGAAATTGCCGTCTCCGGCACAAACATGAATCCGCCCAGCATAATGAGGAACAATCCCCAGGCTGCTGTTTCCAGGCGCTTGTTGAGGACGGCTTTGCTGGCAGGCTGCTCGATCATTTCGTACTCCTTTCGCTTGCGCTTGCTCTCCCGAAAACCACGCGCAACTGCCCCGGGTAGGGCGTTCTCGCTTGACCCAGGTAGGGCGGGCATCCCTGCCCGCCAGCCCACATCCACTTTAACCGAATACAGGCGCGCCGTCATCTACCAGATGGTAGATTTGGGTGGTTGAGTTTCGATATGATGGAGGCGCGCAAGCCCCGCTGCCGGCTGCGAACCGATTACACCATCCGCAGTTCCCTGGCCCGCATAGCGGCTTCGGTGCGGTTGCGCGCGCACAGCTTGCCGCAGATGTGGTGGATGTGGGTCTTGACCGTTCCGGCGCCGATGAACAGCCGCCGAGCGATCTCCGTGTTCGACAGCCCTGCTGCTGCCAGCCGCAGCACTTCTAACTCGCGGCTGCTTAAAGGCTCAATCACGCCCATTGGCGCGCCAACGGGCGCGCCCTCTGGCTCGGCGGATCGCGCCTCCGCGGCAGGTCCCTCGCATGCCTCGAAGGCCGTCAGGAGTTTGCCCGCGTAGGCCGCATGGGCGCCCCGGCGCGCCGCGTCGCGCAGCAGGGGAACCAGCCCGCCGCCCAGGTCCAGGAAGGTGCGCCGGTAGCCTTCCGGCTCGGCCAGGCGCAGCGCCTCATCGATGAACGGGGCGGCCTCCTCCACTGTCTGGGCGGCCAGCGCGCGCACCGCCAGCGCCGTCACCAGCCCGTAGCCCCAGCCGTTGGCTTGCGCGGCCTGGTAAGCGGAATCGAGCAGCGCGGCGGCCTCCGCCTGCCGGCCCTGGGCCAGCAGCAGGCGCGCCCGGGCAAGGTGCAGGAAGCGGTACAGCGGGTCAGTGTCTACTGCGGCGCCCGCGCTGGCCTGAATTTGCTCCAACCAGCGCGCGGCCTGGTCCAGGCTGTCCATTGCCAGGTAAGCCATCACATACAGCAGCTCGCCGCGCGCCCGCACGCTGGGGACGTACGCGCGCGCCAGCTCGCAGGCTTCACCGGCTTCCACCAGGGCCTGCTCGGGGTTTCCCCGCGCCAGGTGCAGCAGCGCGCGCAAGACGTGCCCGGCGCTGAGGTATTCTTGATTGCCAACCCGCGCGCTGATCGCCAGGCCCGCTTCCAGGTGGCGCGCAGCCTCTTCCAGGCGGTTCCATTCGGTCAACAGCACGCACAGATCGTAATGCGCCAGCGCTACAATGGGGATTTGCCCGCCCTGCTGGATGAACTGGCGGATGACCGGTTCGGCGGCGCGCAGTTGGCCGCGCGCGGCCAGCGTGCGGGCGCGGAAGAAGCCCGCTGAAAGCGCCGCGTGCAGGTTGTTCGTTTTGGCCGCTTCGGCCTCCACCCCGGCCATCACCTGCTCGGTTTCGGCCAGGCGCCCGGTGTGCCAGTACGCAATGCCCAGGTTGATCGCCAGCACAATCTGCACGGATGGGTCGCCCTGCGCCAGCAGCGCCAGGGCCTTCTCCGACGCGGCAATTACCCCGGTGTGGTCGTCGCGGGTGCGGGCCAGGAACGCTTGCAGGGCATAGAAGTTGCCCTGCTCCAGGCTGCCCTCGGCGATGCCCGGCTGGGCTGTTTGCAGCAGCGCCTCGGCCTGGTCGATCTGGCCGGTCAGCAGCAGCGGCCAGGCGTACCCCAAACACCACGCCGGCCTGGAGCGCAGCAGCGCTTCCGGCAGGCGGCGGTACCAGCCCAGCAGCGTGACGAGATCGCCGCGCCGCAGCATCGCATCGGTGGAGCGCTCGACCAGCTCCCCGGCCTGCTCCCAGTCCTGGGCGGAAAGGGCGTGCATGATGGCATCGGGCAGCAGGCCGCGCCCGGCATACCAGCGGCTGGCGGCCTGGTGCAGCGCTTCCGCGCGCACGGCGGCCTGCGCGCGCAGGCGGTGGCGCAGGAACTCGGCGAACAACTGGTGGTAGCGGTACCATTCCCCGGTTGTATCCAGCGGAATGAGGAACAGGTTGGCCTGCTCCAGGCGCTCCAGCACGGCCTGGCTGCCGCTCTCGCCGCGCACGGCGTCGCACAGCGGACCGCACATGCGCTCGAGGATGGCGGTTTTCACGAAGAAATCCTGCACCGCCTGCGGCTGCTGCTGGAACACCTCGGCGAACAGGTAATCGATGACGAAGCGGTTGCTGCCCTCGAAGGCGCGGATAAAGTCGCTCAGGTCGGCCCCGCTCCGCGCTGGCAGGTTCTGCATGGCCAGCCCGGCTAACTGCAGCCCGGCGGCCCAGCCCTCGGTGCGCCGGTCCAGCGCGGCCACATCCTCCGCCGAGAGGTTCAGGCGCATCATGCGGCACAAAAATTCGCACGCCTCGCTGCGGGTAAAGCGCAGGTCGTCCTGGCGCAGCTCCAGCACCTGCCCGCGGGCGCGCAGCCGCGCCACCGGCAGCAGCGGGTCTTCGCGCGTAATCACCAGCAGGTGCATGCGGGCGGGCAGGTGGTCGAGCAGAAAGCCCACCACCTGGTGGATGCGCGCGGAATGGATCGCGTGGTAGTCGTCCAGCGCCAGGATGAAGGGCCGCGGGCTGGCCGCCGCCTCATTCAGCAGGATCGAGAACGCCTCCTCCGCCTGAACCGCGCGCGGCGCCCGGATGATCGCCGCCGCTTCCTCCCCCAGGCCCAGCGGCTTCAGCGCCGCCATCAGGTAGGTGCCGAAGCGGTTAAGATCGTTATCGGCTTCGTCCAGCGACAACCAGGCGAAGGGCACCCCCACGCGCTGCAGCCAGTGGGCGGCCAGGGTGGTCTTGCCGTAGCCCGCCGGGGCCGCCACCAGGGTCAGCTTGCGCCGGAACAGCCCCTCCTGGAGCAAATCCTCCTCCAGGCGCGCGAACAGGCGGGAGCGGGGCACCAACCGTTCCCGCAGCACGGGCGCGGTCAACTTCGATTGCAAGAGGAGATCCATGAATTTCCACGATCATTATATTACAATGTCAGGCGTTTTACATCAGGCTACGGGGAGGCAGGTCATTTTATTATCGCCGCCGCGTTGCAAATTTCCCCTGGCTGTGCTATTGTTTACCTATAATAAATACCTTTTTGCTGCACAGGAGGGTCCCATGCCCCGCTACCTGGTCCAGGCGAAATACACCGAAAGCGGCCTGCGCGATATTCTCAAAGAGGGGGGGTCCAAGCGCGCCGAAGTCATCGGCAGCGTCATCCATGCCCTGGGTGGCTCCGTTGAGTCCTTCTTCTACGCGCTGGGCGACACCGACGTCTTCGTGGTCATCAACCTGCCCGACGCGATCAACGCCTGCGCGTTCTCCATCGCCACCAACGCCTCCGGCGCGGTGATCGTGAAAACCACCGTCCTGCTCACCCCCGAAGAGCTGGACGAAGCCACCGCGCTGGCTGGTCGCTGCAAGCCCAACCATACCTAGCGCCGGGCGTTTCACGAAACGCCTCTCCGAGGAAATTGTTGGAAATGCCGTTCGTTTTGTAGGGCGGGCATCCCTGCCCGCCGCCTTAGCTCTCGCTTGCACAAGCGGCAGGCGCGCCTGCCCTACAAGAAGCCGCGATTATTTCCACAAATGTCCTCTGATTCTGCACTAGCGTAAGTTTTGTGCAATCAGCGGGCAAAGTGCTTTAAACGTCAAAAAACAGCATT
>CAYTHO010000131.1:0-11787 GCA_964437595.1 uncultured Anaerolineaceae bacterium
TCGATCGAAATTCCAGAGCCTGCAGGCCCTATTGATCCAGCCGCGCCCACGCCCGAGCCCACCCCACCCCCCACCGCTCGCCCGCCGCAGGCGCCCCTGGCGCGTCTGGCCCTGACCGGGGTCAAGGTGCTGATGGTCCCCCAGAGCTTTCGCTATGAAGAAGTGCCGGCCGGCGCCAGCGAGGAGCAGATGTTCTCCTCCGCCCGCACCACCTCGGCCAGCCAGTCCGGCAGCGTGATTGTCCTGGACGTTCCGACCCAAACCGTTGAGGTACTGCCAGGATTATCCCTCAACGCGGCCACCTTGATCGCCGCGCTGGATAAATATGGCGCGCTGACCCTGGCGATGGAGCCCGCGGCGGGTCTTACGCTCCCGGAAGGCACGCATACCCTCAACCTGGGCGCGTTCTACGAGTCCCTGCAGGAGGATGGCGCGGCCGCGTCCCCTGCGCCGGTTCAGCCGTAGGAGACGGGATGAGCGAGGAACTGAAAGTATCCGTGATGCTGGCCGCCCAGAATTCGGCTTTCCTGCACGATATCATGCTGGGACCCTTCTTCAGCGATGGCCGCTTCCGCTTGAGCACCAATGTGTACAGCTGGGAGGATCTGACCAAAAACCTGGAAATGCTGCAGCCAGAACTGCTGGTGGTCAATGCCGCCATCGCCCCATCCGGGGAAGCGTTGGTGGATCTCCTCTCCACCCTGCAAAAGTGGCACGCGGTAGCGCTGGTTCTCCTGCCCCCCGAATATAGCCAGGCGTATGGCCTCTTGAGCAAGGTTTCCACCGTGCGGCAGATCTATACCCTGCCGCAGGTGAGCTGGCCAGAAATGGTTGAGGCCGGCTGGCTGGCAGTCAACAACGAGCGCGCCCGGCGGGTGGCCGCCACACCGCTGCGTCAGGCTTACAGCGAGCCGTCCCGGGCGCGCTCCATTGCCACCGGCACGCGGGTGATCGCCTTCCTGTCCGCCAGGGGCGGGACCGGCCGTTCAACCATCGCCGAAGCCCTGGGGTACGAGCTAGCCGTGCGCAATAACCTGCAGACGCTGCTCCTCAGCTGCGACCTGCCGCCGGCCGCCACAATGCACCTGGGCCTGCGCTACGTGCCCAATGCGATGGAGTTTATCCGCCGCCCGGTGGATGGCTTCAACGCCTCCATCCAAAGGCATGAAAAGCTAGATGTGATCACCGCGCCGGCCAATTCCGTCGAATACGCGCTGGCCACACACAGCGACGAGGGAAAACCCTCCGGGCTGCGCGGCCTGCTCTCGGCCACCTGGACGCGCAACTACGCCGCGGTGCTGCTGGACCTGCCGCCAGGCGAGCAGCCCTGGACACTGGAGGGCATCACCGCTGCCAATACCGCGATTGTGGTGACCCGGCTGACCCTGGCCGACGTGGCCGGCACGCGTCACACCCTGCAGCTGCTGCTGCAGCACATGAACGCCGAACACCGCATCCCGCGCGAGGCGATCTTCCTGGTGCTCAATCTGGTGCATGACCGTGCGCCGATGACCCCGCGCACCTTCCTCGACACGTTGGGAAAAGAATTCGAAGGCTGGACACCACCAGTAGCGGCGGTGATCCCACGCGTGGACGAACTGCCCGTGAAACAGGACCAGGGCAACCCGCCAACCGCGTCTCTGGACGAGTTCGCGCAAGGCATTCGCAGCATCTACAAACACCTCTATCCGGGCATGGAGCCTGAGGTGAGCAATAGAGAGAAAAAAGGCGTCTTTCGCCTGTTCCATTAGAGGTCTAAATGGCAAATATCCTCAGCTTTTACGATACCAGCGCCAGCCTCGAGCGCGCGCTCCACCTGAAAGAACGCGAAGAAGTGATCAACGAAGTGATTGACCAGATCAACCGCGAGTTCCCGGCCGCTGTACTGCAAGGGCCATCCGATGCTCAACGAACGCAAATCCGCGAACGCATCGCCGCCCTGGTCTCAACAGGACTGCGCCGGCGCAGCCTGCCAGCAAGCCAGGTGGAAGAAAACGAGCTGGCCAACGAACTGGTCCGGCGGCTGACGGGTCTGGGCTTTCTCGATTTACTCCTGCCTCCCGCCCGCACGGACCTATCGGAAATTGCGCTGTATTCCTCGGGCCTCTTGCAAGTGATGAAAAAAGGCAGCGTGCGCTGGGAAACCGTCCCTTTGCTCCCGGAGCCAGATGAGATCTGGCGCGTGCTGGACCGCTTGCTGGGGCCGCAGAACAAGAATCTGAATGAGGTCAACCCCTCCGTCAACGCGCGCCTGCCAGCCACCCCATCTAACCCCGGCGGCGGGCGGATCAAGGCGCTCCACCCGGTAATCGCCCCGCCCGGTCGCAACCCGGTGATTAATATCCGCCTGTATGAGCAAAAGCCGGTGCACCCGGCCTGGATTTTAGAACGCGGCGTACTCGATCAGACCATGCTGGAAACCTTGCAGGCGGCCGTCCAATCCGGCGCGCGCATTCTGATCTGCGGCGGCACGCGCACGGGCAAGACCACTTTACTCTCAGCGCTGTGCAACTTCCTTCCGGAGGCCTGGCGGATCGTCAAGATCGAGGACCCAGAGGAGATCTGGATCGACCGGACGACGGTGCAGACCGTGGAAGCCCGCCCGCAGGCGCGCGGCACCGAAGTACAGCCCTATACCCTGGCCAACGGCGTGGATGACGCGCTGCGCATGTCGCCGGATTACCTGATCGTCGGCGAGGTACGCGACGGGCAGGCGGCCATGGCCCTTTTCCGGGCCATGATGACCGGTCACTCGGGCGCCTGCACCTTTCATGCCGATAGCCCAAAGGAGGCCGTGCAGCGCATGGCCACGATCTTAGGCACCGACCAGCATATCGGCCGGGAAGAAGCCTGCCAGATGATCGCCGCATCCATCGATCTTCTGGTGCAGATCGGCATCCGCCGGGAGACGCGCCGAATTGTGGCCATCAACCAGGTGGGCGAGGCCGAGGGCGATCAGGTCGCTTTTCGCCCGCTGTTCCGCTTCTGCGAAGATACGCCCGAACCGCGCTGGGAAGCGGTCCAGCCTTACCAGATCCAATAACAAGGAGTCTCTATGGTTTTCATCATCGGCTTACTCGCCGCCCTGCTGATCTTTCTCCTGTTTGCCCCCGACCGCCTGCCGTTCGAGCGTGAGAAACGGCGAATTGGCGATCTGTACACACCTGAAGCAGCGCAAAGTTTGAGCCAGCTACCGGCGAACACGCTGGAATACAAACTTCTGGCCGCCGGAATTCGCCTGCAACCTATCACTTTCAACCTGCTTTGTGTGGCTGGTGCTGCGGCAACCGCCGTGATTACCTGGGCCTTGCTGCCCGGGCTGCCGGCCATCGCGGCCGGGGCACTGGTTTACTACATTCCTTCCGCCTGGCTGGATAATAAGGTCAAAAGCCGCGGGCAGGCGATCGATAAACTGCTGCCGCTGGCCATCGGGCGCATTACGGCCGGTCTTCTGGCTGGCGGCGCGGTTCCTGACGTGCTGGAAGAAGTGGGGAATTCTCTGGCCGTGGAAGGCGCCAACCCACTGACCCCGGAACTGCTCCTGACCGCTGCGGAGATGCGCAACAAAAACCGCGAGGAAGCGTTGGTTTCGCTGGCCGCGCGCTCGCCATCCACCTCCCTGGCCAATCTGGCCTATTTGCTGGAGGGGTATCTCCAGGCCGGCGGCGGAGCATACGCGCGGGTGCTCTCATCCATCGCTCAGAAAACGCAGCAAATCCTGGTGGCTCGTAACCGCTCCCAGGCCAAAGCCGGGGATGCGATGGTGTCTGCCAAGGTCATTCCAGGCGTCCTGGCGCTGATCCTGGCCTACCTCGGGCAGGATCCCACCATCCGTGGCTCGCTCTCGGCCTTCCCGGTGCAGATCGCCATCGCCGTGGGCATGGGCTCGATGGCTCTGGGTTACAGCGTGATGCGCTCGATGATCCTGGAGGCCGTATGACGATCATCACCATTCTCGGTATCCTGGTCGGGGCGCTCGTGATTGTCCTAACGGTCGAGTTCGTGCCCGCCCTTTCACCTTACCGGGCGGCCTCCGCCATGGAGCGGCTGGACCGGCCGGCGGATGAGGATCTATCTGGATTACGGCGCTCGCTCCAGCCACTGGACAAGCCAGTCGCGAAGTGGACCCCGGCCGGTTTCTTGCGCAAAGTGCAGGCGGACCTGTATTGGGCGCAGATGGGCGGCAAATGGGGCGGTTGGACCGGCACACAACTCATCTCCCTGCGCCTGGTCGCGGCGATTGCCGCCGGGGTCGGCGGGTTGATCGTCTTCGACACCCCGCTCCTGGGGGCCTTCTGCGCCTTCTTTGGCTGGCAGCTTCCGGCCATGAACGTGAGCGCCGCCGCGCGCAAGACCCAGCGATCCTTCCAATCCCAGCTGCCGGAGTTCGTCCAGCTGGTTTCAGCCCAAATGGCGGCGGGGGTCAAGTTGGAAGAGGCGCTGGTGCGCTCGGCCAAAGAGACTTCTCTGGTCGGGCGCTGGATGATCCAGGTGATCCAGATGAGCCAGGGGCGCTCGCTTGTACCGGTCATGCAGGAAGAGGCGCGCCGCTCGCTCCTGCCCGAACTGGTCTCGATGGCAGTGCAGCTCGAGTTTATCCGCCGCGGAGCCAATCAGCAGGAGCTGATGGCGCAACTGGCGGGGGCGATTGCCGCTGATTACATTGGCCAGGCCGACCAGCGCGCGGAAAAGGTCGGTTCGGAACTGGTGCTGCCGATGGTGTTCTTTTACTTCCTGCCCTACCTGGTCATCTTATTGGTCGTGGTGGGTTACCCGGTCGTGGCGGGGCTGTTCTAATGAAAGCACTATCCTTTACGCGCTGGTGGCGTGACCGTTTCGGCTTTCTCTTTTTCGGCGTGGCGGCGGGGCTCTCCGGCCTGGCTGCCTGGCAGCATCCCTCGGTGCTCTCGGTACTGCTGGCGCTGCACAACGCGCTGCTGGCCGGGATGTACCTTCGCCGCTACCCGACCGTGCGCTACGACCGCAAAGGACTCATGCTGGGGCTATTGGCCGCGGCGCTCCCTACCGCCGCGCCGCTACCCACTGCTCCAGGTCTGACGCTTACCCTCGCGGCGCTGGCTGGGTATGCCTTGATCCTCTGGTCGCTCCTCACCCTGGGTGGGCGCTTTGGCATCGCCCCGGCGGACCGGGGTCTGGTCACCAGCGGCCCTTACCGGCTAGTGCGCCACCCAATGTATCTGGGCGAGTTGCTCTTGCGCGGAGCGCTGGCTATCTCGGCTCCAAACCTGGTTATGGCGCTGCTGCTCACGCTCTGCCTGGCCGGGATCCAGGTCCTGCGAATCCAACGCGAGGAGAGGGTCATCCGCGGCTACGAAGCGTATGCCGAGCAGACCCGTTTCCGCCTGCTGCCCGGAGTGTGGTGATGCCTGCTCTTGCTCTCCTCCCACTCGCTATCTGGCTCGCGGCCTGCGTCTGGCGCGACCTCAAGACCCGCCAGGTACCTAATGCCCTGACCTTGAGCGCGCTGCTCGTGGCCGCGATCTGGCGGGCTGTTGCCGGAGACTGGCTGGTGGTGGGGATGGTGCTGGCCCTGATCGCCATCTCCGACCTGCCGCGCACGGCGCGCATTTTGCTTGCTGGAGGTGCCTGGATGACTGTCATTCTCTTCGGCAGCACAGCGCAGGGAAACCTATCCCACGCGCTCTTTGCTGCCTGGGCCTTATGGGAAATGGGCGTGATGGGCGGTGCGGATACGAAGATGCTGACGGCGTTGCTATTGTTTATCGGCGATCCGCTGCTGCTCGTGGCCGTTTTTCTGGCCGGCGGGCTGCAAGGCTTGATCGGGCTGCTGCGCAAGGAAAAGAGCATCCCCTACACGGTGGCGATTGCCGCCGGGACGGTCTGGTACCTGGTCGCGCAGCTGCTGCGTAGTCGCTACTAATTCTAAAAGGAAAGGAGGTGAAACACATGCGTTATCTACTCGATACCCACGCCATCGAAGCCAGTGAAGTGGCCTTGCTGATGGCCGTTATCGTGGTGGTGGTCTATGGGGCCTATAAGCTCCTGGGCGAGAACATCAACACCATCGTCATGGACGTGGCCGGGAAAATCTAAGGCCAGGATCGATTAATTCTGAGGCGGGCGTGAAATACCGTTCATCGCTCATCAGCCCGCCTCACCAGATCATTTTGGAGGCGCTTATGAAAAGATTTATCCAAGCACGAACCGGGATGGAAACCATCGAGGCAGCTATCACCACCCCCATCGCCGTGCTGATCATGCTGGCAACGATCAATCTTGGCATGGTGATTTTTGGCCAGCAGGCGGTGCAGGCCGCCGCCCGGCATGGGGCCAGGATGGGCTCGGTCGCGCAAAGCTGCCCGGCCTGTTATGCCATGAGCGGGGCGAAGGAAGCCATCGCATCGGCAAAGCTGGTCGAGAATACCCAGGTGCAGGTTCTGGCTCCCGGCGGGGTTGCCGGCTCGATCCTCAAGGTGCGCGTGTCCGGCACCATCCCCAATTATCTGGGCGGTTTCATCGGCTGGAGCGATCCTTTCCAGGTTAGCTCGGACGTTACCTTCCGCCAGGAAGGCTGGTAAGCCGATGATCCGTGACCGCCGCGCTTACCAGCTCACCTTCTGGGCAATCTTCATCGGCTTCGTGATGATGCCGATCATGGCCATGACCATCGAACTGGGGCGCTACTTCTACGCCCGCGCGCAGATCTCAGCCGCCGCGGATGCTGCTGCACTGGGGGCAGCCATTGAGATCAACCAGAACACCTTTCGCACCTCGGGTAACCTCGTACCCACGGATAAAACCTGGTCAGAGGCCCAGGCGATGGTGAATGCCAATACCGGCATGCTCTCCGCGCAGGGCATCCACGCACGGGTGACCGGGATCAATGTGAACGATGCAGCCAATACGGTGCAGGTCAGCGTTTCGTGCAACCTGTCGCGCCTGTTCCCAGCCGTGGTGCCGGATGTGATCGTCACCCAGATGGGCCTGGCGGAAGTGGGGGCATTTACGCGGTGAACACGTTTGTCTCCTTCTGGAACGCCTTTTTCCCCTTCTTTTGGAAAACCTTGCGCTGGGTGCTGTTGTTTGGCGTGTTGGTCTACCTCACCTTGAACGCGCTGGCTGACCCACCCGAGCTTCTCCCCAACCCCTGGGACGGGCCGGCATTTGTAGAGGATCACTGGGAACTGACTGGTATCGTCGAGCACCACATCCAGACTCAGCGCCTGTTTGAGCGAGATCTAGACCTGGTAGAGATGCGCTTTGGGGGCGGCAGCCTGTGGGCGCTGGCGGGGGTGGCCGGGAAAGATGGCCAGTACGAATCGCTGGTGAATGGCGCAGCCAGCCGGAAGGAGGTGCAAGAGGCCTTCAGCCAGCCGCGCTACGTGACCCTGAGCATCCCGGGGACGCTGAAAGCAGTGGAACATGCCTGCACGAGAAACCAGAACCTGCGCTGCCAGGTGACGGCGCTCATCGAGGGCAGCCGGCCGCCCATCTATCTCGATCCGGATGAGGAGCCTACCGGCGATCTGAGCAATGTCTTTATCCAAACCGGTCTCTTCCCGCCCCATTACCTGTATGGCTTTCTGACCTGGGACATCCAGCCCGGGCGGGTCATCGAGCAAGGTTTAGAAGGAGGTTGATCTTATGGATGTTTCGTATCTGTCACCGGCTGCCTATGAAGCCGCCGCCTGCCAGTGGTTCTTTATTGGTCTCACCAGCGGTATCGCCGGGGGCATGATTCTATCCGCCTTGATGCGCTGGATGGCCGATTCCCATCATTAGTTGCACGATCTTGGAGCATGGACTTTATCGATGAAGCTCAAGAAACCACTTCTCCTCTTAATAACTCTAATGCTGGTGCTGTGCCTGCCGGGTATCCCACCAGCCGCTGCTGATTACATCGGGCCGCGCAACCGGACCACCACCACGACCACCATCCAACACCTGCGCGTATGCTACAACGCGAGCGGCAGCATCGAATGCACCTGCGTCTCGGACGGCGGGGAATGCGGCGCAAGCAGCAATCCCTGTCCCAACAGCCGCTGCGTGTCCTGCGACGAGCAGGAGAAAGAGGTGACTAAAACCACCACGCTGCCCAATGCCACGGTTTCCGCCAACCTGACCTGTACCACAGTCGGAAGCAATGGCTGGTGCCGGGGCGGGCCAAATCTGGCTCTGGCAGCCAGCGAGCCGGTATCCGGATATCGGATCCAATATATTGAAGGCTCAACCGGGGTATTGTGCGATCCAACGGACGCGGCAAACGTTAACTGTAATTGGACGCCGCCGCAAGGGCAAACGACATTGTCCTACTGGGCGCATTCTACCTTTGGCGATACCAGTCTCCAGGGCAGCCAGACCATCTCCGTGGACACGGGCAATCCGGGGATCAATCTCGCCGTACCAACGCCCAACGGTCAAAATGGCTGGTTTATCTCGCCCGTAACGATTTCGGCCACTGCCAGTGACAGTGTCTCGGGCGTCGCCTCCACCCAAGTCAGGATCGACAGCGGCGCATGGCAGGCCGGGCCGCTGACCGTCTCCGCGCAAGGCACGCACACCGCCCAGGCGCAAGCCACCGACCGGGCGGGCAACAACGCAACGTCCAGCGCCGCCTCCTTCAAAATCGACAGCGTCGCCCCGGATCTGGTGGTGAACGCTCCTTCAGCAGACGGGCAAAACGGCTGGTATCTCAGCGCGCCGACCATCTCTCTCTCGGGCAGTGATGCCACCTCCGGCCTGGCCGCGACAGAACTGCAGGTGGACGGCGGCAGCTGGCAGGCCGGCGGCGTGACGCTCAGCACGGACGGCAATCATACCTTGAACTTCCGCGCACGGGATAACGCCGGCAACCTAAAAACTGCTTCCGGAACCTACCCGGTGGACCAGACCGATCCGCAGATCACGGTCAACCTGATCGGGACCGCCGGGCAAAACGGCTGGTACCGTTCCGCAGTCAGCGCCGCGCCCGCCGCGAGCGACGCCACTTCCGGACTGGCAGCGCTGGAAGCCCGTTTGGACGGCGGTGCGTGGAGAACAACCTTCCCGCTGACACTTTCCGAAGGGGTTCATACCCTGGAAAGCCGCGCCGCTGACCGGGCCGGCAATCTAGTGAGCGAATCCCGGCCCGTGCGCGTGGATGTCACCCCGCCCAGTCTGACCGCCACGATCCCGCAGCCGGATGGGCAGAACGGCTGGTATACCAGCGCGCCGGTTTTGAAAGTATCCGGCAACGATGCAATATCCGGCCTGGCTTCGGCGCAAATCAAAGTGGGTAGCGGCGCCTGGGTCAACGCCCAGACTACGCTTACTCAGGAAGGAAGCCATACCATCACCTTCCAGACCACGGACGTAGCCGGCAACACGACCACCCAGACCGCCGCACTCAAAGTCGATCTGCAGGGGCCGGCCCTGTTGCTAGAGGCCAGCGGAACGCCCGGACAAAATGGTTGGTACACGAGTACTTCGGTGGAGGTCGCTTCAACAACCAGCGATGCCGTATCCGGGCTGAGCAAAGTGGAAGCCCGCGTGGATGGCGGCGCATGGCAGAACCTTGATAAAGTCACGGTCAGCGGGGACGGCGCGCACCAGGTCGAGTTCCGCGCCACCGACCAGGCCGGCAACCTCACCCAACATGCCCAAACGGTGCGGATTGACGCCGCGCCGCCGCAGGTTGATATCACGATCGACGCAATTGAAGGGCTGCTGGCCTGGTTCCGTTCAGCGGCGAATGTGTCGGCGAAAGCGGTGGATGAAACCTCCGGCATAGCGCGGATGGATATCCGGGTAGATGCGGGCGACTGGCAGCCGGTCAATGCGGTCAAGGTCGAAGAAGACGGCATTCACCAGCTGGGTTTCCGGGCCGTCGATAAGGCCGGCAACCGGACTGAATTGGAGAAAGAAGTCAAGATCGACCAGCACGACCCGATCGGCCAGTTTGTCGAGCCGGTGGGTGGGACGAAAGTGCAGGGTACGGTAGATGTCAGCGGCACGGTCCATGACAACCTGTCCGGGACGAGCAAGATGACGCTTTCTCTGGATGATGGCAAAACCTGGCAGCCGGTGCCGATTCGCTCCGACGGCAGCTGGTCCGCCCCCTGGGATACGCTGCCCTTTTCGGGCGGGATGCACGCGCTTCAGGCGACCTTCACCGACCAGGCCGGCAATACCTCCAGCGCTAAAGCTTATTACATCGTGGCCAACGCCTTGCCGGAGATCGATCTGACCGAGCGCTGGTACATCTGGGAAAAAGGCTTGCTGGAGATCCGCCCTGGCGACCTGCCGCTAATGGATGTCACCATCGTTATCTCCGATCCCAAAGGCCGCTGGCCGGATGTCCATCTGGATTACTCGCCCCGGCAAATACCAAATGAAATCGTCTGGAACCGCAAGTTTGGCCAGATTCTGGCGCCCATCGGAGAATACCATGTGACGGTGAAGGTCACCGATTCAATGGCCCAGCAGGTGGAGGAGCACGCAGTGATTGTCATCCCGCCGGGGGCCACGCCGACCGCGACGCAGACCCTGGCAGTGACTGCCACTCGCCAGCCGACAGCCACTCCTACAGCTACACGCAAAGCATCGCCAACCCCTACGGCAAGTACCACGGCGACCGCCGCGCCCACGCTGGTGATCGCCACTCAAATGCCGGAGGCTCCCAGGCCAGCCACCTCGCCCTGGACCTTCGTGTTATGGCTGGTCTTCCTGGCTGGTTTTGGCACATTGGCGGCTTTCGCCTGGAGCGCTTCGCGCGATCCCCGGCCGCGGGAGCTGAAAAAGTTAAGCAAGATCATCGAAAAACTGTCGCATGAGGAGGAGCAGTAAGCAATGGGTTCGCTGTATTTTTTGTGCCCGTTTGAAACCAAAGAAGGCGCGCATGATTGACGCCCTCATTTTCGTGGTTTGTGTCATCCTGGCCAGCATTCTCAGCATTCCTGGGGTCTGCCAGTTATTGGATCGTCTGTTTCCCGATTAACCATTATCAACAAGGAGCTATACCGTATGGAGATTATTCTCACCCTATCCGTTTTGACCGCCCTGGTCACATTGGGCGTCACCATTTCCCTGGGCAATGAACGCCAGCGCCAGGCCATCCAGACCGTCCGCGAACAGTTGCAGGACTGGACCGAGCAAGATATCCGCTTGAAACGAGAGAAGCTGGCCCGCGAAATCAATGTGCCGGATCCGAAGCTGTGGTTTCAGGAGAACGCGGCCAGAGTCCTTGGAAAGCAGTTGCCAGTTCTGTCCGTTGAAAACTGGAATAAAGGTGGAAACACCGCGCTGGTGGCCATCTGCCAGGATGGCACCCGACTGGTCTTTACCCCGCTGCAGCGCAACCTTTTCCTGGAAGCGCTTCAACGCCCGGACTCGAAGATCTCCAAAGCCGACCCAGGTCCGCTGGGTAGCCAGCCAAAGAAGGTGCCTTTTTATGAACTTTCCATCGTTAATGCCGGTATGTTCTTCGATCTGGAAGCGCAGCAGGCCTGGCGGGAACTATCTGGCCAGATGCTGCCCGGCAGCCGGCTTTGGATGTACGTAGTGGAAGAATACAAAGGATAGGCAATTTTCCCCTGTTTACCCGCTGCCTGATCAGGTTTGTAATGCGCCGGAAGGAAACGTATTTCTAGAATTGCCCTCCATCCGGCAGATTGCCAGAGTAAATGGCGGAAAATCTTTAACCATTAAATTCCGCCATTTACTCAGTGGTTGCTTATCTTGAAAAGGATCACAAATAGCGCTTGACAAACCCAAAGCAATTATAGGTATTGAAGTGGAATCTGAATTAATCGATCCAATCCTCGTAGA
>CAYTHO010000132.1:0-11035 GCA_964437595.1 uncultured Anaerolineaceae bacterium
GGCTTCCCCTCGCCCGCCGGCACGCGCGGCATGGGCAGCGCGAGCTAGCGCGCGAACGCGCCCGCAACCAGCGCCGCGAGCCGCCGCGCGTCGCGAAACGCGCGCCACTGCACCGCCACCGCCGCCCCCAGCCCCACCCCCGTGGCGCTGCCGACGGTGGGTGCGTTTGAATCCGGGGAATATCCCAACCTGTTCCGCGATGTGCTGGGCAAGAGCGACGCCGAGATCCAGGAAAAGCTGGACAAGGCCTGGGAGCAGTTGTTCTACGGCAGCGACACCACCGAGCGGGTGTATTACCCGGTCGGGGAAGATATGGCGTATATGAAGGACATCGGCAACGGCGATATCCGCTCGGAGGGCATGTCGTACGGCATGATGATCGCGGTGCAGATGGATAAGCAGGAAGAGTTCAACCGCCTGTGGAAGTGGACCAAGACCTATATGTACCAGTCCAGCGGGCCGTACCAGGGTTACTTTGCCTGGCACTGCCAGGAAGACGGCGCGCAGCTTGACCCCGGCCCCGCCCCAGACGGCGAGGAGTGGTTTGCGACGGCGCTGTTCTTTGCCAGCGGGCGCTGGGGCGACGGCGAGGGCATCTTCGACTACCGCGCCGAGGCCCAGGCCATCCTGGATGCCATGCTGCACAAGGCTGACGGGCAGGATAACCCGCAGGTGAGCGGCATGTTCGACCCCACCCACAAGATGGTGGTTTTCGTGCCCAGCAAGCCCGGCAATACCTTCAGCGATCCCTCGTATCACCTGCCGGCGTACTACGAGCTGTGGGCGCTGTGGGCGGATAAAGACCAGGATTTCTGGAAGGAGGCCGCCCAGGTGAGCCGCGATTACTTCAAGAAAGCCGCCCATCCCGAAACCGGCCTGATGCCCGACTACGCCGACTTCGACGGCAAGCCGCACGGCACCGATAACCACAAGGATTTTCGCTTCGACGCCTTCCGCGCAGGGGCCAACGTGGCAGTGGACTACACCTGGTTCGCCGCCGACCCCTGGCAGATCGAGCAGTCCAACCGCATGCTGGACTTTTTCTATACCGAAGGCATTGACTCATACGTCAACCAGTATTCGCTGGACGGCGAGCCCCTCTCCACCGACCGCTCGACCGGGTTGATCGCGATGAACGGGGTGGCGGCAATGGCCTCCACTCACCCGCAGCGCCAGGAATTCATCCAGGCCGTGTGGGACGCATCGATCCCGCGCGGCACCTGGCGCTATTACGATGGGCTGCTTTACCAGATGGCCCTGCTTCACTTAAGTGGTAACTTCCGCATTTATCCCCCAAAGGCAGAATAACGCATGAAACCTTCCCAAAAGAACGACCGCCGCAGCTATATGGATGCCGCCCAATCCGCCGCCGAGCGCGCGGATGCTTTGCTGGCTGAGATGACACTGGCCGAAAAGGTGGCCCAGCTTGGCTCCGTGTATTCCTACGATTTACTGGATGAAAACGGTTTCAGCGCGGAGAAGGCCTGCCGGGTGAGCGACGGCATTGGGCAGATCACGCGCATCGGCACATACACCTTGCTGCCGCCCCGCCAGCGCGCGGAACTGGCCAACGCCATCCAGGCCTACCTGGTGGAGCACACCCGCCTGGGCATCCCGGCCATTATCCACGACGAATGCTGTTCCGGTTTTGCCGCCATGGGGGCAACGCGCTTCCCGCAGATGATCGGGCTGGCAAGCACCTTCCGCCCCGAGCTGGCCGAAGCGATGAGCGCCATCATCGGCAGGCAAATGCGCGCTACCGGCACGCACCAGGGCCTGGCGCCCGTGCTGGACCTGTACCGCGATCCGCGCTGGGGCCGGGTGGAGGAACACTTCGGCGAGGACCCCTGCCTGGTGGCCCGCTTTGGTGCGGCCTACGTGCGCGGACTGCAGGGCGGTTCGCTCAAAGAGGGCGTGATGGCGACGGCCAAGCACTTCATCGCCCACAGCGCCTCCGAAGGCGGCCTCAACTGCACGCCCGTCCACATGGGGCCGCGCGAGATTCACGAGAGCTTTTTACCCGCTTACGAAGCCGCCATCCGCGAAGCCGGGGCGGCCTGCGTGATGAATTCCTACTCCGAGCTGGACGGGCGGGTGGTGGCGGCGGATAAAACCATCCTGCGCGACCTGCTGCGCGGCGAGCTGGGCTTTGAGGGCCTGGTGACCTCCGACTATGTGGCGGTGGATATGCTGCACACGTACCACCGCGTGGCCGCTGACCGGGTGGAAGCGGCGGTGAAGGCGCTGGAAGCCGGCATCGACCAGGAACTACCCGAGACCGTCTGCTACGGCGATGCGCTGACCTCGGCGGTGGAGTACGGGAAGATCGACCTGGCAGTCATCGATGAGTCAGTGCGGCGGGTGCTGATCAAGAAGTTCGAGCTGGGCCTGTTCGAGCAGCCGTTTGCGCCGGTCGACGCGGTGGAAGGCATCTACGCTGACCCCGCGCCGCTCAAGCTGGCGCGCGAGATCGCCGAGCAGAGCCTGGTGCTGTTGAAAAATGAAGGCGGCCTGCTGCCCCTGAAAACATCGCCCGGCACGCTGGCGGTGATCGGCCCCAATGCCGCCGACGGGCGCCGCTACCTGGGCGACTATTCCTACGCCGCCATGATCGAAATTCTGCTGGCAGGCGGCCCGCACCTGCGCCCGCTGCTGGAACAGACCGGCAGCCCGGCCCAATACGACCAGGAACTGGCGCAGATCCCCACCCTGGTGGACGCCATCCGCGAGCGGGTGAGCGCCGGGACGCGCGTGCTGTACGCCAAAGGCTGCGATAACAGCGACGAAGACCGCTCCGGGTTTGCCGAAGCGGCAGCGGCGGCCAAACAGGCGGATGTGATCGTGCTGGCGCTGGGCGATTTCTCCGGGCTGAAACCCGGCTGCACTTCGGGCGAATTCAACGACCGCTCCACGCTCAACCTGCCCGGCGTGCAGGAAGACCTGGTGCGGGAAGTCCTGGCGGCGGCCCCTGGCAAACCGGTGGCGCTGGTGCTGATCAACGGGCGCCCGCTGGCTCTGACCGAGATTGCCAGGAGCGTCCCGGCCATTCTGGAGGCCTGGATGCCCGGCGAGCAGGCCGCGCCCGCCATTGCCGACGCGCTGTTTGGCGCGGTCAACCCAGGCGGCAGGCTGCCCGTATCCCTACCGCGCAGTGTGGGCCAGCTCCCCATCTTCTACAACATCAAGCCTTCCGGAGGGCGCTCCAACTTCCGCTGGAATTACATCGATCAGAGTACGAAGGCGCTGTTCCCCTTTGGGCACGGCCTGTCGTACACCACCTTCGAGTACAGCGGCCTGCAGGTGGACAGCGAGCTGAACCCCGGCGGAATGGTGACCGTGCAGTGCGACGTGCGCAACAGCGGCCCGGTGGCCGGGGACGAAGTGGTGCAGATGTACATTCAGGACGAATACGCCTGCGTGCCGCGCCCGGTCAAGGAGTTGAAGGGCTTCCTGCGGGTGCGGCTGGAACCCGGCCAGACCGCGCGGGTGCAGTTCCAGCTTACCGCCGAGCACCTGGCCTATTATGACGAGGAGATGCGCCTGGTGGTGGAACCCGGTCCCATCCTGGTGCGGGTGGGCAGCAGCTCGGAGGATATCCGCCAGCAGGGCTGGTTCCAGGTAACGGAAGGAGTGCGCGTAGAGCAGCGCTCGACGCAGATCGTAGGGAAGGTAAACTAACTTGCAAAAACGGCCACCGCGGTGGCCGTTTTTGCGTTAAATTTCTTCTCTTACCCGCATCAGCGCGAAGCCCAGCAGGTTGAGGCCCCGCCACTGGCGGGGGTCGGAGGCGCGCGGGTTCTCGCCTGACAGGCCGATGCCCCAGATGCAGTCGCGCGGAGAGGCTTCGACCAGCACGCGCTGCCCGGTCTGCTTGAGAAAATCGCGCATGGCCGGGTTCTGGCTGAACTTGGCGATGTTGCCGCGCACTACGAAATCAGAGCAGTACTGGCTCCAGGTGATCTTGTCGAAGTTGCGCACGCCCCGGCCCAGTTTCTTGGCAGTCTGCGGATCAGGGGCTTGGAGGATCTGCTCCAGGGATTCTGGATCGCCGAACAGGCGGGCTTTCTCAGCCATCATGTAGTGCTCGGCGGTGGGATAGCGGATACCGTCGACTTCGAAGACGGCGGGGAACCACTGGCTGAAGCATTCCTTGCCAACGGTGCCATCCGGGCGGGGCTGGTGACCCCAGAAGAAGAGGAAATCGGGCTGGAAGCCCTGCTCGATAGCGGCGATGAGGGAGTTACGATCGGAAATGGTCATGGGTATCACCTACATTTGAGACTATTATATCAAAGTCTGGTAGGGGCGTTTCGCGAAACGCCCAACGACTGCGATCGGCTGTCACGGTTCCGGTCAAGCCGCCGGGATACCTCTCTCCCAGAGCCTTTGGGTTAACTGGTTTTCTTCGATGCTACTATAATCTATTTATATGATTACCCCATCTCCGAACCGAGGACTCTCCCATGGAATATGAAATCACAACATCCGGTCCCCTGCTGATGCCCAACGGCGAACTGGCCCAGGTGGGTTGGGCGCGCCAGCCGCTGCTCGACAGCAACCTGGAGCTGGCCGCGTTCTACCCGTCCATGATGCACCCTTTCCAGCGCCTGCGGGTGAAGCGCTGGGACTACTACGCGCTGTTCACTCCTGAGCGCTTTTTCTCCGCCACCATCGCCGACCTGGGCTATGCCTGCAACGTGTTCGTGTACACCATGGACTGGCAGACCAAGACCCTGCACGAGGAGGGACTGGTGCTTTCGTCTGGCAAGGTACAGCTTCCGCGCAATTCTTCCGAGGGTGAGACGGTGTACGAGGGCAAAGAAGCGCGCCTGCGCTTCCGGGCCCAACCGGGGCTGCGCTGGGTGCAGGTGGACTGGCCCGCGTTCGACGGGGGCAAAGGCATTCATGCCGAGCTGGAGCTGGTCTGCCCGCCGGAGCACGAGTCGATGAACATCGTCATCCCCATCCGCGGCAGGCGCTTCTACTACAACCGCAAGATCAACTGCATGCCGGCGGCGGGGGTGCTCCAATACGGCGGCGTGAAAGAGCAGATCGACCCACGCACCTCCCTGGCTTCGCTGGACTGGGGCCGTGGGGTGTGGGAATACCAGTCGTACTGGAACTGGGCCTCGGCTTCTGGCTTTCTGCCAGACGGGCGCACAGTGGGCCTCAACCTGGGGCGCGGCTTTGGCGACACTTCGCGGGCCAGCGAGAACGCGCTGGTGCTGGACGGCAAAATTCACAAGCTGGGCAAGGTGCGCTTCGACTACACCTCCGGCAGGTACATGGAGCCGTGGCGCTTCGTCGACGAGGACCCGGACGCCCGCCGCATCCACCTGACCTTCACGCCCTTCAAAGAGCGCGTGGCGCGTTCGAATATGCTGGTGATTTTCTCGGAGGTGCACCAGATGTTTGGCCGCTACGATGGCTGCGTCGCCGCCGATGACGGCGAGGAAATCTGCATCGAGGGGCTGGTGGGCTTTGCCGAGGAGCACCACGCACGCTGGTAAGGCAAGGGTGAAAACGAATGCGGACGCCTCGAAAGCCATAGCTTTCGAGGCGTCCGCATTCGTTTTCAAAGAATACAAACAGATTTGTAATTACAAAATAACAAGGATGATAACCAGAAACCATTCAAACTCCTTATAATATAATGGACAGGTTTTATTGTTCACAGGGAGGATATCTAGATGAACAGAAAAGACTCGATGCCGTCATGCAGCCGGTGTGGCATTTTACTGGTAGGGCTGGCCTGGGTGGCCGCACTGCTGGCCTGCGCTCTGCCCACGGCGACCGCGCCGGTCGCGCCCACCGCGGTTGCGCCAACCGAGGCGCCCGCCGCGGTTGAACCTACCCAGGACCCTTCGATCGACCTGACCCGCGAGTCGCTCAGCGTGCAGGCCACCGTGCTGGCAGTGAAAGAAGCCACGCTGCAGGCCGGCTATTCACAGGCCACCTCGGAAGCCGGCGCGGCGGCGGCGGCAAAGGCTACCGACCAGGCCGGTGCCTCGGCGCGCAGCACCGAAGCGGCCCAGGCAGCGCCGACCGCGAAGCCCCCGGAACCAACCACCTCGCCCGAGCCGACCCCTACCGTCGATATGGAAGCCAAACTGAAGGCCTCCAAGATTTTATTGTTTGAAGATACCCCAACCATCGGGCTGTGGGTGAAGGAAGCGCTGGACGGCGCCGGGTATAAATACACCAACGTCGGCGACGCGGTGGGAAAGTTCATGGAAAACCTCAACTCCGGCATCAAATGGGACCTGATCGTCATTGCCGCCGAGTCGAAGTCGGGCGTGCGCGGCGAGTTTTGGGATGTGATGCTGGAGCAGGCCAACCGCGACGTGGCGATTGTGGCTGAGGTGTGGTACCTCGACTCGACGGTTAACGGGCGCATCCGGCCATTCCTGACCTCCTGCGGCATCGACTTCCAGCGCGACCAGCCCACGGCTGATTCGATCTACTGGCTGGAACCGACCCACCCGGTGTTCAACCAGCCCAATACGGCGATGCCGCTGCTGCACTATTCGCGCTACTGGGCCAACCAGTCCGGCGACCTGATCGAGCTGCTGCCCGGCTCCAATGCAACCATGCTGGCGGGTATTCAAAAGAACCGCAGCTCCGATTACGGGCAAATCGCCACCTGCATGGAAGGCCGGGTGATCTTCCAGACCTTCTCTAACCACGATTACCCGCGCTCGGAAGTGATGCGGTTGTGGCAGAACTATTTTGACTACACGCTGCGGAATCATTATCTGGCGGTGGAGAAGTAGAGCGCGCCGGTTCGTGCGGCGTGAGTAGGAAGAATACGCGGAGCGTATAAGAAGCTGGTTCCGTCGCTCCGCGCCGGAACCAGGAAATCCTCGCTGACGCGAGCGGCTGACAAGGATATCCGCCCTACCACGGCGGCGGACAGGATGCCTGCCCTACCACGGCGGCTTACTGGGAACACGGATTATGGTCTGGGGCGCCGGGCTGCAGGCCTTGATACAGCGCGTCGACCAGCGCGCCCTGCGCGTCGTCGCCGGTGATCTCCCAGAACATGACCCCGCCCAGGCGGTGATGCTGCACGTATTGGGCTTTATAGGCCAGCGACTGCGGATCGTCGTAGCTCCAGAAAATTTGCTCGGTTTCGCTGTAAAGCCAGGGGGCTTTGGCGCTTTCGTCCCAATGGCGGGTGTAGCCCTGCCCGATGCGGCGGGCCAGTTGGTAGTAGCTGCCGCCGCCAACCGCGGCGTCGCCCCCTTCTACGCCTTCGCCGGGCTGGAAGAGGCCGTGATTGGCCGCCGCCACGCCCTTCCACGCGTGCCCGTAGAAGGCCGCCCCGAGCACCAGCTTCTCCGCCGGAACGCCCAGCTCATCGCGGTAAACGCGCACGGTTGTATCGGCGGAAAGGCGCTGATCCGCGGGGGCCGTGTCGAAGGACGAATCGCACAGGTTGGTGTGGTGGCCGGCCTCGGGCTTCCACGCGCCGCGCAAATCGTACGTCATCAGGTTGACCAGGTCCAGGTAGGGGTGGGCCTGGGGCATGTTGAACTGGCGGGCCTGGGCGGGGCCGGGGGCGGCCATGGTCAGCAGCAGGTCGGGCCGCCCGATGGCCTGATACTGGCGGCGGAATTCTTCCAGCAGCAGCACGAAGTTGGCCGCGTCTTCGGGGCGGTTGTGGATACCGGCGATGCCGCCGCCGACCGGGTACTCCCAGTCGATGTCGATGCCGTCAAACACGCCCGCCGCTGCGCCATCGCTAACCGCGCGGACCCCCGCGCCGCCTTCGGCGGGTAAATTGCCATGAATGTACAGGTCGATGCACGAGGCGACGAATTTCTCGCGCGTTTCAGCGGTCGCGGCGGCGTCTGAAAACCAGATCGAGTCGGTCCAGCCGCCCAGCGAGACGACCACCTTGATGTTGGGGTACTTCGCTTTCAGCTTCTTCAACTGGTTGAAGTGCCCGCGCAGGGGCTGGGTGGGGTCGTCCGGCTGCCCGTCGATGCTCATTTCGGCGGTGTACACCTGGCGGTAGGCGGCGTCGGCGTTGCGCATCTGGCAGGTGATGGCGCCGGTGGCGGGGTCCGGGGCGGTGTAGCCGAAGGCGTAATTGATCAGGGTCAGCTTGCTGGCAGCGCCGGACGCCTCGATATGCTTCACCAGGTACGGTCGGCGGACTTCCCATTCGGGGAAGTAGGCGATGATGTGGTATGTGTTTGGGGCAGGAGAAGGGGTCATGGTTGCTCCTTTTACGGGTTGATCGGAAGCCGTAGGTTGGGGAACAGAATGCGGGACAGGCGCGCAGGCCGCCAGGTAAATCAGGCAGGCCAAAAACATTGACCATCGCTGATATTGCGGTACCCGAAAGCAGGGCCACCTGGCGCAGCGCATTTGCATCCTATCATCATAACCGATGTTGTCACCTTGTGATACCTCTCCACAGCGCCAGGAAGCCGTTATGGTCGATGGCAAAGGCGTGGGCGGCTCGCGAGCCGCGCCCTACAAGAGCCATAAAAGAGCCTACCACGCAGGGACGAAAAACGGGCCAAGGAGTCCCTCGGCCCGTTTGCATGCAGGGTGAACGGTTACTTCCCGTTCAAACCGGCGGCTTTGCGCAGCGCGTCGGCGCGGTCGGTGCGCTCCCAGGTCAGGTCCAGGTCGTCGCGGCCAAAGTGACCATAGGCGGCTACCTGCTGGTAGATGGGGCGGCGCAGTTTGAGGTCGCGGATGATCGCGCCGGGGCGCAGGTCGAAGTGGGCGTCGACGATCTCGGCAATTTTGTCGTCAGCGATCTTGCCAGTGCCAAAGGTCTCGATGTTGATCGAGAGCGGGCGGGCCACGCCGATGGCATAGGCCACCTGCACCTCGCAGCGGTCCGCCAATCCGGCGGCGACCACGTTCTTCGCCACCCAGCGGGCAGCGTACGCGCCGGAGCGGTCGACCTTTGTGGGGTCCTTGCCCGAGAAGGCGCCGCCGCCGTGGCGGCCCATGCCGCCGTAAGTGTCGACGATGATCTTGCGCCCGGTCACGCCCGAGTCACCCATGGGGCCGCCGATGACGAAGCGCCCAGTGGGGTTGACGTAGACCTTCATCTTGTCATCCACCATATCGCCGGGCAGGGTGGGCATAATCACGTGCTCCATCAACTGCTCTTCGATCTCGGCGTGCGAGATTTCCGGGGCATGCTGGGTGCTGACCAGAACGGTGTCGATGCGGGCGGGCTTGCCGTAGTGGTACTCCACCGTCACCTGGCTCTTGCCGTCCGGGCGCAGCCAGGGCAGCTCGCCGCTCTTGCGCACTTCGGTCAGCTTGCGCGACAGGTTGTGGGCCAGGTAGATGGGCATGGGCATCAGCGCGGGGGTCTCGTTGCAGGCAAAGCCGAACATCATGCCCTGGTCGCCGGCGCCAACGGCCTCGATCTCGGCTTCGGTCATGGCGCCTTCTTTGGCTTCCAGCGCCTTGTCCACGCCCATGGCGATATCGCCGGACTGGGCCGCGATGGCCGACAGCACCGCGCAGGTGTTACCGTCGAAGCCTTTATCGGTGTGGTCGTAGCCGATGCCCTTGACCACTTTGCGCACCAACTCGTCGAAGTTGACGAAGGCCTTGGTGGTGATTTCGCCCAGCACCATCACAAAACCGGTCTTGGTGGCGGTTTCACAGGCAACGCGCGAATAGGGGTCCTGCTCCAGGCAGGCGTCCAGCACGGCATCGCTGACCTGGTCGCAGAGCTTGTCGGGGTGCCCTTCGGTTACCGATTCAGAGGTGAACAGGTAACGGGCCGAATTCATAAACGTGTTGGTCATAGCAAAAGTCTCCTCGTAAAAAAAAGTCGCCCCTTTGCGGATACACGAGGGGCAACATAACGCATCGACTTTATGCTTGCGGCTGCCCTCTCATCTTCCAGTCGCTCCGTCTGACGGAATTAGCACCTTAGGGAAACAACAGCTCATGGGACTGCGTCTCACCAGGTTGCCGAGGTATCATCGGGCCGGTCCCTCCACCTCTCTGGATAAGAGTGCCGTTAGGGGCTATTTGGTTGTAAGTTCGATCATATCATAAGATGCGGGTGATGTCAAAACCATTTTTCATGTTTACTCACCTGACCGTTTCGATCCCAAATTTTCCTCACCCTCCGGCTCCCTCTCCAGAACCCGCAAGTGCGGCGGATTCTGAAGAGGGAGTGGCTTCCAGATCAAGAGACGTCCATATCCTGGGCCGTCCTGGACAGGAGGGAGTGCGCGCCCAAACGCACCTTACTTGGAGAGCATGGGCATGAAGACTTTCATGATACTGGATTCGATGGTCAGCTTGCCTTTGACGTAGACAAAGTTGTAGTTGGTCGCCGTCAGCGAACCGCTGATGGTGATGTCGTACTCGCCCACCGGGCTGGTCTTGGTAGCGGTCGTTGACAGGCTGGGCGTACCGGTGACCACCGCCACGCTATCGCTGTACTGGTAGCCGGTGATGGTGTAGGTGAGGGGCGGGTTGTCTTCGCCCTGTTTCTTGGTCTTATTATCCGCGGTGACCGTCAGGGTAGCCTTGTTGATGGTGAAGAAGACCTGCGGGTCGCCTTCGAAGGTGACCTCGTAGTTGGGGTTGGCGGCGTTGTTCACCCCGCCCTGCGAGATGAGGTAGGTCCCCACGTTATTGCCCGGCGCGCGGCTCAACGCACCGCTCAGGTTGGTTTCGCCGGGGGCGTATGACCCGCCGGTGACGCTGTAGGTCAGGGCCGGGTCGGGGCTGCCGTAAGTCTTGGACAGTGCGTTGGGGGTGATGGTGATGGGACGCTTGGTGATCGTGAGTTCGGCTCCAACGAAGGTTATGGTGTAATTGGCGTTCGACAGCGTGCCCTGGGTGATCGCGCGCGTGCCCACACCCTCGCCCGCCGCGCGGGCCAGCCCGCCGCTGAGGGTGTCGCCGCTCAGCAGCGCCGGGGCGACGGTATAGGTCAGGAGCGGGTCAACGTCGCCGTACATCTTGGTCTTCGCATCCGCCGTCACTTCAATGGGCAGGGGGGTGATGGTCAGGTTGGCCCCAACATAGGTGA
>CAYTHO010000133.1:0-10908 GCA_964437595.1 uncultured Anaerolineaceae bacterium
GCGGCAAAGCCGCGCTCCAACCCAATATTTTTAACCAATCCAGAGGGCGAGGTTGAGGAAGTAGACGGTGAAACCCACCAGGGCCAGGGAGGTGTAGGCAAGCAGGCGCCACTGGGGCTTGCCGCCGTTGGCAATGGCGTTGATCTGCCAGATTTCGAATAAAGCGATGGGGATGGTGAGGAAGGCCGGGAAGGCCAGGCGCCAGGGCAGGCCCATGAGGACGGAGGCAGCCAGCAGTACATAAGCCAGGGCGATGAGGAGGTTATGCAGGCTCATGCCGCGCTGCCAGCCGATGCGCACCAGCATGGTCTGGCGGTTGGTCTGGATATCGCGGTAGTATCCGCGCAGGGAGATGGACAGCGCCGCGGCCAGGTACAGCAGGGTGAGCGGGAAGGTGAGCATGGCCAGCAGGCGGTGCAGTTCACCGGATTGGAAGAGGAAGGCCAGCGCCGGGAATAGGTTGGCTTCCAGGATGGCCAGCACCAGCTCGCCGTAGCCGGAATAGACCAGGCGGAAGGGCGGCACGGCATACAGGAAAGCCAGCACGAAAGCCAGGCCAAGAAAGAAAAAGGCCGTCGGGGCGAGCTTGTTGGCGGCGAGGAGCAGTACAGTAACTACCGCGCCGACGGTCAGGGTAACCGCGGCAACCTGGAGGAAGAACACGCGCGGCACATCTACCGCCGGGGGCGTGGATTCCGATTCGTCGGGGGCAGCAAGGGGCCGTTCCGGCGGGCGGGCCGGGCGGCGGTCGAAGGGCGGCAGGCTGCTCAGGTCGAAGTATTCGCGCAGGAAACGGCTGCTGAGCTGCAGCAGGGTGACCGCGGCCTGCCCGAGCCAGTAAACGGGCCAGTCCATCTGGTAGCCCAGGTACGAGGCGATGCCGCCGCCCAGCGCGTACAGCAAGATGCCGCCCAGGATCGACATGGGGCGGGCGGCGCGAATCAGGGCACGAATTAAAGCGTTGGTTGTCCGGTTCAACTGGAAATCCTCCAGGTCATATTATCCATTATACAATCTGATAGCCCCCATCCACAGCCAGCACCTGGCCGGTTATATAAGGATTGGTGATCAAGAACAGCACGGCGCGGGCCACATCCTCGGGCTGGCCTTCGGCGCGCAGCGGCAGCCGGTCGACCAGGCGCTGCCACTGCTCGGGGGGCAGGTCTGGGGAGGGAAGGATCAGCCCGGGTGCGACGGCGTTCACGCGCACGGCGGGGGCCAGAGCGCGGGCCAGCAGGCGGGTGAGCGACTCGAGGGCGGCTTTGCTAACGATGTAGGCGGGAAAGCCGGTCCAGGCCTTGCTCGCGCCGCTGTCGGTGATGTTGATGACCGTCCCACCGGCGCTGCCCATCTGGCGGGCGGCGGCGCGGGCGCACAACCAGGGGGCGCGCAGGTTGAGGTCAAAAACGGCGTCCCACTGCTCCACGGGCAGGTCGCGCAGGTCGCCGCGCGGCATGACCGCCGCCGAGTTGACCAGCACGCGCAGCGGGTGCGGCAGTTGGGCGAGGCGGTCAAAGAGAGCGTCGATTTGGGCGGAATCCGACAGGTCGGCGGGCAGGAGGTAGGCGGGAACGCCAACAGCCTCAAGCTCGGCGGCGGTCTGCCTGGCAAGTTCTTCTGACTGGTGGTAATGCAGGCCAATGGCAAACCCCTGGCGGGCAAGCTCCAGGGCAACGGCGCGACCGATGCGGTGGGCGGCCCCGGTGACCAGGGCAAGGGGGATTGAAGGTGTATCCATCTATTTCCTGAAGAAATTGGTGAGGAAGAACCACACGTTGGCGGGGCGCTCGGCCAGGCGGCGCATGAAATAGGGGTACCAGTGGGTACCGTAAGGCACGTAGACGCGCACGGGCCAGCCTTCGCGGAACAGGCGCTCCTGCAGGTCGCAGCGGATACCGTACAGCATTTGAAATTCGACGGCGTTCTTCGGCAGGCCCAGGCGTTCAGCGGCGGCCTGGGCATAAAGCACGCGCGCCTCATCATGGGTGGCGAAGGCAGGGATGGGCGGGGTGCGGCCATCGGCGGACAGCGGCGGCGCGCCGGCCTGGCAGGCGTTTTCCATCAGCAACAGGGCCAGCCGGTCGTAATTGGCGTCTACATCAGCCTTTTTGGGAAAGGCGAGGGATGCGGGTTCATTATAGGCACCTTTGCACAGGCGCACGCGGCCCTGGCTGCTGGCAATACGGCGGATATCCTCTTCGCTGCGGTACAGGTAAGCCTGGATGACCACGCCAACGTTATCGAAGCCCTGGGCGCGGGCCCACTCATAGACCTGGAGGGTGCGCTCGGTGAAAGGCGTGTCTTCCATATCAATGCGGATGAAGATGCCTGGCGGGCTGGCGCGCTGGAGGACCTGGCGCAGGTTTTCGCGGCAGAAGGCCTCATCCAGGTCGAGGCCGAGTTGGGTCAACTTCAGGGAGAGGCTGGCGCGCACGCCCGAGGCAGCGATGGCATCCAGCGCGCGCAGGGCTTCAGCGACCGCCGCGGCAGCCTCCTGGCGAGAGGTGGTGTGCTCGCCTAACGGGTCGAGGGTGGCGGCGATACCCCGCGCGTTCAAGTTCCGCACCACCGCGACGGCCTGTTCGAGGGTCTGCCCGGCCACAAAGCGCGAAGCCACGCGCCAGGCCAAGCCCCAACTGGTGACCGTGCGCCGGACCCAGCCGGATTTGGAGAGGTAAATGAGGAGGCGCCGCAGAAGGTGATGAAACATTCAGCTCCGGTGTGGTGCAAGAGCGTCGGGCAGGGATGCCCGACTACAGAGGGCATATCACAGTAATTTTAACATAATGCCAGTGAAAGGTCGGGCGGTTGTAGAAGGGGCCAGCGCACACGCTTTGCAACGAATATGCGATTGACAAAAATCACATAGTTATTAAGATATTCGTTATAATAGACAAACGCTGCCGGGGGTTGTGTTTGAATCGGCAACGGAAACGAAGAGGCACGTCGCATTCCCCACCCTGTTCGAAAGCCTGGGAAACCGCCCGGGCTCAAGATCCACATATTTCCAAGGAGGAGATTGTGAAAAAGAATACGCTGTTTTACCTCGTTTCACTGGTGGTGCTGTTCAGCATGCTGATCACCGCCTGCCAGCCGGCGGCTGCGCCCGCAGCGCCAACCACCGCGCCTGCGGCGCCCACCGCCGTACCGCCCACGGCTGCCCCGAGCTTTGCGCCCATGTCGAAAGCCGCGGATAACTGCGATTACGGTGGTGAGTTTAAATCCATCGAGGCCGTTGACGAGAACACGGTGAAATTCACCCTGTGCTACCCCGATCCGGCTTTCCCATCCAAGGTTGCCTTCAACGTGTTCTCGATCGCAGACAAGGATTACCTTGACTCGGTCGGCGGCGACTCGGTGAAGATGAGCGACGGGGCCATCGGCACGGGTCCATTCGTGCTCAAGAGCTGGACGCGCGGCGACAACGTGACCTACGAAGCCAACCCGAACTACTGGGGCACCAAGCCGTCGGTGAAGACGCTGATCTTCAAGTGGTCCGAGCAGTCGGCGCAGCGCGTGCTGGAGCTGCAGTCGGGCCAGGCGGACGGCATCGACAACCCGGCGCCGGAAGATTTCGCCACGATTGAAGGCGACGCCAACCTGAAGCTGATCCCCCGCGAAGCCCTGACGATTTTCTACATCGGCTTCCAGGTGGACCTGGCCCCGTTTGACAATGAGGAGATTCGCCAGGGCCTGGCCCAGGCAATCGATCGCCAGCGCATCGTGGATAACTACTATCCTCCGAATTCGTCCGTCTCGAAAGTGTTCGCACCCCCGACGCTCAACCCGGGCTTCGCTGACGCTGAAGGCTGGTACGATTACGATCCAGAAGCCGCCAAGGCCAAGCTCGAAGCGGCTGGCTTCGATTTCGACCAGGAAATCAGCCTGTACTTCCGCAATGTTGTGCGCGGATACCTGCCCACCCCCGATAAAGTGGCGCAGGAAATCCAGGCGATGCTGGCTGAGATTGGCGTGAAGGTCAAGCTAGAACAGATGGAATCCACTACCTTCATCGATGAGAGCTCGGCGGGCAAATTGGGCTTCTACCTGCTGGGCTGGGGCGCTGACTACCCGGATGCGACCAACTTCTACGATTATCACTTCGCCAACGAAAATAACAGCCAGTTCGGCACGCTGTTCGATGATATCGTCGAGCCGCTGAAGAAAGCCGGGCAGATCGCTGACCCCGCGGAACGCAAGACGCTGTATGCTGAAGCCAACGCCGCAATTAAAACACACGTCCCGATGATCCCGGTGGCGCACGGCGCTTCTGCGGTGGCCTTCCAGGCCAACGTTGAGAACGCGATGACCGGCCCGCTGGCGAACGAGCCCTTCTACCTGATGAACCCTGGTAAGGATTCCCTGGTGTGGGTGCAGAACGGCGAGCCCGCCGCGCTGTGGTGCTCGGACGAGACCGATGGCGAGTCGCTGCGCGCCTGCCAGCAGATTTACGAACCGCTGTTGAACTACAAGCCCGGCGGCGTGGAAGTTGTGCCCTGGCTGGCGGAGAGCTTCGAAGCCAACGCTGAGGCTACGGAATACACCTTCAAACTGCGCCAGGATGTCAAGTTCTCCAACGGCGCCGACCTGGACGCCAATGATGTCGTGGCGACCTTCGTCAGCCTGTGGGATACCAAAGACCCGAACCACAAAGGCCGCACCACCACCTTTGAATACTTCGGCGCCTTCTTTGGCAAGCACCTGAACGCTCCTGCTCAGTAATCTGTAACGATTTACGCAATGTGGGTTGGGTTCCAGCAGCGTGCTGGAACCCAACCCACAACTTCCATTTTCCTGGATAGGAACATGATCCAATTTATCGTTCGGCGATTGCTTTTACTCATTCCAGTTCTTATTGGTATTTTGCTGGTCACATTTGTTATCGTGCGCGCGATCCCAGGCGACCCGTGCAAGGCGATGCTGGGGGAGAAAGCCTCGGCGGAAAAATGCGAGGATTTCCGCGAGCGCTACGGACTGAATGACAATGTAATGGTGCAGTTTAGCCGATACATGGTGCAAATGGCGCAGGGCGACCTGGGCACGTCGATCCGCTTTTCGCGCCCGGTGGTGGATGTGGTAGCTGAACGGCTGCCGCTGACCATTGAACTAACCATTATGGCGATGATTTTCTCAACGGTGGTTGGGGTAGCGCTGGGGCTTATTTCCGCTTTGCGCCGGAACACGATCATCGATACGATCACCATGATTATTGCCAATATTGGCGTATCAATGCCGGTGTTCTGGCTTGGGCTGCTGCTGGCGTACCTGTTCGCGGTTTCATTGAAAGGAACGCCATTTTCCCTGCCGCCTTCCGGGCGGTTTACCGCGGGCCTATCTTTGACGCCGCTGGCGCGCGAATGGAATATCGTCACGGAACCAGGCGCGCAAAAATTCATCCTGGATTTTCTTTCCAATTCCCTGTTTTTCAATACCCTCACCACCGGCAACTGGAAGGCGCTTGGGGATGGGCTGCGGCACCTGATACTGCCCGCGATTGCGGTAGGCACCATCCCCATGGCGATCACCGCGCGGATGACGCGCTCCAGCCTGCTGGAAGTGCTGGGGCTGGATTACATCCGCACCGCGCGCGCAAAAGGGTTGGTCGCCAGCAAGGTGATCTCCAAGCACGCCATGCGCAACGCGATGATCCCCATTGTGACGATCATCGGCATCGAGACGGGCGGGCTGCTTTCCGGCGCGGTGCTGACCGAAACGGTATTTGCTCTGCCGGGGGTGGGCACCATGCTGGTGCAGTCGATCCTGGCGCGCGACTATCCGGTGGTGACAGGTTTTACCCTGATCATTGCGCTGATCTTTATCTTCGTCAACCTGATCGTCGATCTGTCGTACGCTTACCTTGATCCGCGCATCCGCCTGGAGTAGCCATGACCACAACTGCAGTTACCCTTAATAACGACCGAACGTTTGAGCGCATGTCGCCTACACGGGAGGCGCTGCGACGGTTATTGAAGCACCGTTCGGCCCAGGTGGGCATGGTAATCTTGACTTTCATGATCCTGATCGCGATCTTTGCCCCACTGATTGCACCGTTCGACCCAAGGCTGCGGCAGATGGACGCCGTACGGCGCTCGCCGCCCTGTATCCACGCGCTGGGCTGCCCAGAGAACCAGCCGGAGCATATTTTTGGCATCGATGGGACCAGCCGCGACCTGTTCTCGCGGGTAATTTACGGATCGCAGCTGAGCCTGCAGATTGGCCTGGCAACGATCACCTTTGCCATTCTGATCGGTGGGTTTATCGGGGCGCTGGCGGCGTATGCCGGGGGCTGGATCGACAACGTGTTGATGCGCTTGATGGATGTGATGATGGCCTTTCCCAGCCTGCTGCTGGCGATCGCCATTGTATCCGTTCTGGGTACGGGGCTGATCAACGCGCTGCTGGCGATCGGCATTGTCTCGATTCCACGCTATGCGCGCCTGGTGCGTTCCACCGTGCTGCAGGTGCGCGAGCTGGAGTACGTGCAGGCAGCGCGCGCGCTGGGCGGGTCGGGAATACACGTACTGCTCTTCCGCATCCTGCCCAATGCCATCACCCCGCTGATCGTGCAGGGCACGCTGGGCATCGCAGGGGCTATCCTGGATGCGGCGGCGCTGTCGTTCTTGGGGCTGGGCGCGGAACCGCCCACGCCGGAATGGGGGCTGATGCTGGGCGAGGAGAAGAACAGCGTTTTCAGCGCGCCGCACCTGGTCATTTTCCCCGGGCTGGCGATTATGCTGACCGTGCTGGCTTTCAACCTGCTGGGGGATGGGCTGCGCGACGCCCTGGACCCCAGGCTGAGGGGTGGCAACGCAGGATAAAAATAAAAGCGGTTTGCGGCAAAAAGCGCCGCAAACCGCTTTTCCATCTACAGCGGGACTCCAGGGCTAAAATTCGCAGACCGCTGTATTGGATTAAGAGAGGACGGAAGACATTTCCACGCGCACGAAAGCCATTTTCCTTGCCCTCTTTGTAACCGTACTTTGGTCTTCCTCCTGGGTACTGATGAAAGTTGGGCTGCAAGAAATCCCCCCGCTGACCTTTGCTGGGCTGCGTTACACTGGGGCGTTCCTGGTACTGCTGCCCTTCGTGCTGGCCAATCCGGCCAGGCGAGCTGAGATACGCGGCATGGCACGCGGTGACTGGCTGCGGCTGGTGCTTCAGGGGCTGATATATTACACGGCTACACAAGGTTTCTCGTTTGTTGCCCTGGCCCAACTGCAAGCGACCACGCTGTCGCTGATGCTCAACTTTACATCGGTGATTGTGGCGGTTCTGGGCATTTTTTTACTGGCCGAAGGTCTCACGGCATTCCAATGGGTGGGTATGCTGGTTTACCTGACCGGCGCGGCGGTTTATTTTTACCCTTTTCGAAGTGGAGAACCCATGGAAGGCCTCCTGGTGGGCGGCGTTGTGGTAGCCGCAAATGCTGTTTCGTCCCTGCTGGGGCGGGAAATCAACCGCAGCCACCGTTTAAGCCCATTCGCCGTAACGTTCACCAGCATGGGGGCGGGCAGCCTTACCCTGCTGGCGCTGGGCATATGGACGCAGGGCTTGCCCCGCCTGGATGGGCAGAGCTGGGCCATTATCGGTTGGCTGGCAGTGGTCAACAGCGCGCTGGCTTTTACACTTTGGAATTTAACACAACGCACGCTGACGGCAACCGAGTCGAGCATCATCAACAACACCATGTTGATCCAGGTTGCGATTTTAGCCTGGGTGTTCCTGGGTGAACAGCTAACCGTGCTCGAAATCTTTGGGCTCGTATTGGCCGGGTCAGGGATTCTGCTGGTGCAACTGAAAACACTGAAACGAAAGAAGCGATCCTCCCTTGACGGATCAAGGCTGGTGTGATTAAATCAATGACAGAATGTACCCTTTCCTGGAGTTTCATCGCGCTCGAAAACAGCACCGACCTTCCCCATAAGGATCGGCTATCTGCGCTTGAGCAAACCCCGTATCATTTTTCAGACTTAATCCAAAAGCGACAGGACCTTTCCTTATCATAATGTGGGAAGGTCCTTTTCTTGTTACGCGAAGCAACGCGTAGGCGTGAAATCCCAACCAGCAGGAGGCGTGAAAAGAGCCTGTTTGCCAGGAGAACGAACCATAGATTGAGGACCGTTGAACGCCCAGGACAAATTGGCCGTACCAAAACGATGAAATTTGCTTATAATCTGCGTCAGTGTTGAATGCATGGGGAAGCATAACCTTCTCCAATCACCCTAACCAACATTTTTATCGTCACCGTTCGTTTGTATATCAGAGGAGAATAGAGATGAATCGCAAGTTGTTCCTGTTTGTTTCCGTTGTTGTCGTGTTGAGCATGCTGCTGGCTTCCTGCAGCGCCGGCGCCACGGGCGGCACCAAAGTGCGCGTCGCGACTGAAGCCGCTTACCCTCCGTTCGAGATGGTTCGCGAATCGGACAAGGAGCTGGAAGGCTTTGATATTGATCTGATGAATGCCGTTGCTCAGAAGGCTGGCTTCACGGTTGAGTACACCAACACGCCGTTTGACTCTGTATTAGCCGGTATCGCCACCTGCCAGTTCGACGCCGCTATTTCGGCCATCACCATCACCGAAGAACGCGCCGAGAAAATTGGCTTCTCGACCCCCTACATCAACGCAGGGCAGGTTACCACCGTGGCGGTAGGCAATACGGATATCAAGGGCCCGGCGGACCTGGTCGGCAAGACCATCGGCGTTCAACTGAGCACCACCGGCCAGATCGAAGCCGAGAAGATCTCCGGCGCTACCGTCAAACCCTACGACACCGTCGACCTGGCCTTCCTTGACCTGGCAAACGGGCAGGTGGATGCTGTTGTCGCCGACTACCCCACCACGTTGAACTATGTGAATCAGATGAAAGACAAAATCATGACCACCGGTGAGATCTTCACCGAGGAGTCTTACGGCATCGCGGTTTGCAAGAAGAACACCGAACTGCTGGAAAAAATCAACAAGGCCCTGGCCGAACTGAAGAGCGAAGGGAAACTGACCGAGCTCGAACAGAAGTGGCTGGCTGCCCAGTAAGTGATTGATTGAGAGCCAGCGAAGATCCCTACGGGGTCTTCGCTGGCTCTCTTCTAAACGCCAAGGAGGGGAGTGATGACGGATAAAACGGCATCTGAAGAGGAAAAGACAGTTTCAACCCTGGATGTTCCCGGGCTGCATTTTGACCGCTGGTGGCTGCTGGTTGTAGCCGTTGTAGCGACCATTCTGCTGCTCGTTATCACCACCCCAGACCCATTCGGGCGCATGGTTACCTTCATGCTGGATGGCATCTGGGTTACGGTGAAGATTACAGGTATTTCATTTCTACTGGTGATAGTCCTTGGTTTGTTTGGCGGCCTGGGCCGGCTTTCAAAGAACTGGCTGGTCAAGAGCCTTGCGACACTGTATGTAGAAGTTATTCGCGGTATTCCTTTGATGGTCCAGCTATTGTTTTGGTATTTTGCGTTTCCGGCAATTGTTCAGGGGCTGGGCGAGCGTTTTGGCGTTGGGGCGTTTATCAACTACCGGCCATCGCCCGAACCCATGGCTATTTTGGGCCTGACGATCTGCTACGGCGCGTACATGAGCGAAATCTACCGCGCGGGCATTCAGAGCATTGGGAAGGGCCAGATGGAAGCGGCGCGCAGTTTGGGAATGACCCCGGTGCAGGCTATGCAGCACGTTATTTTGCCGCAAGCCATCCGGGTGATTCTACCGCCCATCGGTAATGAATTTATTTCGCTGCTGAAAGATTCTTCGTTGGTGAGCGTGGTAGCAGTGGCGGATCTGACCCGCCTGGGCCGCGAATTTTCGGGGCGCTACGCCGTGCCGATTGAAACCTGGTCGATGGTGGCGCTGATCTACCTGGTGATGACCATTTTGAGCGCGCGGGTGGTCAACTGGATCGAGCGCAAGACCAAGACGACGGAACGCTAGCAGGGACGGTGTAGAATGACAGAACCCATTATTCACATTGAGAAAATTACCAAAACCTTTGGAACACTGGAAGCGCTGAAAGGCGTCAGCCTGGATGTTGCAAAGGGCGAGGTGGTGGTCATCATCGGCCCGTCGGGGTCGGGAAAATCGACGCTGCTGCGCTGCATCAACCGGCTGGAAGAGTTTGACAGCGGGCGCATCATCGTGGACGGCATTCCACTGGACAGCGCGGAGAATATCAACGCGGTACGCACCGAGGTAGGCATGGTGTTCCAGCAGTTCAACCTGTTCCCGCACCTGACCGTATTTAGAAATATTACCCTGGCGCAGCAGGTGGTACGCAAGCGCGGCAAAGAAGAGGCCGAAGCCAAGGCCATGCAACTGCTGAACAAGGTCGGCATACCGGATAAGGCCAATGTGTACCCGCACCAGCTTTCGGGCGGGCAGCAGCAGCGCGTGGCGATTGCGCGCGCGCTGGCGATGGACCCCAAGATTATGCTTTTCGACGAGCCTACCAGCGCGCTGGACCCGGAGATGATCCAGGAAGTGCTGGACGTGATGCTGTCGCTGGCCAAAGAAGGCATGACGATGGTGGTAGTGTCGCACGAAATGGGCTTTGCCCGGGCCGCCGCAAACCGGGCGATCTTTATGGACGGCGGGCAGATTGTGGAAGAGGCCACACCGGACGTGCTGTTCTCGAACCCCAGGCAGGAGCGGACCAAGCTGTTCTTGAGCAAGGTGCTGTAGCGTCGGGCAGGATGCCCGACCTACTTGGCGTCGGGCAGGATGCCCGACCTACTTGACGTCGGGCAGGATGCCCGACCTACTTGACGTTGGGCAGGATGCCCGGCCTACTTGACGTTGGGGAAGATGCCCGGCCTACTTGACGTTGGGCAGGATGCCCGGCCTACTTGACGTTGGGGAAGATGCCCGGCCTACTTGACGTTGGGGAAGATGCCCGGCCTACTTGACGTTGGGGA
>CAYTHO010000134.1:0-10787 GCA_964437595.1 uncultured Anaerolineaceae bacterium
TGCGCGATCGCGCAGCCTCTTTTTTGATTCATTCAATCTTGATGATTTTGAAACGGATGGTTCCGTTCGGAGTCTCGGCTGCCACGGTTTCCCCAACGCGGTGCCCGATCAGCGCGCGCCCAATGGGAGACTCGTGAGATATGCGCGCATTGCGCGGGTCCGCTTCTTTTGGGCCTACGATGTAATACAATTCTGGCTCGTAATCGTCTTCTTGAATGGTGACGTGCGATCCGATGTCCACCACATCCCGGTCGATTTTTCGCTCATCGATGATCTGCACATTGCTCAGGATTTGGGTGAGTTCCTGGATGCGCCCCTCCAGAAAACCCTGGTCTTCCTTGGCGCTGATATAATCGGCGTTTTCCGATAAATCTCCCAGTTGGATAGCAGCGCGCAGGCGCTGCGCAAGCTGGTCGCGGGCCGGGCCTTTGAGGTATTCCAATTCCGTTTTTAATTTTTCCGCGCCTTCTGCGGTCAGATAATGAACTTCACTCATTCAAGCACCATCCTAAAAGATTTATGGCAGTTTTGTGGGATCGAAAAGTTTCGTGTGCTCTTCAATTGCGTAGCGGTCGGTCATCCCGGCGATATAGTAGCATACTGTCTGTTCCAGGCCGCGTTCCGGGATAAATTCCTGGATATGTTTTGGCAAAATCATCGGCTCGGAACAGTACGCCTCAAAAAGATCCTTCAAGATATGTTCTGCTTTGACCGCCATGCGCATCACGCGGAAGTGACGGTAGAGATTGTTAAATAAGAAATCCTTCAGCTCGCGGTTTCGCCGGCGGGTATCTTCGCTAAAACTGACTACATTATAAGGCAGGCGCTGCAACTCGTCTACGGACCGGACGCCGCTTTCCCGCAGGCGCTGGTCGGTGGTTTGAATGAGATCATTCACTTCAATGCCGATCAGGCGGCGCACGATGCGGTGGCGCGTCAGGTCATCCATCTCAGCAGACACTTCTCCACCCGAGAGGCCAATACTCTTCAAGACAATTTCCCACATGGCGATGCCATCCAGCGCGGACGCAGAAATCATGTGCGAGCGCAGCCCATCATCCAGATCGTGGGCCGTGTAAGTCGACTCGTCGGCCACATTGGCAATCTGCGCCTCGATATTTCCGCGCAGGTCAGGGTTGAAGTCGCGGGCGTCGGAAACATCATATTCCGTCTCGTGCTTCACCAGCCCCTCCAGCACTTCATACGTCAGGTTCAGGCCAGGGAAGTCCGGGTAGCGCCGCTCGAGCTCAGTGACAATGCGGAACGACTGCTTGTTGTGATCAAAGCCGCCCTGATCGCGCATCAGGCGAGAAAGGATCACTTCGCCAGAATGGCCGAAGGGCGGGTGCCCCAGGTCATGCGCCAGGCAGATGGCCTCCGTCAGGTCCTCGTTCGCGCCGATGGCCCTGGCCAGCGTGCGCCCAATCTGGGCAACTTCCAGGGTATGGGTCAGGCGGGTGCGGTAATAATCGCCCTCGTAATTGATGAAAACCTGCGTTTTATATTCCAGGCGGCGGAAAGCGGTGGTGTGCAGAATGCGGTCGCGGTCGCGCTGGTAGCGGGTGCGGTCCACTGGTTCATCTTCCGGGTGCAGCCGCCCCTTCGAATTTTTACTGCGCATGCCATAAGGCGCGAGCTGCTGGCTTTCCAGGTCTTCAAGTTGTTCACGGCTGTAAATCATGCGGTCCCTCCTGAATGGAAATCCCCTCAAAATCTATACCATTTTACCTCATTAATTCGCCGCGGGTATTTGCGCCGCGCTTCTGTGTATAGCCATTGTTGCCTGGTCTTTGTTCGTCAGGTTTGGCGGCTCCGCCCGGCATAACCCTTGCGAGCAGATCATTGACTCCATCAGACCAGCGCTTTAGCCCCGAATCTGCCGTCTACTTTATCGCCCGCGTCTATCTCTTTTCGGCATCAGCGGATGACCGTGCCAAAATGGCCTCCGAGCAGCGCCTGTTTCACCTGCCCGGGCACAAGCCCCGAGAAGATGCAGGCTTCGAACCCAGGTAGTTCGCCGGTAAGGTCGAGCATGGTGCGCACTTTTTCCAGCATCCCGCCTGTCACGTCCACGCTGGCCGATCCTTGAATTTGCGCGGCCACTGAGGCAAAATTCTCCTGGGTGATTTCAGAAACCAGCCGGGTGCAGGCCGGGTAGTCGGCCCATACGCCTTCTTCGCGCCCTGCCAGCAGGATGCGCCCCGGGCGCAGCCGCCGCGCCAGGTAGATAAACAGGTCTTCCGTGGAGAGGATCGTCCCGCCGCGCTGCTCGTCAAAAATCGTGTCGCCGTTCACCAGCGGCAGCAGCCCGGCATTCAACGCGGCCTGTATGGGGCGCAGGTCCCAGCCAACCGCCTGCCCATCCTTTGCGGTAACTGCCGCGGAAGGCGGAAAGGCGATCACCGGCAGTCCCGCGCCATGAAGCGCTTCAACCACCAGTTGGTTCAGCGCGCGGGCTTCCTTCCAGACCTCGGCAAAGCCCATCCAATCGGCCTGGCTGCGCGCGCCCTGACGCGTGCCGTACTGGCGCGCAGCCACGTGCCCAAAAGACCCCGAGCCATGCCCCATCACCAGCCTCAGGCCGGGCTGCTCCCGGAGCGCCTCGCCGATTTCTGCCGCCATGCGGCTCAGCACTTCCAGGCGGGGCGTGCGCGGGCGGTCCTTATCGGTAATGAGCGAACCGCCCAGTTTCAGGAAAACAAGTTCAACCTTTTCCATTTACGCTGTCCCCACCACGGTAATAATGGTGTTCACCGCGCCAGCTTCTTGAAGCGCTGCGGCAACGGCGGGCGCGCTTTCCGGAGAAGACAGGGCAATCATATTGCCGCCCCGCCCCCCGCCGCACAGTTTGGCCCCGCCCGCGCCCGCCTCCAGGGCGGCTGCGACCAGGCGGTCCAACTCAGGGCAGGAGACATCCAGTTCCCGGAGCAGGGCGTGATTGCGCGTCATCAGCGGGCCAAGTTCCATCACCGGGCCTTCTTCGATGAGGCGGCGGGCCTGCCTGGCAATGGTAGCAATTTCATCGAACAGCCGCTCGTAGGGCGCCGGGTTGGCCTGCCAGTGCTGGCGCACGTCACCCACTACCTGGGCTGTGGGGCTGGAAATGCCCGTGTTGCCGATGACAACCGTAAACGGCTGCGCAACGCGCAGGTGGGTGAACGGCTGCCCGCGGACGAAAAAGACCGGCTGCTCGTAAGCAATCACGGTGTTGTCGATGCCGGAAGGCGTGCCGTGGTGTTTCTGATCCACCTGATAGGCGATGTGTGATACTGCTTCATCTGCCAGCGGGTGCCCCAGGAAGGCCGACAGCGCCCGGGCGATGGCGACCGATACCGCCGCACCCGAGCCCAGCCCGGCGGCGATAGGTATAGTAGAGGATACCTGCAGCCGCAGGGCCGGCAGCTTCTCGATACCCATCTGGCGCATCACGCCATCCACCGCCAGCGCCAGCGGGTGGTCGGGCGGCAGGCTGCTCATCTGCGCATCCAGGCCGATATCGCTGGCGGTGATACGCACGGCTCCGGGAGCGCCTGCCGGGTTGGCGGTGACGCTGGCCCGCGCGCGCACCTGGCTGACGGGCACGGCGACTGCCGGGCGCCCATAGACCACAGCGTGCTCCCCGAACAGAATGATTTTCCCCGCAGCGTATGCGGCGACAGCCGGCATGCGGGCCTCCTAAAAATAAATCGGAAGAACGTAAAAGATCAGCAGGATGGCGATGCCGTATAGGATAATCGTGGCCTGGAGTGGCCGGTCCACCAGGAATAATTCCTCCGGCGCGCCGCCCTCATGCTGGATCTGGATCAGGTACAGGTAGCGGAACACACCGTACAGCACGAACGGGATCGTCAGCATCATAGAGTGATTGCTGGGCAGGTTCGGCGCGGAAAACGTGTACAGGCTGTACGCCAGTACCGTGGTGCTGGAAACAATGGTGATCAACTGGTCGAGCAGGGTCAGGTTGTAGCCGTGCAGCACCCGCCGGTGCGCCTGCGATCCATCTTCCATCAGGGTCAGCTCGGCGCGCCGCTTGCCAAAGCCAATGAACAGCGCCCCCAGCGTGATGCAAACATACAGCCAGGGCGAAAACCGCTCCACGCTGATAATGGTCACCCCGCCAGCCGCGCGCAGCACATAGAAAGAAGCCAGCACCAGCACATCAACCAGCGGAATATGCTTCAGCCATTTAGAATAGGCCAGGTTCAGCAAGAAATAAATGACCGTCACGCCCAAAAAGCCAGGCGACAGCAGGTAGGCCGATGGAAACGTGATCAGCAGCAGAACAACCGCTGCCCCAATGGCCACCGGTATCGGCAGCTTGCCAGAGGCAATGGGCCGGTTGCGCTTCTTCGGGTGAGCCCGGTCCGACTCGATATCCGCCAGGTCGTTAATGATATAAACGGCGCTGGAGAGGAGACAGAATAATAACAGTCCCAACATCGAGCGGAGCAGGGGCGTTGGGTTCGAGATGCTGAGCTGCCGGTCAAAGATTACAGCGGCCAGCAGCACGACATTCTTTGTCCACTGGCGGGGGCGCATGGCTTTTAAGAGGGCTTTGAACATGCTGATAAATATAGCATAATTTGAGAGCAGCGATAATGGGATTGTGACAGAAGGTAACGCACAAACATTGAGCAGGAGCGCCATTGGATGAGAAACCTTTTCAATGATAAACCGTTCCTCATTGGGCGAGAAAGCCGCCCAATATTGGGAAGGTATTCCGCTCAACTTAATAAGGAATCAAAGATTACTACAGAGATTCCCATATCTATAGATAGCGATAGATGGAGAGGATGTTTCATAGCTTATTTTCCGTAACAGGTGCTCTCACCATTCCGGGCAAAACGCATCTACCCATGCTGAACGAATTGACGGTTTATCGCTCCGCGGATTAAAATGATCCTATGCAAAAGCCCAAAGAACGCCTGGATATACTGTTAACCGAACGCGGGCTGGCGGAGAGCCGCAGCCTGGCCCAAAAGCTGGTGATGGCCGGGCAGGTGCGCGTGGACGGACAGGTGGTCTTAAAGCCCGCCATACGCTTTCCCGTAGATGTTGAGATCCAGGTGGAGCGGGGGCCGCGCTATGTGTCGCGCGGCGGCGAAAAGCTGGAAGCCGCCCTGGAAGCGTTTGGTTTGAATGCATTGGACGGGCGCTTATGCGCGGATATTGGCGCCTCAACCGGTGGGTTTACCGACTGCCTGCTGCAGCACGGCGCCGGGAAGGTGTACGCGGTGGACGTGGGTTACGGCGAGCTGCATTGGAAGCTGCGCAGCGACCCGCGCGTGGTGGTGATGGAGCGCACCAATGCCCGCTATGTCGAGGGCTTTCCAGAACCTATTCCCCTGGTCACCATCGATGCTTCATTTATTTCCCTGCGCATCCTGCTGCCGGTAGTGCGCGGCTGGCTGGAGATGCAGGGTGGGGAAGTTGTCGCGCTGATCAAGCCGCAGTTCGAGGCCGGGCGCGCCGAGGTCAGCCGCGGCGATGGGGTGATCCAGGACTCTTCCATCCACCGGCGCGTGCTGCTGGAAATCCTGGAGTTTGCCGCTGGGCAGGGTTTTGCCGTGCGCGGGCTGGTCCGCTCGCCCCTGAAAGGTCCCAAGGGCAATACGGAATTTCTGGTGCATCTGGAGTTCCCCGCAAAGACAGGCGAGGAGCAAAAGCCCTTCGACGATCTTATCGAAAGCGCAATGGGTGATCATTTGCTGCCGTAGGGCAGGGGTAAAACAATCGACCGCCGCCGGCTCTGCTGCCAATTCTGACAGCAAAATTCGACGCTCGCGCTGTTTTAAGTTATACTTCAGCCGCTTATGACTGAAACGAACCACATCCGCAACTTTTGTATTATCGCGCACGTTGACCACGGCAAGTCTACGCTGGCGGACCGCATGCTGCAAATGACTGGCACCATCTCGGACCGTGAAATGACCGAGCAGGTGCTGGACAGCATGGACCTGGAACGGGAGAAAGGCGTGACCATCAAGGCGTCCGCGGTGCGCATGCTGTACCGCGCCCAGGATGGCGGCGAGTACGAACTGAACCTGATCGACACGCCCGGCCATGTGGACTTTAACTATGAAGTCAGCCGCGCCTTAAACGCCTGTGAAGGCGCCCTGCTGGTGGTCGATGCCACCCAGGGCATGGAGGCGCAGACGCTGGCCAACCTGTACCTGGCCCTGGAAGCCGATCTGACCATTATCCCCGTGATAAACAAAATCGACCTGGTCTCGGCCCAACCGGATGTGGTAGCGCAGGATTTGAGCAGCCTGCTGGGCGGCGATCCGGATGCTATTCTGCGCATTTCTGCCAAAGATGGCATGAACGTCGACAAGGTGCTGGAGGCCATTGTCCAGCAGATACCGGCGCCAACCGGCGATTCCAATGCATCGTTGCGCGCGCTGATTTTCGACTCGCACTATGATTCGTATAAGGGTGTGGTAGCCTATGTGCGGGTGATGGAAGGCGCCATTCGGCAAAAAGATAACCTGCGGCTGATGGCCACGGGCATTGACCTGCTGCCGGTGGAAATTGGCTTCTTCGACCCATCCATGCACCCGGTGAACCAGCTCAACGCTGGCGATGTAGGCTACGTGGCAACCGGGTTGAAGACCGTCCGCGAATGCCGGGTCGGCGATACGTTTACCACCACCGCGCGCCCCGCGGAGGCAGCCCTGCCTGGCTACCGCAAGGCCAAGCCGATGGTCTTTGCTGGTATCTACCCGGTGGAAGGCGAAGATTACGGCAACTTGCGCGACGCGCTCGATAAGCTGCAGTTAAATGATGCCTCGCTGCAGTTTGAGCCAGAAACCTCGCAGGCCCTCAACTTTGGCTTTCGCTGCGGGTTCCTGGGCCTGTTCCATATGGAAATTATTCAGGAGCGGCTGGAACGCGAATACGATCTGGATATCGTTGTCACTGCTCCCTCGGTGGAATATGAAGTGGCAAAAATTGGCGGAGAAGTGCTGCGCATCGACTCACCGGCTTTTATGCCCGATGAGGGCGAAATCGCGGAGGTCCGCGAGCCGTGGATGCTGCTGGAAATATTTTCTCCTACTGATTTTTACGGCACGGTCATGGATCTGGTAACCCACCGGCGCGGCATTTTTAAAGGCCAGGAATATCCCGCGCCCAGCCGCGTGCAGTTGAATTTTGAGATCCCCCTATCGGAGTTGATCGTCGATTTCTTCGATGATCTTAAATCGCGCACGCGGGGATACGCCTCGATGGATTACCAGTTCCTGGAGTACCGCACGGAGAATCTGGTAAAGCTGGAAATACTGGTCAATAATGAACCGGTTGACGCGCTGGCGGCCATTGTGCACCGCGAGGATGCCTATCACAAAGGACAGTCGCTGGTGACCAAGCTGAAAGCAATCATCCCGCGCCAGTTGTTCGATGTGCCCATCCAGGCCTCGGCTGCCGGGCGGATCATCTCCCGGGCTACGATCAAAGCGCTGCGCAAAGATGTTCTGGCCAAGTGCTACGGCGGTGATATTACCCGCAAGAAGAAGCTGCTGGAAAAGCAGAAAAAAGGGAAACGGCGCATGAAAATGGTGGGGATGGTCGAAATCCCCCAGGAGGCATTCTTTGCCGTTCTGCGCCTGGAGGATGAGTGAGTTCGGTCGCTTCCGGAAACGAGCGTTTTTCGGCCCGGTCGCTTCTGCGCTGGGTCCCTGGTATTTTGGGGACAGGCCTGGCGATCTGGCTGCTGGCGCGCGTGATCGATTGGAAAGCGTTCCTGGCGGCTCTAGGCCAGGTTCCGGTCGGAATCATTTTTCTCACCATCCTCATCTACCTTATCACCATGGTACTGCGCGCCCTGGCCTGGCAGTACCTGCTGCAGCGTCAGGTGAGCGCAACGCGCGCCGTCTTGACGTTGAACGAGGGCTACCTCTTCAATAACATCTTGCCGTTCCGCATGGGCGAGCTGGCGCGGGCCTTTTTAATGGGCCAGCATTCCCGCAGGGGCATGTTTTACGCGCTGTCTACCATCGTGGTGGAGCGTTCCTACGATCTGGTGATTGCCGCCAGCCTGCTGCTGGCGACCCTGCCGCTGGCGCTGGGCCTGGAATGGGCGCGCCCGGTCGCCACGCTGCTGCTGGTGATCATCCTGGCCGGGCTGTTTGCCGTGTACCTGGCGGCCCGCCACCGCGATAGGGTGGAAGGTTTTGTGGACCGGCTGGCCGGGCGCTGGGATTGGGTGCGGCGCTGGGTTTTGCCGCAGGTGCACTCGGTTTTGAGCGGCTTTTCCGTGCTGACTCGCTTTGAGTTCTTTGCCGGCAGCTTTGGCCTGCTGGCGTTGAGCTGGTTCATCTCTATTTTGCGAGATTGGATGCTGATTCGCGTATTCGAGCCGCAGGCGCCGCTGTGGTGGGCGGCGCTGGGCATCAGCGCTTCGAATATTGCCGGGGCCATCCCGGGTATGATGGCATCCATCGGCACCTTTGAACTGGGTGCGGTTGGCGCGTTGGGCCTGGTAGGTATGGCCAGGGAGCATATCCTGGCTTACGCGGTAATCATGCACATCATTCACCTGATCTTTTCTAGCCTGATTGGCGCGTTGGGCCTGTCTCGCGAGGGCCAGACATTTTCTGAGCTGTACGCTCAGATCCGTGGGGCAAAGTAAGGGCTTTCTTCGATGCGCATCTTGATCGGTCTCACCTACTACCGCCCGCACTTCTCCGGCCTGACGATTTACACCGAGCGCCTGGCCCGTGGGCTGGCCCGCTTGGGGCATGAGGTGACCGTACTGACCTCGCAGTTCAGCCCCGACCTGCCGGTGCGCGAAGACCAGGATGGGGTGCGCGTCATCCGCTTGAAGGTAGCCATGCGGTTGAGCAAGGGTGTGATTATGCCCTCGCTGCCTGTCTGGGCATTGAAGCTGATCCACCAGTCGGACGTGGTCAACCTGCATGTGCCGCAAATGGATGCCGGGTATGTTTCCTGGATGGCGCGCCTGATGGGCCGTCCGGTGGTGATGACGTATCACTGCGACCTCAAGCTTCCCAACGGCATGATCCATTGGATCGCCAACCAGGGCGCGCATTTCTTCAACCACTCCACGGCGCTGGCTGCAAACCGCATCGTCACCAATACGCGCGACTTCGCCGAAAACTCAGCCTTTTTACGCCGCTATCTATCGAAAGTAGATGTTATCCAGCCGCCGGTGGAAATCCCCGCGGTAACCGAGCAGGACTTGCTGGCTTTCCGGGAGAAAAACAAGATCCTGCCTGGGCAGCGCATCATCGGTATGCAGGCCCGGCTGGCAACCGAAAAAGGGGTGGAATACCTGGTCCAGGCCTTGCCGGAAGTGTTGAAAAAATACCCCAATGCCCGCGTGCTGCACCAGGGGCAGTATCAAAATGTGTTGGGCGAAGAGCAGTATGCTCGCAAGCTTGCCCCGATGATTGAAGCACTGGGCGAGCATTGGACCTTCCTGGGGCTGCTGCCGCCGGTGGAACAGGCTGCTTTCTTCCATACCAGCGAGGTGCTGGTGCTGCCCAGCATTAATTCCACCGAGTCGTTTGGCATGGTTCAGGTGGAAGCAATGACCTGCGGCACGCCAGCCATCGCATCGGACCTGCCCGGCGTGCGCTGCCCGGTGCGAGAAACGGGCATGGGGCGTATCGTTCCCCCCCGAGATTCGCAGGCGCTGGCCGATGCTTTGGCAAAGATGCTGGACCAACCTCAAAAATATAACGGTACTGCCGAGTCCATCCGCAATTATTATGCACCCGAAACGGTGGCCCGGGCCTATGAAGCCATATTCAAGGAGCTTATCGCTAAGAAATGAACACCCCGGTATCGGAAGAAATTTTATGGCGCCATTTACGCGACTTGCCGTATTTTCGAGCTATGGTTCGTGCGGTGGAAGATCGGTTTTACCAGGGCATGGAGCTGCCTTCGCCAGTGCTGGACCTGGGCTGCGGCGATGGGCACTTCGCTTCGGCGGCTTTTGACCACCCGCTGGATGTTGGCCTGGACCCCTGGTGGGGACCGCTGCTGGAGGCGCGCACGCGCAGCGCTTACCGCATGCTGGTCCGTTCGGATGGCGCGAAAATCCCGTTTCCGAATGGGGCCTTTGCCAGCGTGGTGAGCAACTCGGTGCTCGAGCACATCCCGCACCTGGAAGCGGTGTTGATGGAAGTGGCGCGGGTGATTCGCCCGGGCGGGCGCTTTATTTTCTGCGTGCCTAACCACCGTTTTACCCGTGACCTGCTCGGCACGCAAACCTTCCGCAGGCTGGGCATGTCCGGCGCGGCGGATTGGTATTCGCGCTTCTTCAACCGCATCTCGCGCCACCAGCACACGGATGCTTACGAGGTATGGCAGGAACGCATGGACCGCGCCGGTTTTACCATCGAAAAGCACTGGGATTACTTCCCCGCGCAGGCTCTGCACCGCATGGAAGTTGGCCATGCCTTTGGCGTCCCGGCTCTGGTCAGCAAAAAACTCACCGGGCGGTGGATTCTGGCGCCCAGCCGGGCCAGCCTGTGGCTGCCCTGGCAAATTGCGCGGGGGGTGTTCCTCGACCCGGTCTCGCCCGAAGGGGTATATTCTTTTTACATTACCCGCAAGGATTAGGCGCCCCTGCCTTTTGCAGGGCGTTTCGCCGCTTCGCCTTTTGAGAGGGGAACAGCCGTAATCGTGTTTGAAAAGTCCCGCCAACAGCGAATCCGGGCCTTGCCGTTGTTAGACGGATGAAGTATTATTGCATTTTGTTTTGTACTTCGTATTTAGACAAAAAGTAGTGCGGTAATCCCCTTGAGGAAAACCGCACCTTG
>CAYTHO010000135.1:0-10375 GCA_964437595.1 uncultured Anaerolineaceae bacterium
AGTTCCATTGTGGGGGGCCACCCTCTCAGGTCCCCTACCCGTCATCGCCTTGGTAGGCCGTTACCTTACCAACTAGCTGATGGGTCGCAGGCCCCTCCCAGAGCCGGATTACTCCGTTTACAGTAAAGCTGCTATTCCTCTACTGTCCATGCGGTATTAGCAAGCCTTTCGGCCTGTTATCCCTCTCTCCGGGGCAGGTTACCAACGCGTTACTCACCCGTTCGCCACTATGACGATTGCTCGTCACCGTTCGACTTGCATGTATTAGGCACGCCGCCAGCGTTCATCCTGAGCCAGGATCAAACTCTCCGCATAAATGCTTCTTTCTCATTCTTGCGAATGTCGATTCCTTGTCAAAACTCTCTCGTCTTCCTCAGGTTCCCGTCTTCCTGTCACTCTTCAATTGTTAAGGTCCCGGTTGGTATTTTGCGCTTTCTGGGGCACATTCCCGACAATTGGCGACAAAAAGACCGATGCTTTCAGCTTTTTTCTGTTCGCACCGGCCCGCCTCTTGCAACGTACTCTGCCAAGTTTAGCTGTGCCGTTTTCCGTTGTTACTGATCAGGCTTACGCCCGACCCTGTATTGCTCACGAGATTTAATTGTATCTCATGTGTCTTGCATTGTCAAGGGTCTTTTTTGAATTTTGTGCAAGAAATTCTTGCAAATTCTTTTTACCCTGGTGGTTTCCCACCTGTTGTCTGACAAATTGTGTTTGCCAGGCAACGAGGCAAGATTCTACAACCGCTCGACCGGTTTGTCAAGGGGCTTTTTGAAATTGATTCTCTTTCTCCCAAGAAGGCGCACCTGGAACTTTGTTCGCCAACCGGCGTCTTATTCCTATGGCGAGCACCATGCTTGAACGGTAAATCAGATGCTTTTTCTCCTTAAATGATATAATCGGAAACCATGAGCGCTACCTACTATCCCCCCACCCGCTACCCTCGAACACGGCCCCATTTTTCCATCGAACAGGTGCTGATCGCTGTTTTCTTGGGCCTGGTAATCTTCGGCGTCAGCCTGTTTGTCTTTTACCTGGGCACGCAGGTGTGGTTTGCCGGGAGAATTCTGCCTGGCGTGCGCGTGGCCGGAGTAGATGTAGGCAAGCTGCGCCCGCAGGAAGCCGAGCAGCGCATTTCCACAGAGCTGGCCTTTCCCAACCAGGGCAAAATCCTGCTGCGCGACGGAGACCGCATTTGGTCGGCCACCCCAGCTGAGTTGGGCCTGCGCCTGGATCCGGAGGCTTCGGCGCGCAGCGCGTATGATGTGGGCCGCTCGGGCTCGCTGCTGGGCCGGCTGCAAACACAGCTCTACACCTGGTATGCCGGGCATACCATTTCTGCCAACCTGGTTTTTGACCAGCGGCTGGCTTACGCCTACCTGGCAGGGCTGGCCCGCGAAATCGATACACCAACGGTAGAAGCCAGCGTGAAGCTGCAGGGAACGGACGTGGTAGTACTGCCCGGGCAGGTGGGGCGCACGTTAAATATCCAAAAGTCGCTGCTGTTGATCTCACTGCAAATGCAAACCATGCGTGATGGGGTGCTCGACCTGTTCATCGATGAGAGCGCGCCGGTCATTATGGATGCCAGCCAGCAGGCCGAGATGGCCCGCGCCATCCTCAAAGAACCGCTCACGCTCAACCAGCCAGAGGAAGGCGGCAGCCCGACCGGGCCCTGGGTGATTGACCCCCAAACACTGGCCGGCATGCTGAACTTTGAGCGGGTACAGTCGGACAGCGGAGTGCAGTACGAAGTGCGCCTCAACAGCGATTCGCTGCGCCTTTACCTGAACAGCCTGGCGCCTTCCTTTTCCCGCCTACCGCAAAATGCCCGCTTCATCTTCAACGATGACACCCGCCAGTTGGAAGTGCTGCAGCCATCCATCACCGGGCGGCAGCTGGATGTGGAAAGCAGTATCCAAGACATCCAGCAAAAGCTGTACAGAGGCGACCACACCATCGCGCTGAAGATGGCATACACCGAACCGCCGGTCTCCGATAAAGTCACCGGAGAAGAAATCGGCGTGCGCGAGCTGGTCCACGCGGAGACATCCTTCTTTTACGGATCGAGCAGCTCGCGGGTGCAGAATATCGAAACAGCCGCCAGCAAATTTCACGGACTGCTGGTGGCGCCCGGCGAAACGTTCTCCATGGCTACCGCGCTGGGCGATATCACCCTGGATAATGGCTACGCCGAAGCGCTGATCATCATCGGCAACCAGACCATCAAAGGCGTGGGCGGTGGGGTCTGCCAGGTGAGCACCACCTTGTTCCGCACAGCCTTTTTTGCTGGTTTCCCGGTAGTTGAACGGCACGCGCATGCCTACCGGGTGTACTATTATGAAAAAGTCGCCGGCAACCGCATCAACCCGGACTTTGCCGGGCTAGACGCCACCGTCTTTGTGCCCATCGTTGATTTTAAGTTCACCAACGACACGCCCAACTGGCTGTTGATGGAAACCTACGTGAACCCAGCCGCCAGCAGCATCACCTGGAAGTTTTACTCCACCTCGGATGGCCGCCGGGTAGACTGGCAGACAACCGGCCCGACCAACATCATTCCCGCCCCCGAAACGGTCTACCGCGAAAACCCTGACCTGCCCAGCGGGACGATCCGGCAGGTGGATTATTCCGCGGATGGCGCGGATGTCACCGTGAACCGCATCGTGTACCGCAATGATGCGGTTTACCTGCAAGACACGTTTTACACCCATTACGAACCCTGGGCGGATGTATTCGAATACGGGCCAGGAACCGAGCTGCCCTCCGAATAAGGCCGGGCAGCGATCGTTGATCGGGCGGAAAATTTTCACCGGCAGTCCATTTGCAGCAGTGGTACAATAAACCTAATCCGAGAACGAATTTTGATCTGGTGGAGCAAAGATGATCCCTTCTGATTTACTTGAGATTTTGCGCTGCCCGGTGTGCGTGCGGGAGCCAGGAAAAGAAGGAAATTTAGAGTTAGTGAAGGATACCTGGTTGGTTTGCAAGGACTGCGACCGAAAATATCCTATCGTTGAAGATATACCGGTCATGCTGATAGATGAGGGCGACAAATGGGCGCAAACTCCAACCGAAGCGCTGCCCGTCCCCCCGCCCCCAATGGGGTAAACAGCCTCCATGCCGCCGACTTATGCCCGGAAGCCGCGTTCGCGACCTCGCATTGACCGGGTAACGCTGATCACCCTGGTGGCATTCGTTATCGCCGCCTGCGGTACCGCGATCCTGGCCGTGGTCTGGATCCGCAGCGCCTTTCCTTCCGCCCAGCAGAACCCTGGCACTTCGGCGTCCCCCTTTGGAGGGAAAACGGCCAAAACAAACACCGGCCCTGTCCGCGTGCCAGCCGGGCCATTGATGCGGGCTAATGATCCAACACCCGTTGCGTGGGACGGCAGCAGCCGGATTACGCTGCTGTTCATGGGCCTGGATTATCGCGATTGGGAGGAAGGGGATATTCCCCGCACCGATTCGATGATCCTGTTCTCGATCGATCCATCCAGCAAAAATGCCGGGATGATCTCTATCCCGCGCGACCTGTGGGTAGATATACCTGGGTCGGGATACAACAAGATCAATACCGCCTACCGCCTGGGCGAGATGAACAATCTGCCGGGCGGTGGGCCTGGGCTGGCGATGAAAACCGTCGAAGAAGTGATGGGCATACCGGTGCATTACTACGCGCTGGTGGATTTCAACGCCTTTGTGCGCTTTATCGATGAGATGGGCGGGCTGGACATGAAAATCCGCGAGGAGATCGTCATCGACCCCATTGGGCCAGGGAACACGCGCAAGCTAGAAGTGGGCACCCAGACCCTCACCGGCGCGGAAGTATTGGCCTATGCGCGCAACCGCTATGAAGGAAACGACGATTTCGATCGTTCGCGCCGCCAGCAAGAAGTGATCATGGCGATCCGCAAGCAGGTCGTGCAGTTCGATATGCTGCCAACGCTGGTATCCAGGGCCCCACAGTTATACTATGAACTCGCCTCGGGTATTAACATCAACCTGAGCCTGGATCAACTAATCCGCCTGGCCATGCTGGCCGCGCAGATCGACGAACAAAACATCCAAAAAGGGGTGATTGGGACGCCTTTACAGGTGGAAGCGACAACCAACACCGAGGATGGGCAGTCGATCCTCATCCCCAATTTGAAAGAGATCCGTATCCTGCGCGACCAGGTGTTTACCGGGCAGGGCACGGTAGGCGCTGGCGAGGTATCTGTCGCAACGGAAATGGTAGCTACCATCGACCCGGCCACGGCGATGCAGGGCGAACAGGCTACGGTGCTGATCCAGAATGGCACCACCACCGGCGGACTGGCCGCGAAGGCTGGTGAATTGCTGAAAGGGGTAGGCGTTAAGGTAATTGGAGAAGAAAACGCCAGCCAGCACTACAGCACGACCACCATTTATGAATATACCGGCAAACAGGCCACGGTCGATTTCTGCATTCAAGCGCTCAACCTGAAGGGCAGCCGGCTGTTTCACCGCTCAGATGCCAATCCGCCAGCGGATATCGTCATCATCCTGGGCAGCGATTGGGTATCCGCACAGCCCTGACGAGGTCCTTATTAGGCCTCCGGAACACGCACCCGGCGTAGGACCAGCAGGGCCAGCGCATTGAGCGCCAGAGCGACCAGAGCATTAGCCCAAAATCCGGCAGCGTACAACCCCGGGCCAACCAGCGCGCCCAGCGCCCGGCCCAGCGAAAAGGCTGCCAGGTTAGCGGCCATTAAAGTAGCCCGCGCTTCGGGCAGCACCTCGGTCATCAGGGGAATATAACTGACCAGGGTAAACTCGAAGCCCAGGTAGAACAAGAACAGGCCGGCCAGCGCGCCGATCAGGCTGTGCCCCAGCAGCGGTAAAGCCAGCGCCGCCAGGCTGGTAACGGCCAGCCCCGCCCGCACCGCACGCTGCTTGCCGATCCGGTCCACCAGGGCCGCGCTGGCTCCTTCTCCGCACAGCTCGGCCAGGCCCACCACGGTGGCGGCCAGGCCCAGGGCAGCGATCTGCAGATGAAAGGCATCCCCAAGCCACACCCCAAAGACCAGGTTGACCACTTCGTTCGCCAGGGTGACGAGCAGGCTGAAGGCAAGCGCCACCCACGCAGCCGGGCTCGACAGCACCTGGCGGAGGCTGTGCTTCAGGCTGCGACTCTGGCGTGCTGCAGCAGAGTCCGTTCCGGAGAGGTGTGATGGGCGGTCGTAGGGCACCCAACGGGCGATGAGCAGCAGCGCCGCCACCCCAAGGATTAGCAGCATCCAGAAAGGCGCCGCCCAGCCCAGGCGCGCCAGCAGCACGCCCGCCAGCGGCACCAGCAGGATAAAACTCAGCGACCAGCTAAATTCAGTCACCGCCAGCACCCGGCCCCGGCGCAGGTAGGGCACCCGGTCGCCCAGGTAGGCCTGCATGGCCGGCAGGAAAACCTGGTTGCCCAGGTTGGTCAGCACCAGCGCGGTGAAAAAGGTGGGGAAGGAAGGCCAGGCCGCCACCAGTCCAACCCCCAGGCAGAACAGCCCCAGGCCCAGCAGCATGCCAGCCTTGCGCCCGTAACGGTCGGCCACCGGGGCCAGCAGCGGCCCCAGTGCACCCACCAGCGAGCGCCCGGTCAGGGGCAGGGCAGCCGCTTCCAGCGGCACGCCCATACCCGAAGCAAACGAGCGCAGGAACGGGTACACCATGCGATAAGCGGCATTGATAGCCATGCGCGCGGCGACAAACAGGACAACCTGCGGGGCAAGGCTGGTGCGGCGTGGCTCCATTATTCAGACGGGTGAGGAGATTGGAGAATATAAAGCAGCCGGGCGAGCAGCGCGCCAAACACGATCGAAAGCAGCAGCAGGGCAGAGAAGAAGAATTGGATGCGCACCGCGTTGGACTGCAAAATGGGCGAATCGGGGTGCAGCACGTTCTGAGCGCTGCCCAGCAGTACCCACAGCACCACACCAAAAATCATGTTTGCCAGCGAGGTAATACGCAGGTCAGCCATGAGCGCCAGGCCGGCCTGCAGCAGCAGGCCGGTGATACCCAGCATCAATGGGATGCGCCAGCGCGGCTCATCCCAGTAAATGCCGCCCCAGTTCACCTGCTGGATATACAGCGAGAGCGGAAGGTAGGTAAGCCAAAAGAACATCGCGGTATGCCCAAGCGCGCGGGAGGCGCGCTGCCAATCAGAGCGTTTACGCAGCAAGCCCACCAGCCCGGCGAGGGCGGCTGCGGCAAAGGCCAGCTTGCCGGCCCATACCCAGGCGCCATGGTAATACACCAGCCGGGCGCGCTCGCCCAGGGTGCGTTCCAGGGGAGCAAAGGCAGTGACCAGCGCGATCGCGGCGGCTACCAGCAGCAGGCCGCCGCCCAGCATTCGCAGGGTTTTCCGGCGCGCCGCAGTAGAAGGAAGGAGGGGGATCGACATGCACGCTCCTTGACTTACAACAGTCTACCCTCTCCATTGTAACCGGAGAGGGTAGGGACAGCCTTCAAAAAGGATCAGCAAGAGGAATTTCAGATCACTCCCGCCAAGAAAACAATGATGGATAGGCAGCTTCGCAGGAGTGCCCCCATTTTGATCTCTCCTGATGCGGTCGAGGAGATCCTAGGCCGGGCTAACCGGCTGCTGTTCGGAAACAAATTGCGCAAAGGTCGTTTTGCGCAGCCGGGCAACCAGCTCGGATTGCGTCTCGCACCACAAGGGGCGCAGCGGGCAAGATTCCCCAAAGGGGCAGGAGCCGGCGCTGTGGGTGCATTCATTCAACGAAATGGGGCCATCGATCGCTTCGACGACTTCCAGGATGGTGATCTCGCCGGGGGTGCGGGCCAGCGAAACGCCGCCCCGCGCGCCGCGCGAGGTATGGATCAACCCGGCAATGGACAGCTGCGAGATGATCTTGGCTAAGAACGATGGGGGGATATGCTGTTCATCAGCTATTTGACTGGTGGCAGCGCGCTGTGTTGGCTCGAGCTGGGCCAGGTACAGCATAGCTCGAAGTGCGTAATCAGCCTGACGAGTGATCTGCATTTGAATATTCCTCTTTTGGTAATACGGGTAAGAATACTCCCTTTTACTGTAACAGTTTATTCGAACGGAATCTATCAAGCAAGTGACAGAGATCATCCCTGTAGGATGACCTTCGACTTTGCGAGACGTTCAAAAGGATTGTTATTATAATAATCTGGTAACATCGCAATACGCGACAGGCGCGTTGATTTTGGGAAAGTATCATTGCGCGTTTTGCCACCATCTTTCAGGGTAGTCGAGGAAACCGTTATGTCCCTTCCGAACATTGATAGCGAATTCCTGGTCGATTTTTTGACCCGCCTGCTCAACACCCCCAGCCCGACCGGCTATGCGGCGCGAGCCGTGGCATTGACCCAGGAAATGCTGGCGCAGTTCCCGGCGTTGAAGCTGTGGCAAAACCGCAAAGGGGCGCTGCTGGCGCAGTGGCCCGGCAGCCGGGCGACCCCCGGCGCGGCTCGCGGCCTGACGGCGCATGTCGATACGCTGGGCGGCATGGTTAAAGAGATCAAGTCCAGCGGGCGGTTGAAGCTGACCCAGATCGGCGGATATGCGTGGAACACCATTGAGGGTGAAGGCGTGACGGTCTTCCCATCTCGTGGCGGCGAGTCGCTGCGCGGGTCGGTGCTGCTGACCGCGGCCTCATCGCACGTGTTTGGCCGGCAGGTCAGCGAAGCCAAACGGGACGAGGACACCCTGGAAGTAAGACTGGACGCGCGCACGACCAGCGCCGAGGAAACGCGCCAGGTGGGCCTTGAGGTAGGCGATTTTGTGGCCTTCGATCCGCGGGTGGAGGTAACCAACGGCTTCATCCGCTCGCGGCACCTGGATGACAAGGCCTGTGTGGCCTGCATCGTGGCGGCGGTAAAAGCCCTGCAGGATGCCGGGCTGCAGCCAGCCCAAGACACCACCTTGCTGATCAGCAACTATGAAGAGGTGGGGCACGGCGCGGCGGTGGGCTTTCCGCCGGAAGTGGCGGAACTGGTGGCGGTGGATATGGCAGCGGTGGGCGGGGCGCAAACCTCGGATGAATTTCATGCCACGCTGTGCGTCAAAGATTCAGGCGGGCCGTACCACTACGACCTTAGCCAGAAGCTGCGCGGCCTGGCCGAAGAACATGCCATCCCCTATAAGGTGGATATCTACCCGTACTACGGGTCGGACGGCGAGGCATACTGGCACGCTGGAGGTGATGTGGCGGTAGCGCTGATCGGGCCAGGAGTGGATGCCTCGCATAACTACGAGCGCACCCATCTGGAGGCCCTCGTCGCCACCACCCAGTGGGTGCTGGCCTACCTGCTTTCGTGAACTACCCACCGCCAAAGGCGGGTGGGCTTCCGGCTTCCACGAGCACTGCCTGGATACCAGGTCTTACACACTCTCCACCGGCGGCAACTTCGCAAAGCGAAGTTCGGCTTCGGCTGGCTCCCAGCCTAGCTTGGTTCAAAATATTGATTGCCGCATTATGGTCTCGATCGTGATGCGTTCCACATGCCGGGCAATCCCATTCCCGGACTGCGAGAGACAACTCCGGTAGCACAAACCCGCAGATATGGCAGGTTTTGGAGGATGGATAGAAGCGGTCGATGCGCTCTACCCATGCTCCATACCACTTCGCCTTATATTCCAGCATCAGCCGGAACATACCAAAACCAGTAGAGGCGATCCCTTTTGCAAGACAGTGGTTTTTCAGCATCCCGCGCAAATTCAGGTCTTCAACCCCGATGAACCCGTAACGATCAATGAGCGACCGGCTGGCCTTGTGCAGGAAGTCTTCCCGCTGGTTAGCCACCTTCTCGTGCTGGCGAGCGAGCAGGATGCGCGCCTTCTCCCGCCCACGAGATCCCTTTGCCCGCCTGGACAATTGGCGCTGCAAACGGATCAGGCGCTTCTCTGCCTTCTGAAGGCAGCGCGGGTGGTCGATCTTTTCGCCGTCCGATGTGACCAGGAAGGATTTAAGCCCCAGGTCAATCCCCACCTCGCCGTTGTGCGGCGCGGGTTCGGGAAGTTCCATCTCGCACTGGACTGAAGCAAAGTATTTACCGCTTTTGGTTTTCGACACGGTAACGTTTTTTGCTTTACCCTCCAATGGTCGATGAAACACCGCTTTCACCCAACCAACTTTGGGGAGGTAGATTCTGGTTTCGGAGAGTTTGAAGCGCTGCGGGTAACGGATGGACTGATTGTCTCGCTTGCTCTTGAAGTGAGGGAACTTCGCCCGCTTCTCGAAGAAGTTCTTGTACGCTTTATCCAGGTCTTGCAGCTTTTGTTGAAGCGCCTGGGAGTCGGCCTCCTTTAGCCATTCCGCTTCAGGCGTGCCTTTTAGCTCTACCAGTTTCCCGGCCAGTTGGTTATACGTCAGGCCCTTACCGGTTCCCTGGTACGTTGTTTCTCGCAAATTCAGCGCCCAATTCCAGACAAAGCGCACGTGTCCAAATTGGATGGCCAGCTTCTTTTGCTGTTCGGTGTTGGGGTAGAGCCGGTAGCGGAAGGCTTTGCGGATCATTACGCGCCTTTTTGGTCAGCAATATACTGCTGCACGACATCCAGAGTGACTGCCCCAAGCGTAGAAATGAACTTACTCCGTGTCCAGAGGGTCGGAAGGCGTTTCTTTCGCCAGGGGAATTCTGTGCGAAGCTGGTACGAGGTATTGCCTTTTATCTTCGCTACCAAATGATGAACCCCAACCCGCGGGTCAACATCCAGAAGCAGGTGAACATGGTCTCGGCATGTATGCCGCGGCATGACTTCCATTTCCATTACCGGGTATCCATATTCCTCTTGCTTTTCCAGTACCCGTTCTTTCATCCTTGCCGCAACCGCATCGCTCAAAACCGGACGGCGGTGCTTTGGACAAAAGATCTCGTGGTATTGGCAGCTATACACAATACTGTGGTCGGTATGGTAGGGTTTGTTCGCCTGTTTTAGCTTCATATCTACTATATACCACTAGTATGCTACAGAACAGGTGTTCTTGTCAACTTTTGGGCTGAAGCCGCTAAAGCGAGTGAAGGGCTTTTATCCCAGGGCTACAAACCCTGGGTTTTACGCCCTAGTGCTATAAGCTGCCCAGGAGCTATTTCCGTGAAGATTTTTTACGAATTACATTGTCCGGGGTTAGCAAGTATGGTAAAATGCAATTCGCAAACCCAAGCTGCGGTTCCCCTTCAGGAGGGATGGCCGAGCGGCCTAAGGCGCTTGTCTTGAAAACAAGTGTGGGGCAACCCACCGTGGGTTCGAATCCCACTCCCTCCGCTGGAATGCTTCCTGAGAGGGTTCGGACAGGCGATCGGGGAATGCTTAACAATTTGGGGAGGTGCCAGAGAGGCCGATTGGGCTCGCCTGCTAAGTGAGTGCTGGGGT
>CAYTHO010000136.1:0-7256 GCA_964437595.1 uncultured Anaerolineaceae bacterium
GGGGGGGGGGCGCAGCGGTACGAAACGCCCCCGGGGCCATTCTCGGCTGCGCTGCGCCCAGGCGGGTATTGCGCGAGGGTCAAGGTGTGGGATGACCCAGCAGGGCGCAGCGCGGGGGTTGGCGGATGGTGACGGTTATGAATTTTCGCTGCGCCCCTACGGGAGGACCGGGGGGCATGGGGTGGGGGCGTTTCAGCGGGCTTCGCCAGTGCTGGCCTGCTCGACCATGCGGGCCACCTGCTGGTGCGTTTCCGGGCTGGCCAGGCCCAGCATGCGGTCGTTGGCCTGAAGAATGATGCTGCCGTTGGGGATAAGGAACTGCTCGCCGCGTGAGATGAGCACCACCAGGTAGTCGGGGGGCAGTTTCATTTCGAAGATGGCCCTGCCGACCGCCACGGATTCTTGCTGGACGATGACTTCACGCAGCTCCCCGCGCCAGCCTTTGAGCGGGTTCAGCTCAAGGGGGTAGTTGGGGCGGGGCTCGCTGGGGTCATCCAGCTTGAGCAGCCGGGCCACGGGGGTGAGGGTGGTGCCCTGGATCAACACCGAGGTGAGCACGACGAAGAAAATCACGTTGAAGATCAGGCTGGAATGTTCCACCCCGGCCAGCCGCGGGTAGGTGGCCAGGATGATGGGCACCGCGCCGCGCAGCCCCACCCAGGCGATGAATATCTTTTCCTTCACGGTATAGCGGAAGGGGATCAGGCACAGCAAGACGCTGATGGGGCGCGCCACCAGGATGAGGATGGCGGCCAGGATCATGCCCGGCACGATGACCGGTACGAGCTGGGATGGGAACACCAGCAGGCCGAGGACGAGGAACATGATGATCTGGAAGAGCCAGGCCAGCCCGTCGAAGAAGCGCGTGAGGCTGCGCTTATGCAAGAAGTCGGCGCGGCTCAAGGTGAGGCCCAGCAGGTAAACGGCCAGGATGCCGCTGCCCTTGAGGAGCGAGGTGACGGAGAAGGCCAGCAGAACGATGCCCAAAACCATTACCGGGTACAGCCCTTCGTAGCCCAGGCGCAGCCGGTTGATCAGGTACAGCAGCAGCCACCCGAAGACCAGCCCAAGGATGCCGCCAATGATCATCTGCTGGAAGAAGAGCAGGATCAGGCTGACCAGCGACTGTTCGGGGTTCTGGATGAGCTGGATGAGGCCAATGGTGAGGAACACTGCCATGGGGTCGTTGCTGCCCGATTCGAACTCCAGGGCAGGCGATAGTTTGCCCTTGAGGCGCACGCCCTGCGAGCGCAGCAGGGCGAACACCGCGGCGGCATCGGTAGAGGAGGTGATGGCCCCCAGCAGCATGCCTTCCAGCAGGGTGAGGCCCAGGATGCGATGGGCGGCATAGCCCAGGATGGAGGCGGTGATGAATACGCCCAGGGTGGCCAGGGTGAGCGATTCTTTCAGCACATAGCGGATGCTTTGAAAGTCGGTATCCAGGCCGCCGGAGAAGAGGATAATGGCCAGGGCGAAAAGGCCCACGGCCTGGGCGGCGGATGCGTCGTCAAAATAGATGCCGCCCAGCCCTTCCGAGCCTGCCAGCATGCCGATAACCAAAAAAATCAGCAGGGCCGGCACCCCAAAGCGGTCGGAGAATTTGCTGGCGGCAACGCTCAGCACCAGCATCACGGCAATTACCAGGAATGTCAGCTCGATCAATCCGGTCACGGGGAAGTTCTCCTCGTCTCTTTCAGTGTGTGTTTATTATAGACGAGACGCGGCTAAGTAATTCGCCGAAAGTACTTTAATCAAAGGTGCATTTATGCCCGGCGAATTACTCGAGTAAACCGCCTGACAATGTTGACGATTGGTAAAAGTTCTTATGGCGGTTTACTTATTTCGGAGCGTTTTTACTGGCTTGCCTGCTGCGGCGAAGCGCGCCTTGCGGTTGGTGGAGAGAGGGGGTTTACGGCGTATGCTGCTTGATCAAAATGACTATATAATGTTCTTGGGGCTGTCTTAGTTGACGGGTGAAGCCTCATATCTTGCATGTGTGGAGGCGTTTGATGGAAAACCCCAATTTTATGCCCTCGATGATGAACGAAGGCCAGGTGCTGCCGTGGTACGAGGTGTGGCGGCGGGTGGTCACCCGCCCATCGGTGGATACCTTCCGCGGCATTCTGGCGGACCCAACCGCGAAGCCGCAGCGGGCGTTTATCTGGGTGGCGGTGCTTGGGCTGATTTTTGGCGTGCTGCAGGCGGTGGTCTACCAGGTGACGGGGTATAACCCGGCGCAGCAGTTGGGGGGCGGCGCGGCAGGCACGGCGGGCGCGCTGACCAACCTGATCTGTGTTGCCATCGTTACCCCCATTTTGGCAGTGCTCGGGCTGGCGATCGGCGGGGGCATTCTGCGCCTGGTGGCGATGCTGCTGGGCGGTAAGGGGAATTTTAGCGAGCTGGTGTACACGCTGGGGGCCGCGCAGGGGCCGGTGAGCATCGTTTCGTTCCCGATTTCGCTGATCAGTACCATCGCATCTGGCAGGGCTGCCGGCGTTGACCTGACGGGGACTATGGGGGCGGGGTCGATCATTTCGCTGTGCCTCGCGCCTATCGGGCTGGCCGTGGCAATCTACGGCATCTACATGCAGGTGCGCGCGGTGGAAACGGTGGAGAAGTTCGGCACGGGTAAGGCGGTGGCGACAGTGCTGATCCCGGTGGCGGTCGTGATCCTGCTGGTGCTGTGCCTGGTGTTCGGGCTGGCGGCGCTGTTCATCGGGGCGGCTAACTAGTACCCGGCGGCATAAATACCTTTATGGTTAGCGCGCAGCGCCGGGTACTTTAAACAGTCGGGCAGAACCGACGAATAACAACATAGGTATTTATGCCCGACTGTACTAGTAGTAGGGAACTTCAACCTCTCCCCCTGCCCCCTCTCCATTGTCGAAAAGCGCGACAATGGAGAGGGGAGCAGAACGGGTATGGGTGGCATGAAAAAATCCTCACCCCCTCGGTCCCTTTCCGAAATCGAAAAGCGCGATTTCGGAAAGGGGGAGGTAAGAGCGTGCAGGTTCGCGGATCGATGCGGTTGATTTTCTGGCTGCGCCCCGATTTCTCTGGTCGCGATGGCCCTGGATACAGTGGAGAAGTTCGGCAAGGTTAAGGCTATGATAACGGTGATGATCCCAGCGGCGATGTTGAACCTCGTGGGCGGCTGCATTGTGGTGGGCGTGACGGCGCGGCTGTACGAAGCCTATAACTACTAAACAAATAACGAACATGACGCAATCGAATCCATTGAGTAAACGCGAATGGGAAGTGGCCAATCTTGTGCTGGAAGGGAAAAGCAATAAGGCCATTGCTTTAGCGCTGCATATCACTGAAAGCACGGTTGAATTCCACCTTAAAAACATCTACGCCAGGCTTCAGGTAAGCTCTAGAGTCGAGTTAATCCTAAAACTAAGGGAATCCACAGTTGCGGGCGCGGGCGAACTCCCTGAAAATACAGCCAGGCTCAATTTAACGGATTGGGCCGCATCTTTCAAAGATACAGTCTTCAAGGCTGTCAGGGAGTTTAAAGTGAATAGTGAATTGAATACGAATGCCAGCGATGCCGGGACCCCGGTAACTTTTTTTGAGGCTATTCGGATAGCGTTTACCAAGTACGCTGATTTTAATGGACGCGCGACGCGGGCGGAATTCTGGTGGTTTGCGCTGTTTATTACCCTGGTCATCGCGGCGCTGACGTACATCAGCGAGACGGTTGGCGCGATTTTCTTGATCGCCGTGCTGCTGCCGCTGCTGGCGGTAGGAACGCGCCGGCTGCGTGACAGCGGTAAAAACGTTTGGTGGATGCTGTTCCTGCTGGTTCCGGTGGGCGGCCTGGTGACCCTCGGGTTTCTATGGGCGCTGCCGCCAACCAGCCCGCTGACCGAGGATACACCGGCATAACGGATGCGTTTTGGAATGGATGATCATGATTAAAAAACAGATGCGTTTGTTGCGTGTTTTCTGCCTGGTTTTGGCTGCCGCTGTCGTTTTGTCTGCCTGCCTGCCAAAGAGCGCGACTCCGGGGCAGCCGCCGGTAGTGGAGGCCACTACCCCGGCCCCCGCCGCTCCGGCGACGGATACGCCGCTGCCGCCCACGGAGGCCGCCCCGCCGACCGAAACCGCGCAGCCCGCCCTGAGCGCGCCCTGGTGGCGCGAGGCGGCGGTGTATGAGGTGTTCGTGCGCAGCTACCAAGACTCGAACGGGGATGGGGTGGGCGACTTCAACGGGCTGGCGCAGAAGCTGGATTACCTGGAGTCGCTGGGGGTGAGCGCGCTGTGGCTGATGCCCATTTACCCCACCGGCACCTACCACGGGTACGACGTGCAGGATTATTACGCGGTCAACCCGGAGTACGGGACGATGGAGGAGTTCAAGGCGCTGCTGGAGGCGGCCCACCAGCGCGATATGCGCATCATCATCGACTTTGTGATGAACCATACCTCCAACGAGAACCCGTGGTTCAAGGCCTCGGCGGCGGGCGACTCGGCTTACGCGGACTGGTATATCTGGCAGGACACGGACCCGGGCTATGCCGGGCCGTGGGGCCAGCGGGTGTGGCACGAGCAGGGCGGGCGCTACTATTACGGCGTGTTCGATTCGATCATGCCCGACCTGAACTACCGCAGCGAGGCGGTGACGCAGGAGATGTACAAGGTGGCGGACTTCTGGCTGAAGGACGTGGGGGTGGACGGCTTCCGCGTGGACGGGGCCAAGCACCTGATCGAGAAGGATAAGCTGCAGGAGGATACGCCGGAGACCAAGGAATGGCTCAAGGGCTTCCTGGCGCATGTCAAGCAGACCCAGCCGGAGGCGTTTGTGGTGGGCGAGGTGTGGTCGCCGACAATTTTATCTTCGGCGTACGTGAAGCGCGAGGCGCTGGATATGGTGTTCAACTTCCAACTGGCCGAGAACGTGCTGGCGGGGGTGGGCTTCGGCTACGCTGACCGCATCGAGCGGGAACTGGTGGCGTCGGCCAAGGCCTTCCCGGAGAACCGCTACGGGTTCTTCCTGGCTAACCACGACCAGACGCGGGTGATGACGAAGATGATGGGCGACGTGAACCGCGCCAAAGCCGCCGCGGCGGTGATGCTGACCGGCCCGGGCACGCCCTTTATCTACTATGGCGAGGAAATCGGCATGAGCGGCGACAAACCGGACCCGCAGATCCGCACGCCGATGCAGTGGTCGGCGGAGGCGGGGGCCGGCTTCACCACGGGCACGCCGTGGGAAGCGGTGAACGAGGATTACACGACGATCAACGCGGCGGCGCAGCAGGATGACCCGGACTCGCTGCTCAACCGCTACCGCGACCTGCTGAAGGTGCGCAATGAGAACGCGGTGCTGCGCACGGGCAGCTACACAGCGGGGTCGGCGACCAGCAAGCAGGTGCTGGCCTCGCTGCGGGTGTTGGGGGATGGTTCATCGCCGGGCGATGAAGTGGTGCTGGTGCTGATCAACGTGAGCGACCAGCCGGTGAAGGATTTCACCATCGGGTGGAAGGAGTCGGGGCTGCGCGGGAGGTATACCCCTACCCTGCTGTACGGCGAGGGGGAAGTGGCTCCGCTGGATGCGGACGAAGGCGGCGCGGTGCGGCTGTACGCGCCGGTGAAGGAGATTGAGGGGTATGGGGTGCTGGTGGTGAAGATGGGGAAGTAGAAGAACCTCTCCCTCGTTCCCTCTCCAAAATCGAAAACCGCGATTTTGGAGAGGGATGCCTGGCAAACCGTAGGGCCGGGTGGGTGATGGGGCGGATCGCGCGGCAGCGGGGCGGGATGGGGCGCATCGGGGCGCAGCCCCGATGCTATGGGGAGAGGTAAAGCCCGGTGAAACCGGGCTGGCATGGTAACGGCGAGGGCGGGTTCAGCCCGGCTTGACCGGGCTTACACGCTGCGTTAGCGCGGGGGCTGCGCCCCCGTGCGGTGATGGCGAACCACATCGGGCCGCCGCCGGATGCACTTTTGTTGTTCAACTACACGCAAGGGACTATTTTTTCGTTTTTTCCACCAGCGTTTCGAGCAAATCGTCGGGGTAGACGAGGTTCCACTGGTAGCGCGGGGAGCGCGAGGGCTGCTGGAGCGGCTCCAGGGGGACAGTTCCGGCCTGGTAATCTTTGAGGAAGCGCAGCAGGGCCAGGGTGACGAGCTGGCTGGAGGGCAGGCCGCGGGCTTCGGCCAGGGCAGCGATGCGCTGGCGCAGGTCGGGCGGCAGGTCGTAGGTGACGCGGGCCGGGCGGCGGGCGCGGATTTTTTCGCGCTCGCGGGCCACGCGGGCTAAGCGGCGGGATTCGGGGGAGGGTATTTCTCGCATGGGTTAAGTGTACGCGGGATGGGGAATGGGAGCAAGGGATTGGAGATTGGGGATTAGCCGATCCGTGTGTTGCGGTACGTTCCGCGTATTCTTTGGGGGTTCGGTCCGAAGGGGCGCGGAGCGCGGGGAGGGACGTTTCACCGCTGGAGAGGTGGAACGAGGTGATAGAGGGCAGGCGCGCCCTGGTGGTGTTCCACGCCGTGGGGTGGGCAGGCAGCGGCAGGGCGCAGCGCGGGGCTGGATAGGTAAGGATGCCTGAAAGTCTCGCTGCGCCCCTACCGGGGGATTGGGGAGATGGCGCGACTCGGGGCGGGAAAGAAGGCAGGCGCGGTTGCGAGCAACTGTGTATGCCCGCCCTACCGGATGGCAGGAATGCCCGCCCTACCGCACCATACGTCCTGTGCCGTCGTTGCGCCAGACGGTATAGCTCTCAGCCAGGCGGGCGGCGAATACGTCCAGGTCGCCGTCGTTGTCGACGTCGCCGAGGGCGATGGCGTGGCGGTTGGAATAGCCCAGGCCGCCCTGCGCTTTGTGGAACCCGGCGAAGCCGTCGTTGAGCCAGACGGAGGCGGAGCCCTGCCCGCCCAGCAGCGCGTCAAGGGCGCCGTCGGAGTTCAGGTCGCCGAGGAAGACGAATTGGGTGAGCTGGCTGCCGAGCGTATTCGGGAGGAGGGCAAACTGGCCGGTCTCGCCGCCCTGCAGGCCGCCCTGGTTGAGGATGATCTGCGCGCCCTCGGCGGTGCCAGCCAGCGCGTCGAGGTCGCCGTCGCGGTCCAGGTCGCCCAGGGCCAGGTCGCGCACGGAAGGCGACTCGAGCTTGCTCTGGCCGATGGTGAAGCTGCCCGCGCCGTCGTTCCACCAGGCGCGGTAGGCGAAGTGGGAAGTGAAGGTTTCCCCCTGGAGCTCTTCGCTGGTCTTGGCCATGAAGGCGTCCAGGTCGCCGTCGGAGTCCAGGTCG
>CAYTHO010000136.1:7356-10101 GCA_964437595.1 uncultured Anaerolineaceae bacterium
CTCTTCGCTGGTCTTGGCCATGAAGGCGTCCAGGTCGCCGTCGGAGTCCAGGTCGCCCAGGGCCAGGGCCTGGGTGCCGGTCAGCGAGTCGACGGGCACCACGATCTGGCGGAAAAGCGGCGCGCGGACGGAGTCCGGCTTGCCCCCGGCGGAGCGCTGGTTGGTCCACATGGCGACGGAGGCCGGCAGGGGTTCGGATTGTCCATTATCTCGCCACATCCAGCCGCCGCAGCAGCTTGCGGAGAAGATGTCGAGGTCGCCGTCCTGGTCGAGGTCGGACAGGGCGGTGGGGTGCGAGCCGCCCCAGTACTCGGCCCCGCGCAGTTTCTGGCTGAGGGTGAATTGGCCCAGCGCGCCGCCCTGCGCCCCGCCCTGGTTGATGAAGAGGTGCAGCTCGCCCCAGGTATTACCGAAAAGGAGATCGGTGTCGCCGTCGGAGTCCAGGTCGGCGGCGGCAAGGTCGAGGTATTCGGCGTCGCCCAGGCGCTGGGGGCTGGCGGCAAATGCGCCGGCGGCGCCACCCTGCGCCCCACCCTGGTTGATCCACAGGATATTCTGCCAGCGCCCTTCGTTGACGCCGTTGGCCAGCGCGGCGTCCAGGTCGCCGTCGTTATCCAGGTCAACCAGCACGGCGCGGTGGCTGGTGGGCTGCGGGTGGGCCATCATCCAAAGTAAACCGGCATAGGCCAGGAGGGCTGTCGCCAGCAAAGCGACGATGATGATGAGCAGCCAGCGCGCGAATTTTGATGCTGTTTTCATCCGCAGTTCCCCCATTGGATCAATACCTAAGTATGTTATGTATTGATATCGTAGCAAAAGCGGGGGCGGTTTGCAAGGAGCAATGTTATTGTAACGATATATTAACCAATAATTAACCAATTTATAACCAAAGCATGGCATAATGAATATAGCACAGGAAGATGTCAGACAAGAGCGTATGATTTATAATGGTATCAAGCGATGCGCCGGTCCTGCGGCGCACTCTACCGCGAACCTGAACGGGGGCGTATGGCGAATATCGAATTTACCACCATGGCAGATGTACCATCACTGAACCTGGATGCGTTTGAACAGAAGACAGGTATCCACGTCTCGACGCAACACTACGACTTTGGCAGCGGTTGGAACCCCATCTTGCAAATTGCGCTAAACCAGGCCGGCCCGGATGTTTCTCAGATTGGCTCCACCTGGCAGGAGACGCTGGCCAATACCACCTCGCTGCACATCTTCACCCCGGCGGAAATCCAGGCGCTGGGCGGGGAAGATGCGTATTATGCCGTGGAGCGCATACCAGAAAAGGGCGTGCCGCAGATTTTCGGCATCCCCTGGGTGCTGGACACGCGCCTGATCCTTTATCGCGCCGATATACTGAAGAAGGCGGGCGTCTCTGAACAGGGCGCTTTTGCCACGCCTGAGGCGATGGCTGACACGCTGTCGCGCCTGCAGGCGGCGGGGTATAAATACCCGCTGGTGATGGCCAACGGCTACGGCGCGATGCAGATTCTGTCCAGCTTTGTGTGGGGGCGCGGCGGAGATTTCCGCACGCCCGATTTGCGCAAGATGACACTGCTGGAACCGGCGACGCGCCAGGGCCTGCTGGACTACTTCGGGATGCACAAATTCATCGACCCGGCGAACATGCGGGTCAATAACCAGATCGATACGGTGTACACCTCCGGGCAGGTGGCGGTGTGCTTTAGCGGGCAGTGGGTGAAGCAGCGCATCCGCGCGATCGCGGCGCAGATCCCTGTGGTGGCGGAGAATACGCGCATCGCGCCGCCGCCGGGGGTGCCGTATATTGGCGGGTCGTACCTGGCGCTGTGGAAGCATTCGCGCGATCACGAGGCGGCGCTGCGGCTGATCCAGTATCTTACCAGCCCGGAGTTATTGGGCCGCCTCATCACGGAGCGCAACACGCTCCCGGCGCGCAAGGAAGCGCTGATTATGGCCGGGGTTGCGAACGACCCCGATTACCAGTTGTTCATCCGCATGATCCAGCAGGGCCGCCGCTACCAGGCCGGGAAGATGTGGGCGGGGGTGGAAGCGCGCCTGGCGGAATTCGTCACGCAGTTGTGGGACGACCTGGCCAGCAACCCCAACCTGGACCTGCCCAGGGAACTGGAGCGGCGCATCACCGACCTCACGCCGCGCATCGAGCGCAGCCTGCTGATCGCGGGGTAAGTGTTAAAATCACAAGGCCCGGCGCTTGCGCCGGGCCTTGTGTTTGACTGCTTACTTGCTCAACAGGGGCAGGTAGACCTTGATCTCCCTGACGACTTTGAGGGTGAAGGTGAGGGTGCCGGTCTTGCTGCCATCGCTGGCGGTGACTTCCAGCACGTAGCTGCCCACGCTGCTGGCGGGCGGGGTGCCGCTGAAGGTGCGCGTGGCGGCGTTGAAGGTGAGCCAGGCGGGCAGGGCTCCCCCACCCTGCTGGCGGGCGGTGTAGGTGAGGCCGGTCGAGTCTACGTCGGTGAAGGCGGGGATGACGAGGGTGTAGGGCTTGCTTATCTGCCAGGTGACGCTGCCCTGGGCGGGCGGAATGGGGGCGTCGTTGACCGGGGTGACGGTGATCGTTGCCATGGCGGGGTTGGAGTTGAGCGCGCCATCGCCGACCTGGAAGGTGAAGGTGTCCGTGCCGCTCCAGTTGGCGTTGGGGGTGTAGGTGACGGAGGGCGCTGTGACTATAAAATTGCCGTGGGCAGGGTTGGAGGCAATGGCGTAGGTCAGGGCATCGCCGTCGCCGTC
>CAYTHO010000137.1:0-10093 GCA_964437595.1 uncultured Anaerolineaceae bacterium
GGGGTGGGGCTTGCGGCGGCGGTGCTGGTTGGAATGAACCGCACCGTAACAGGAGTGCTGCAGCTAATTGTGAACAGTATGATAATCAGTATGGAGAATACGCGTTTACGCATGGAAAGCCTTATACTGGATCATTTTGAATGTGTCAATACTTTACAAACACCGGAAGGCATGTTAAACTGTGCTTGCCCGAGACTTAGACGCTCTCAGATGAGGGCGTTTTTTGGTGAATTATGCGCACGGTAGCCTGGGATGCAAATGACAATACAATCAAAATGATCGACCAGCGCCTTCTGCCTGGCCGGTTTGAGGTTGTCACGCTCTCCAATTATTCCCAGGTAGCGGATGCCATCCGCAGCATGGTTGTGCGCGGCGCCCCGGCAATTGGCGCCAGCGCGGCCTTTGGAATGGCCCTCGCCGCCTGCCGTTCGAAAGCAAGCTGCTTAAACGATCTTACCGTAGAAATTTTAAAGGCGGCAGAAATGTTGAAGGCGTCCCGCCCAACAGCGGTGAACCTGTTCTGGGCGGTTCAGCGCATGCTGAATGTGCTGGAGCAAACTGCCGCCTCCGACCCTGCCTGTTCTGTGGATCTGCTGCGCGGCTTGATGGTAGATGAAGCGCAGCGCATCGCCGATGAAGATGTGGCGATCAACCGTCGCATGGCAGCCCATGGCGCTGCCTTAATTGACGATGGCGATACGGTCATTCACCATTGTAACACAGGTGCTTTAGCCACGGTCGATTGGGGCACAGCCTTGGGCGTCATCCGCATGGCCTGGGAACAGGGAAAACGCGTCCACGTCCTGGTCGACGAAACCCGCCCGCGCCTTCAGGGCGCCCGCCTGACGGCCTGGGAGTTGGAGCAGTACGGCATTCCCTACGAGATTATCACCGATAATATGGCCGGGTATATGCTGCGCACCGGGCAGGCCCAGAAAGTGTTCTTCGGGGCCGACCGCGTGGCAGCCAACGGCGATGTAGCCAATAAAATTGGCACTTACATGCTCTCGCTGGCCGCCCATGCCAATCACGTGCCAGTCTATGCCGTTGTGCCAACCTCTACCATTGACATCACCCTGTCCAATGGCGACCAGATTCCCATCGAAGAGCGCGACCAGGCCGAAGTTTTAGATATCCAGATTCACGGGGAGCGCGTCGTTCCGCAGGGCGCAAAGGCGCGCAACCCTTCGTTTGATGTTACCCCGCACGAATTGATAACGGCGATCGTAACCGAACAGGGGGTCATCTACCCACCTTTCGCCATGAACCTGCCGCGGATATAATAAAGGAGAAATGCCATGAGTATTGTTTGTACCGGTTCGATTGCCTACGACTACCTGATGTCTTTCCCAGGTTATTTCAAGGAAAATATCTTACCTGAGCACCTCGATAAGATTACCGTTTCCTTCCTGGTGGATGATATGATCAAGCAGCGCGGCGGGACGGCCCCCAATATCGCCTACACCATGGCGCTGCTTGGCGAGCGGCCTATCCTGATGGGCGCCGCGGGGATCGACTTTGCCGAATACGATGAGTGGCTCAAGAGCCAGGGCGTCGATACTTCCTGCGTCAAGGTGATCCCAGAGAAGTTCACCGCTTCGTTCTTCGCTAACACTGACCGGGCCAATGCTCAGATCAGCAGCTTCTATGCCGGCGCCATGGCCTGCGCCTCCGAGCTTTCGGTGCTGGATATCCAACCCGCCCCGCGCCTGGTTATCATTTCACCCAATGAGCCTCGCGCCATGGATAAGTATGTGATCGAATGCCGCGATAATGGCATTCCCTACCTGTACGACCCCGGCCAGCAGGTGGTCCGCTCGGACCCGGCGGAACTGCGCCGTGGCGCGGAGAGCGCCCACAGCCTGTTCGTCAATGAGTACGAATTTGAACTGCTCCAAAAACATACCGGCTTCTCTAAAGAGGCGCTGCTCAGTCGGGTAAAACTGCTGGTCGTCACCCTGGGTGAGAGGGGCGCCGCGATTTATACCGGTGGAAAGCAGTATATGGTCCCGGTGGTGCCCCCCAAGCAGATTCTTGACCCCACCGGCGTAGGCGACGCCTTCCGCGGCGGCTTCGTGCGCGGCGAGACGTTGGGCCTGGATTGGGAGATTTGCGGGCAGATGGGTGTTTTGGCAGCCACCTACTGCCTGGAGACCCGCGGCCCGCAGGAGCATTCTTATACCCCCGCAGCGTTTGTAGCACGTTTTCGCCAGCATTTCGATGATCAGGGCGCATTGGACGTGTTACTTTCCTAAACTAATCGCATCATGGAACCCGCGTTTACACCGGGTGGCAATGATGCGGATCTCACCTTGCGATTTGTTTCGTCAGGCGTATTACTCAAACTGGAGGAATAGTTATGGCAAGTTATGATATCAAAGATCCCAAGCTGGCTGATGGTGGCCGCCTGAAGATCGAATGGGCAGAACGAGAAATGCCCGTACTGCGTCTCATCCGCGAGCGCTTCGCGAAAGAGCGCCCGCTGCAGGGTGTGCGCGTTTCCGCCTGCCTGCACGTAACGACCGAAACCGCCAACCTGATGCGCACGCTGCAAGCCGGCGGCGCCGATGTGGTTCTCACCGCCTCTAACCCGCTCTCCACGCAGGATGACGTGGCCTCGGCGCTGGTAAGCCACTTCGAAATCCCCACTTTCGCCATCAAAGGCGAAGACAACGCCACCTATTACAAGCACCTGCGCGCAGCCCTCGACCATAAGCCGCAGATGACTATGGATGACGGCGCCGACCTGGTCAGCGTGCTGCACAAAGAACGCCGCGACCTGCTGCCGGGCGTGATTGGCGGCACCGAAGAAACCACTACCGGCGTCATCCGCCTGCGCGCCATGGCCGCTGATGGGGCGTTGAACTTCCCCATCGTCGCCGTCAACGACGCCAGCACCAAGCACTTCTTCGATAACCGCTATGGCACCGGCCAATCCACCCTCGACGGCATTATCCGCGCCACCAATGTTCTGCTGGCCGGGAAAACCTTCGTCGTTGCCGGGTACGGTTGGTGCGGGCGCGGGCTGGCTAGCCGCGCGCGCGGCATGGGCGCCAACGTCATCGTCACCGAAATCGATCCGCTGCCAGCTCTGGAAGCGGTGATGGATGGTTACCGGGTAATGCCCATGGCCGAAGCCGCCCGCATTGGTGATATCTTCTGCACCGTCACCGGCGATCTAAACGTTCTGGACCGCGCTCATTTTGAGGCGATGAAAGACGGCGCGATCATCTCCAATTCCGGCCACTTCAACGTGGAGATCAACATCCCCGCCCTGGACGAGCTGTCAACCAGTAAGCGTCTGGTACGCCCCTTCGTGGATGAATATGTAATGAAAGACGGGCGCCGTATCTACCTGCTGGGCGAAGGCCGCCTGATCAACCTGGCTTCCGCCGAAGGCCACCCGGCCTCCGTGATGGATATGTCCTTTGCCAACCAGGCCCTCAGCGCCGAGTACATGTTCAAGAACGCTGCCACCCTGGAAAAGAAAGTTTACAGCGTTCCGCTGGAAATCGACCGCGAAATTGCCCGCCTCAAGCTGGCTGCCATGCACATCAACATCGATACACTGACCGCCGAACAGGTAGCCTACCTGAACTCCTGGGAAGAGGGCACATAAAAAACCGGTACTACAATAAAAACGAGGCGCTCCGGCGCCTCGTTTTGCTTCACTTCACATTCACCAACTGACCGCTGCTCATCCGCACCAGTTCACGCGGATCAACCTCAAAGACAGCATTCGATGTGCCTGCCGCCGCCCAGACCGTCGGAAATTGCAGTAAGTCCTCATCTATATACGTTTTTAGCGGATTTTTCAACCCCACTGGCGGAACGCCGCCAATGGCATACCCGCTGACCTGGTGCACGTAGTCCGCATCGGCGCGCTCCAGCGTGCCCCCCAGCAGGCGCCCAAGGCGCTTTTCGTGTACGCGGTTTGGCCCGCTCACCAGCACCAGCACGGTTTCATTTACCGGTTGCAGACGGAATACCAGCGATTTCACAATCTGCCCCAATTCGCAGCCGGCAACCTCCGCAGCTTCAATCGCTGTGCGCGTGCTTCCTTCATGCTCAATCACCTGCCCGGTGTAGCCCAATTCGATCAATGCTTTCTGTACTCTTTGCGCGCTAGGATGCATGCTGTCCTCCATTTATCTTAACCGGTCCCAGGCCCGGGTGATCAACAGGTATAGTTGTGCCAGGCCCTGGGCTACCGGCGTGGTAAGGATAAACTCATCTGTGGAATGGGCCTGGTTGCCATGGGTAACGCCAACGCATATCGATGGATAACCGCGGCTGAGCGGCAGGTTTGCGTCCGTCGATGCGATATCCAGGTGCGCGTCGATCCCCAGGTCAGACAGCACTTCTCGGCCCAGCATCACCAATGGGTGCTCGGGTGGCAGCAGCCCGGCGAGCCGCTTGCCGATCCGTTCTATCCGCACCTGTACACTCGCCTGTTCGAATGCCCTGGCGTGGTTGTGAACCTCTCTGACCAGGTTCTCCAGCGTCTCGCTGTCTTCTGATCGCAGGTCAAGCTCGAACCAGGCCTGGGCGGCAATGGTATTGATGGAGGTGCCCCCCTCAATTCTTCCGACGTTCATCGTGGTGCAGGGGTTTTGCGGCAGGGGCAGGCTGGACAGGCGTGAGACCAGTTTGCAAAGCTCGTGGATCGCGGAGGGCCTGCCGAAGTCGACCCAGGAATGCCCGCCTGGGGCCTGCATGCTGATGCGGTACCGTTCCACGCCCAGCCCCCGGTTCAGGATGGTACCCAGGCCGATCCCCTCCACCACCAGATACGCCAGCGGGCCTGCGCCGAAGCGGTTAACGATAGCTTGAATCCCCCGCAGGTCGCCCAACCCTTCCTCAGCCACGTTCATCGCCAGCCATAAGTCTCCAGGCAGTTCCACTTGCCTTTCCTGCAGCAATTTGGCCAGCCCCACAACCGCTGCCAGCCCCAGGGCATTATCACCAATTCCCGGCCCGATTAACCGGTCATCCAACCGGCGCACGCCGAGGACGGTATCGAATGGATGCACGGTGTCCATATGCGCGCTGAGAACCAGCGGGCGAGAAGGGCCGGCATGGCGCCCTGGCAGCCGCGCCAGCACATTGCCGGTAGCATCGCGCTCGATATCTTGCAGACCCATCCCGCGGAACTGCTCCAGGAAAAAAGCTGCGCGCTGCCCTTCATTGAAGGTTGGCGCCGGGATGGCCTGAATCGCACAGGCCAGGTCGATCACTCGAGCGGCAAATTCGGAGTTTATGGGATGGGAGCGCAGTGTCATGGTTATATCCTGAGATGGGCTTTGTCTATGCTTTTCGCACTGTCTCACGCAGAGCTTCCAGCCTGGCTTTGGACAGCCCGGGCAGGGCATCCAGTGCAAAAAGGGGATAGCTGCCCTCAATTGTCATTGCCGCGGAAATGTTGCCTGCCATAGCTGCCTGCAGCGCATCGTACGTGCTGCGGTATCCCGCCAGGAAACCGCCGCAAAAGGCGTCCCCGGCTCCGGTAGGGTCAACCACCTGCACCGGATAAGCCGGGATGATCCAACGGCTGCGGCTTACCTTATCGTACAGGTACTGCCCCTTGCTGCCGCGTTTGATCACGATGATATCGCAGCCATAACTGGCCAGTGTTTCAGCCATTTCCCACAGATCGGTGCTGCGCCCCTGGAATAGGTTGGTAATTTTCTCTTCAGAGCAGAGGAAAGCATTCAGCCCATTCAGCAGAACCTGGACATCATCCCAAAAGGTAGGATTCATGTAGTTCGTGCCAGGGTCCATGGTAATCGTGTGAATGTGCCCCCGGCGTAAGATGGAAGGCAGCAAGGTCTGGCTGAGATAATCCAGCGGGCAGATATGCGCGGCAGTTGCGTCTAGATAATCAGTTGGGATAGCGTTTTGCCGGATGGTTAGAAACCCCGGCTGCGTACGGCTGTCGATCTGCGTGCTGGGCGGTGAATAGCCAAGCAGCGATTTGGGATAGGGCATGCCCAGGCGAGCAAAATGCGAGACCGGGTTATCGGTGGTACGGTGGTCGCCATCGGTGTATGCAATGAAATTACGCAGGTCAACTGCCTCGGGTAGAATATGAATCCCGCGGGTATCCATTCCCCGCCCGTTAAGTGCAGCCAGCCATTCCTGGGGAAAATCTTCACCCGCCCGCCCGATCAACCCAATTCCTGTCTCCCAAACCGCCATTCCCGCCGCGGCATACATCAGCCCGCCGCCGGCAACATCCAGGAGGGCTTTCCCTTGCGGAGTGATAATGTAGTTGCGCTGTAGTTTTCCGGCAATGACGAAACGCAGTAAGGGGGGCGTGTTCATGTGGAAAAATTATAACAGAAACGAAAAAAAAGAAATTGAGGGCTTGACATATCCCTCCTGCGTGCTACAATCCTTGTAATGATCACCTGAGTGCCCCCCTCACTCAGGTGATCATTATTTTTAAAGAAAAATCAGGTCCCAATCCCTTTTGAAAACAAATAACCCCGTGCCTTGCAATACGGGATTATCCGTTTTTACCCCGAAAACGCGTTTGTGGGTGGTTTCTCGCCCTACCCCTTTTCGGCAACGTCCGCGATCAGGCGCAGCACGCCCAGCACACCCAGGCCAATTTTTACCCCATCGCCGGGGGATATCTCTGGCAGGGTTTGGAGTTGCTCGGATCGGTGAATAACAATATAGGCGCTGGCCAGGCCGACGATGATCCCGGCGATGGCGCCAATCAGCAGTGTACGATTCTTCCAGTTCATGATTCCCCGTCCTTAAAAGTGGTACTTATGTATGGCTCGGGTCTGAGCCCTGGCTCAATAGGTCGTTTTATGGCGGAAAATTTTACCAAACAAGGTGCTTACCCGCGCCGAGAACGTATTTGTGGCAAATACGGGTGTGGTGGCCTTGTCTGCTGCTCGGCGGATGCCCAGCGCCAGCCGGAGCATAAACAACTGCGCCCTGAGCAGCCAATCCGGCATCTTCTTCAGCAGCTTGCTGATCCCGTAAGCCAGGCCAGCGATCAGGGCCAGCAAGAGCAGGCCGCTTATTAGCACCGGAAGGATCACCCAAACGGCGGAAATATTGGCCCAGCGTTCCACCTGACTGTTACCCTGAACAGCGCCAACAATCGTCAACGCCGCCAGCGCCAGGGTGATAACGATACTGGCCACCAGGGGTACCCATACTTGCCAGAGCATTTGCTTGCGATGCCGGGCAGTTGGCGTCAATTTGGGGGTAGAAGAAAGTTTATTTGCTCCGTCCATAAAAGTATTTTAGCACGAATATTCATCAAGAAAGTTTCAAGACTTGATACAAATTCAATGAATTGCATAGCACAAATATTATATGTAGAGCTACGCGAAATACATAAACTAATGTATAATGGGAAAGAGGATTATTAACATTTTCTCTGCCCTTTCTTTTGATCGGGCAGGACACGGATCAGAGAGTTGTGTTGTGCTGGGATAAGGATTCGCTCCAGTACTGCCCTGTGATGGAGTGATAAAAGCTGGTTTTGAAACAAGTTGACGAAGGAAAACGGTCAAGATTTGCTTGCCAGAAGCTCCGGTGCGTTGATGGTGTGTAAATAGGAACCGGTGTGAACGGGAAAGAGGCAGGTAATCTGTTTCAAAGTATGATGGAAGTGATGAACCGGATGAATCTTAAGTGTGCAAGCTTTGAACGATGCTTCCTTCTATACACTGGCTTTGCTGGTACGTGCCTGCGGTAGAGTAAGCGGGGCGTGCCTTAAACGGGCGTAACAAAAGAACAACAAACACCCAGTCATAGATTCGACTTTTCCAGCCGTGGGCCTGCCGGGGCAGTTCTACGGCTGTTTGTTTAACTTCGATGGATCAAGAAATTACAGCGCTCAAGGCACAAAAGAAGAATCCCAACCGGATTAGTGTGTACCTGGATGGGGAGTTTGCTTTTGGGCTGGCTCGCATTGTGGCCGCCTGGCTGAGAATCGGCCAGCGCTTGAGCGAGGAAGAGATCAACCGGCTGAAACAGCAGGACACTCAGGAAGTCGCCTTTCAAAAAGCGCTGCACTTTCTGAGTTACCGGGCGCGTTCAGAGGCTGAGATCCTGCGGAAATTAAGCGAACAGGGGTACGAAGAAAGTGTGGTCACGGCCACAATCCAGCGCCTGAAAGAAAATTCTCTTTTAGGTGACGAGCAGTTTGCTCGTAACTGGGTGGAGAACCGCACCGCCTTCCGTCCCCGCAGCAAAAGAATGCTGGCCATCGAGCTGCGTCAGAAGGGAGTGGGGGAGGAAACAATCGAGCGAGCTCTGGCTGAAACCGGAGACGAAGACAACCTGGCTTATCAATCGGCGGTAAAGTACGCCCATCGATTGGCCGGTGTGGATTGGGAGACGTTTCGCAAACGGCTGGGCGCTTATTTGATGCGCCGTGGTTTCACTTACGGAACTATCGCTCCGATCCTTCGTCAGGTCTGGGATGAAATCCATGTTTCAGTTGAGAGTGACACCCTGACTCAAGATGAGGATGAAGAATTATGGGACCAATAGATATCGTAATTTGGCTGTTGATCATTGTGGTCGATGTAGCCGTCGTGGCCGGGCTGACGTACTTCTTAACCCGCCAGGCCAACGAGAAGTATCGCCGCGAACAGGCGAACCGCGCGGATAACATTATCGCGATTGCCAATGAGAACGCTCGAACGATTGAACTGGAGGCTAAAGACAAGGCGCTCAAGTTCATTCAAGAGGGTGAAAACGAGATTGTCCGCCGCCGCCAGGAGGTCAATAAGGAAGAAGAACGGCTAAATAAACGCCGCGCCGACCTGGACCACCGCATGGAAAAGCTGGAACAGCGCGAGCAGGCCTTGAACAAGCGCCAGAGCGCCATTGATCGCCGGCTGAACGAAATTGAAAAGGCCTACTCGCAGCAGTTGGTAGAACTGCAGCGCATTGCGCAGATGAACCTGGATGAAGCCCGCGCCGTGGTGCTGGCGGAAGCCGAAAAAGAAGGCCGTTCGGATATGGCGCGCATCATCCGCTCAATTGAAGCCGAGGCCCGCGCGGAGGGCGATAAGCGCGCCCGCGAAATCATTGCCGATGCGATCCAGCGCGTGGCTTCCGAGCACGTCTCCGGGGTCACTACTTCGGTGGTGCCGCTGCCCAATGAGGAAATGAAAGGCCGCATCGTGGGGCGCAATGGGCGCAACATTCGCGCCTTTGAGCAGGTGGCTGGCGTGGATGTCATCGTCGATGATACGCCGGAAGCCGTCACGGTTTCGTGCTTCGACCCTGTCCGGCGTGAGGTAGCCCGCCGTTCGCTGGAGCGCCTGATCCTCGATGGACGCATTCATCCCGCGCATATCGAAAAAATCCTCAACGAAGAGCAGCGCGCGGTAGATAAAGACATCGAACAGGCCGGCGACCAGGCCGCGTTCGATGCTAATATCGCCGGGCTCCATCCCGAGATCCTCAAGACCCTCGGGCGCCTGAAGTACCGCACTTCCTATGGGCAGAACCAGCTTTCACACGCGGTCGAAGTTTCCAAACTGGCTGCTGTGATTGCCCTGGAACTGGGCGCGGATGTGGAGGTGTGCAAAGTTGGCGCGCTGCTGCATGACCTTGGCAAAGCCATGGATCATAATACAGAAGGCACCCATGCCATGATCGGCGCGGAATTCGCCCGCCGTCACGGCGTTAATCCCAGGGCAGTGAACTGCATCTCATCGCACCACCACGAGGTCGAGCAGGAGACCGTAGAAGCCGTGATTGTTGAGGCGGCTGATGCCATTTCCGGCGCCCGCCCCGGCGCCCGCCGCGAAGACCTGGAGCAGTATATCAAGCGCCTGCGCGCCCTGGAAGAAATTGCCAATTCTTTCAAAGGCGTCAGCCAGAGTTATGCCATTCAGGCTGGCCGCGAGGTGCGTATCATGGTGCGCCCCGAAGAAATCGACGATCTCGGTTCTACCCGCCTGGCCCGCGATATCGCGAAAAAGGTCGAGGAGACTATGCAGTACCCCGGCCAGATCAGGGTAACCGTGATCCGCGAAACCCGCGCTGTAGATTACGCAAAATAAAATTACCCCTAAACGCATCAAAAATCCCCGCTGCAGCGGGGATT
>CAYTHO010000138.1:0-9847 GCA_964437595.1 uncultured Anaerolineaceae bacterium
CGGCGAACCGGACAACCCCCTCTTTTTTGTTTTTTACTGGCCGTAATCGTGGGTGTAGCGGTAGTGCAGTTTGGCGACCATATCGGACGGGATTTCTTCGGGCTCGCCGAGCTGTTTTGCCAGCCAGATGGTGCGGGCGACATCCTCGACCATGATGGCGGCCTTGACCGCGGCTTTACCAGAAGGGCCAATGGTGAATACACCGTGGTTTTTCATGATGATGGCGGGCGAACTGCCGATGCATTTGACCACTTCTTTCCCAATTTCTTCGCCGCCAATCAGGGCAAATCCGCCGCAGGGAATGGGGCCGCCGAATTCATCGGCCTGGGCAGTGAGGTAAACGGGAATGGGTTTGCCAACGGCGGCAAAGGCGGTGGCATAATTAGAGTGGGTGTGCACCACGCCGCATACATCTGGACGGGCGCGGTAGATGTAAAGATGGCTGGCGGTATCCGAAGAAGGCTTACGGCTGCCCTCGATGACTTTCCCATCCAGGTCGAGCACTACCATATCTTCGGCGGTCAGGTCATCAAACATCACGCCCGAAGGCTTGATCGCCACGTAGCCGCTTTCCAGGTCGCGGATGCTGACGTTACCACTGGTCCAGGTGACCAGGTGGTTCTTGGGCAGTTCCTGGTTCAGCTTCACCAGCTCGTGGCGGATGGATTCGAGTAACATAGTTGCGCTCCGAAAGGTTTCTTAGAAGAAGGGCGCGGCACAGTACACCTGGACTGTTATGATTCCGTGTCTTGCTGCGCCCTTACCTGCGGCGGTGGTGAAGTTAAAAATACTTTTGCACAGCCTCAAAAGGCAATCCCTGGCGATGACAGGGGGCCTGTAGGCGCCTCGCCCCCGGGAAGATTCCATGGGGGCGAGGCCCTTCGTGTTTTATTTATTTGTGGTGATAGGTTGTCCAGCCGAGGTATTTGGTGAAGGCTTCGTCGAGCGCGGGGGCAACCTGGGAGGGGTTGATGGCAACGTGGTGTTCGAAGCCGTTTTCGCAGATGAAGTTGAGCAGCTTCTGGAATTCGGGGATGGCGACCACGCCGTAACCGCCGAAGGTGTTAAGCACATCATTGGTGACTTCGCCCTGGCCGAGGTAGGAGATGATCTGACCGTTAATGTCATCGGTGGAGATGCGGCAGTAGGTGAAGGGCTGCGGCTTCAGGCGGCCAACCACGGTGCCGTAGGTGTTGTCTTTGCCAACCGTGCCGGCGATGATGGCCTGGTAGTCCATCTGGGGCACCTGCTCGACGGAGATGGATTTGTCGACGAACAGATCCTTGGGCAGGTTGGAGCAGTGGAAGATGACGGCTTTGTCGGGGTCGGCGCCGAAGTTATTGTTCCAGTCCACGATGGCGCTGGGTTTGCCGGAGGCGAGGACCATGGCGTACATGCCCACCAGCCCGGCGATATCGGTTTCGCAGGCGGAGGGGACCAGGGTATTGCTCATCATCGACATGAGCGTGCAGGGCACCACGCCGTAGAATTCCTGCATGGCAGTCCAGCACTGGATGGCGCTGGCATCGAGGGCGTTTTCTGCCATCCAGTCATCAATGACCACGCCGAGCTTGGCCATGCGGGTCATCGATTCGGTGGGGATACCGTCGGACGGGACGTAGCCGCGGACGCTTTCGAACTTGGCCTTGAGCTTGGGATCATCGGCCTTGAGCTTGCCGGCTTTGCCGAACAGCTCAGACAGGTCGAGGGTCACCACGGTGATGCCAGCCCGTTCGAGGAGCTTTTCGCTGTAGCGGACGGTGTTGAAGGCCGCCGGGCGAGCGCCAATGGCGCCCACGCGCGCGCCCTGCAGGCCGCGCACGATGCGGCAGATGGCGCCAAAGTTCTGCAGGTCTTTGCGGAAAGCGGCGCCTTCCGGGTCCATGCAGTGCTCGGAGGTCAGCGAGAAGGGGATGCCGATTTGGAGCAGGTTGTTGCAGGTGGACATTTTGCCGCAGAAGGAATCGCGGCGGTCGAGGATGGTCATCTTGGTCATGTCATCCGGGAAGGCGTGGACGAGGACGGGCACGTCCAGGCCAGCCCAGCGCATGGCGTTGGCGATGGCGCTTTCTTCGCCGAAGTTGGGCAGGGTGATGAGGATGCCGTCGATCTCATCGCGGTGCTTCTTGAACAGGTCGGCGCATTTCTGCGAGTCGCTGACGGTCAGCACGCTGCCGTACTGGGTGGTTTCTTCATCCAACGCGATGGCCTTGAAGCCTTCCTGCTCGAGGACCTTGAGAATGGTCTGTCGACCCGTTTTGCAGAGGTGGGCTGGGAAAAATCCCCGGTTTCCAACAATGACGCCTAATGTTACTGGTTTCATTCTGTTCTCCTTAGAAAATAGTGACTGGTGATGAATAATCTGGAATGAGCGAAGAAGCCGCGCTACTTCCTCATTGAACTATCGCGAATAATGAGTTGGGGGTGCAGCCAGACGGATTGGAGCGGTTCACCTTCCTGGTCTTTATTGTGGTTGGAAAGAAGCTCGATTAACTGATCCACGGCCCGCCCGCCTAATTCGGCCAGGGGCTGGCGGACGGTGGTGAGGGATGGATAATAGAAAGCGGCTTCAGGGACATCGTCAAAGCCGACCACTGCCAGATCTTCGGGAACGCGCAGGCCTATGCGCCGGGCAGCCAGCAGCGCGCCGGCAGCCATGGGGTCGTTGCAAGCAAATACAGCCTGCAGGTTGGGGCAGCGCCTGATTAGCGCTTCCAGGCCTTTCTCGCCGCTGGATGGATACCAGTCGCCGGCGATTTTCAAGGCGTCCAGGTCGCAGGGATTTTCACGGGCGTTCTGCATGGCGTTACGCCAGCCCAATTCGCGCTGCTGGGCTTCCCACCAGGTGCTGGGACCGGTGATGATGCCGATTTGCTGGTAACCCTGGGCCAGGAGGTGTTCGGTGGCCAGGCGACCACCCTCGCGGTTGTCCACGGCGGTTACTGCCAGACCGGGCAGCGGCTCCATGTTGATGAATACAATGGGAACTGAAGCGGGTGTTTGCGAGGCGCCGCTGATTTGTGCTACTACCCATTCGCGGTTATCGCCAATTTCCGGAACGGCCCAGATGATGCCGTCCACCTGACGGGAAAGCAGGCTGTGGAATACTTCCTGCCCATCGTTGGTATCCGGCTCGCGCAGCAAGCTGAGCAGGAGGGAGTAGCCCAGCTCGCGCGCGCGGCGTTCGATGCCGGTGAGCACGCGGGAAGGGCCGTAATAGCTCAATCCATAGCCGATGACGCCCAACGTGTGCGAGCGGCCCTGGATCAGGCTGCGGGCGAGCACGTTGGGGGAGTAGCCCATTTGGTTGATGATGCCCAGGATTTTTTCGCGTGTTTCCATTGAAACATCGCGGCGGTTGTTTAACACGCGGGAGACCGTCTGCGTTGATACGCCAGCGGCCAGCGCAACATCTTTAATCGTTACCCGTTTTCTGGTTTGCATCCGAATGGACTGCCCACGAGTGACTGGAATCGTTGCCGTTATCGTTCACGGGATGGGATAATGCTATCACAGGTTCAAAAGAGCGTCAATCAAACCGTGCGAAAGCGTAAGAGCGCTCGATGCGCTATTTGAAGGGAACCGTGGAAACCCGTTGAACTGCTGTGGAGAACGTGCAACCAGAACAATTATAAAGCGTTTTTGGCGGTTTGGTGGAAGGGGTTTGAAATAAGGCGGGGCGTTTTGCAACCCCGCCCGGCGCTGCAAGCGCCGGGCTACAAAAAAAGCGAAGCCCGGTGAAACCGGGCTGGATGATGCAGAAGCGCTATAACGAAATACCCTCTTCGCTCCAGATGGTAAATTCGCGGTGGCCATTTTCTTCGGCTTTGGTCCAGCGGCCCGAGGCCACGGCGAGCACTTCGGCGAAAATGTGCTGGCCGACTGTGGAAACGGGGGTGCTTTCGAGGATCACCCCGGCGTTGATGTCCATATCCGTGCGCATGTGGTTGTACATGGCGCTGTTGGAGGCGATTTTAATCACAGGCGCGATGGCGTTGCCCAGCACCGAGCCGCGACCGGTGGTAAAGCACACTACCTGACAGCCCGCGGCGACCAGGGCGGGGACGCTTTCGGGGTCGTAGCCGGGGCCGTGCATGAGGTAAAGGCCGCCGGAAAATTTTCCTGAGCGGGATGGCTGCCCCGGCTGGCCTTTCTGCCAGTAGGGTTCGACGTATTCGAGCACGCCCTGCACGGGGGCCTGCCCGGCTTTGGCCATGGCGCCCAGGGATTTGATGGTGATGTTGAGCAGGCCGCCTTCTTTGTTGCCGGGGGTGGGGTTTTCCGACAGGCTGGCGCCGCTGCGCCCGGCGTATTCGCGGTAGCGCCGGACCTGGTCGAAGATGCCGCGGGCTACCTCACGGCTGACGGCGCGGCGGGCGAACAGATGCTCAGCGCCGAAGAATTCGGGCGTTTCGGAGATGATGGATGTTCCGCCCGCGCGGATGAGCAGATCGGAGGCGCGGCCCAGGGCGGGGTTGGCAGTCAGCCCGGAAAAGGCATCGCTGCCGCCGCATTCAAGCCCGAGGGCCAATTCGCTGGCAGGGATGGGCTGGCGCGCGGTCTGGTTGGCCTGCTCCAGCATTTTCGCCACCAGTTCCAGCCCGTGCTGGACGGTGGCGCGCGTCCCGCCGCAGTCCTGGATGCTCAGGCTGTAAACGGGTTTGCCATACATGGCGGATAAATCCACCGGGCGGGGTTCGCGCGCCGATGGGTAAGCGCCATTACCGAGCAGGTTGAAGTCGGTGGCGATAAAGTGGTTGAAGGCGGACAGGTTGGTTTTCTCACAGCCGAGGTCGATCACCAGCGCCCCGCCCACGTTGGGGTGGCGGATGTGGTTGGCGAGCATGCGCATGGTCACTTCGAGCAGGCTGGTAAAGCGGCGCCCGGGCGTCCCGGCGGGGACTATATCGGGGCAGCCGCAGCCGCGGGAGTGAGGGATAGCGGTGACGCCGTCCACGTTGGGGTATTTTTCGCGGGTGTACAAACCAGAAAGCTCCGCCTGCATGGCGATGGCGGCGGCTTCGTGGCTGGAGCAGTTGCTGGTGGGGACAATCAGAATCCAGTTGCGCGCGCCGGCCCTGCCGTCGGGGCGGCGAAAGCCCATGAAGGTGGGCAGGGGTCCTTCCCAGGGCGGCAGGTCCGCCGCCAGGAGATCCAGGCGATCGGGGTCCTGCTGGGGGACGATGTTCTCCACGGTTTCATCGGTCACCGGGTCGCCAGGTAAGAGGCCCTTCGATAGAGCAAAGGGCTGACCATATTGCATTACCCATTCCCCAGAAGGGATCGGCAGAAGAGCAAAACGATGACCGGGCATGATTTCGCCACGAACAGATATCGCCTGCCCATCAGGTGTATAGATTACCGTGCCTTCGGAGATGATCTGTTTGGCAACGGCAACATTATCACGTTGAGGATCAACATGAACCGCTAAAGAGGCGAGCATAGAAATATTCATATCCGGGCGCTCATCTTGCCGTAAATGGAAAAAAGAGGAAGCTGCGCGGTTCTACGGTGAGAAGCATAGCAACGGCGGGATAAGGACCGCCGAGAGGAGTGATCGAAGGGGATGCGAGGTGGCCAGAAATCGTGTACATGCCGGAAGCATCCCGAGGAACTGCCATATGTACGGTTACAGCCTGGCTAGTAAAGGGGGCCATATCGCCGAGCTCGCATCTGAGAATCGTTTTGTCCCAGTCGCAGGATCCGGCGTTAGAAGTGACGGATTGGAACGTCAGCCCTTTAGGCAGGTCAATACTCATGATCGTGCTGGTGGCCAGGGCAGGCCCATTATTGGTGGCAGTTAATATAAAGGTCAGTGGAGACCCTGCCTCTATCGTGTGGGCTGAAGCCTGGATGGCAATCCTGAAATCGGTAACTATTATTGTGACGTCCAGTAAAGGTGCCATCACCATCATAAGCGGCGGTGATGGTATGTGTTCCCAAAGGGAGAGAAGCCGTAACGATAGTCGCCTGTGCTTCGCTAGTTCCAGTTGGGTTGAGTTGGGCGGTATCCAGAATGTTTTCCCCAACCCAAAAGGTCACAGTTCCACTCGGAATCCCATCCTCCGGTGTGATGGAAGTCACAACTGCTGTGAAGTCTATGCCCGTATGGAGGAGCACAGGATTGGGGGATGCGGTAAGCAGCAGGCTGGTGGCGGGGGCGGCATACACGGTTTGCCTGGGGGTGAAAAATAAGGAGATCAAAAGTATGAAGGTAAGCGCGAAGCGATTCATATGATTTCCCCTATAAAACCATGTTCTCTACGGTTTCATCGGTCACCGGGTCGCCGGGCAGCAGGCCGCATGATACGGCAAAGCGGTGCCCGGGTGATTTCGTGCCCATCCCGGTCCGCGTAAGTACGGGCGTGGCCCTGGCATCGAATTACTTTTGCAGTTCTAAATACAGCGCTTCGTAGGCCGGTTTGGGCTGGTAGTTTTCGTCGAAGATCAATGGGTCGGCTTCGGGATCGTTGAGGTGATCGTGCAGCCAGGTGTATTTATCGGTGAAGCCCCAGATGATGAAGGTGGTGCAGTTATCCGCTTCCAGGCAGACGCGCAGCATTTCCTGGTAGCCGAGGGCCTGGTCGGCCAGGGCGGTCTTGGAGTAGTGGTCGATGGGCAGGTCGAACTCGGTGATGTGCACTTCCAGGCCGAGGTCGTTAATCTTTTTGATGTTCTCGGCGAAGTCTTCCATGAACGGAGTGACTTTGAAATGCCCCTGGAACCCCACGCCGTGGATCGGCGCGCCTTCATCCTTGAGTTTTTTGACAAAGGTATAGACGGTGTTGAACTTGCTGCCCGGTTTTTCGGTGTCGAAGTCGTTGTAGAACAGGAGCGCGTCCGGGTCGGCTTCGTGCGCCCACTGGAAGGCCAGCGCTTTATATTCCTTGCCAATTAATTTGTCCCACACCGAGGGGCGGAGAACGGTTTCGTTCAATACGTCCCAGGCGTAGATTTTGCCTTTGTAGCGGGAAACCACAGTGGTGATATATTCTTTGAGCAGGGCTTTGGCTTCATCAGGGGTGAAGACGCCAGCCGTAACCCAGGTTGGCTCGCAGCCTACCCAAACCAGGGTATGCCCGCGGATCTTCAGGCCGTTGTCCATGGCAAACTGAACCAGGGCATCGGCGGCGGTGAAGTCCCAGCGGTCGCGCTCCGGCCAGATCACGCACATTTTCATCTCGTACTCGGAGGTAATGGTGTTGAACTCGCGGAGCACGGTGTCGCGGTAGGGCTGTTCGTTTGCCAGCAGGCCCGACTGAACGGCTACGCCAAGATCGAGGTTGTGCTTCGCGGCAAGCTCCTTCAAAGGAGGCAGGCCTTCGGGCCAGGGCGTGGCGGTGGGGACGGGCGTGATGGTGGGGGTGAGGGTGATGGTGGGTACCACCGTTGCGGTGGGAGTGGGGGTTGGTGCTTGCAGCATCCCCGGCGTGCAGGCCGTGAGCAGGAACATGGCGATGAGCAGGACAATAAAGGTTTTTTGCATGGGGGCGATCCTCCGGGATCAAAATAAATAGGAAACGATTATCCGTTCATGTGCTTCTTGAGCACGCTGACCAGGCCTTCGTTCGGCTGGCAGTTTTTCAACGCGAAGGACTGCAAGACCCGGTCGAGATCGTTCTCCGACATGCCCTGGAAGCAGCGGGCATAATAGGGCTGCAAGAAGTTACCAACGTAGCCGGAAAGGATCTGCTGCGAGAGGTACTGGCGGTTGGCGCGCTTGTCGATGTTGGGGTCGCCGATGACGTCTTCGATCATGCCGGCCAGTTTTTCGACTTCCTGGGCTACCGGTGTTTGTGGCAGCCAGCGCATCCAGAAATCAGAATACAGGTCGTACTTGGCTTTCAGGGCCGGTTCGATGACGCGCATGTACTCGCTTTCGGGGGGCAGGGTGACCCAACCCATGACGCCGACGTCTTTGTAGGTCCAGGTGGTCCAGTGCGTATCGTTGTGGCCGAAGATGTCCAACTGATCATCGAGGGCCTGCAGGCGGTCTTCTTTTTCGTTTTGCGGGCCGTTATAGGCCGAGCCAAATTCACCGACCCACAGGGGCACGTTGTGCTTGCGGGTAAAGCGCGGTCCTTCGTGGTTTTGGTAGACCTGTTCCTGTTTGGCGCGATCCCACAGCTCGCCACGGATCTGGCCCGGGTAGCTGCCCGGCCCAAACCCGGCCATGGTGTAGTTGTGGCTGCTGTACACCAGGTTGTCGGCGAAAGGCGGCTCAAGCCCTTCGAAGCGGCTGGAGAAGTAATCGCCTTCCAGGAAGATGATGTGGTCGGGGTCGATGGCGCGGATAGCGTTCACGGCCCGGCGGTAGATGGCATTGATGATGTCGAAATTGGGGATGTAGGTGTTGGTGAAGCGACCGTACGGCGCGTTAGTGACGGGTTCGTTGATGAGGTTGTAACCGGCGACGGCGTTTTTGCCTTTGTAGCGGCGGGCGAACTCTTCCCACAACGCGACAAAACGGTCCTGAAACTGCTTCTGCGTCCAGAAGAGGGTCTGGCGGCTGGGGTTGTCGCTGTGCCAGTCGGTGTTCTGCCAGCCCTGGACAGCGTGGAGGTCAATAATCAGGTAGATGCCGTGTTTCTCGCACCATTCGACAGCGTGGTCGAGGCGGGCGAAGCCTTTTTCCAGGTACTGGAAGGGAGCATCATCGCGCTCGAAGTGGCGGTAGTTGACCGGCAGGCGCACCACGGTGGCGCCCAGGCTTTTGATAAAGCGGATATCTTCTTCGTTGAGGACGTAATCTAACATGCGATCGAAGAAGAACTCCGCTTTTTCCGCGCCGATGGTCTGGGCCATGTACCAGCGCGTGCCGCCTTCATCGCCGGGATAGCCGTTGATGAAGTTTTCCATGTTCATCCAACCGCCAACGCAGGTGCCGCGCAGGGCGATGGGTTTCCCGCTGGCTGTTACGATCTTTCCACTGCTGACTTCCAGTCGTTCCATGAAATCTCTCCTCATTATAGTGATGCCAGTATTTATTGCGGCGGGGTGATCCCCTGGGGATTCGCTATGGCAAGGATGGCTTCATCAAAGTGACGGGTCATGGCCTGCATAGCGGCCTGAGAATCGCCCGCGGCCAGGGTTTGAAATAACTGTTCGTGGGATTGGTGAATGCTCTCGAATTGAAGAGACTGTCCGCGGCTTTGTAAGCCGAAGGTTATGGTATTGAGCAGGGCATCACGGATGGATTCGATCAGCGAGACCATCATGGTGTTGTGCGAGGCAGCGGCGATGCGCAGGTGAAATGCTACGTCCAGGCGGATGAAGGCTTCCGGGTCGTCGATATGCTCGCGCATGGACTGGAGGGCCTGGCGGATTTCTTGCAAGTCGCGGTCATCGCGGCGCTGGGCCGCCAGGGCCGCGGACTGCACTTCGAGACCCTTGCGCACTTCCATCAGCTCCAGCATGGTGCCGTATTCCATCTGCATGGCGCGGCGGAAAAACAGGCGCAGGGGGTCGCTGTCGACCGGGCGGATGAGGGCGCCTTTGCCGTTGACGATCTCGATCACGCCCTGCCCGGCCAGGCTTTTCAAAGCTTCGCGGATGACCGGGCGGCTGACCCCAAAACTGGCGGACAGCGAGGTCTCAGATGGCAGCAGGTCGCCGGGCCGGAGGCGCTGGGTTTCGATATATTCCAGCAGGCGGTCCGTGACCTGGTCTGCCAGGGTGCCGCGGGTAACTTTGGGTAGCATGGAGGTTCCTTACGGATAAAGTGACTGTTGGTTTGATAAGGGAAGATGGAAGCGGCTTCCTGCCCATCATAGCAAAAGAGCAAGAAGCTGTCAACGTGTATGACAGCTTATGCCAGGGCGTTTTAAAATTCAACCCCACCCCCGAC
>CAYTHO010000139.1:0-9796 GCA_964437595.1 uncultured Anaerolineaceae bacterium
GAATTCGAACGCCAATTCTCCCTTTAACCCTGTCCACAGAAGTGGGGCAAGCCCACACGTTTCGGAGAGGGAGGGAGCAGAGAAGAACACACCTTACGTTCTCTATTTCACGAGAAAACTGCTTAGCCCGATGCATTATCCGCTTCCAGGTCGTCCAGCAGTTCCTGGAACCAGGCTTTCGAGAAGGCGAAATTCTTACGCCCGTAGTCGAGGGTTTTTATCTGGAAGCGGGCAATTTCGTAATGGGATGCGGGGATTTCGATGTGACGGATATGCTCATCCAGGGCGCTGAGCTGGGCCTCAATCCTTTCGGCCTTGGCGATGATGTCCTGGACGATGCGCTTGCGGTGGTCCAGGCTGTCTACCAGGCCCAGGAAATACACTTTCGCCAGGGCCATCACTTCCAGCTTACTGGCCGGGATCTCATCCAGCATCCACTGGGAAAATGCCTGCCGGCCCGCCTCGGTGATGATGTAGACTTTCTTATTGCGCCCATTTTCCACCTTCTCTTCAAAAACGATATACCCCTTACCGAGCAGGCTCTTGACAGCCACCTGCAGGCTGCCATAGCTGGCGCTGTAGAACATGGATATGCCTTGCTTGAAGGCCTGATTCAATTCATAGAGCGTGAGGCACTGGATGATTAACAAGCCCAATACAACGTTTTCCATACCAATCCTTTCCTGGCGCGCTTCGCCCTTGACTCGCCAGCCCAAGCATGATACTATTAGATACATATCTAATAGTTATATTATATCACCGCTTACCAATTGAAAGGAACGCATCATGCCAAAAACAATCACCGCCCCACAGGCCGCCCTCGAGTTGGACGGCTACTTCCAGAAGATCCACCAGAAAAGCGCGGGGATGCCACTTCAAATCCGGGTGGTTTCAGAAAAAACCGGGCTGGATTATGCTTACCCTTCTCATTCTACCAATCAACCGTATCATCTTGCCAGTATTGGCAAGATGTTCACCGCAGCGCTGGTTCAAATGCTGGCGGAACGCGGCGCATTCGCGATCAAAGACCCAATACTGCCTTTCTTTCGCCCGGCTGAACTGGACAATTTGTTTGTCTATGGGGGCGTGGATTACGCCCAGCAGGTGACCATTGAACAGCTGCTCGGGCACACTTCGGGGGTGGCCGATTATTTTGAGGGGCGCACCACCAACGGCAAAAACTTTGTCAAGGATGTATTGACAAATTCGCAGCGGAGGTGGACGCCGCAGGAGCTGATTAATTTTACCCGCGAGAACCAGAGGGCCGTTGGGCGCCCGGGGCAGCGCTATCTCTATACGGACACCGGGTATATACTGCTGGGGCGCTTAATCGAAAACATAACGGGAAAATCCTTTGCTCAAAACCTGGAAGACGAGTTCTTTCGCCCGCTGGAGATGCGCGACACGTACCTGATGTTCCATGCTGAACCCATCCATACCCCGAAGAAGGATATCGAGAAAATCTGGTTCGGCAAGCAGGAGGTGAGCGGGTACACCAGCCTGAGCTGTGACTGGGCAGGCGGAGGCGTTGTATCCACCACCGAAGACCTGTTGAAATTCAACCGGGCGCTGCACCACGGGCGGCTGGTGAAAGAAAGCACATTGGCCGGCATGAAAATCTGCCGCAATAAATTCCGGTCAGGCATTTACTACGGGTTGGGCATGATGGAAATTCGCTTCTCTGACTTCTTCTTTCTGCTGCGCAGCCTGCCCAGGGTTTACGGGCACATCGGCGTTTTGGCCACCCACTTGTTTTACGACTCGATAAATGAGGCGCACATCATCATGAACTTTGGTTCAACCAGCCGCATGGTGAACAGTTTTTATGCGCTGATTCAAATAGAGCAAACGCTGCAAAGAATACGATAATTTCCAGTCTTATTCTTCGCCTGCGTGCTGGTAGTACTGTCCCCAGGCGGCAACCTGATCTTCAAAATACACACCGATCTTCGCCACTTCGCCCATGACGATGTGGATGTGACCGCGGTTGAGAAACCAGGAGTCTTTGCTGATGCCGCGATAATCGTAAACCGGGGCGACAAAAAAGGTGACGTCCGGGAAGACCTGCTGGTAGGTGAGCAGCGCCCGGCGGGAAAGGTAAGCCTTGCACACCAGGATGGCTTTCTTCACCTCGATGCCCCGGTCGATCAACGTGCTGCGCGAGAAGTCGGCGTTTTCGAAGGTATTGCCGGCCTGGTCTTCCTTCAGGATGGCCGACTCGGGAACGTTGTACTGCAAAGCGGTTTCTTTGAAGAATGCCCATTCGGATTTATAACTGGTGAGCTTGAGGTTGTAGCCGCCGCTGGGCAAGATGTACTGCGCCAGGCCCTGGTGATATAGATCGGCTGCTTTTTCCACCAACTGTGGGTGGCTGCCGCCTGGAATAAAGATAACGTCCGATTTTTCCAGCTCGGTTTCGACAAAGACCAGTTCAGTAATGCAGTCAAATGGATATTTCATCGTAAGGCACCCTCCAAATCAATTCTACGGATAATTTTCACGATTCCGGCTCCACGAAGAAGAGTGGGTCGCGGCGCAGGGCATCCAGCGCGGCTGCCCACATTTCGGCGGCTTCGACCAGGTAACACTCGGCTTGCAGCACGCGTCCCTTGGACAGTCCTTGTTTCTGAACCAGTTCGAGGCGGTTATAGCGCTGGAGGCAGCCTTTGAAGTTGTGACGGCGCACGGTCATGTGGGTTTCGCTGCCATCGGCCAATCGAATGCGGTAATCCACCAGTCCGTTGTACAGGTAGGGCGGCTCAACCCGCTCCTCAATGGCATGCATGGAGGTGTTTGGGTACAGCCCGCAGCCGATGAAGAGCAGCTGCCCGCCGGCCTGCGGCAGCCTGGCAAACGGCGAATGCGGGCCGCAGGGAGTGACGTCAAGCTGGTGGTCCGAAAGCAGTTCTGCTGCACGCATCCCCACCCCACACGCAGAGTGGGTTGGATGCACCGAGCGCAGCGTGCCGGGGCGGGTGCGGAAACACTCCTGCAGCGCGCCGACGCAGGATGGGGTGGCGCGCACATCGAAGAATGGGCTGCCCGCATGGACGGTTTCATAGCTCAACGCGGGCATCAGGAGCGTGCCCTGGCTGCCCAGCGCTTCCAGCAGGGCCTGGACGATGATTTCCGCGCCCTGGTTGTCGCGCGAAAACTCCGGCCCCAGCGAGCGCAGCGAGGAGTGCACCAGCAGCACCCCTCCAGGCCGGACGCCCAAAGCAAGCAGTTCAGCGCAAAGTTGTTGGGCAAGCGTTCGATTCATCGGTGTACCGTTATATGACAAACTGTGATGTGATTTTACACCGAAACCGACAAATTTCCGAACGAATCATTCCCAAAAAGACACTTCGCCCAAGGGCTTTTACAATGAAATGATAAAACCAATCGGGTTATTCGAGCGCCTTGGCGTAGAAACGGCTCTCCTGCATCACCTGGTAGCCCAGGCCTTTGTACAGGCCCAGCGCATTCTGATTCTGCGCGAGCACGCACAGGTGTGCTTCTTCCAGGCCGTGTTCGATGAGGTAGCGCATGCCTTCCACGATGGCTGCCCGCGCGATACCCTTTCCGCGCCAGGGCGCGCGGACGAAGATATCCTCGGTGGAGCCGATCATTCGCCCGATCTGCCGGTTTTTTTCATCATCCCAGTACACGTTCACGGCGCCAACCAGATCAACGCCCGAAAAAGCACCGATCATCACGCCGACGGCCCACTGCGGCGACTGCATATAATACCGCCACTCGTCCATCTGAATGGGGGCTTCGGGGAAGCACTCGTTGCGCGCGGCGACATAGGCCGTTTGCTCCAGCTCGCTGCCCATTCTCCAGCGGCGGATATGGATGCCTTCCGGCTTGCTTACCTCCGGGAGCGGGGCGTTCAGGTCGCGGCGCAGGTAAAACACGCTTTCGGTGTAGGCAAACCCATGCGTCAGGACGAAGCGGATCGCGGGAAGCTCGGTGGTGCGGTAATCAAAGATCAGGCGCGCCGCGCGGCCCGGGAACGGTTGAACCAGCTCCCTGGACCGCCGGGTGACCTGCTCCAGGAGCTGCTCTTTCAGCGGGTCCGGGTCGAGAAGATCGGGGTGGGCCTTGACCTCCGTCCACAGGCGGTGCGGAAGCTCTGCCGGTCCATCCTGAACGATCTGGGCATACACCGGGGCGTAGGCCACCAGGCGCTCGCCGTCGGGCGCGTGGTCGAAGGCACAAAAAACATCCTGCCCTTCGTGAAAGGCAGGTGACAGATAATACTCACCGGGGATCACTGGCGCGCCTGGATAGCGGCTGGCGTAAACCTGCTGTAACCCGACAATCTGAGGCAAATCGGCTGGCGTGAGGGTGCGGATATCGATTTTATTCATGAGGTGATTATAAAATATCCGGCGGGTTTTGCGGGCGCCGGTTTGATATGTACAGGATGAAGCCGCGCGGGATTCAACCTCAATGCGCCACAGAATTTCCCCCGGGCAGGCAGTCTGTCACTCAATGGTAATCATCCAGCGTGACCTGGTGTGTTACAATCATTTTATGCAAAACTGGAACCTTGCCGCGGGCGACCCGCTTTCGCTGACTCTGGCAGCGGATGCCCGTTTAACATCGACAAATTACATTGACGACCAGATTTGGGAATTAAGCCTGGGGGGCGGCGAGCCAGCAGCCCTGGCGCTGCAAACAACATACGGCCTGCGCGCGCACTGGATGCGCCTTTTTCCGCGCTTTGTGCGCGGAGACAGCCGCAAGACGGACCCCGCTGGTTACCATACCCCGCCAAGGGTGCTGAAGTTCAGCAGTAACGCGCTTACGCTGCAGTACGAACCTTTCGACGGCCTGGAAGTGCTGGCAGAATACTGGATTCCTGAGTCACAGGTGGCATCTGGGCGGATCAAGCTGACGAATCACAGCATCCTGCCGCAGAATTTCACTTTTGAGTGGGTGGCGCTGCTGAACCCCATCGACCGGCAGGGCGGGATGCTGGTTACCGCGGCAGGGCCCAACCAGGTTTTGGCCGGCGAGACGTCTTACCTGTGCCCGGTGGTATTTCTGACCGGCGGCCCGCAGCCCAGCAGCGGCCCGTATCCGGCCCTGGCGCATGACCTTGAGCTTTACCCGGGAAACTCTCGCCAGTTCACCTGGGCAGCCGCCGCCACGCGCAGTTATGAAGATTCGCTGGAAACAGCGCGGGCAACCACTGCCCGCCCCTGGGAAGCCGAGCATACGCGCATTGATCTTTACAATGCCTCGCAGACGGTGCGGATTCAGACCGGGAATCCGGATTGGGATACCGCCATTGCGCTGACTCAAAAGACGGCCTTCCAACTCTTGATGAAAAGCCCGCTGACGCTTCCCAACCCGTCCTTTGCCCTCAGCCGCCAGCCCGACCAGGGGTTTTCGGTGCGCGGCGACGGCAGCGACTACTCCCACCTGTGGGGGGGACAGACGGCGCTGGACAGTTATTACTACGCCAGCCTGCTGCTGCCCGGCGCTCCCGAACTGGCGGCAGGGCTGGCGCGCAACTTCCTCAGCGTGCAGGAAGAGAGCGGCGCAATCGATTGGAAGCCCGGGTTGGGCGGGCAGCGCAGCCACCGCATGGCCCAGCCAATGCTGGCGGCGCTTGCCATGCAGGTTGCCCCGTACATGAAGCAGCCGGAATGGTACCAGGAAGTGTTCCCCGGCCTGCTGCGTTTTTTCAACCACTGGTTCAGCGCGGCATACGACCGGGACAGCGATGGTTTCCCGGTGTGGGAACATGCCCTGCAAACTGGGATCGAAGACAGCCCGATCTTTGACCGCTGGTCGGAGAATGCGCGAGGCATTGACAGCCACTGGATCGAGGCCCCCGGGCTGGCAGCCATGCTGCTGCGCGAGTGCCAGAGCCTGATCGCCATGGGCAGCGCGCTGGAAAGCGCCGAACGCGCCGATGCCGCTTATGCCCGTCTCTCTGGCGAACTGACGCTGCAGCCTGGCGCGGCGGAAGCACTGCCCGCGCTACGCGAACGCGAGCAAGCCCTGCGCGAGATGATCGACAGCGCATGGGATGCCAAGGCGAAGATCTACCGCTACCGCGATTACGAGACCCACCTGAGCCCGCCCGCGCAAACGCTGATCGAATTCAACGGGCCGGGGAAAAGCAGCTCGCGCAAGCGCTTCAGCCAGCCCCGCCGGTTAATTGTACAGATCAAAACGAAAGAAGAGCGCACTTACGCCATTTCTTTTAAAATCTTTGGCTTCGGTGAGGAAGGCGAGATCAGCGAAGAGCTCAATGCGCGCAGTTTCTCCTGGATGCGCAAGCAGGCGCGTGCTACCACGCAAAACACCTTCGTGGCAGTCAAGCGGGTGGAAGCGCTGGGATTGGGCGAGGACGACGAAGTTCGCGTGGTCGCTGCCGACTATACGCAAGAGGACTGCAGCCTGTTTCTTCCGCTGTGGGCCGGCGCGGCGGATGCTGAGAAAGCCGCCCAACTGGTGGATGAAACGCTGCAAGCGCGCTACCTGTTCGATTATGGCATTCCCCTCTGCCCGCCCGAACAGCACCTGCAGGTAGAACTGCCCGGGCTGCACTCCGCCATATCCAGCGCGCTGCTGCCGTGGAACCACCTGATCGGCGAGGGACTGCTGCGTTACGGTTACCGCGACCTGGCAACCAGCCTGGTGACGCGGCTGATGAATAACGTGGTCAGCGCGTTGAAAAATCACCAGGACTTTCGCCAGTATTATCACGCCGAAACCGGCCTGGCCGCCGGAGAGCGCGGGCACCTGCACGGCCTGGCACCCGTTGGCCTATTCTTGCAGACGCTGGGAATCCGCGAACTGGGACAAAAAGAAATCTTGCTGGACGGATTTAATCCTTTTCCCTGGACAATTAATGTACAATATCGTAAGGTGCAGTTAACTTTCGAGCCGGAAAAGACTGAGGTTATCTTTTCAAACGGACAGAAAGTTACCATCGACCAACCCGGTCCGCATCGGATAACGATAGGGTAAAAACAACAGCATTGGTTTGAAGGGCCTCTGTGGATGGGGCCCGGCGTGTGAAATAAATGATTCGTGGAACAAATATGGATCCGGCGAATCAAACGTATTGGAATCCAAAATCCAAACAGGAGGCCAACGTGAGCGAATCCAAAACCAGCTCCACTCAACAACCCATACTTGTGATGGCCGTAGTTCAAGCCCAGGACGCCGAAGTGGCAAAAGAAGCCATGGCGAAGCTTGGATTGACGGTAGAACGGCTGCCCAGCGTAGGTGGTTTCCTCGGACGGCGCAATGCCACCTTGATGATCGGCATGCCGGAAGATAAACGCGAGGCCGCGCTTGAAGCGCTCAACCAAAGCTGCCGGCAGCGGATCGAATTTATCGCCGTTCCGCTAGAAAGCGCCCCCCTGCCACTGCCCACCCCCACACCGATCACGGTTGGCGGGGCCACCGTCTTTTCACTGGAAGTCGAGCATTATGAGGAGTTATAACGATGAAACTAATCATTTCCATCCTGCGTGACATTGACCACGATGCTGTATCCCAATCGCTTACCTCAGCGGGCTTCCGGGTGACGATGATTGCTTCGACGGGCGGTTTTTGGAAGCGCGGCAACACCACCCTGCTGGTCGGCTGCGAGGACGAGCAGGTAGAGCATGCCCTGGAACTCATTCGCCAGAATGTATCGCCCGCCGCCGAACCAGGCACCCGGCACGCTACCATTTTTGTATTGAAGGTCGATAACTACCAGCACTTCTAAACCCGAACACGCATCCATATCGAACAGCAAGGAGACCCGCAATGAATTTTGGCCAGGCATTTACATTCGTTTTTGAAGACCCAGACTGGGTAAAGAAAGTGCTCATCCCGGCCCTGGTCACGCTAATCCCCATCGTCGGGGTGTTTGTGCTGATGGGCTGGATGATGGATATTACCCGGCGCGTGATTCAGAAGAATCCGCGCCCGCTGCCAGAGCTCGATTTTGGCCGCCAGCTTGGAGAGGGATTCAAAGGGTTCGTGGTTGCCCTGGTTTATTCTCTCCCCATGATTATCATGATCATTCCGATCGCCGTGGCATCATCCATGATGGACAGCATGGACCCTGACACATACCCGATGGTCATCGGCATCGTTTCAGTGTGCTGCGGCGGCCTGACGGTTTTGTACGGCCTGTTCATGGCGTATGCTATCCCGGCAGCATTGGGCAACCTGGCCGCGCGCGGCAACCTGGGGGCGGCTTTCCGCTTCTCGGAAGTATTTGGCCTGCTGCGAGCCGCGCCAGGCGCGTACCTGATGGTTCTGTTAGGGGTGATCGTGGCCGGGTTTATTTCCGGGGCAGGCACAATTGCCTGCGTTATCGGCGCGTTTGCCACGATGGCGTACGGGCAGGCCGTTCTGGGGCACCTGTACGGGCAGGCCTACAGCGAAGCTACCGTGAACAAGGGGTTCGCCCAGGCTTATTAATCCCCTGCTTTACTCGTGGAATTCTTCCACGTGGTAAATTTCCACTTTCAATTTCCGGCGCCGCCACAGATCAGGGGCGGCGCCCATTTTTTGGCACAGGTGCGATAAAAACGCACTGGGGTCGGGGATTTTTTCCCAGACCTGGGGCAGAAAGGTTGCCCGGCGGGAGCCATCGTGGAGCACGACCCCATCTACATGCGGGTGGAGCAGGTTCGGCAGGTCTTCAGGGTGCTCGTATTCGAGCGGCTGCGGGGGCGTCAGGCGAGATATTTCGATTTGGATTGATTGAAGCTCCGCGTACTTTACCGGTTGGAAGCGGTAATCATCCATGGCAGCGGAGGCGGCGTGTTCCCAAACATCCACGGCCAGCGGCTGGGTTGCTTCCAGCCCGCCAATACAGCCGCGCAGCTCGCCGCCCGGCAGCGTGAGGGTGACAAAACAAGCCCCCAACTCGCGCAGCGCCGGGGGAAGCGTATCCAGGTCGAAAGACATTACTGACTCACCGAGAGCAGCAAGCTCAATAGACCGGCGAGCAATCTCAAGCAGCCAGTAGCGTTCATCCTCGTTCAGGGTGCCTGTTTCCATCATAACCACCTTTCCACACACAAGCAGTTTTCCGCAGGCGAGCGAAAAACCGAGATCAACCAAACCCAGAAAAGGCGCGGTTCATGTAGACCAGGGGGATCGGGTCCTCGCCGGTCTCCGGCAGCTTCGCCGAAACAACCTCACCGATGAAGAGAATCGACAGCGGCATGACGTGCTGGTGCACCACCCGGCAGTCGACGAAGGCAATGCCACCGTGAATGAGCGGGGCGCCAGTGACCAGGCTGAAGGTATCTAAGCCAGCCATGCGGTCGGCGCTTGGGTCGAAGTGCCCAGTGGGATCTGCCCGGCCAGCGAACTGCTCGGCCAGCGACTGCTGCGAGGCGCTGAGCACGGTCACCGCGAAGATGCCTGAGCGCTGGACCAGGTGACAGGTGCGCGTATCCTGGTTCATGGTTACGGTGACCAGGGGCGGATTGAGCGAGATCGAGCCAAAAGAATTCACGGTCATGCCGTGGGTGGCGTCCGCGCTGCGGCTGGTAACGATGGCAACGCCCGTGACCCAACGACGCATTGCATGGCGGAGCTGCTCTCCCAGAGGGGGGGTGATCGAATCTGTGTTCAACGATGCGGTTTCCTCATTTCTTTATACCTTTGATCGGTCGGTTGCGTCAAGAGAAATAAGGGCGCAAAACAGGGCCATTCGCAAAGTACGAATAGCCCTGCGGGACAGGCCGATTTCCACCCCCAGCGGCTGCGCCGCCGCCCCCTCAAAGGGGGCAAAAGAGGTTATTGGGGTACCGCGCGTGGCGATGCCACGCGC
>CAYTHO010000140.1:0-9718 GCA_964437595.1 uncultured Anaerolineaceae bacterium
CTTGTTCATCCCTGGAAACGGGTATATCTCGTGAGCTTCTCCTGTCATTACCCTATGAGTTCTTACAGGGATGCCCGCCCTACCTGCGTGGCGGGGAAGGATGCGCGAGCCACCTTTTTGCTATAATACCCGTACGGAAGATTCCCACATTCCTTTTTCATCCATATACAAAGGGGCAAAATGCTTAAAAAGGCTTTTCACCTGCTCATGCTTGCCTGCCTGTTCATCGGTACGTCTGCCATCCCCACGCAGGCCGCGCCCGAAGCGCAGTTGGAAACTCGCACCACGCATTATGTTATGTACAGCCCTACAGCCCGCAGGAGTTCCGCCCTATCACCGCCGGTTGCACTTACGCAACTGCGGACAATGGCATCTATCCTACCGTAGACGGCGGCTGCGACTTCACCCTGCAGGTCTTCCTCCCCGAGCCGGCCCGCATCACCGGCGTTACCTTTTACTATCAAGATAATGACCCAATCGCAAATGGGTATTTCTTTTTATACCGAGACAACCCGGTAGATTCTCATCCCCAATGGGAGCTTTCTTACCTGAGTACGGGTGCGACTCCAACAAGCCAGGAAACACATGAAGTCTCAGATTATTTTGTAGATGTGATTCCCTCGCCGTGGATTGAAGTCACTAACAGCCTGTGGGCTTACCAACTGGTGGCGATGGTCCGCAGCAAGGGCAGCGAGCACCTGATATTAAAGGGCGCGCGCGTGAAATACGACATGCCGATCGTTCCTTCGCCATCCGTTGCTGACGAGTACGTTACCCTGGCCGGGTATAATTTCCACCCCAACCGCTCGGATGCGCCATTCATTATTTACGACAACCGCATATCGCTCAACCCGCCTCGGGAAGGAGATTTCACCTACAGTCTCTTCGACCTGCCAGCCGGTGCGGCGATTGAAGAAATGGAATTCTATTACCTGGATAACGATGCGGAAATGCCTACCTTTGCCCTGGTCGGGTGGTCGCCTGAAAATGGTTTTCAGGGATATCTGGCCAATGTTTCCTTCCCAGATGAGCCGCCCTCCCCAGACGTAATCACAAGGGCTTACACCCTATCACCCGGAGTGACCGTTCCAGGCAACCAGCGCTTTGGCATCTTGTTTTTTCCTGGTTCCGCAAACCATGCGCTGCGGGGCGTGCGCATTCGGTATAAACCTGGGACAGCGCCCACTACCGCCGAACAATCCGAAACCCTGGCTGGGCTGGACTTTTATCCTTCAAACAACACTGCATTAACCTTCACTTCGAACCAGGCAGCGCTTGTTCCCACCAGTGGAGCGTTGTCACATGCGTATTACGCTAACCTGTACCCCCCTGCAAATACACATATTGGCCGGGCGACGTACTTCTTCAAAGATATCAATAGCGGGGACGATCTTATTTTTGAGGCAACCTCCTACAACATTATGGAGGGCGATACAACGGATACGAAAACGCCCGAACATCGATCCGGCACAGTGACAGCAACCGGCAATCCCCAATGGCTGGCTTTTTCCGGCATCCCACTGGGCATGACCGACCCCCAAAACCGCGCATACCAGCTGGTGGTGCGGGTCGAGGATGGTTACGAGAACCTGGAACTGGTCGGCGCGCGGGTGGAATATTTCGCCCCCAAGCCGGTGTACCTGCCGGTACTGGCGAAGTAATTTAGAGAGCAAGGGCGCGGAATGGGGAAATACGCCCTATCCGAAATTTGCCAACACCATCTCGCCCAGCAGCGTGCAGGCCATGCACGCGCCGACGACGATGGCAACCGCCAGCAGAAAGATCAGGAACCGGCGCCAGGCTGCGCGTGAGTCGAGCAGGTGGAGGGGCGTTTCATCCGCCGGTGCGGGCATATGCTTCGTCCTTTCTTCATTACTTCCTCAATGCTGGCAGGTAAACCGTATCCCACGCCAGGGCAAACTTGAGATCGTAGTTGTACTGGTCGTAGTAGCTGATGCGCGGCTTGCCGGAAGGCGATAGCGCCAGGCTCGGGTACCATCCAACCGAGCCGCCTCCGTCCACCTCCAGGATGGACCAACTGCTGCCCCTGCGGGTGATGTAGTGCAGGCTCATGCCCTGAGACAGCAGCGCCATGCAGGCCGCGTGGGGCACGCCGCTGCGGTCCATCGCCAGGGAGAAATATTCCTCGCACTGCTCATCTACCTGCACCGGGGCCGTCCACTGGCATAGCTTGGACAGGCTGTCGCAGGTGGTGGTGCGTTCCGCGTAATGCATTTTCCAGCCGCCAGAGGCCAGGAAAACCGCCGCGAGCTTGCCGTTCTGCGACGCCGCCAGCGCAGCCCCGTAATAATTAGATGCAGCATCCGCCACCGGCTCGATTTTCCAGCCGACGCCATAGGTGAAGGCGTGGGATAACTGGTTACCCAAATAAAACAGGATGTGCGGGCTGCCGCCGCTGCCCAGCACCAGCGATATCTTGCCGGTGATACCGCTGGTGACGGTTCCAACCGTCCAGCCGCTCCCGTCCCGGGTAGCCATCACCAGGTCGTCGTCCCTGCGGTAAGCGAACACCGCCTTGCCATCCGGGCGCACTGCCAGGCCAAAATCCTGGTAGCCGTCGTAACTCAGCGAGGTAATGTTATCCACCAGGATGGGCGCCTGCCAGGCGTTTGAGGCGTAGGCGGCATAGTACAGGTTGCCGCCTTTCACCAGCCCGACCACCGGGTTGTTGGTGAGCGGGTCCACCGCCATCACCGAGGAACAGCTCGCCGTCCCGCTGACATCAATATTGCCCTTGGCCGCAAGCGTGCTGCCATCGTAACGCGCGTAAAGCAGGTAGCCGTGGGTTTCGTCGAAATAGCTGATGTGCGAGCGCCCCAGCCCGTCGACCGCCAGCGAGGCGCATTTGCCGACTTTGGCGCCCTGGGTGGCGACCGTGTAGGGGGCCAGCCAGCCGGAGCGCTCATGGTCGACGAAACGCAGCACGCCCGTTACGGCGTCGTAGTGCACCACATGGGCAAGCACCCCAAACACCGCCAGCGACGACCCTTCGCCCGGGCCGCCGGTGGCATCGATGGTGTAGGGCGACGTCCACGGATCGCCGCCGGGGCCTGGCTGGCGCAGGTATTTGAAGCCGCCGTACTGGTAGGTGACGTGCGCCTTGCTGGTACTGTCTATCGCCAGGGCGATGTATTTGGGGATGGCCGAATCGATGATGTTAAACGACCAGGTGGTCCCGTTGAATGCCCCGTACGCCAGCACGGGTTCGCTGAAGAACGTATACGAATAGGCCACGGAGGGCATTTTGCTGACCGGGTCGAGCGCGATGGAATTATATTCCCCGGCGCGGCACTCGTCCGGCGCTTCGCAGGAGTCTATATAATCAAACACCCAGGCGTTGGCGGAAGTGTAATGGGCGTAATACAGGTCGCCTGTGGGGCTGATGGCGCTGTCCGTCTGGAAAAAACTGACGTGGGGCTTGTTGGGCAGAACGCTGGTATCCAGCGCGAACGAGAACCAGCCAGTGTGCCCCGGATCGTCCAGGTCCACGGCAATCAGCTCGTTCGGGCCCCAGCCGCCGTATTCTGAATCATAAAAAATGTAACGCAGGGCTTCATTGGAGGAATCGTAGTAAACGATGGCCGGGCCGCCGGACGAATCGATGGTGATATCAGAATAGCGCCCGACCCCGGTGCGCGTTCCTACCATTTTGGTTACCCAGGCGCCGCTCTTGTTGGTGGCATATTTCAAGATGCGGTTGGCGGCATCGTAATAACTGATGTGGGCTTTCCCGGCGGAATCCAGGGCCAGGGAGGCGCCCCTGCCTACCGACCAGGCCCCGTCGGCCACTTCGGTATGCCAGCCGCCCGCATCCTGGTAGGCGTAGTAGAGGTGGTCGCCGCCGTAGGCCAGCCTGGGGTAACCCGCCGAATCCAGCCGCATGCTGTGCTGAGACGGTTCCGTAAAGGTAAGCGGAGAATCCACGCGCTGCACCAGCCAGCCGGGGGCGACCCCGGGGTCAGCGGCGGCGAAACCCTGCCGTGCGCTGACCGCGCTGCCCCCCAGCGGCGCGAAGACAAACGCGAATCCACACGCAATCACGAACAGCAGTCGCGGCCATGAGCGGTTCATCGGAATCCCCTCCTGAATTGTTGGCGTACAGTGCGTTAGAAGAGCAATCGCAGCTTGAAATCCACAGGATTTCACCTGACAGATAAATGGGTCTTATCGTACAATTTTTTGTGAGAAACCCCTTTCAGTATAGGTCGATCTAAACGAAAAGACAAGAAGATCTGCCATGCGGAGTATGGTGTTTGCGAGGTTTTGAGTCCACCACACCTCTCCCCCCGAACCCCCTCTCCATGATCGAGAAAAACCGCTCGATCATGGAGAGGGGGAGCTTCAAATAGACCATAATTGTAATAATTTTCGGCTCCCACAGGCGATTGCTTAAGGCGGCTCACGCGGTTTGATGCTTGCGAGAAATCCTCACCCCCTCGGTCCCCCTCTCCAAAATCGAAGAACGCGATTTTGGAGAGGGGGAAGGGCCGGGCAATGACCGCCAATTCTAGCAAAGGCGTGCCGCCCGGCTGCGTTAAGTAATTCGCCGAAAGTATTTTTACGAAAAAGCACCTTTGCCCGGCGAATTACTGTAGCAAACAAAGTTTGCTTGCGTAAACCGCCTGGCCCCATTGCTTTTTGGTTAAAACACTTATGGCGGTTTTCTTATAATCCATGAAAAGATTATAACCCGGATTCCACGTCGTTCGATCGGCCAAGGAGAGACAGCTGAGGATAAGCCTCACCTTTGACGAGATGGTTTTCGCTTATACTTAGATTGAATTCGATTTAAGCGATATGGTATGCTTCCCCTGGCGTATCATGAGCATGTACAATCCATGCGAAATAAATTTTTGGAATGGGGTGATGGAAGATGGCAGATTCTCTACCTGAACCGAACGAGAAGCCGGCGGAATCCGAACTCTATTTAACCTTCATTTTTGGTGAACCGATTTTTGTTTCTAAAGGAAAATTCGGTCACGGGTTCGGATTTGACTATGGGGAGGACGCATCACAGGTTCTTCCTTGGGTAAGGTATTGGGTGATGATCAGAGGCTCTGGTGGCAAATTTCATGTGGAATTGATAATAGAGCCCGTTAATCCAAATCTCGAAAAGGGTTTTGATGAGCTGGATTGGAAAATTAATGCCAAGATGGAAAACATCGTGCCGCTATTAAACGACGCGATTCTTAATCAACGGGATTTCGACCTAACTGAGTTCAAAGAAGATATACATAGTCTGTATGTGCGTGAATGCTATAGCCATGCGCGTGAGTATTTTGGTTTTGGATACTTATGGCCTGGATGGGGTCACTAGTACACCTGGGCATAAATAAATCCTGAGTTAGGCGGTAAGGGGTTTGCCTTGGTAAGTCCACTTGAATGGTTTCGCCATCGTGCGGTTGAAATACTCTACAAACGCCAAGACTTTGGCTTTCAAATCCGCGATAGAGACGAAATTGCCGCGCTTGAGCAGTTTGCGCACCAGGATCGAGAACCAGATTTCGATTTGGTTCATCCAGGAGGCATGTTTGGGGTATAGCTATTAGCCTCCCCACAGGTTGGCCGCTTCGGCAACCGACTCGCGCGGGACGAGGGTGATGGCGTTTTTCTTGCAGGCCGCGCGGCAGACGCCGCAGCCGTAGCAGCGCGCCGGGTCGATGTACACCTTCTTCATTAAAGATGAGTAGAACATGGCGCCAAACTGGCACTGGCGCATGCAGGCTTTACAGCCGCTGCACGGATCCCAGTTGATCTGGCAGATGTACTCCGCGCGGAAAAAGCCCTGCTTCTTGCGGTTGCGCAGGTAGCCGCGGTACGCGCCGCAGTCGTAATCGCAGTTGCAGATGCCGATGATGTAGGGGCTGATGCCGGTCCAGACGCTGTGCATCAGCCCTTCCTGGTCGAATTTGCGGATGATGGCTTTGGCTTCCGCTTTACTGAGCACTTCCAGCGAGGTGGAAGAATCGGGGATCATCCCGGCCAGGCCCAGCTTTTCCGTGCCGAAGCCAAAGCAGTAGCGGCAGTTCTCCTTGCCGGTCAGCTCATAGCGGCAGCCGCAGGGCATGCGCGTGACCGAGGAAGCCAGGTCGATGGTTTTCTCCACATCTTCGATGGGCAGCACCTGACCGTAGTGGGCGAACTTCCACGGGTCGGGGATTTCTTTTTTGATCGCCGCCTTCGTAGGGCGGGGCGCCAGGGCGTGCTCGATTTTTTTCTTCACCCGCACGCCGCCCGCCGGGAGCACAAAACCCATGATCCCGTCCTGGTTCCATCCCAGCCGGGTGCGCGACCCGGCCACGGCCTGCCCGGCGGGGCTCAACTCTTCATTCAGCAGTTCATCCGAATAATTCTTCATTTGGAGGTACCACTTTTTGCCCTCCCCGTGTTTGGTGCAAAATTCACACATCGGCGGCTCCTTATCCGGTGGTCGTTCGGAAGAATTGACCCTATAATCATTATAAGGATGTAGCACCATTATTCGTACGGTGAATATTGCGAAAAAGGACGAGCGGGTGGAACATCCCGATCCAATTTGCATTTACCTCACAGGGAGGCAACATGAGCACAAACGAGGACAAACAGGTAGCAGCGATCGAACAGGTGCCGATGGTCAGCGCGCCGGTGGACGCTGCCCTGGTGAATGCCGCGCTGGATCTGATGCCGAAGATGGTGGAGACCAGCCAGGACCCGGTATTATACGAAGCCTGGCGCAGCCACATGATCACCGGGTTCAAGCAAAACAACCATATGTTCAAGAGCATCCTGAATGCTTTTATGCGGCCCTATAACATGACCGTGGCGATGTACGTGGTGATGTTCCTGGTGGGCATTGGCGGCTTCGCGGCGGCGATCGTGATGGCGGCCCAAACCCAGTTCCCGCTCGCGGCGCTGTTTGGGGGCATGTCGGTGGTGTCGCTGCTGACCTTCTTCCTCTCGCGCCCGCTGCGCTCGCTGGAGAAAAACCTGCTCTTCATCACCTGGCTGGGCGTGATCTACAATACCTACTGGACGCGGCTGATGTACACCACCAACCCCAAAACCGTCCAGCAGGATATGATGTCGATCGCGAAGAGCACCATCGCGCAGATCGATGACCTGGTGGGCAAGCACGAGAGCGGGGCGCTGAAGCGGAAAGAGAAGTAGGGGCGGCTCGCGAGCCGCGCCCTACGATGCCTTCATCAGCCTGCGCCACTTTTCCACCAGGGCCTGCCCGGCGGGGGTATTCCAATCCTGCTCCAGATCGGCGTGGCAGATGGGGCCCTGGCCCACGCGGGTGTGGTGGCAGAAGCGGCATTCCAGCGGCTGGAGGCCGGTGCCGTGTAGCTCGCAGCGATCCTCCTTGAGGAAGTTGCAGCCGCGGTCCTTGAACTGGTTGAGGGCAAACGTGCCTTCGTTGCCCTTGAAGGCGGGCGACAGCACGCCGAAGGTGCGCTCGGGGGCCAGCTCGAACATCATGCGCGGGCCCAGGCCAGCCTGCAGGGCGCGCCCGGCTTCGGCGACCGTCCACCAGCCGGGGCGGGCGCAGTAGGCCAGGCACACGTCGCACCCGCACGGTTCGGAGGGCGGGTAGCGTTCGACCAGCGGCTTTTTGCGTTTCGAGCGGTCGCGGGGCATACGGGGCTTGGCTACTCCAGTTTCGGCCAGATGGGCATGACCAGCAGGAAGAAGACGATGATCAGCCCGACGCCGACCAGAATGGAGGAATAGGGGATGGGGCGCACGAAGATGAGGTTCATCGCGCCGGTGGCGAGCCAGGTGGCGCACAGGCCGTACACGCCCAGGCGCTTCCACTTCATCACGCCAAAGGCCGAGAGGGCCCCAAGCAGCGCCAGCCCGATGTAGACGGGCAAGGTGTCGCGGCGCCAGGCCTGGGTGTCGATGGTCTGCAGGCCGTACCAGCTCACGAACAGGAACAGCGCTCCGATCATGTAGATGATCATCAGTGAGGATAAGAGGATGGTGAGGGCCGGACTGCGCTTGCGCGGTTCAGCGTTCATGGGGTTCCTCCGGAGGGAAGGGTTTTAATGAATACAGGTATTATATAGGATGTTTTCCGAGCGGGTGGATAGGCGTGGATTAATCGCTGATTTCGCTGATTATGCTGATTTCGCTGATAAGAGAAGCGTTTTTTAAGATCTGATCAGCGTAATCAGCGATAAGGTACTTCACCTTTCCGGGTTCATTTCTTGACCCTGGCGGGCCGCCGGGCGGCTTTGCGCTTGCGGCGATTGGCAGAGATGGCGGCGCAGGGCGGCGGTTTGCAGGTCGCGAAAATGGCGCGTCAGCCGCGCGCGGGGCTGGAGAAATTCGAAGCCGTGGTAAACGCCCGGTAGCTCAACAAATTCGCAGTCGATGCCGCTGTTTTTAAGCCTGTCGGCGTAGAAGCGGTCTTCGCTATAGAACAGGTCCAGCGTGCCCACCCCGATCCAGGCGGGGGGCAGATCGCTGAGGTTCGCGCGGCGGGCAGGCACGGCGTAGGGCGGGACATCGTCAGCGCCGTAGGGCTGGTCCAGGTACGACCCCCAGCCGAAGCGGTTGCTGCGCGTCGACCAGGTGAACCACTGCGCATTGGGCGGGTCCGGGAGCAGGCAGGTGCGGTCGTCCAGCATGGGGTAGACCAGCAGTTGGAAGGCGATCGGCGGCCCGACCCGGTCGCGGGCAAGCTGGGCCAGGGCGGCAGCCAGCCCGCCCCCGGCGCTCTCGCCACCCACCGCGATGCGGGCCGGGTCGATGCCCAGCGATGGCGCGTTGTCGTGCACCCACAGCAAGGCAGCGTAGCAGTCGTCCAGCGGGACCGGGAAGGGATACTCGGGCGCCAGGCGGTAGTCGACTGAGATAATCTTGATACCCAGCTCCTGGACGAAGTGAAACATGGCAGGGTCGTCAATTTCCGGCCTGCCGACCACGTACCCGCCGCCGTGAATCCACAGCAGGGCGGGCGCCAGCGCTGGGCCGGTTTGGGGCTGGTACACCCGCAGGCGGATGCTGGCGCCCGGGCCGGGGATGTCGACGCGGCTGACCCGCACGCCGGGCGGGATGCGATCATTGAGCTTGATGCGGTACAGCCAGCGGATGGTCTTGAGGCTGCCAGGCTGGAAGTGGATGCGGTACAGAATGCTGGGGGTGCCGCGTAATTCGGGATGGACGGGTGAGTCTGCTTGCGCCATGCTGTGGGAGGGTCCTTGGATGGGGATGGTGGAGCGGTAAAGATTGTATCATAGTTGGGCTGGGGAGGATCTAACCCCCGCGGAGATGGGGGATTGAGGGGGTTCGGTCCGTAGGGCACGCATCCAAGGTTGCAACCTCCGTGCCGCTCGTGCCAGCAAGGGGGACCTAACCCCCGCGGAGATGTGACGCTTCCGCGTGCATTATGGTTCTCCGCTTCCCCCTTCCCTAAAAGGAAGGGGGAAATGGGGGCGTCTCCCTGGCTCCGGCCTCTGAACCACGTAGAGAGGCCCCGCGCTCTACTAAGTAAACCGCCATAAGTGGTTTTACGAACAAGCATTGAGCCCAGGCGGTTTACTTGAGTAATTCACCAGACGTAGAAGCTTCTATTGTCAAAAATCTTTCGGCGAATTACTTATGACCTTGCCCATGCCAATATCCTTTAGAAGGCACCCCTTCCCGCCCCGGGAAGGGGAAGGGGGTTAGGTTTGGCAAGGGGGCCGGCCTGGCCGCGCTAGCGAGATCGGAA
>CAYTHO010000141.1:0-9667 GCA_964437595.1 uncultured Anaerolineaceae bacterium
CTCTTTCTTCTCTTCCTTCGCGCCTTTGCGGTTATCTCTTTCTTTTTCTTCCTGTCTTGACATTATACACAACATTGATACACTTATTTCATGTGCCGCAATATTAAACCCCTCTACAACTTCGACCCGCCCACCACCCCGGACGAAATCCGCGCGGCGGCGCTGCAGTACGTGCGCAAGATCAGCGGCTTCAACCGCCCCTCCAAGGCCAACGAAGCCGCCTTTGAGCACGCCGTGGAAGAGATCGCCGCCGCCTCCCAGCGCCTGCTGGAAAGCCTGCAAACCCCCGCCCCACCCCGCAGCCGCGCGGCGGAGGTCGCCCGCGCCAAAGCCCGCGGCGCACGGCGCTTTGGCTTGAACCCGGAGGGCTGACATGCCGATCTTCATGGTAAGGCCCATTGGAGTCGTCCGCTCCATCCTCACCCGCCTGGAAGACGCCCCCCGCCAGGGCGACGAAGGCGCGCCCCAGGCCTGGCTGGAGATCTCCGGTCACGCGCGAGACGGCCTGACCGGCATCGCGGTCGGGATGGAATTGATTGTGCTCACCTGGCTGCACCTGGCCCGGCGCGAGGCGCTGGTGGTGCACCCGCGCGGCGACCCGGCCCGCCCCCCGGCGGGCGTGTTCGTCACCCGCTCGCCCGACCGCCCCAACCCAATCGGCCTGCACCCGGTGACCGTGCTGGAAGTGGACGGGTTCCGCCTGCGCGTGGCCCCGCTGGAGGCAGTAGACGGCACCCCCATCATCGACATTAAATCCGTCCTCGGCCCGCCGGAGACGAGGTAAGGGAATAACACTTGATGAAAACCGCCTTTGACCAGTTTGCCCCGACCATTCTCAACGTGTACCGCCGCGATAAAGAGGCCTTTTGGGCGGCGGTGATGGCGCCCTTCCTGGCCAACCATATCTCCCTGCTGGACTGGATGCAGCATTTCAAAGTCGACGTGGGGCTACTGGCGGCCTTCCGCGGGCTGGATGACGAGGCCCGCCAGACGCTCAAGGATTTCAGCGCGCCGCTGGGCCTGGATATCACCCAATGGAAGAGCAACCGCGCCCAGTACCTCAAAGATGCTTACCCGGTGTTCGCCTTCCTGGCGGTGTGGATGGATGAGGTGGGCCTGCCAGATTTAATCGACCAGTTTGGACCGATCCTGCGGGCGGGCGTGTACGCGGTAGCAGGTTATGGCATCCTGGATGAAAACGTCGATAGTAATACGCCGTCGCCGGTAGAAATCCTCACCGCGCAGGCGCTGATCGCGGAGTATGAGGCGCGGGCGCTCGAGATTTTTGGCGTTTCCCCGGCCAACCTGGCGATCCTGCACAAGATGCGGACGCTGTTCCTCAGCGCGGAGATCAAAGAAAAAGCCATGCGCGGCAAGGCCAGCCCCTACCGGCTGGATCACCCGGAAGACCTGGGGGCCAAAGGCGCCAATTCCGTTGCGCCGTTTATGCTCAGCCTGGAGCGGCTGGGCAAAGCCCACCAGATCGACGATTACTGGCGCGTATTTCTGCTGTTCGGCGCGGCCATCCAGATGATCGATGACTGGCAGGACCTGGAGAAAGACCTGGCGGCAGGCCATTACTCCTACGTAACGCTGGGCGCACCGCCCCTCCGCGCGCAGGACGATATTCGCAAAACCGTCCGCCTGTTGAAAGCAGATACGGGGCGGGTGCGGTCTACGTACGCGCGCTCGAAGGAAATGATCGCGGAAGCGCGAGCTATCCTCCGCCGCCTGGATGATGCGCACCTGTACCGGCTGGTGGATGTGACCGAATCCCGGCTGGATCAATACTACCGCAAGGAATTTGGGGTGGCCGCGGCGGAATAAATCCCAATATAGATAAAAACTGTAATTTTCATATTTTTCCTGCCCATATGGCCAGGCATAGACTGGTCATAAAGCCCCCTGAAAACCTGTCCTGGTGGGGGTGGGCAGCTCGATCTGGCTTCGTTATACTTCGTGAAGAACTTAACAATAGAGCTTAACAATAGAGCTTAACCATATTAGACGCCGCACGCGACAAACCATCGCGCAGGCGTCACGAAGGAGTAAAAAAATGTACCAGATCAACCCACAGTTAGTTGCTGTGATCCACAAGGAAAAAATTGAAAACCTCGAGCGCCAGGCCGAGTTTGCCCGCCGCGCCAAAATTATGCGCGCTTACCAGGCGAGCATCGCCCAGCCGTACAGCGAGAGCTGGTTTGCCCAGGCCGCGCAGTGGGTGAAAGCCCAGCTCGCGCCGCAGGCCAAAGCCTCCGTGCCGCAGACCGGCGCGCCAAAGGCCGCCGAGGAACCCTGCTAGGGTAAGCCCAACCGGCGCCGCCCGCTCGGGCGCGCGCGGGTCTTTCTCAGGAAATCGGACCTAAGCGGCGAGACAGGCCAAAAACCTGTCTCGCCTTTTTTATTTCATCCATCCGAGTAGGGCGGGGAGGGATCCCCGCCGCTTCGGCTCACCCTCGATCACGAATATCCGCGCTATTTTCAAGACAGTTGCCGCCTTCAGGAACCTCTCCCCCGGGGCCATAGGCGTTAACTAAGGGCCGGGCAGTTTATGCCCTCTTACCCTGTTTATCCTTTAGCCAATCACAGACAACATCCAGCATTAATGGGATGTTTCCAACCTGGCAGTGGTTTTGCGCACTTTCCTCTTTGGTAAATACCCGGTCGGTGAGCGATGCGGCATTCGGAAACAACTGAATCTGTTTTGCATGCACCTTAAATGGGATGATATGGTCATCCCTTCCGGTCAGGTATAAAACGTTTTGCCGAATCTTTTCGCAGTGCAAATTTTCCTCATTCAGATTCAAGGAATATTCAAAAGCCTCCAGCGGCGGCAGCTTTGTGATATGCGACAGGTTGCTGGTCTGCCAATTCTGGATGTCACTTCGCCCTTGGTCGAGGATTAATTGAAACTTCTTGGCGGTGTAATCCCGATAGTTCTTGATAAAAAACAGCATCAGCGAACGCGCAAATTCCGGTGGGATTCTGGAATAATCTACGGCGTGCCCGGAGGCAATCACATGCTTGATGCGCGGCTCAAACGCCGCTGCCCGCAGGCAGTACCAGCCGCCCATCGATAAGCCAAACAGGGCAGCCTCTTCAATGCCCAGGGCATCCAGGACCGCTTTTACGGGCTTTTCCCATTGATAATCCAGTGGGATGCCTTGTTTCAAGAGGACATTGCCCTGCCCCGGCCCTTCAAAGCCGATCACTTCAAAACCCCGCCTGGCAATCGCCTTCATCACGTAATACCATTCTTCAACGAAGGCGTCAAAACCCCCATGCAGTAACAGCGTGCCGATTTTCTCTCCCTCCGGCGCAATGCGAATGATTGGCAGGAAACCGGAACCGTAAGGCGCGCTCAACCGTTCAAACGGCTCCCCCGCAACGGCCTGGTAGAACAGATCGATAAACCGGTCATAATAATATTCTTTTCCCGGGTGGCCCGTAGAGAGTGTGTAAAACTCGACGGCGCGGTAATAAAAGGCGGCATTCAGCAAGCGGCCTTCTGCTTGCGCCTTGTAAGCAAGATTCAGCATTTCCGTTCGCCAATCGGCAAACGTGGATATGCGCTCGCCGATCTGCGCAATATCCTCAAACTTGAAGAACCCTAAGGAATACCAGCGATTCAGTTGGTAGTTGTAGACCTGGCTCTTATGAAACCGGTGATAACCAACAGGAAAGGTAAAGGGTGTTTCTCGTACTTGCGGTGCCGCGGGAACAGGGTTGCTCATTCAGAATCTCCTCTAATTAGTTTTCCAACAGGCCGTAGTAATACATTTTGCGGATTTGCCGTTGGAACTCCGTGAAATCGGTAAAGATCGCCTTCCAACTTCCATCTTTGACGATTTCGTTAATTTTTTCCGTCATCAGTAAGATGAGCTCGGGAGAGAGGTCGGGCCGGATCTCCCCCTTTGCTTGTGCATCGGTAATGTTTTGTAGATAACGCTTTTGGACCTCCTGGTGGATATCCTCGAACACTAAGACATCCTCAATGAATTCCGGCGCCATTTGAGAAAAAAATGCAGCCCGCCATTGGGTCATCAAATCGACCTTTTCAGGATACGGAAGATCCAACCGGTTGATTTCATCAAATTTTGAAAAGCCCTCCTCATTCAGTTGATCGATGATGATGCGAGCCAGCTGCATTTTGTCAGTGAAATACTTATAGAAGGTGACCTTGCTAACCGAAGCCTTTTCGCAAATTTCTTCCACGGTCACCCTTTTGATGCCATGCTTTAAAAACAACTCTTTTGCGGTTTCAACAAGCTGGGCATATTTTTTCAACGTGCGTTTGCTCTTTTGATTATTCAAGGGGCAGCCATCCAGTTTAAAGTATTTACGATTATCGTATAAGTTAACGATATTCGTATGTATTATACAACTTAGTAAACTTTTGTCAAGGGGGTTTGCATCAACAGATCTCCTGCCCCAGGGGGTTTGCATTACCAGGATATTGGGAATTCCAACCAAAAATCCTCACCAGTTATTCTGCAATGCCGATATCCACGTTATAATAAGTATCAAACTTCGATCGTTATTGCATAGATCATCTCATCAAATATACAAGGGGCTTCGCATGGCTCATTTTGATTCTTTTGCCGAAATGATAGAGCAAGTGATAGCCTACGCTTACAATGAAGAAACCGAGCAGGCCGCCTACGATCTGCTGACCGAAGCCGCCCCACACTTTCCCGACCAGCACCAGGCCGCCTTTATCTACAATTGGCGCTATTGCTCCGCCGCCAGGATGAACCAAACCGATCTGGCGTTGCAACTCATTCAAGAGGCGCTGGATCTCGGTTTTTGGGCAAGCGCCGCGTATCTAACCTCTGATGATGACTTGAAGTCACTGCAAGATCTGCCAGAATTCAAGCGCCTGGTGGAACGCAACGAGCAAAAGTATCAGGAAGCCCTGGCGGAATCAAAACCTGTAGCGCTGATCTTGCAAGATCCACCAACAACAGGTCAGCCCCTGCCGCTATTACTGTCCTTACATGGTAACGCCATGAACGCAGAAGAATCTGCCCAGCATTGGCAAAGCGCAGTCGCACTTGGCTGGTACACCGTTATCCTGCAATCATCCCAGATATTTGGTCCCAATGCCTATGTGTGGGATGATCTCGAATTAGGCGCCAGCGAAATCAAAGCGCACTATCAGGATTTGATCGCCTCCACCACGCTTGAGCCTGGATTGACGGTTGTGGGTGGTTTTTCCAAAGGCGGCGAAATGGCCATTTGGCTGGCGCTGAAGGAAATCATCCCGCTGGCTGGTTTTATTGCTGTCAACCCAGGCGGGCCTTACATTGATGATGTCAGCAAGTTCCTGCCGCTGCTCGAAAACTGCAAATCGCTCAGCCAGTTGCGCGCCTGGCTGGTAGCCGGTGAAAATGAACGTAATCTTCCTAAATTCAAAGCGTTGCACGAAATGCTTTGTTCCCACGGTCTTAACTGCCAACTGATCATTGCCCCTGAGACCGCGCATGACTTTCCAAAAGACTTCGACCAGACTCTGGCTCAAGCACTGCAAACCTTCCGCTAAACAGGTACGATGGGCTTACTCTGTTCTTGACCAGGCACCATAAGGCCGTAAATTGACTGGCCCTTAGGTATAGACGATTACTTGTCCTTGACCGCCTAACCCGAACTTACGGTAAATACATTCGGAGAATTACTTAAAGCCTCCGCGCGACCTTATCCCAAATAGACGTTCTCCTGCATTCGAGTAGAGCGGGGATCTCTCCCCGCCGCTTCTGCTCCCTACCCGCCTCCGGTCGTCTTCGCCGCCCTGAGCAGCTCCGCGCAGCGTAAATCCGCGAAGGCCGCTATGCTGTTCTCATTCTCTATCTGCCTTCCCACCACCTGAGCACGCGCAGCGCGCGCAGCGTATTCCAGCGGCTGGGCTGGCCCACTTCTTCCATTGTGGTCCCTTTCTCCGCCCCCTGCATGCAAATTCCGCACCCTGGCGAGGATGCATTTCCTGCCCCCTGGCCTGCATGCAAAAACTGCACTTTGGCCTGGGGGCAAAAGATTCACATAGGCCCGAATGCAAATTCTGCATCCTGGCCAACATGAAAAAAGCGCATTCAGGCCAGCAGGAAAATTCCGCATTCAGGCAGCCAGCGTGCAAAAACTGCCTTTCAGGTGCGTGCAAATATTGCACGTCTCCTGAGTGCAAAAATTGCACGTGATTCTTAATTAACGACTCTTTTAACGACTCTTAATTACTTTAAGAGGAGAGATCAGTGATTGGGGATTAGTGATTAGGGATTGGGAGAAGCCAATCACCAATCCCTAATCACTGATCACTGATCCTAACCTGACAGTTAATAGAACGGGCTGTTAGGTTAACCGAACTCTAATCTCGCCTGAACCAGTTATTAATCCGCGCGCGCTATGATCATGATGAACCTGGAAATCGCCAGGGGAAACCATCGCAGTAAGGAGAGAACATTTGAGCAGATGAGAAAATGCAATCTTTCCATTCTTACCGGTATCTTATCGGTGGCGGTCATGGTCGCTTCGATCGTCCTGGGCTGAACGCTCCCGGTACTCCCCGGCCCACCCGACAGTCAGGCACAGCCTGGCGAGGGCGCCCGGGAGAAACCCTATTCAGACCTCAAAGGTTTGTGCTGCCAGGAAAGCTCCCTTTCTGCCAGGTTCGCTTGCCAGATCGGGCGCGCGCCAGGCAAAAAACCTTTGAGGTCTTTTCCGCCGCTGCTTTCAATACTGTAATGGAGGTGATTTTCAATAGGGACGTTTACAGCCCCTGGATTGCGGTATAATATAAATAATAATTTAGCCTTAGCTAAAAAATTTATTTGTAGGCATGGATATGAAACCACCCGCGAAACAAGCTGAATCCGTCTTGAATGGTGGGGTGCGCCCGGCGGGCAAAGCGCATGAACGATCCCAGGCCAGGCGCCGCGTGCTGGCGCTGCTGGCCCACCCGCTGTGGGGATTGCTGATCCTGGTCAGCATTTTGGGGATCACCCTGTTTATTACCTACTATGCCGCCATCCCAGCGGCGAACGGGCTGTACAGCGGGATGGTGCGCGCGGCGGGGCGGCTGGTGGAGGCCTGGCTGGGCGGGCTGCCCGCATGGGCGCGGGTGATCGTGTCGCAGGGCATCATCGGCGGGGTGGGCACGGTGCTGTCGTTTGTGCCGATCCTGCTGGTGTTCTTTACCGTGCTGGGCGTGCTGGAAGAAAGCGGCTACCTGGCGTATGCCTCGCGCATCACCGACCGCTACCTGCACTGGATCGGCCTGCCGGGGGTGGCATGCATTCCGCTGTCGATGGGCTTTGGCTGCAACGCTTCGGCCATTTTGGGCTGCCGGGTGCTGCAGGAGCGCCGCTCGCGCCTGTTAACCATGCTGCTGGTGCCGTTCGTGCCGTGCACGTCGCGCCTGGCGGTGATCGCCATGCTGACCCCGGTGTTCTTCGGGCAGGATGCGCTGTGGGTCACCTGGGGCCTGATTACCACCAACCTGGTGGTGCTGGGCGGGATCGGGTGGCTGGTGAACCGGCTGAGGCCGCGCAAGACCCCCCTGCCCCGCATGCGCGCCCTGCCCGCCCTGCGCCTGCCCCAGCCGGGCGCCGTGCTGCGCTACGTCACCCGCAACATCCTGGATTTCCTCACCAAAATGCGCATCCTGGTGTTCTTCTCCACCCTGGTGTGGGTGCTGAGCTACTTCCCCGATGGGCAGATCGGCGCCAGCTACCTGGCCCGCTTCGGGCAGGCGCTGGAACCGGCGGGCCGCCTGGCCGGGCTGGAAGACTGGCGCTTTATCGTGGCGATGCTGGCCAGCTTTGCCAGCAAAGAGAACGTGATCGCCGTGCTGGGGGTGCTGTTCCCGTTGATGGGCGGCGGCGACGTGACCCTTTCGGCGCAGGTGGCGGGGGCGCTCTCCCCGGCGGCCCGGCTGTCGTTTTTGGTGATGCAGATGCTGTTCATCCCCTGCGCCAGCACGCTGGCGGCCATCCGCCAGGAGAGCGCGTCGTGGAAGTTCGTGGCGCTGCAAACGGCGCTGATGCTGGGCGCGTCGATCGCGGCGGGGGTGCTGGTGTACCAGGCGCTGGGCGGGTAAGCTGGCTGCTGCCAGGCATGCTTTTATCCGTTGAAAGCATCGCCCCGCAGGGACGGCTTCACTGGCAGGAGGTTTTCGCTTCACCCATTCCGCTGGCTCAATGCCCGCGGTGCTTTTCCTTCTTCCGCGCCTGCCTCAAGAGGAACTTCTCCCGCTCATGTGCTTCCCGATCCTCGCGGTTTTCCTCCTGATGGGCCTGTTTCACCCGCTCATATTCTGCTTGTAAAGCGCGTTGGGCATAGGTGCCAATTCCCTGCTGCTGCATTTGCCGCCGGGCCTGGCGCTGGCGGCGCTTAAATCCCACTTCCTGTTCTTCAATTTTTTGAAAGGCGGCGGGCTGGCTAAAGGATAACGTATGGAAATTCGATAAAACAAACAGAAGCAGCTCCGCTTCCGTAGGCTCGCCGCCAAAGACAAAGCGCGCCACCGAGCAGCCGCTTTCATCAGTGCGTTCGAACACGCCTACCCAGTAAGGGTCTTCAAAGTAAACGGTACATTTACCGTCCATTCTCATGCTCCATAAGAACGATCAGGCCAGAACAAAGAACAGCCCTGCGTTTCAGGGCTTGATGATTCATAAAAGGGGGAAAAATGTCGCGTTTACTTAGCGGGCATTATACCATTATGAAATCGCCGTATACTTATAGAGCGATAACTATTCACCCATTGTCGAAGGGAGACTGCGTCGATGACCACGATGGAACCTGTTGATTCCCCGGTGAAGCGTTTGGGCTGGGTTACTCCGGCGGTGATTGGGCTGCTGCTGCTGGTGCGCATCGGGCTGCTGGGGCTGGTGGCGGCGCTGGTGCGGCCTACCCCGGCCTGGTTGGACCCATTCTATCAGGTGTCGACCTACCTGCTGACGCTGTTCCTCATCTACTGGGAGCGTGATCACCTGCGCGATTTCCACATTAGCTGGCTGGCGGTGGGGATTATCCTGGTCTTCAAGCCGGTGGAGACGCTGTTTCTGGCGCTGGTCAATATGGAAGCGGCTTTCCCGATGGCCTTCCCCAGGCTGCCCGCGCTGGTGGTGTGGGCGGCGGCGCTGGCGCTGCTGGCCTGGCTGCTGGCGGCAAAACCGGCCTTTCCGCCTATCACGCGCAAGGAATGGCGCTGGTTCGGGCTGGGCGTGCTGGTGGGCATCCTCAGCGCGGCGGCGCTCTCCGTGCCGATGGCGGCCCAGGTCCGCCTGATGGGGATCGAACCGCAGTTTGGGTTGATGGGGCCGGTGTCGTTCTTGATTATGTTCGTGCGCGATTTCCTGTACCAGTTGGGCTATGCGGCGGTGTCGGAGGAGCCGCTGTTCCGCGGCTTTTTGTGGGGCTACCTGCTGCGCCTGGGCTGGAAGGACCGCTGGGTGTGGCTGCTGCAGGCCGGGTTGTTCAGCCTGGCGCACATTTATTATGCCGGGCAGATGCCGTATTCTTTCTGGATCATCGTGCCGGTGGGGGCGCTGGTGATGGGCTGGCTGGCCTGGCGCTCGCGCTCGATTGCGACCAGCATGGCGGCCCACGCGGCGCTCAACGCGCTGGGGTTCTTTTTCGGGCAGGTGGTGGCGAAGTGGTTCTTCTGAAGAAT
>CAYTHO010000142.1:0-9582 GCA_964437595.1 uncultured Anaerolineaceae bacterium
GTTCTGTTTCAGCCTGACCGCAAAGTCAGGTTACTGACGTTTGTCTAAACTCGAACTGTAAAGAGGGCGCAGTTATGGGTAAAGCCAGCCACGATTTGGGTCGGCGTAACGGCGCTGTTTGCCAGGGAAGCTGTTTCAATATGGGAATTGGGCGCAGCGTTTGCCTTTATTGAGCCTGGGGCGAAAACTGCGTTGAGCAACATGAATGCAATCAATCCCAGTTCGATGGTCCACCTCATGGTATCCCTCCTGATGGCAATATTCAAAAGTGATAGATCATTGTGATTTTTCTGATTATATCATTAGTAACAAGGGAGGATTGGGAGTAGTGATATCAGATGTTGAAGTTTCCAAAATCAAATACGGGCTGGTCGTTGACGATCCGGTCGCGGCGCCCGGCCATGAATTTACCGATCCACTCGTCCGGCTGCTGGGGGTTGTAATCATCGGCGACCATAAGGTAGAGGCCGATTTCGAGCAGTTTGAGGAAGAGCGGCAGGCGCTGCAGCCATGCCTCGTCAAAGGGATAGGCGGAGCGGTAGCCGCGCAGGTAGGGGGGAAGGAAGGCGGCGGCAAAGGCGTTCCAGTCAGCGGAGGCGCGCAGGACGGCGGCATCCAGCAGGTTCATGACGATATCCATAGCATACCAGCCGCAGGCGCAGTCGTCGAAGTCGAGGATGGTGACAGACCAGGGATGACCGGGAACGGGCTGGCGTTCGAAGTAGAAGTTGCCGAAGTGCAGATCGTTGTGGATGAGGCCGTAGCTATCCGAGGTGCGCGGCAGGCGCTCGATTTCAGCCAGCACGGCGGCGCGCTTTGCCAGCACCCAGTGGTGTGGGCTGGCGGCGCTGGCGGCGGCAGCGAGGTGGGAGTACGGGTTGGTACAGCCGGAGATGCGGTCCCACGGCGGGCGCTGGTGGGCGGGCAGGGGCCGGTACTGGCTGGAGCGGGCGTGGAAGCTGCCCACTGCGCAACCAATGGCTTCGAGCAGCGCGTCTTCCCAGACCATGACCGGCATTTCCTCGGCCAGAAAACCGGGGGCGCGGAGAAAAGCGCTGGCGAGGTAAGGCGGCCCATTGGGATGCTCTGGATCGGGCAGGGTTTCGATGAGCAGGCCGCCGCGCGACTCGACCGGCTCGGGCACCTGGACGCCGCCGCCAGCGAGGAATTTCAAGAAGGCCAGAATGGAGCGGGCAGCGTCCAGGTTGGTCTCGGGGTCCGGCGGGGTGAGGCGCAGCACGCAGGCGCGACCGTCTTTCTGGAAGGCGAATACCCGGTTGAAGTGCCCGCCCGGCAGGGGCGTAAGGGCTTTGGGGGCCACATCGTAGAGGGATGCGATGGCAGCAAGGAGGGAATGGGGCAGCGGCTGGTGGATCACAGGGTCTTTTCCATGATGACGAAAGTGGGGTGATCGTAGCCCTGGTGGGAATGGTAGCTGATGGGGCGGTAGCCGAGGCGGGCGTAGTATTCGTGCAGGTGGGTGAGCTCGACGCGCACGCCAAGCTGGATGCTGGGCAGGCCCTGTTCGGCGGCCCGCTGCTCCACGTAGTCGATCAGCGTGCGGCCAAGGCCGTGCTGGCGGTACGGGGGGAGAACGGCCAGGCGGCCCAGGTACAGGAAGTTGCCGCCGTCGCCGGGCTTGTAGAAGACGCAGCCAGCGGGGGTTTCACCGAGCAGGGCAATGATGAAGGTTCCTTCCTGTAATTTTTGGAGGATGGTATCGACTGACTCGTGGTGCACGCCGGCGGGCGGGTCGAGTTTCTCGCGGTATTCTTCGAAGGCAGCGTGGAGGATGGAGACGAGGAGGGGAGCGTCGGCGGTGGTGGCGGGGCGGAAAGTGAGTTGGGAGGGTGATTGTTGATTCATGGCTGGGGGCTGGAGAAAGGAGAAGAATGAGGAACCGCAGATGAACGCGGATGAACACAGATGGGAATAGGATACGTTCGTTTAACCGATCATCTCGCTGGCTGCTTCGGCGAAGACCAGCATGGGGGTCTCGACGACAGCGCCTTCTTCGTAGGTCCACCAGGCGGAGAGCATGGCCTGGGCCATGCACCACTGGAGCATGCGCTGGCGGTCGAAACCGAGCATTTCGTGGAAGATGGCGAGGCGGCGGTCGAGCTGGCGCTTGAGGGCGGCTTTGTCCACCACGGGGGGCGGGTTTCCGGCGGGCAGGCCGTAACTGCCGGGCCAGCGGTTGCGGGTGAATGCGCCAACTTCGTACTCGGCTTCGGCGACGAGGCCTTTGGGGTCGAGAGCTAACCAGCCTGAGGCGGTATAACTGCCTGAGGCGGCGCCTGAGGCGATAGAACTGCCTGAGGCGGCGCGTGGGGCGGGGGCACCTCTGGAGGCGGATAGGATGTTCCAGTGGTGCAGGTCGCCGTGGAGGAGCATTTGGGGGCCGGAGGTGGCCAGCAGATCGGAAAACAGGCGTCCGGCCTGGTCGACCAGGTGGGCTGGGAAGGGGCCGGTTCCGCCGTTGAATTGATCGCGCAAGCGCTGGAAGCCGCGGCCCCAGCGTTGGGCGGTGATGAGCCTGTGATCGGGATCGGCGGGGGCGGGCAGGTGCAGGTGGCGCATTACCTCCGCCGTGCTGCGCGTAGCCATGTCGTCCTGGGCATCGTCCAGCTCCGCCAGGGGAACGCCGGGCTGGATGCACTCCAGCAGCATGGCGCCCTGTTCTTCATCGCATTCCAGCAGGCGGACGATGCCGCGCCCGGCGTAGATTTGCAGGGCGGTCATTTCACTGGTCAGTTCGGGGTGGGGGTGCCCGACTTTGAGCACCACCGGGGCGCCGTTTGTTTTTGCTGCCCGGGCCACGTAGTTATATGAGAGCGCAAACGGCTCGTCGATGCGGATGGACCAGCGCTTTTCCAGGTCTGCCAGCAGGGCAGGCAGGTGGGCCAGCCAGCGCTCGCCGGTTTCGGGGAAGAGGCTGCGCGTGGTTGTGCGGAATTTTGACGGGATGGCGTATGGCATGGGAGAATTGTATCGCGGTTTTGGAACCAGAACGGGTGTACAATGGTTTTTACTGCTGTAGTGCAAGGAGAAGCGCATGACCAGGTCGCAAACCACCGAAAAAGCGTATAAGGGGCTGATTGTTCCGATGGTTACGCCATTCACCGCGCAAGGGGACCTGGATGAACACGCCCTGCGGCGGATCATCGACCACATCCTTGGGGGCGGGGCGGACGGGATTCTGGTGCTGGGGTCGGTGGGCGAGGGCGCATCGGCGCCGCGCGATATGCGCTACAAGGTGGTGCGGCATACGCTGGAAATAACCAACGGGCGCGCGCAGGTGTATGCCGGGGTCCTCTCCAACGTGGTTGATGAAGCCCTGGATGCGGCGAAGGATTATCTGCGCTATGGGGCTGCCGCGGTGGTCGCGCCGCTGCCCGGCTACTACGTATTGACGCCTGATGAGCAGTTCCGCTACTTCGCCAACCTGGCGGAACGCGTGCGCGGTTCCATCATCTTATACGATATCCCGGCGGCGGCGATTGACCCGGGGGTGGTTGAGCACCTGCGAGTGTTCCCGAATATTGTCGGCATCAAAGACTCCACGGGCAGCCGGGAGCGCTTGAGCGACCTGCTGGAAATGTACAGCGACGACCCGCTGTTTTCGGTACTGGTGGGGACATCCGCGCTGACCAGTTTTGGCCTGCGGAACGGGGCGGACGGGTTTGTGCCTGTTGTGGGCAACCTGAACCCATCGCTGTGCGCGCGGGTGTGCGCCTCGGCGCAGAAGGGGGATTGGGCGCTGATGGAGGACCTGCAGCGCGAGATGGATGCAGTCCAGGCGGAGTTTCAGGGGGAGACGATGGGGCGCACGATTGCGCGGCTGAAAAAGGAGATGGCGAAACGCGGGCTGTGCGGGCCGAAGGTGCTTTTGCCGCTAAAAGAGGAAGAATAAAGCGCAGTAACCCGGCTTCCTTAAAATAGTTTCCAGCGCTTTTTCACGCCAAGGGCTTCCAATTCCTTTTCGATACTCTTCTGAAGCTGCTTGTTGTCGGAAGGCTCTTTTTTGATTTGGGCTAAAGCCATTTCATAATATTTGCGCGCTTCGTCTTTTCGCCCGTGGAGTTTGTTGAGCATGCCGAGGTTATAGTAGACGGGGACGAGGCCGGGGCGGAGCTCGTTGGCTTGTTCCATGGCCTTAATGGCTTCCTCATAGCGCTTAATATTGGCGTATCCGGCAGCCAGGTGAAAGTAGGCATTGAAGATATTCGGGTCCAGCGCAATGGCCTGCTTGTAATAGCTGATCGACTCCGCGTACAGCTCGTTGTCGAACGTCTTTTTGGCTCTCTCCAGGAGGCTGTTCACATCATCGTCGATGGGGGTATAGCCGGCATTTTTGGTGCCGCAGAAAGAACAGGTTTCATCGTGCTCGGTGATATTTGCCCCACAGCTTACACACTTTATGATCATGCGTTGCACCTCGGGATGGTTTGATTGCAGTCAGAGGCGGATGGCGTTTGCCTGCCAGGTTCTATTTTACTCAAATTTGGCCGGGCGTGCGATCGAAAATGGTCTCTACCAGCGCGGGAAGCGCGGACAGCGAGTCGATCGCATAGGGGAGGTCGGGCGCGGCTGGCGCGGGATCGCGGCGGAGCCAGACGGGGCGCAGGCCGAGGGCGGCGGCGCGCAGGTTGGCGGGGCGGTCATCGATGAAGACACAGCGGCGAGGGTCGGCGGCGAGGCGGGCGAGCAAAATCTGGTAGATTTCAGGAGAGGGCTTGCGGCAGCCGGCGGCGCTGCTGATCAGAGCGGCCTGGATGAGCGGCTCTAACCCATGACGCTGGCGCAGGTAGCGGGACCATTCATCCACATCGTTGGACAGCAGCGCGATGCCATACGAGCGGGAGAGCGCCCCAGCGGCGGGCAGGAACTGGGGGTCGAGAGTCAGGCAGGCGTCGAGGTAGGCCTGCTCGACCTGGGGGTAAGCGCTGCCCAGGTCGACCTGCTGCCAGAAGTCGAGCGGGGTGATGCGGCCCAGGCTGGCCTGCAGGTAGGTGGCGTTGATCTGCTGGCGGGTGATGTGCGGGCGCAGGCGCTGGATATAGGGGACGAGCAGGTCGTTGGTGTCATCGCCAACCTCGAAGATGACGCCCATGACGTCGAAGATGATCCAGAACGGAACGCGATCCGCCCCTACCATATCGGCACCCATAGATATAAGACGGAGTCGGGCTGGAAGTCGTGGAAATCCTGGTCATAGACTTCGATGTCGGGGCGGTTGTCGCGCCGGTAGCCGGATTGGGGCAGCCAGGACTGGTAGATGTATTCGTAGGTTTTGCGCAGGGCTGCCAGCGACCCGACGTGCTTGAAGGCGGCGTATTTGCCGCCCGGCACCTGAAGGTGGTAGAAATCGGGCGGGGCGTCTTCGGGGCGGGCGATCGCCGCGGCGGCGGTGTAGCGCAGGGCGCCGGCGGGCAGGCGGTCGTCCATTTCGCACACGCCGTAGGTGATATAGGGGTCCACGCTCTTGATCTGCTGCATGCGTGGAATGAACTGGTTGGCCCACATGGCGGGAATTTCCTGGTGCTCGTTCTTGCCCTCGTAGAGGGTTCCGGCGACGAGGAATGGGCGGCTGTCGATGATCTCGGGCTGCAGGGCGGCGCCCGCGTCGGTTTTGGGCAGGAGGATCGGCTCGACGGGAAGCTGGACCTCGATGGCGGTGGTGGGGGCGGGCTTTGGGGCTTCCCAATCCAGCAGGCTGTCTGGGGAGTCGGGCTGGGCGGGGGCGTCGCTCCAGTAAATTTCACGGGCCATGCCGGTTACGCGGTAGCCGTTGGCCTCGACCCAGCCGTACAGGGCGGCGTAAGCCTGGGGGAGAGTCTGCTGCGGGCCGGTGTGGTGGTAGATGGCGGCGTGCGGAAGGGCTGGCATGCGGCGCACCATCACCTGATGGGGAGAAGGCGCGTTGCCTCTGGGTAGTTCGTTGAGCACCACGCATACCTCTACCTTGATGTCGCGCTCTACGTATTCGGCGCTGGTGCTGATCTCCAGCCAGGGGCCGTAATCGGCTACGCCACGGTCCGCCAGCCAGGACTGCAAGATGCGGCGGGCGGCGGCGCGCTTTTCGGTGAGGCTGGCGGGGGTGGCGGCGACGGCGTTGATGTAGGCCACCAGCATCGAGTCGACCGGGCGGACGACCACCGCGTCGAGGGTGGGGCGGCCTTCCTGCTCGATCTGCTTGAGGCGGGCTTCCACGCGGGCCAGGCGCATCTGCTCTTCGATCAGCTTCTGCTGCAGCTCGGCCTGTTTGTGGTGGAGCATCCCGCGCATTTCGTCGACCGACAGGTGGGAGTCGAGCACGCGCTGGACCTGTTCGAGGGAGAGACCCAGGTCTTTGAGGGCCAGGATGCGGTTGAGGCGGGGGAGCTGCTCGAGGGTGTAGTAGCGGTAGCCGGAGTAGCGGTCGATCCAGGCGGGTTTGAGCAGTCCCAGCTCGGCGTAATGGCGCAGGGCTTTGACGGTCACGTTGGAGAGTTTGGAGAAGTCGCCGATTTTGAGCATGTTAGCGATTAGCTATTAGCTGTTAGCAATTAGCTGGAAGAGGATGTGGATGAGGTAATGTTGCTTGATGGGTAATTATCGCACAATTCCAGCGCAAAGCGCTTCGCTCTTGGCTAAAAGCTAATCGCTAAAAACTAACAGCTAATCCCCCCTTGACATTAACGTTACGTAATGGTTTATGATATACAACAGAGGAACAAAGCATGGCAGCGCGGGCGAGTACGTACACAGTGAAACAGCTTTCGGATATGGCGGGGGTGAGCATCCGCACCCTGCATTATTATGACGAGATTGGGCTGCTGAGGCCGGACGCGTACGGCGAGGAGAATGGCTACCGTTATTACGGCGAGGAGGCGTTACTGCGCCTGCAGCAGATTTTGTTTTTCCGCGAGCTGGATTTCAGCCTGGCGGAGATCCGGTCGATTTTGGAGCGGCCCGATTTTGACCGGCTGCGCGCGCTGGAGGTGCACCGCAAGGTGCTTTTGGAACGCGCAGCGCGGCTGGAGCGGCTGGTGCGCACGGTGGATAAGACGATCCAGCATTTGAAGGGAGAAGTGACGATGAGCAAGAAAGAATACTACGAAGGCTTCAGCGAAGAGAAGCAGAAGGAATATGAGCAGTACGTCCGCCAGAAGTGGGGCGACAATGCGTATGAATCCAGCGCGAAACGCTGGGAGAACTTATCGGATGCGGAGAAGAAGGAATACGGGGCGCGCGGCGACGCGCTGAACCGGGCGCTGGCGGCCAGCATGGACAAAGATCCGGGCGACCCGGCGGTGCAGGCGTTGATCGGCAAGTACCGCGAGCACCTGAGCTTCTTCTACGATGTGACCCTGGATATCTACGAGGGGCTGGGGCACGGCTACAACCAGCACCCAGATTTCATCGCTTTTTATGACCAGTACGCGCCAGGGTTGGCGGCGTTTTTGGAGAAGGCGATTGTGGAATATGTGAGGAGGGAGAGGGATTAGAGATTGGTCGATCGGTGAGCAGTCAATCAGGGACGAGCGGTTATGGCGTCAATAATGATCCCTGATTGACCGATTGACTGCTCACTTTGGCAGCGGTGTGGGTGTTGGCCCAACTTCCGGAGGTGGCAGCGGACCGGCGCCGAGATCCCAGAGGGTGATGAGGCCGTTGGCGCTGGAGGCGAGGGCAAGGCCGTCGGGGCGGAAGGCGAGGGTGGTGACAAAGCTGGTGAAGCCGCCGAGGTTGGTTGGGAAGGTCTGGAGCCGGTCGCCGGTGGCGGTGTCCCAGATGCTGATCTGGCTGCCGAAGGTGGCGAGGCGGGCGCCGTCGGGGGAGAAGGCCAGGCTGCGCAGATCGTCGGGCGGGAGGGAGCCGGCGCCGGGGGCGGTCAGGTTGAGCTGAACGCCGAGGGTGTTGATGAACTGCCCGGCAGTATCGATACCGGCCAGGCGGCCATCGGGCGAGAAGGCGAGCTGGGCGGCGGCGGTTTGGATGGGGATATTGGCCTGGATGGAGCCGCCGTGGAGGCGGTAGAGGATGAGGTGCGGGGTTTGGGTGGTATCGGTCCAGGCCACGGCGGCGGTGCCGCCGTCGGGGGAGAGGGCCAGGGCATCAATGCGCCAGACGTCGCTGAGGGGTGAGGAACCTAGGATGGGCTGGCCGGTGGCGGCGTCCCACAGGGCGAGCTGGCCGTCGGCGGTGAGGGTGAGGAGGTGGCCGGAGCGGGCGGAAAAGGCGGCGGCCTGGAACAGGGCCGGCGCTCCCATGGGGCTCATGCTGATGCGGGTGAGTTCCTGGTTGTTGGAGACGTCCCATAAGAGAAGCTGCTGGTCAGCGGAGACCGAATAGGCGGCGCGCTGACCATCGGGGGAGACGGCCAGCAGGAGATACCCGGAGCCTTCAGCGATCCTGTTTACCGCGCCCAACTGCAAGCCAGCAGTATCCCAGCGGTTGGTGGCGTTGCCATTGAAACTGTATAGATCGCCGGACGCGGGCCAGGCAAGCTGGGCGGGCAGGTTGGCGTACTCGAACGGGTAAGGAGACGCGGACCCACCCGCGTAGCGGTTCAACATGCCGCTAGAGTCGCTAAAGATCAGTTCTGCGCCGCTGGCGCTCCAGGCGGCGGGGGCCAATGCGTTGGCAGAGATTACCTGAGGGGGCACATTTTCTTTGAACGGTTCGTAGATCTGCACGCTGCCCGGCGTCGACAGAGCCAGGCGCATGGAAAGCAGGTCGCCGGTGGATGGGGCCCATGCCAGCGCGGTGGGGAAAACGGGCGCATCGAAGCGGCTGGCGCCGGTGGCTTGCCAGCCCTGCATTTCCAGCACGACCAGGCCGCCCTCGTTATTGGCGTAGGCCAGATGGCGCCCGGGGCCGCCCAGACCGTCATCCGGGGCAAAGGCCAGGGCAAAAATCGAACCGATGGGGAAGGCCGATTCGGTGGGCGCGTAGCGCTGCTTCAACTCGCCGCGCTCGCCATCCAGGATGGAGAGGCCCAGGGTGCTGGCGACCGCCAGGAGGGACTCGCCATCGGGGCCGGTGGACCAGTCCAGCGCATCGACACGACCATCGTTACCATAACCGACCGGGCCGGAGACTTCCACCGCGCCCCAGGCGATTTGGTCGGCTTGCCAATCCCACACGCTGACGACGCCGCCCGTTTCGGCACCCGCGATTTTGGGCGCGCCGGAAGGGTCCCAGGCCAGGGGCGCGGGCGTGTTCCAACTGCCCTGGAAGCGCCGCTGGGCCAGGATGCTGCCGCTGCCATCGAGGATCAAAACCGTTTTTTCGATCGAGGTATGATCCAGGGATAGGCCGACCGCCAGGTATTCACCGGAAGGGCTGAAGGCGGTCCATAGAACATCCCCCAACCAGTTACACCACTCGAGCGACATGGCGGTGTTGTGCAGGCAGACTCCGGCGGTGGTGCCGACCGCCAGGAGACCACCGGGGGCGGCATCCAGGGTGGTGATGGAGCCCAGGCCCAGGCGGCCCAGGAACGGGTCGGCGGCGGACAGCGGGGTGGGCGTGGGCTCGAGCAGCACGGGGGTAGGGGTGGGATCGACGGGCAGGGCGGTGGGGTCGGGGCGCCCG
>CAYTHO010000143.1:0-9363 GCA_964437595.1 uncultured Anaerolineaceae bacterium
CCCATGATCATGGGGCCGCGCATCCCTGATAATAAATAGTCCCCCGCCTCGAGGCGGGGGATATAGGGGGTGGTGTTCTTCAAACTTACAGTTTCGCAATGCCAGTTAAAAAGGTTGTCAGGCGAAAACCCTTTTTCCTCCGGTAGAATGAGAGCACATAAGCAACCATTCACCCTAAGACAGAGAGGGTTTTTAATGCATGAACATGATCATCGAACATACTATCGAAAACGCGCCGGGCGGGTCTGCCCGCCTTCTAACCGCGTTGAGGAACGCCATGAGCGCAAATAGCCCGCTCTGGCCTCTAACACAACTCAACCTGTATCTTTCTGGCTACCACAGCATTGAGTGCCGGTGCTGTCAGGGTTACATCAAAGCCAGTTCCAACGGGAATGGTCAAAAACCCTCCCTGGCATTCGAAACCATTCAGCAGGCCGTCAGCGAAGCCCTTCCCCTGGGTTTGAGCGCTGTGCGCCTGTGCGGCGAGCAGCCCTTTCTTTATCCGCAGTGGGAGCCCCTGCTCGACCTGCTCGAAAGCGCCGGGCTGAGCGCCATTATCGAAACCAACGGCGCCGGCCTGACCCCCGAACAGGTTGCCCGCCTCGCGCAGCGCAAGCTGCCCCAACTGCGCGTTGTAGTGAGCTGGTCCGATGCCCACCCCGGGACGGAAAATGTCCCCGCGGCGGATGCGATTCGCGCCGCCAGCCACCGCCTGGACGGCATCCGGCGGTTGGCCGACGCCGGGCTGCCCCCCCAGATCATCTACCCGGTCACCCGCCTCACCGCCAGGCAGATTCCCTCGGTCATCCACATGGCTGAACAGTACGGCGCAAAATCCATCCGCTTCTCCTTCATGCCCCCTGCCCTGGATGCCTCGACCCCGCAGGAGGACAGGCATAGTCGTCACGTTCCCCGCTCGCGCGTTGAGGCTCTCTCCGTCGAGGAAATCATCGCCCTTGGATACAAAATCGAGCGGCAGCTTTCCCGCACCACCCGCGTGCGCCTGTCCGTCGACCATCCACCCGCCTTCCGCGGCCTGGACCCGCAGTCGCCCGTGGAAGGCCAGGGCTTCTGCGCTGTGCGCAATAACCTCAACATCCTTCCTGGCGGCGTGGTCGCCTTATGCAGCGCCGTGCAGGCCATCCCCGAGCTGGTGCTTGGCAGGATTGGCGAAACGGCCCTGGAAGCGATCTGGCATACCCATCCCATCTTGAACGCGCTGCGCTCCGATCTACCCGACCGGCTGGAGGGCATCTGCGGCCACTGCGTGATGAACGCCGCCTGCCTCGGCTACTGCCTGGCGGAAAACTACCTGCGCTCCGGCAGCTTCTACGGTCCCAACTGGTTCTGCCAGTCCGCCGAACAGGTGGGCCTGTTCCCCGCCGGGCGCATCACCGAAAACGCCTGGTAAACAATATATACAACAAAAAAGCCCGCGCCGAGCGCGGGCTTTTTTGTTAATGTTGAAGATGATATTACTGAGGGATCTGCGTGTCAATCGGCACAACCGGGTTCAAGTTGCCGAAGATCAACTGCGGGAAGACGCCTTCCGGCACGAAGATCATCTTGTCCGTCGCCTTGATCGCCGAGGCATTCGCCAGCGCGATTTGGTAGTTATAGTAGTTCTCGTTCTTGCCGTACAGGTCGGCCAGGGCAATTTGCTGGGCCAGGTCAGCCTTGGCTTTTTCGATCGCCGCCACCGCCATCGCCTTGTTGATTTCCAGGTCGCGCTGCGCCGAGATCAGGTCATTGGCCTTCTGCGCTTCGATCACCTGCTTTTCTGCCTGGAGCTGGTTGCGGGTCAGTTCCGCCAAAATAGCCTTCTGCTTGGCCTCTTCCTGCGCGCGCGACTGCTCCACGCGGATGGTGGCTTCCTGCTGCGCCTTCTGCGCCTCACCTTCCGCGATGGCCTTCAAGCGGTCCTGATCGGCCTTTTCGGTTTCCAGGCGGCTCTTGGTGATAGCGTCCAGCAGCGCCTGCACCTCAGGAGACAGGGTCACGTTCGGCAGGGTCACGTTGGAAACGTCCAGGCCGTAAGGATCGGCCAGCTTGCTCAGTTCTTCATCAACGCAGTTGCGCAGTGAATCGCGGCCCGCGCCGATGATGCTCTCGCGGAAGGGCTTGGCGCCCACGCACACCTTCATCGCCTGCGCCGTCAGGTCGTTTGCCACCTTTTGCAGCGCTTCATCACTTACATAAATGTGCTGGTAGCGCGCCCACAGGTTGGCGATGCGGTCAGCCTTGGCATAATCCGGGCGGAAGAAGCTGCCCGATGCGGTCACGCCGATGCGCTGGTTGTCCGAAGTGATCAGCTCCTGGTCTTCCACCGTAAACTGGTACGCCTCAATGGAATATGTTTTAAGGCTGACGAACAGCCCCAGGTCCGAGTACATACCCGGGGGCACAACCCGGGCAATCTGCCCGCCGCGGATCTGCACGCCCACCTGCCCCGGCTCGACGCGCTTGAACAGGTAGAAATGCTGCTGGGCAAAGGCCAGCAGAATAAAGAACCCGATCACCGCGATGAACAGGGTAACGACAATACGCACAGCCCGGCTCGAAATAGTAGATGGATTACGCATAGCATTCCTCTTTTATAAGATGAGAATGGGTAAAACCCGAGTGATGGAAACAGAACACGTACAGCATATGAAAAACCGGCATTGCCTCGCTGATCATCTACGCAAATCATATCCTTTCATTTGCAATGATGTGATTATCATAGCGAATATCCCACAGCGCAACCCCCAGATTATCCTTGCATCGCCCCAATTTCCGCCCTTACGCCATCATCTCCCGTAGGGGCGTTTCGCGAAACGCCCTCTTTATTCCAACCGCAGGCACGCATCCACCGCCAGCCGGAACATCAACTCGCGGTCCTGCGTGCGGTCATTCCAATCGCGGGGGTCCCACCCTTCCGGCACCACCAGGTCGCCGCCGTACACCACCTGCCCGAACACCACCTCGCGGAACTGGGCCACCGCGAAGAACGCCGCCGCTTCCATCTCCACCACCTCGCAGCCTTCCGCCATGCGCCGGTCGCGCAGGGCAGGGGTTTCGCGGTAGATCGCATCGGTCGTCCAGGTTTTCCCCACCCGGTAGTCGATTCCCAACGCCCGGCAGGCCGCCTCCAGCGCCGCCACCGCCTGCGGGTGCGCCTGCGCCTCGCGCGACGGCGGCAGATAGTGGTAGGAAGTCCCTTCGGCGCGCACCGCGCCCGTCAGCACTACCGGGTGCCCGGCCACAATCTCCGGGCGCAGCACGCCGCACCCGCCGCAGGCGATGAACCGCCGCACCCCCAGCGCGATGATCTCTTCCAAAATCCCCGCCGCCAGCGGCGCGCCTACCCCCGGGTGCGTCACCAGCACCTCGCGCACCCCCGGGCTGGTTTCCACGCGCAGCACGTACAGCGGATGCTGCCCAATCTCCGAGCGGACCGCGCCGATCTGCGTCAGGCGGCCCTCATCCACCAGCCGCTGGATCACCTCGGGAAAAAAGCACAGCACCCCACGCTGCGGCGCGGGGCGCGACACCTGCGGCCCCACCGGCTCGATGATCGCCATCCGGCTTGGGTCAAATTCTAAGATAGGATAAGAGTCCATGCGAACCTCGATGGTTTAATTACAGCAATTATAGCAAAATGGGGAAAATGGTCAGTCCAGATTTCTTTTTTGAAAAGCCCCTGTTCACCAAAAAACGTTACAATCGAATAAATCGCTTTCCGAGGGTGCTATGACCTACCCCAAAGCCTGCCGCCTGGCCCTTCTAATCGCCGGTTTGCTGCTCATTCCGGCCTGCCGCCTGTTCCAACCAGACCCATCTTTTCCTGCCGCGCCTGATTCTCCAACACGGGCTGTGCAGTCCTCTCCATCCACCAACCCGCTCCCAACCCAGGGGGTCCGGCCAACAACACCACATCCAACCATAGCCCCGATAGACACCCTCGCGCCGGAGGCCGCCCGCGGCGAGCCTGCCCGCCGCTACCTGGAAGAAATCACCCAGGGCATCGGCGCGCGCTTGCCCGGCTCGGCGGAGGAGATTCAGACTGCCGCTTATATCCAGTCCGTGCTGGAGGCGATGGGCTACGATGTTCAGCGCCAACCTTTTTCCTTTACCAGTGACGATGGAGAAGACCTGGCATCTCAAAACATCATCGCGGTAAAAGCAGGCGCGTCGCCCCAGGAGATCATCATCGGCGCCCATTACGATTCGACCGATGATGCCAGCGGCGCCGATGACAACGCTTCCGGCGTCGCCGTACTGCTGGAAGCAGCCTCGATCGCCAGCCAAACGGAAACGAATTACACCATCCGCTTCGTTGCCTTTGGCGCGGAGGAAAGCGGCCTGAATGGTTCCGACTACTACGTGAGCCGCTTATCCAAAGCGGACAAGAAAAACACCCGCTACATGATCAACCTGGACAGCCTCATCGCCGGGGATATCAACTACGTCTACGGCGACTCCGGCTTCCCCGGCAGCCTGCGCGATTGGATCATTGCGGACGCGCAAAGTTCGGACATCGCCCTTAAGAGCAAAACCGCCGAGGATCTGGACGACCCAGATGGGACCCCCTGTGACTGCGCCGACTATGACGCCTTCCAGGAAGAGGGCATTCTGTTTGCCTATTTCGAAGCCACCAACTGGAACCGCGGCGATAAGGACGGTATGACCCAGGTGGATGTGAAATTAGGCGATGATGGCGCCATTCGCCACACGCCGTACGATACGATCGAATATATCGACAAGACGTTTCCGGGCCGCATCGACCAGAACCTGTCCGTCTACGTTACCCTGCTAGAGCATGTGATGACCCGCTTTACAGCAGAATAGCCTTCGCCAGCTCCGCATAGTTCAGCCGCAGCAGCCCTTCCATAAAATAATAATCGCCGTAGATCAGGCCGTGGTCATAATGCCCCTCCGGCTTGGAGCGCGTGGCATGGATTAAAATGCTGGGCTCGATGCTCTCCCGGCTGGTGTAATTCTCCCACAGCGCATGCAGGATCTCCTCCGCCGCGCCCTGCCAGCGCGCCGCCTGCACCGGGTCCGGTTCCACCGCTGCCAGGTTCAACAGCCCGCTGCTCAAGATCGACCCCGCGCTACTGTCGCGCACATCGTGCGGGATCAACGGGCTGGAATAGTCCCAGAACGGCGTCTTATCCTCCGGCAGGCGCGCCAGGGCGTAATCCGCCAGGCCGCGCGCCGTGTCGATAAAGAACTTGCCCTGCGTGGCGCGGAAGCAGTCCGCGCAGCCGTACACCGCCCAGGCGTGCCCCCGGCTCCAGCACGAATCCGCGCTGAGGCCCTGGTGCGTCTTCTGCTCGATAAATTTGCCCGTCTCCGGGTCAAAATCCGCTCCGTGCGACGTAGAGAAATCCGGGCGCACCTGGCGGGCCAGGCTGGTGCAGGCGTGCTCCGTAGCCATCTCCGCGAACTGCGGCTCCCCGCTCACCCGGCTGGCCCAATACATCATATCCAGGTTCATCATCGTGTCGATGATCACCCTGCCGCGCATCACCGCCGGAGCGTTGAGCGGCCCCCAGGCCTGGAAAAACTTGCCCGCCGCGTTAAAACGCTGCGTCAGCGAGCGCGCCGCCTGCAGCGCCGGTTTGTACAGCCCGGCATCCCCGGTGATATTCGCCCCCAGAATGTGCGACAGCTCGAACAAAAAGCCCAGGTCGTGCGTGCCCAGGTCGAACTGGCGCGGCTGCAGCCGCGCCGCCCAGCGCCGGGCCTGGCGCTCCATCTCCCAATCCCCCGTGTAGGCATTCGCCAGCCACAGCAGGCCCACCCAATGCCCCCCGACCCAGCCGCCGTCTCCCACGGTCGCCCAGCGCTCGCCCCGCGTCATCTCCGGAAAATCTTCCAGTTCTGCCGCATTGCGGTAAATCTTCCCCACACAGTAAGCCAGCGCCTGCGAAACCCACTGGCGGTCAGCAGTCTTCGCCTGCGTCGTCTTTGCCTGTGAATCAGGCGCATTTGTCATTGAATCGGTTGGCATAAAATATTTCCTGTTTTCTGGTTTTGCAATCATTATCTACGGGATTTCGTTTACCACCATCGGTGGAATGTAGGGGCGTGTCGCAAAACGCCCTTTGCGTATCCGCGAGCCACCTATTTCATTATAGCAAATCCTTCCATTCTCCCAGGAGCATTTCAGTCTTGGGAAAAATCCTCATCCCTCGGTTCGCCGCACAGGTTTCGCTCGGTACGAAATGGCGCCTTTTCTAGCGTTATTTTTCGAACCGTTTCAGCTTTCAAAGGCACCCTCCTCTCCGAAAACCGCCGGTTTTGCGGTTTTGGGAGAGGAGGGCCGGGGTGGTGAGGATTTTCCCTGTCCCCTTTTGCCTTTCCAACCCGAATATATAATAGAGCCAGGGAAACCACATGTCCAATGCCGCACCTTCCGCCGCCGATTTCTGCCAGGTTTACGACCAATGTGTTGAGCGCGTCTACCGCTATCACCTGGTCCGCACCGGCAGCCCAGCCGCAGCCGAAGAACTGACCGCGGATACCTTCTTCGCCGCCTGGGAATCATTTGGCAGCTTCCGCGAAGACGGCGCGGATTCCGGCGCCGCCGCCTGGCTCATCGGGATCGCCCGGCACAAACTGGCCGATCATTTCCGCCGCAGCCTTTTCCGCGGACAGCCTCGCTCAGTTCCGCTGGAAGCCGCGGAACCGCTCCCATCCCCCGGTCCCAGCCCAGAAACCCTGGCCGCCGAACGCCTGGAGCTGGCCCGCGTTGCCGCCGCCCTGCGCCGCCTCAACTCCGAGCGCGCCGAGGCGCTGGCGCTGCACTACTTCGCCGGGCTGCCCCTGGCGGAGGTGGGCCGGGCGATGAACAAAAGCGAAGAAGCCGCCAAGAAACTGGTCCAGCGCGGGCTGTCCGAATTACGGCAAATGCTGCGCGTCGCCCAGGGCAGTGCTGAGGTCGACCTCACCGCCCCGGCCCGCAGCGGGAGGGCAAACAGATGAGTTCCCAATTTCCATTCCAGGATAAACCGCTCGGTGACAGCGACCCGGACCTGAACGATCTGGATGCCGCCCTGCGCCGCCTTTCGGACGAAACCCATCCGCGCCCGGGGTTTGTCGCCCAACTGCGCGCCCAGGTGGAACAGAAAACAGCCAGCGCGGAGGCTTTTTCTCCGCGCCGCCGCAGGCTGAATCTCGCCTGGGTCCGCCCGCTGATTGCCCAGGGCGCCCTCGTCCTGCTGCTGGTCGGGCTGATCGCGCTGGCTGTGGCCCTTAACCCCCGCACCCAGCCCCAATCCACGCCTCTCCCCGGCGTCCTGACTGCGGTGAACACCAGCGCCCCCTGGGTCGACGGTGTCCCCAGTCGTGAACCCCGGGCCGCCTTTTACCGCCTGGGCAAAGGCCGCATCACCGCGCTGGACACCAACAACGGAAACGCCTTCATCGCTGTCGCATCCACCACGGGCGTCTGTATCTACGATGGCGATCGCGCCGAGTTGGAGCAGTGGTGCGCCTGGACGGAAATGTCGGTTTCCGCCGTCGCCTTCAACCCCGCTGGCGACCTGCTGGCTGCTGGCCTGGAGGATGGCCGCGTGCAGATCCTGGATGCGGCCACCGGCCAGCATCGCGCTGAGCGCGGCTCGGTTAACGGCAGCACCATCGCCAACCTGGTCTGGGACCCCTCCGGCGCGCCCGTGGTCGTCAGCGTTAACGTAGTCGGCAGGGTCGAAGCCTGGGACTGGCAGCAGAACACCCTCCGCTGGGGACCGCTCGAACAGCCCGCCCTGGCTTCCGCGCTGGATTGGGCCCCCGGCACCGGCGGCGAATCCATCCTGGCCCTCGGCGGCGATGACGGCCTGCTCTTCCTCGACGGCGCCACCGGCCTGGAACAGGCCCGCTATGACCCCACCTGGCAGGTAGCCCCGGTGCTCGACGTTTCTTCTCTGGCTATATCCTCCCCAGATGCCCCAGCATCATTAACTGCCCCCGCCGGGCCAGCCGGTCAGTGGCTCGTCTACGCCTACCGCGGCGGCCTGGCTGCCCTCAAACTGGACGGCTGGCAGATCACCGGAACGCGCAACTGGCCGCTGGCAATTGATAGCGAAAATCCGCGCCCGATCAGCTTCGCCATGTACCCGATACCCGGCGAACCGCAGTATGGAACCCCGAACGTGGTTGCCGCCCTGCCAGAAGGACTCCAACATATTGATGTTGAAAAAGACACAGTCAGCGACGCATATTATCCTGCCCTTGCTGGCACACCCATGGTTTATACGAATGATACCGGGCTGCTCTTTTCCACTCCGGATGGCAGGCTGGCGGTTTTTCAGATGGGCGCCGATGGCCCACAAATCTTCCGCTCCGAGTACACCACCTACCTGTCTGATATGGTTTGGTCGCCGTATGGGGTGGTAGCCACCAACGGCACGGACCAGGTGCGCATCTGGCAGGAAGATGGCGCCCTGCTGGACGTGGTTTCCCCTGCCCTGGATGCCGAACCCGATTTACTCGTCCCCTCGCCGGATGGCGAAATCATCGCCGCTGTGCTCAATGACGGCGCCGCCCTGGCCGTCTGGGATCGGATCAATAACCAGCTCTCCTGGCAGGTGGATCTCCCCACCCAGCCCAAAGAGATCGCCTTCGCGCAGGACAGTTCCAAGATCGCCGTCGCCGGTGTCGATGGCCGCATCACCGCCTACGAGCGTTTCACCGGCCAGGTGACCGGGGAAGTTCAGCTTCCCCGCCCCGGCGCGCGGATTACCGCCCTTGCCTGGCCCCCGGTCTACAATACCTGCAATGGTGGTGAGTACTGCGATATTCTCGCCGTCGCCTGGTTTACCGAATCCGACAGTGCCAGCGGCATCGATCTCGTCAATCTCAGCCCTTCCAGCGACTGGACCACCCGCCCGCTGGTCAAAGACCTCTCTATGGTGCTCGATCTGGCCTGGGGACCCGGCGGCCCCGAAAGCGATGGCTTCCTTGCCGGCACGCAGATTGAACAGGCCGTCATCTGGGACGCCCGCACCGGCGAGGAATACACCCGCCTGGGCGAGAACCCGCAGATGGAAAGCATGTTCCTCCCCACCCTGGCCGTTCCCAGCTACTCCTCCATGCTGGCCCTATCCACCCGCCAGGGCATCCTGGTGTGGAACATGATGGACGGCCAGGCCCCGCGGCTCCTCACCGGGCACCATAATATCGTCCGCCTGGCGTTTTCGAACGAGAACATGGAATTCGCTGGAAGAATGGGCCTCGATAACGGCAAGGGGTTGGCCTCTGCTTCTATAGATGGCTCGATTGTCATCTGGGACGTGACAGAACTTGTAGAACAGTCTACCATCACCACAGTACCCCAAAGCACCGCCATCCCCCGCCCCGCTGACCCTTCCCCCA
>CAYTHO010000144.1:0-9339 GCA_964437595.1 uncultured Anaerolineaceae bacterium
TCGGCCTGCTGCATCCCTATCTAATAATATACTAGACGCAAAGAACGCAAAGGAAGAGCAAAGAAAGGGAAGTTGGGAAGAGAAGAAAATGGGGTTTGTTGGGTTATAGCGGTTTGCGGGGCGGTGGGTGAGGGCGCGAAGGAACCGGGGGGATTGGTAGGGGCGGTTCGCGAGCCGCCCGACCGCAAACCAAGAGCGAGCGCTGCCGGGGAAGGCGGTTGCGGATCTTTACGAAAGGAAAACACGCATGACTCTGATCAACAACGAGATGCTGTGGCGCCAGTTTGGCGCGGCGATCGATGCTTTTGGCGATGCTCTGCGCGCCTGCCCGGACGCGCTGTGGGAGGCCCGCCTGTGGGATGACGAGCCGGACCAGTGGGTGGCTGTGGGGTTCTCGTCCTTCTGGTACCTGGGCTACCACACCCTGTTCTGGGCGGACCTGTACCTGACCGGCACGGAGGATGGTTTTGCCCCGCCGGAGCCGTTCGACCTGGTGGAAATGGAAGCTAACGAGACTCTGCCGCGCGTGTACACCCGCGCAGAGCTGCTCGGCTACCTGGATACCTGCCGCCAGCGCTGCCGCGAAACGATCCTGGCGATGACGAGCGAACAGGCCAGCAGCGTATGCCGCTTTGGGTGGGGCGAGCTGCCTTTTGCCGAGCTGATGCTGTACAGCCTGCGCCACGTGCAGGAGCACGCCGCTCAGATGCACCTGTTCCTGGGGCAGCGGGCGGGTAAAATCGGCGGTTGGGTGCCCAAGGCCAGGGAGTAAGCCCGCCGTCAGGGCGTCTGGGTCACCGAGTTTGCGTGCCCTGCCAGATCGACCAGTTGCCGTACACTTCTTTCACCACCCCGCTGCCGTCAGCGGGGAAGACCAGCAGGCGGGTGGCGACTTTGTCGATGAAGAAGCGGTCGTGGCTGGCGGCGATGACCGCGCCCGGGAAGTTCGCCAGGGCGCGCTCCATCACCTGGGTGGAGGGCAGGTCGAGGTGGTTGGTAGGCTCGTCCAGCAGGATGCAGGATGCGCCGGACAGCAGCGCCATGGCCAGCGCCACGCGCGCTTTCTGCCCGCCGGAGAGGGTGCCGATGCGCTGGTTGAGGTCCATCTCCGAGAACTGGAGCAGCCCCAAAAAGCGGTTGACCGCCTTGCGCGGGGCGAGGTAAGCCATGCCGGTGACGTTCACGGCGTGGGTGATGGTGTCGTTGGGGTCCAGTTCGGCGAAGACCTGGTTGAAGGAGATGTAGCTGCCGCCCTTGGCCCAGGCCACGCGGCCCGCGTCCGGCGGCTCTTCTTCCAGCAGCACGCGCAGCAGCGAAGTTTTGCCGCTGCCGTTGGGGCCAACGATGACGATGCGGTCGCCTTTCTGCAGCTCGAAGCTCAGATCGTCGAAAAGGGGCCGGTTCGTGTAGCCTTTGCGCAGGTGCTCCACCATCAGCAGGTCGGTGGGCGCGTAAAGCCCGGCGTAGATGCCGGTGATGATGTTATCCACCAGGCGCGGCTTGACCTCTTTTTTGATGTTAGCCAGCTTGCGCTTGAGGGCCTGGCTGGGGCTGCGCAGCGCCTCCTGCCGATCGGAGATGGCCTCGGCTTCCAGGGCCAGCAGCTCGGCCTCGTGCTCGAACTGGCGCTCGAGGGTCTTCATGCGCAGGGGCTTCTCGCGCACGTATTGGGTGAAGCCGCCCGTGTATTCCTGGAAGTGGAAGTTCTCGATCTCGATCACGCGGTTGATCACCCGGTCGAGGAAGTGGCGGTCATGCGAAACCAGGATCAACGCGCCGCGGAAGCTGTTGAACCAGTCTTCCAGCCAGGCCAGCCCTTCCAGGTCCAGGTAGTTGGTGGGCTCGTCCATCAGCAGCACGTCCGGCGCTTCCAGCAGGATGCGCGCCAGCGCGGCGCGGTTGCGCCAGCCGCCCGAAAGCTGGTCGACGGGCATCTTGCGGTGGGCGCTGGTAAAGCCCAGCTTGCTCAGCACCGTGTCGATGCGGTACTGGTAGTTCCAGCCGTCGCGCGCCTGCATCTCTTCCAGCAGCCCGGCCTGGCGCAGCAGCAGGCGGTCCATCTGCGGGGCGGGCGGGGCGGACTCGAGCGCCTCTTCCACCTCCAGCAGGGCGTATTCCAGGGCGTGGATCTCGGCGAACAGCTCGTCCAGGATGGACTCGATCGACTGCGCGCCGTTCAGCTCGGAGAACTGCGAGAAGTACCCGATGCGCACGCCCGGTTCCACTTCCACCACGCCCGAAGACGGCTCCTCCTGCCCCAGGATCAAGCGCAGCACGGTGGTCTTGCCGGAGCCGTTCCTGCCGATCAGCCCGACCCGCTCGCCAGGGTTCAGCCGGAAGTACGCCTCGCGCAGGATGGGCCTGCCTTCGTAGTCTTTAAAAACGTTTTCCAGTCGAATCAGGCTCATAATGGCGGATTATAACATTTAGCCTTGTTCCCACATTCCGGCGTGGGGGCCAGAAAATCCAGGTAGGAGCGCAGCGGGAATTCACAATCGCTTCTATCCGCCAACCTCCGCGCTGCGCCCAGGGGGGCCGCCAGCGCACCGGCGTGGAATGTCACTGGTAGGGCGCAGCGCGGGGCTAGATGCGCAATGCTGCCTGATCGTATCGCTGCGCCCCTACGATTCGATGCCGCGAGAATCTGTGGGCTCCAATGTTGAAAAACCTTCTTACACCGTAACCGGCGCGTACTATCGTATCGCTGCGCCTAGGGGGGCCGCCAGCGCACCGGCGTGGAATGTAACTGGTAGGGCGCAGCGTGGGGCTGGATGTGCAATGCTGCCTGATCGTACCGCTGCGCCCCTACGATTTGATGCCGCGAGAATCTGTGGGCTCCAATGTTGAAAAACCTTCTTACACCGCGTCCGGCGTGTACAGCTCCCGTTCGGCGCGCACGTTCAGCTTTTCGGCGGCGAACCAGATCACCAGGCAGGCCACGCCTATCATCGCCCACAGGATGCTGTAGAAGATGACGTTCTCGCGCACGCCGATAAAGACGCCGTCCGGCACCTGCACGAAGAATAACAGCGCGTCATGCAGGAAGTGGAAAACGATGCCCGCTACCAGCGTGCGGGTCTTGTAGGCCACGTATGTGAAGGCGATGGCGATGACCATCACCGAGAAGCTGTCGATCACCTGCAGCAGCTCTGTATTGGAGATGTGCAACAGTCCGAAAATGATAATCTGGATGATGAGCGCTTTCCGCACCGATTTCACCAGCGGCAGGAGGAGCATCACCAGGATGCCGCGGAAGAAAATCTCTTCGAAGATGCCGGGGTTGAGGCTGAAGACGATGTGGCTGATGTTGATCTGGCTCCAATCCAGCACGTAGCGGCCCGTGAGCAGCGATGCCACCAGCATCGCGGTGACCGTGCAAGCCGCCAGCGCCACGCCCAGCAGAACGTGCCGCCACCAGCGCGCCGGCAGGTAAAAGCCGATGCGCTTGAGGTAATCCTTCAGCGGGACCGGTCCAAAGGGAATGTGGTTGACCACCGGCAGGATGTAATACACGCCCAAAAACCCAATGGGCAGGTTTATTAGCGAGCGCACCAGCTTGGAGATTTTGATGTCGAAGACCATTTCGGCGACCATGCACAGCCCGAACCCCACGCCCGGCCAGACGACCGCCACAAAGATAGCCAGCAGGGGGTGAAGACGTATGGCCGGGGCGGGCCTTGCTACGGCGCGGGATATTTCCGCGTTGGACAACTGCGATTCAGACGGCGAATCCATAAGACGCTCCTGAGATAAAGATATAAAGAGAGACCGAAACGTTTTCGGCCTCCTTTTGTCACCCGGAATGGACGAAGTTCCCTATTATTGTATGCCAAAAATGAGAGATGTCAATCAATAAAATAACCAATTTGATGTAACAATTTTGCCTTGCCTGCAAACCAGTGATCCCCGATATAATGAGCAAGTACGCTATATCCTGCTGCCTGAGGTGCGGATGCCGGCTGTTTTTATCCTCGAAGATACCGAAGAACTGGCCCACGGGATTGCCCGAGAGCTGAAGGCGAACGGCTATACTGTTCAAATGGCGCATAACGGCCCGGATGGGCTGGCGGCATTTCTTGCCGGCTCGTTTGACCTGCTCATTCTCGACTGGATGCTGCCCGGCATGGATGGTCTGGAGGTGCTGCGGCGGGTGCGGCAGGTTTCGGCGGCGCCTGTTTTGATGCTGACCGCGCGCAGCGAGGAGAGCGACCGCGTGATTGGCCTGGAAGTAGGCGCGGATGACTACCTCGTCAAACCCTTTGGCCTGCGCGAGCTGCTTGCCCGCGTGCGGGCGCTGCTGCGCCGCGCCGAGCGCCTGCGCGAAATGTTATCTGCCGACCATGGCCCTGCCAGTGCTGGCCCGCAGGTGACCTGCGCCGGGCTGACGCTTGACCCGCTGGCCTACCAGGCGACTCTCGATGGCGTTCCACTCGACCTGACCCATACCGAATTCGAACTGCTGCACCTGATGATGCGCAACCCCGGGCGCACGTTTACCCGCAGATATTTACTTGAGACCATCTGGGATGAAACCTATCTGGGCGGCGATCGCTCGGTGGATAATGCCATCCTGCGCCTGCGTAAGAAGCTCGGAACGCTGGATGAAGCCATCGAGACGGTGCGCAGTGTGGGCTACCGGTGGCGGCGGTGAGCATGCGCGCGCGCCTGGCAGGGTTTGCCCATAGACTGGAAGCGGGCGCCGACCGGGTGCAGTCGGCGCTGCGCCGCCTGTGCTGGGGGACTGCGCCTGCGCGCGCTGCCGCGGAAGCCGGGCTGCTGATGCTCATTCTGCTGCTGGTGGTGCTTTCGCCGATGCTGAGCGCCCCCAAGGTGGTGGTTCCGGCGACCCTGCTGCTGTTTGCCTTAATGGCTGGTACGGTGGCCGGTTTGCGCATGCGCCTGTCTGCCGGCAGTTGGCGCACGGCGCTGCTGCGCGAGGCGCTGTTTTCCATCCCCCTGGCTGCGCTGATGATCCTGATCACGGCGGGCGTATGGTGGGTTTGCGGAGCCTGGCAGCTGGTGGAGGAGAGCATCATCCACCCCTCCGGCCTGATGGTGGTGCCCGCCATGTGCATCCCTGCCTTTCTCACGCTGCGCGTTTTCGCTCGCTTGTGGCGCTGGTGGAATGAACAGCGCAAGCGCCATTTCCTCTGGGCGCTGACGCATGCCCAGCTCACCGTGGTGGTGCTGGTCGGCCTGCTGCTTATGTTGATCGGTCTGGGGGTGATCGCTTATACCGTGAACCTGGAGCTGAACGATCTTGCCAGCCTGCCCGGCGACCCGTCCTATTCCGTCTTCATGCAGGTGATTATCTGGCTGCTGGGGCTGGCATTTTTGACGCTGGCCTTTACCGGCGGGGGCATTTTGCTGCTCTTCCCGGTGGCGCTGGTATTTGCTTATCTGGTGGGGCGCGGGCTGACGCGCCGCGTAGAAACGCTGGCGCAGGCGGCGGCGCGTTTGCGCGCGGGCGATTTCGAGGCGCGCGTGCCGGTGCAGGGGCAGGATGAACTGGCCCAACTGCAAGCAGACTTCAACCATATGGCCGAAGATTTGCAGCAGCGCACCCGCGAGCTGCAGGCCGAGCGCGACCGCAGCGCAGCCCTGCTCCAGGCGCACCGCCAGCTGGTGGCTTCTGTCTCGCATGAGCTGCGCACGCCGGTGGCGACCGCGCGCACCTACCTGGATGCGCTGCTCCAGCCGCCGTCGAAAGACGCGCCGGAAGAGGACGCGCCCGAAGCGGTCGCGCCCGAAGCGGGCGGGCACGATCTTGCGATCGTTTCCGCTGAGATAGACCGCCTGGAGCGCCTGATCGACGATCTTTTTACCCTGTCCCGCGCCGAAGTAGACCGCCTGAGCCTGACGCTCGCTCCGGTGGCGGTCGCTCCGCTGCTGCGGTCTCTGGTTGGGAGCGCTGAAAAGGCCGCCTGGGATCAGCGGCGCGTGCAGGTCACCCAGGCGGAGATTGCCCCAGAACTGTTGGTGGTGGCGGATGCCGGGCGCCTGGAACAGATCGTGCGCAACCTGCTGCAAAACGGGCTGCGCCACACGCCGCCCGGCGGGTTTGTGCTGGTTTCCGCCGAGCCGGTGGGCGCTGAGGTTGAGATCCGCGTTGAAGACTCCGGGGAAGGCATCGCCGCGGAAGACCTGCCCTATATTTGGGATCGCTTTTACCGCACCGCCTCACCCCGGCAGACCGGCGAGGGAGCCGGGTTGGGGCTGGCGCTGGTGAAGGAGCTGGCAGAGGCCATGGGCGGCAGCGCTGGCGTGGAGTCGCGCCTGGGCGAGGGGAGCCGGTTTTGGGTGCGCCTGCCGCGGCCCCCGCGGGCGGATTACGACACGATTGTGACATAAGCGCGATTTGATTGCGATCATCCATCGATATGATCCTTTCTGTACAAATCAACGACAGAAAGGATCTTTTTATGCAGTACAAGCCTTGTATCTCACGCCGTATTTTCTTGCAGCGCATGGCGCTGCTCGGCGCAGGCTCCGGAGTCGCCGTGCTGGGGCTGGCGGGGTGCCAGCGCCCCCCTGACTCCACGCCAGAAAGCTACTATACGGACCGGCGCGACGACTACATCAAAGAAAACCGCGCCATGTTCAATGCCGTTCGCCCGCTGCTGGCCGCAAAATGGGATGACCAAACGGCGGATGCGGTGGTAGAGGCCGCCCTGCGCCGCTTTGACGATCTGCTGCCCGGACTGCCCTATATCGGTGGTTCGGATAACGACCTGACCGCCAACCTGGTGAGCTGCGCCCTGGGGCTGGCCCTGTACTTTGAGATGAAAGATCGCGGCGCGGCAGTCGAAGATACCGGGCGCGTCTTGTTCCAGGCGGCGGCGACCATGTTTGGCTCTGACCCGATGAGCGGAGTCGCGGGCCAGTTGTCGAACAGCGCGCTGGCGCAAGACAAGATCAAGAAAGAAGCCGAGGCATCGCAAAAGAAGACGTACCCGGAAGACTGGGTTTTTTCGTTTGTCGAAGGCGGCGCCGATTTCGATTTTGGCATCGACTATACCGAATGCGGCATCTGCAAATATTTCAAGGCCCAGGGCGCTCAAGAGCTTACCCCCTATATGTGCCTGCTGGATGTGCCCATCAGCAGGGCCATGAATACCGGGCTGGTGCGCACGAAGACGCTGGCGCGCGGCGACAACTGCTGTGATTTCCGCTACCGCGGCGGGCGCGATGTGCAGGCGGAATGGGACCCGGGCTATGTACAGGGAGGCAAGTAGGATGAACAGTCCGCACGAACCCATTATTTGCACGCACCAGTTGGAACGCATCTTTCGCACCGGCAAAACCGAAGCGATCAAAGCCGTCGCCGGGCTGGATTTGCAGGTGCCGCACGGCAGCATCTACGGCTTTCTGGGGCCGAACGGGGCGGGGAAAACAACCACCATCCGCATGCTGCTGGGGCTGATCCGCCCCACCGCCGGGCGGGTTACGGTGTTCGGCAGGCCGCTTGACCGCCGCGCGATGGGGCGCATTGGGGCGCTGGTGGAAACGCCCTCTTTCTACCCGCATCTGACCGGTTTTGAAAACCTGGCGCTGATCGCCGGGCTGCGGCAGCTTCCGGACCGTGAGATTCAGCGCGTGCTCGAGATTGTCGACCTGGATTCGGCGGCAAAGCGCCTGGTGAAGCACTATTCGCTGGGCATGAGCCAGCGCCTGGGCCTGGCGATTGCTTTATTGGGCCAGCCAGACCTACTCATCCTGGATGAGCCTACCAATGGCCTCGACCCGGCAGGGATTCATGAAGTCCGCGCGTTGATCCGCGATCTGCCCCGGCAGCACGGCATCAGCGTCTTCGTTTCCAGTCACCTGCTCAACGAGGTGGAACAGATCGCCAGCCATATCGGCATTGTGCAGGGCGGCAGGCTGGTTTTTCAGGGCACCGCGGACGATCTGCGCGCCCGGTACGCCGAAACGACCACCTTTGTAACCGATTACCCCGAGCGCGCCCGCGAAACCCTGGCCCACTTCGGCTGGCAGGTTACCCTGGAACAGGTTCCAGATCGCGGGCACAGCCTGAAAGTGATCGCCAATGGCGCGCCCGATGTAGCCATGATGGTGCAGCAGTTGGTTCAGGCGGGCAGCAAGGTATATCATGCCAGCCTGGAAAAGCCAACCCTCGAAGATATCTTCCTCAAAATGACCGCTGAAAATTCCCCGCTGGGAGGTAACGGATGAAGTCACTGTTGATCGCGATTCGCGCGGAAATGTATAAGCTAAAACGCACCCTGGCCTTCTGGCTAATCTTTCTGGCCCCGGCGCTCATTCTGCTGCTGCAGTTGGCCATGTATTTCGACCATGCCGAATACTATCTAAACCTGGATGGGCTTAATCCCTGGCGCAACTTCAATCAGACGATGCTGGTCTATTGGGCATTTATGATGCTGCCCCTGTTTGTGACGCTCGAATCCGCGCTGGTTGCAAACCTGGAACACAGCCGCCACAACTGGAAGATGCTGTATGTGCAGCCCATCCCGCGCTGGACGATATACGCTGCCAAGTGGCTGGTGAATGCCATGTTGATCGCACTCAGCATGCTGGTTCTGTTTGGGATGATGCTGCTGGGGGGCAACCTGGTGAACCTGGTATGCCCGGAATATCCCTTCGAAATGGGTTTCCCATGGCTGTGGACGCTCAAGCTGCTGGGCACGATCTACGCTGCATCGCTGCTGATCATCAGCGTGCATGTATGGGTCAGCCTGCGCTGGTCCAGCTTTGTGGTGGCCTGCGGGGTGGGCATTACCGCGACCGTTGCGGCGGTGTTTGCTTTTGGCTCTGACTATGCCATTTACTACCCCTGGACCATCCCTGGCATGCTGGCAACCGGGGTAGTGGGCGCGGAATGGATCACCTGTATGGTTCTGGGGGTGTTGGGCGGTTTCCTGGCTGCCGGGCTGGGTATGTGGGACGTGGCGCGCCAGGAGATATTCTAGCGCGCCCCGGCGGTGATTACGGATGTTTATCTTTGGTGGGGCGCAGCGACACGCATCTAGCCCCTGGGCCGTCCAACCCGTGCGCTGCGCCCAACCGCGGAATTCCCATGCCAAGGTGGTAGATGGCACCGCGGTGGTGCGGATGTTTAATCTGTTGTAGGGGCGCAGCGGCACGCATCTAGCCCCTGTGCTGTCTAACCCGTGCGCTGCGCCCAACCGCGGAATTCCCATGCCGCGGCGTTGGATGATACCGTTTGGGCGCAGCGTGGGGCTGGATTGAGTCAGGCGCCTGAAAGTCCCGCTGCGCCCCTACGATGACACCGCGGTGGTGCGGATGTTTTATCTGTTGTAGCAACTGTGATAAAAGTCAAGAGGCAGATGCTGATTTGGG
>CAYTHO010000145.1:0-9110 GCA_964437595.1 uncultured Anaerolineaceae bacterium
GACCGCATTCACCACTTGATTATCCAAATGTTAATGAGCTGCAAAAGTCGAGTTACTATTCAACCACTTATGACCACTACGATCCTGACCCATAACGATGTCACCTGGACGAATATCGTCCACCCCAACGAAGAGGAAATCCAGGCGTTAGGTCACCGCTTTCCTAACTTCCACCCGTTAAATCTTAAAGACTGCCTGACCGAACTGGAATATCCCAAGATCGATCACCATGACCATTATCTGTTCCTGGTGGTGCAGATGCCGTATTGGGATGCTAAGGAGCGCATTTCGCGACCGGCTGAGGTAGATATCTTTATCGCTCATAATACCCTGATTACATCACACGGGGGCGAGCTAAAGCCGTTGAATGAATTATTTGCCGCCGCCGAAGCGGACCCGGCTTTACGAGCAGAATGGATGAGCCAGGGCTCCAGCCCGCTGCTGTACCGCCTGCTCAACGCGCTGGTGGATTACTGCTTCCCGATTGTGCAGAAAGTTGGCTCGAACCTGCGCCACATCGAAGAGAACCTGTTTAACAACAATGTGCAGCACCTGCTCCACGAAGTGGCTGTGCTGCGGCGCGATATTATTGTGCTGCGCAGTATCTTCAAGCCGCAAGAAGAAATCATTCAGTCGCTCATCAAAGGAAACTGGCCTTTCATCCAGGAGCACCTGGACCCCTACTGGGGTGATATCAGCGACCACCTGGCTCAACTCTGCCTGCTGATGGAACAATACGCAGCAGTGATCGATGGGCTCTCTGATACCATCGATACCCTTGCCTCCCACCGCATCGATGAAGTGGTGCGCCTGCTGACCATTACCACTGTGCTGACGCTGCCGGTTACCCTGCTGGCAACGATCTTTGGCATGAACACGATTATGCCTTACAGCGACCATCCGCTGCTCTTCTTTGGCATTATTATCTTGGGCATTCTGCTGACTATTGCTCTGGTCTGGTTTTTACGTACAAAAAGGTGGTTGTAACAGGTAGGAAATATTTTAAGTTCTAACTTCCTATGGCGTTTTGTAAAAAAGGAGACGCGATGAAATCGATCAAGGAAGCCCTGTATACCCAGCCGCAGTGGGTGCAGCCGCGGGCCATGAAAAATATTTTCGAGCTGCGATCCGGGGATGACCAGTACGCGGAGATCGAGTTCCCCAAGTGGTATGGCTCGCTGGCCAACGCAATCGCCGTCGAAGGGCGCTGGACGTTCAAGCGGGTGGGCTTTTTCAACCCGCATGTAACCGTGCGAACCGAGGGCAGCGATCAAGACCTGGTGATCTTCCGGCCCAAATGGACCGGAACAGAAGGCACCGCGCAGTTCGCCGGAGGCGCTGCTTATGTATGGAAAACGGCGAACTTCTGGGCCACCGAGTACGTCTGGTTAAACGCCAATGGCGATCCGCTGGTGGTGTATAAGCAAGGCGTCGAGGCCTCCTGGCTGGCGGATATATTCAAGACCCAGGCGCGGGTTGAAATTCAACCTGCCGCGGAGGGGCTGCGCGAGCTGTCCCTGCTGGTGATGCTGGGGTGGTACCTGATCGTGCTGAAGCAGCAGGATGACGCCAGCGTGGTAACGATAACTGCGGCAGGGGCGTAACGGGAAGGCCAATTAACCATCATGGAATCGATCAAAGCGTTATACCGCATCGGTCACGGTCCTTCCTCCAGCCATACGATCGGCCCGCGCAGGGCAGCGGAGCGGTTCCGGCAAGAATACCCCGAGGCGCAGGCCTTCCGGGTAACATTGTTCGGCAGCCTGGCGGCTACGGGCAAAGGCCACATGACGGATGCTGCTATATACCAGGCATTGGCGCCTCATGCGGTGGAAATTGCCTGGGAGGCAGACCAGGAACTGCCCCTGCACCCCAACGGAATGCGCTTTGAGGCGCTGGATGAAAACGGAGCCGTGCTGTCCACATGGGTGGCGTACAGCACCGGCGGTGGGGCGATTCAGGGAGAAAACGACCCGCCTGGCCCCCCGCCGGTTTACCCGCTAACCACCATGCGCGATATCCTCAAGCACTGCACCCAACACGGGATGGCCTTCTGGGAATATGTGGAAAGCTGCGAGGGACCAGAGATCTGGGAGCACCTGGCCCAGGTCCGGAAAGTGATGTGGGCGGCCATTGACCGCGGCATCCATGCCGAAGGCGTACTGCCGGGCGGATTGGGGGTAGCGCGCCGGGCCTGGATGTTCTACCGTAAGGTACGCTTGAGCGGGGCCACCCTGGTGCAGCCGGAAGGGCTGCTGCCTGCCTACGCGCTGGCTGTGGCAGAAGAAAACGCCTCCGGCGGAGAAATCGTCACCGCGCCAACCTGTGGATCGTGCGCGGTGCTGCCGGCGGTGCTGCGCCACGTACAGGATAACACCGACTGCCGCGAGGAGACCGTACTGCGCGCGCTGGCTACGGCAGGTTTGATTGGCAACCTGATCAAGCACAATGCATCCATCTCCGGGGCAAAAGTCGGCTGCCAGGGGGAGATTGGCGCGGCTTGCGCGATGGCCGCTGCGGCGGTGGCGCAGCTGCTAGGAGGAACAATCCGCCAGGTGGAGTATGCGGCGGAGATGGGCCTGGAACACCACCTGGGCCTGACCTGCGACCCGGTGGATGGGCTGGTACAAATTCCATGCATCGAGCGCAATGTATTCGCCGCCACGCGCGCGCTGAACTGCGCCAACTTTGCCAACTTTTCGGATGGCAGTCACCGGGTGTCTTTTGACGAGGTAGTGGAAGTAATGAAACAAACCGGGCACGACCTGCCTTCGCTGTACCGAGAGACGGCTTCTGGCGGGCTGGCAAAGGCCTACCGGTTTCCGCCGCAAAAGAAGGAGTGAGGAATGGGCGTCGAAGATGAGTATCCCGATGTACTGATGAATATCGAGATGACGATTGCGGCTATTTTTCGAGATCACCCGGAAATGGGCGACCATCATGCAGACGCGGCCCTGGAAGCCCTGGGGCGCACCTACCAGCGGGAGAAGACCGGGGGAGCGGCGGTTCTGCCCAGGCCAGGCCTGCCGCAGGAGGTTTACCGGTCGGTAAAGGCGATTTGCGATTGGCGGTTGGGCCGGGAAAGCGTGGTCGACGAGGAAGGCCAGCCGATGAGCATCGAGCCGCTTACAGTAGATGAGATACAGATGTGTTTGAAGCGGCTGAGGAAGTCGATCGATCTGTGGACGAAGAGCCACGGCTCGCAAGGCTACCTGAACTACATCCGCCAGTTCCTGGGTTAATTTCCTTCCATTTTTATTTACAGCCATAGAGGCATATGCTATAGTGGTAGCGATGAGCAGCGCTCCAATCGACCGCCAGGAGGAAGTGAGTCTTCTAATCCGCGCCAAGTACCCGATTCTGTACCTGTTATCGTGGGAAGAGCGGCGGGTGGAAGACATCCTGCGCGCGGTAGCCCAGGAACGGCGCAAGCACCTGTACGGCTGGACGATCACCGAGGGGATTCTACCGCTGGATGATTATGACGGCCCGCCGATTGATCCGGCGACCAGCCACCCGCTGCGCGCCCTGGAAACGATCGCCCAATCGCGCGAGCCGGCCATTTTTGTGCTGAAGGACTTTCACCCTTTCCTGGATGAACAGCGCGGCCTGGCGGACTACCCGATGATCGTGCGCCGGCTGCGCGACCTGACCGATGCGTTGAAGCGCACCAACAAAACCCTGATCATCCTCTCCCCAGTATTGCGTTTTCCGCTTGAATTGGAAAAAGATATCACCGTTCTGGATTATTCCCTGCCTACCCCGAAAGAACTGGAAAAATCGCTGGAGCGAGTGCTGAAATCGGTGAATGAGATTGGCAAGGTAAAAACCAAGCTGGACGCCACGACCCGCGAAAAAGTACTGAAAGCCGTCCAGGGGCTGACCTGCACTGAATGCGAAAATGTTCTGGCGCGCTCCTACGTGCAAACGCGAACGCTGGATATCAATATCATTCTCACGGAGAAGAAGCAGATCATCCGGCGATCGAAGGTGCTGGAGTACTTTGACGCGCAGGAAGATATGACCGCCGTGGGGGGGATGCCGTTATTGAAGGACTGGCTTGGCAAGCGCAGCCTGGCCTTCACCGAACGCGCCCGCCAGTTTGGCCTACCAGAACCGCGCGGCCTGCTGCTGCTGGGCGTGCAGGGCGCGGGGAAAAGCCTGGTGGCGAAGGCGATTGCCAGCCAGTGGCAGATCCCCTTGCTGCGGCTTGACCTGGGAAGCCTGTTCAGCGAGCTGGTGGGCTCTTCCGAACAAAACATGCGCACCGCGCTGCGCCTGGCGGAGTCGGTGGCGCCCTGCCTGCTGTGGCTAGATGAAATCGAAAAGGGACTGGCGGGAACGGCCTCCTCGCACCTTTCGGATGCTGGAACCGCTGCGCGGGTATTTGGCAGTTTTCTCACCTGGATGCAGGAGAAAAGCGCGCCGGTCTTTGTGGTGGCAACAGCCAATGATATTTCGATCCTGCCGCCTGAGATTTTACGCAAGGGCCGTTTTGATGAAATTTTCTTTATCGATCTGCCCAACTTCGACGAGCGCGCCGAGATCTTTGCCATTCACCTGGCCCGGCGCGGGCGCGATCCGCGAGGCTTCGACCTGGAAGCGCTGGCCCAACGCGGCGAGGGTTTTTCCGGCGCGGAAATTGAGCAGGTGATCATCTCCGGGCTGTATGATGCCTTTGAAGCAGGTCACGAGCTGTGCAGCGAGGACCTGCTGGCGAACTTATCCGCAACAGTGCCGCTTTCACGCACCATGGAGCAGCAGGTCACCGCGCTGCGCGGCTGGGCCCGCACGCACGCGCGGCCCGCATCGCCATGGACCCAGCGCGGTGAAGCGGCCAGCCGCAGCGCGCCGCGCAAGATGGAACTGAGCTGAAGCCATGGATACCCTGTTTCGCGTTCCTCATGGATTCCTGCGGCGCCATCTTTCGAAGATCGAGCGCGGGCTGGTGGCTGCCGGGCTGGCCCTGGTCTTGTACCGGCTGTTCGCCAGCTTTCCGGTGTACCCCAGCCCGTGGGAAGTAGTGGCAGCTACGGCCATCTTTTTCGTTGTGCTTTGGTCGCCGGCGGTGGGGTACTTCCTGGCGGTGATGTCGGCGCTGTACCCGCTGTACAGCGTATCGCTGTACCTGGCGGTGCTGTTCCTGGCGGTTGCTCTGCTTGGGCAGCGCGTATTCATACATAACATGGGCGCCACCCTGCTGGTGCTGGCGGCCCCCTGGCTGGCGCAGTACCACCTGGAATGGGTTCCCGTGCTGCTGGGCGGCCTGTGGTGGGGCAAAACCGGCGGGGCCTGGATGGGCGGGCTGGCGGCGCTGTGGGGCATGCTGGTGTTTGGCATGTCGGGGCAGTCGCCTAACTGGTTGGATGTGATGGGCTTTGCGCCTTCATCGGCGGGCCTGCTGGCGCAGTTTCAGGAAGCCAATTCGCTGGAGACGTTGAAGTTAATCGTAGCGCCGCTGGCGCCCAACCCGACCCAGACGCTGTACCACCTGCTGCAGATTGTATTTTGGGCGGGGATCGCGGGCGAGATTGGCGGGCTGGCTGAATCGACCTGGGCCCAGCAAAAACACCCCTGGCGCGCCATGGGCATCATCGTTATCAGCGCGGCAGCCCTCGCGGCGGTCAACATTGGCCTGGCTGCCTGGCTGGACCAGTATACGACATCCGACCTGTCGTGGATCATCCCAGGGATGATGGAATCGGCGCTGTATGCCGCCATCGCGGCATGCGTATTGGAAGGCGCGCGTGACTTTATCGAGCACCCCCTACCCGCCCTGCGCCGGTCGTCTTCTCGCGAAGAACAACTTGCTTCACAAAAGCCATCGACCGCCCAAAAGCCCGCCGCGCCTCTGCTGCAGCGCCTAGTGACGCGCCTGCGGGCGCTGCGGCCCAAGCATGAGGCAGGCGGCGGGAATGTTCCTCGTTCTGCTAAAACATCCGCAGCCAGCGCTCACCTGGTAGAGGTCACCCAGGCTGCCGACCCAACGCCGGGTTCGGCGCCTTACCAACCCATCCCCGTTCCGCCGGACCTTCCGCGCCGCGATTCCCAAAAACAGCCGCCGGATGATATTATTAAAATCGAGCTCGACTAACCCGTAGCAACTTATATAAACACGCCATGCAAGAGCAACGCCAGCGAACCAACCTCACCACCCGCCGCCGGAACATCAGCCGGGAAGAACGCTCTCCCAGCGTGCTGTTCACGGCGCTGACGGTTGGCGCGGTGGTGCTGCTGCTGGCGGTAACCTTCGCGGCAGATTGGCTGCGCACGCCGGAATTGAAGGTGATCGATTCACCGCCCTTCTTATCGCCCAATAAAGACAACAGCTTCGACAGCGCCACGATCAATTATCGCCTCTCTGAAGAGGCTCAGGTGAGCTCGCGGGTGCTTAGTGAGGACGGGAGCGTGGTGCGCAGCCTGCTGGTGGAACAAAAGCAGTCCGCCGGGCAGCACTTCCTGGTCTGGAACGGCGTGAACGATTCTGGACAGCAGGTGGCGGATGGCAACTACCGCCTGGAATTTTCCGCGCGGGGATCGATGCGGGCCAGTTCTACCAGCATCATCCTGCTGGTGGATTCGACGGCCCCGGCGCTGGAACTGCTCAACATGCAGGATGGAACCCGCGTGCGCGCGGACCTGCTGATTATAGAAGGCATCACGGAGCCAGGCGCAATGATCTGGATGGGCGGCAGCTCGCAGCCCGTTGCCGTGGATGGACAGGGTCGCTTCCGCACGCAGGCAAAACTGGCCGAAGGGACCAACAATATCGAAGTACGCGCAGTCGATAAAGCGGGGAATACCACTGTTGCGACCCGCGTCATCGACCTGGTGACCGCGCCGCCGCAGGTGGTAATCAGCAGCCCGGCAGAAGGCGCGTGGATCAATACACCCAAGATCACCGTAGAAGGGCAGGCCCCAGCCGGGGTAACGTTGAAGATTAACAACCAGGCTGTGCCTATATCCCCGGCGGGAAGCTTTCGCTTCGACTTGTTACTGGATGAGGGCGATCAGCACATTCGGGTGACCGCCATCGATGACGTGGGTAATGAGACCAGCGTGGAACGGATGGTGCACGTCAAGACCAGCGGCCCGCGCCTGGAAATCAATGTTGCCGAAGGAACCGTATTTAACGACCCTGAGCTGCAGCTTTCCGGCGTCACCAGCCCCGGCGCTACCATTCTGATCAATAACGCCGTGGCTGCCGTGGGCGTAATGGGTGACTTCCAATCGACGGTGCGCCTGCTGGAAGGGGATAACGTGATTACCATCGAGGCGCGCGACCCGGCAGGAAATACCACTACCCTGACCCGCCGCGTACAATACACCCTGCCCACCACGCCCAGCGGGATCGACCGGCTGGCGCGCAACCTGGGCGTGCTGCCCGCCATCACCATCCCGGCGGTGCTGCTGCTGTCGCTGCTGCTGGGTTTCTTCCTGTACCGCCAGAACCAGCTATCTATTCAGCTCAGCGTGGACACACTGGATTTTGTCCCGGGGCTGCCGCAGGAAGGAAAAAACCTGACCCTGCGGCTGGACCTGAACCAGCCAGCGCGAGTCACGCTGGAGGTGCTGGATGCCGCCGGACAGGTGCAGGCTGTCCTGCTCGACAACCGCCGCCGCACGGCGCGCCAGCATATTTTCTTGTGGGATGGCTACGATGATTTTGACCGCCCGGTGCCATCCGGCGCGTATACCATCCGCGCCACCGCCGGCGCGCCGCCGATCAAGGTGAGCAGCGCCGTGCAGGTGCAGATTGAAGAGGATCCCTATGTGTACCGTAGGGCCGGGCAGTACGAGCCGGTACAGGCGGGTATGCAGCCGATGATGCGGCGCAGGATCCGGCAGAACCGAAAGCGGATTTAGATTCAAAAATCCTGAAGAAAATCGAATATTGAGACGATTCATGCGGAATCTACTCCTGCACCCTGGTAAAATGAAGGGGATGAGAGGGGGCATGAACAGATTGATATACAGGAGGCAATATGCACAAGACAACGACTCAAGAAGAACGCCAGCTACTGAAGCTGGTTGAAAAACTTTCCTTGCCAGAAGAAGAGAAAAACGGCTGGACAGAGCGCATCCGCAATGGAGAAATGAGCGCCGAACTGGCTGAAGAAATCCGCCAAAAGCTCGCGGCGGCTGGCGAAGAGGAGGGTGACGAGCGCGCGCAGGCCAACCGTACGCGCTACCTGGCTGAACTGGCGATGCTGGTAAAGCGCTGGCGGTTCTCCAGCCAGTCGAGGAACTTTGCTAAGAAGTGAGCTTGACGCACGTTGCCATGACAGATCAAGCTCAAGAAAAATTTTCCCAGCCCCCTTCGCGTTTTTTGTTCAGCCGCCTGCTGGGGTTCTGGGGAGAGTACCGCCGCCTGGTTCTGCTGGCTGTGATTACAGCCGCCCTGGTCAGTTTCATCGGCTCGCTGCCTTATGAAACGCGACGTTCGTTATTGACCGGGGTGCTGGAACGACGCAGCCTGATTGTCCTGTTGTTCCTCTTCAGCCTGCTGACCCTTTCGCTGCTGTGGTCCGCAGGGCAGCGCCTGGATGCCTGGGTTTTTCTGAAGTTTAACCTGCACGGCTACCACCCCATGTGGCTGGACCGGGTGATGTGGGCGGCCACGCAGGTTGGCAACGGCGCGACCGGCGCTCTCATGGCTGCCTTCTTCTACTTCATCGGCATGCGCCGGCTGGCAATCGAACTGCTGCTGGGCATCCTCACGCTGTGGCTGTGCGTGGAGATGATCAAAGTTCTTGTGGAACGGTCACGGCCTTTTCTGGTGCTGGTGGGCACCCGCGTGATCGGCTGGCGGGAGCGAGGGAAGTCTTTCCCGAGCGGGCACACGTCTCAGGCATTCTTTATGGCGACTCTACTGGCCCAGCAGTTTGAGGCAGGCGCATTGTTGAGCGGCATGCTGTACGCGGTCGCTATCATTGTGGCCGTTACCCGCATTTATGTGGGCGCGCATTACCCACGGGATGTGATCGCGGGGGCTGTTCTGGGAAGCGTGTGGGGAATATTCACCGGCGTGGTGGAGATTTATCTACGCACCGGGCAGGCATAAAGAAGAATATACCTGAAAGACAGAGAGGGCTTTGGACCGCTTCGCG
>CAYTHO010000146.1:0-9002 GCA_964437595.1 uncultured Anaerolineaceae bacterium
GGCTCGAGCCGAAATGCCAGTTCTTTAATTCTTCTCCATCACAATCGCTACCCAATCCCCCATTTGGCGCAGTTCTACCTTCTTCAAACCATTCTCCTCCGCGGCTTCAATGACGCTCTGTGCCTGTTCTTCCAGGATTCCGGAGAGCACCATCTTACCGCCTGGTTTTACCAGGTCTGCCAGCCCGTCCGCGAACAGCCGGATGATCACCGGCGCCAGGATGTTGGCCAGTACCAGCGGAGCGTGGTGAATGCTGAACCGCCGCTCGATGATTTCTTTCACAGAACCCAGCCCCGTCTCGATGCTTTCCAGCACCCCGTTGGCCTGCGCATTCTCCTTCGTTGAGCGAATCGCCGCGTTGTCGATGTCTACTGCCAGCACCGGCCCCGCGCCCAGCTTCGCCGCCCCAATCGATAGAATCCCCGACCCGCAGCCCACGTCGATCACCGCTTTGCCGGGCTGCACCGTGTCTTCGAGCAGTTCCATGCACAACTGTGTGGTAGGGTGGGTGCCCGTGCCAAAAGCCATGCTGGGGTCGATCTTCACCGCTATGCGCCCTTGCCCGGGGTCCTCGATCCACGCCGGCAGGATCAGCAGCTTCTTGCCGATAGGAATAGGGTGGTAATGCTGTTTCCAGGCCGCCATCCAGTCTTCATCCTGGATGGGCCGGTAGGTGGGTTCTGGCAGCGGCGCCAATGCGCTGGCGGCGATTTGCCCCAGGTGCCACAGTCCTTCCTCCACCCGCTGGCGCGTTTCCTCAATATGATCGTCAATGGCCAGGTACCCGTATACCTTTGCTAACCCAAAAGGTGTGCCTTCATCCTCGGCGTCGTTATACGTTACTCCGCGTTCTACCACGACGCCATTTGAAACGAACCGGCTGAGCAGTTCAGAGACCGCTTCAGCCAGTTCGGGATCGACCGTCATGGAAATTTCGAGCCAGCGCGCGCCGGCCCAGTCAGAATCAGCCACCCAGTACCTCCTTGAGCTTGTCTAAGAAACTGCGTTCCTGCGGGCGCACTTCGCTGCCCAGCGTTTTCGCCAGCGCCTCGAACAACTCGCGTTGTTCGGCGGTCAGCCGGTTGGGAATTTCTACATTAACTACTACCAATTGATCGCCGCGCCCGTTGGTGCGTAGAAAGGGCACGCCTTTGCCCTTGAGGGTGAAAATCTTCCCCGGCTGCGTCCCATTGGGAATATTCAACCGCGCAGGTCCTTCCAGAGTTGGCACATCAATGTCGGCGCCCAACGTGGCCTGCGCGATGTTGATGCCCAGGTCCAATACAATATCGTTGCCTTTGCGGCGGAAGAACTTGTGCGGGCGCACCTGAATCTCTAAATACAGGTTGCCGTTGGGGCCGCCAAAGATCCCTGGCTGGCCTTCCCCGGCCAAACGAATCTGCGTGCCCGTATCCACCCCGCCCGGGATCGAAACCGTCTTGCGTACCGTCTTGCGCTCCAGCCCGCGCCCCCGGCAGGTCGGGCAGGGGGTATTGATCACCTCGCCCTGGCCGTTGCAAGTCGGGCAGGTGGTTACCTGCACCATCGAGCCCAGGAAGGTCTGACGCACCTGGCGTACTTCGCCCCGCCCTTCGCAGGTTTGGCAGCGCACCGGCGAAGTACCCGGTTCGGACCCGCTTCCCCGGCAGGTGGAGCACATTTCATCGCGGCTAAACTCGATCTCTTTCTCAATCCCAAAGACGGCTTCTTCAAATGTCAGTGTCACCGTCTGGTTCAGGTCGCCGCCGCGCCGGGGCGTGTTGCGCGCCCGCCGTCCGCCGCGAGAGCCGCCCCCGCCAAACCCGAAAAATTCTTCGAAAATATCGGAAAAATCAATATTGGTGAAATCAGGCGCGCCCGCCCCGCCCATGCCGTTAACTCCGGCATGGCCAAAGCGGTCATACGTGGCGCGTTTTTCGGCGTCGGACAGCACCAGGTAGGCTTCATTAATTTCTTTGAAGCGCTCCTCTGCGTCTGCCTCTTTGTTAACGTCTGGATGATATTTGCGCGCCAGTTGGCGAAAGGCCGATTTGATCTCGTCGTTCGATGCGCCGCGAGATACGCCTAAGATTTCATAATAATCACGTTGCGCCATAGACTGCCAATGATAACACAATGTGGTGATTGGTGAAGCAGCTTGAAATGGAATTCACCACGATCTTCGCCTCACCAATCACCACAAAATAACGGTTGAAATTAAGCGTTGCGGAACTCGCCGTCCACAACATCCTCGCCCGACGGTCCCTGCTGTCCGCCAGGCTGCTGTCCGCCATCGGGTCCACCCGCCGCGGGGCCATTGGGACCGGGGCCGGCCTGCGGGCCGCCTGGCTCGCCAGGCTGCTGGTACATGCTGGCGCCAATGCTCTGGATCTCACGCCCCAACTGCTCGGTCTCGTTCTTGATCTGGTCGATGTTTTCGCCGTTCATCGCCTGGCGCAGCCGGTTGGTGCCATCCTGGATCTTGGTCTTGATATCCGCTGACACCTTGTCCCCGTATTCGCGCAGCATCTTCTCGGCGGTGTAGATGGTATTATCCGCCTGGTTGCGCACCTCGATCAGTTCTTTGCGCTTGCGGTCAGCCTCGGCGTTGGCCTCGGCGTCATGGCGCATCTTATCGATCTCAGTCTCGGAAAGCCCCGAGGAAGCCGCGATGGTGATATGCTGGCTGCGCCCGCTGGCCTTATCCGCCGCGGTAACCTTCAATATACCGTTGGCATCGATATCAAAGGTAACCTCGATCTGCGGCATGCCGCGTGGGGCCGGGGGAATACCATCCAGCCGGAAGTTGCCCAGCGATTTATTATCCGCCGCCATGGGCCGTTCTCCCTGCACGATGTGAATTTCCACCTGCGTCTGCCCATCCGCCGCGGTCGAGTAGATCTGGCTCTTGCGGGTCGGGATGGTGGTGTTGCGTTCGATCATCGGCGTGGCCACCCCACCCAGCGTTTCCACCGACAGCGTCAGCGGCGTCACGTCGAGCAACAGGATATCTTTCACTTCGCCGCCCAGCACACCGGCCTGGATTGCCGCGCCAATCGCCACTACCTCATCCGGGTTCACGCCCTTGTGCGGGTCCTTGCCGAACAGCCGCCGCACCGCTTCCTGCACGGCAGGCATGCGTGTCATGCCGCCCACCAGCACCACCTCGTTTACCTCGGATGGTTTCAGGTTGGCATCTTGCAGCGCCCGGCGCACCGGTTCCAGCGATCGCTCGACCAGGTCGGCGGTCAGTTGTTCCAGCTTAGCCCGCGTCATGGTCATCACCAGGTGCTTCGGCCCGGTCTGGTCCGCGGTAATATAGGGCAGGTTGATTTCGGTCTGCATCATGCTGGACAGCTCGATCTTGGCTTTCTCCGCCGCTTCGCGCAGCCGCTGCAGCGCCTGGCGGTCGTTGCGCAGGTCGATGCCGTTTTGCTTCTGGAATTCGCCAATCAGGTAATCCATCACCCGCTGGTCGAAGTCGTCGCCGCCCAGGAAGGTGTCGCCGCTCGTCGAGCGCACCTGGAAAACGCCATCGCCTACGTCCAGGATGGAGATATCGAAGGTGCCGCCGCCCAGGTCGTAAACTGCGATCACCTCATTCTTTTTCTTGTCCAGCCCGTAGGCCAGTGACGAAGCCGTGGGCTCGTTGATGATGCGCAGTACTTCCAGCCCGGCGATTTTTCCCGCGTCTTTGGTCGCGTTGCGCTGGGCATCGTTGAAGTACGCCGGTACGGTAATGACCGCCTGGGTAATCGTCTCGCCCAGGTACGCTTCGGCGTCTGCCTTGAGCTTGCCCAGGATCATCGCCGAGACTTCCGGCGGGCTGTACTCGCGCCCGTCCAGCATCACCCGCACGTCGCCGTTTGGCGCCTTGGTAATCTGGTAGGGGATGCGCTCTTTGGTGCGCTGCACTTCGGCATCTTCCTGGCGGCGTCCCATAAAGCGCTTGATGGAGAAGATGGTATTCTCCGGGTTAACAATGGCCTGGTTCCGCGCGGGCCGGCCAACGATGCGTTCGTGGTTCTTATTCACCGCCACCACGGAGGGGACCAATCGCTCCCCTTCCGCCGACGGGATCACCACCGGCTCGCCGCCCACCATCACCGCGGCCACCGAGTTTGTCGTGCCAAGATCGATTCCAATGATTTTTGCCATAGGTATTGTTCTCCTCAATCCCTTGCCACGCGTACCAGCGCCGGGCGCAGCACCCGTTCGCCGAGCGTGTATCCTTGTTGAACAACCTCAATAATTTCTCCGCCCTTGTGATCAGGGCTGACTTCATACGTGATGGCTTCGTGCCGGTTCGGATTGAATTCTTCTTCCTCCGCCGGGATGCGTTTCGCGCCTTCCGCTTCCAAAATACCCTGGATCTTGCGCATGATCAGTTCGATCCCGTCGGCCCATGCCGCGGCCTCGCCGTTCGAGGGCCGGTTCTTCATCGCCCGTTCCAGATCATCCAGCACGCCCAGGTACTTCTTCACCACATCACCCTTGATGTTCTGCGTCATGGCTACCTGATCGCGCTCTACGCGCCGCTTGTAATTGGCAAAATCGGCGCGCTCGCGCTGCCAGCCGTCAAAATACTCTTTGGCCTTATCTTGAACCTGTTGCAATTCCTCGGCCAGCGCATGGTATTCATCTGCGGAAACCCCGGCGCCAGCAGGCGGGTTTTCAGATGCGGCTGCTCCGCTGGGCCCCGCACCTTCCTCTATAATCTCACCTTCCATAATTTCTTCTTCTGCCTTGGCCCGCTTTGCGGTTCCATCGGTCTTTGGATGTTTCTTTTCAGGCATTTCTTGTTCACCTCCTGCTTCGGATTTAACCGTTAATCCTCCGCGTCTTCCGCGGATAGACTATGATTTTCTGATTCGCCTGCTTCAGGCGCACCTGCTTCAGGCACGCTTTCTTCTAGTAATGTTTCTGAAACCAGATCGCTGAGCAGATTCGATAAAAAGCGCATCGTTGAAATGGTGCGCCCGTAGGGCAGCCGCATTGGCCCCAGCACGCCCAGCGTGCCAGTTGCCAGCCCTGGGGTGCCGTATCGCGCCAAAACGACCGAGAAATGGCGCAGTTCTTCCCAGGTTCCCTCGCCGCCGATCAGCACCTGTACGCTGTTATCCACCAGGCTGCCCCGGTTGGGCATGCTGATGGTGGTGGCAATCCCTGGGGCGGCATGCAGCGCGCCTCCCTGGATCGCGCTCATATTGGATCCCCCGCTTAGTACCGTTCGCGCCAGCAGATCCTGCAGCAGCGAGCGCTCCTCCAGCAGCCGCAGCGCGCGCCGGGCATCTTCTGAACCCGAAAACTCGGGTTCAGCCAGTACATTGGTCAGCCCATCGAAGTACACCTCGCTGGCCACCGATGAGCGCGCCTGCTCCATATCCTCAACGATATAGTCGATGATATCCAGGTCCAGCCCGCCAATCTGCTCGCGCATTACACTTCGCATCGCGCGGATGGCACTGGCGTTCTTTTCCAGCAGCAGGTCGGTCAGCCGCGCTGCCGATGCCGAAAGCTGCTCCTGCGCCACTGGCTCTGGCAGTGTCAGCAGCCGCTGGCGTACCTCGCCGCCGAACAGCACCAGCACCATCAATACCTGCCGCCCGCGCGTGCTGATCAGCTCCAGGTGCTTCAAGCGCAGGGTTTCGGGGTGGGGCGCGGTCACCAGCGAAGCCGCCTTTGACTGCCGCGCCAGCACCGACGCCGCCAGGCGCATCCACTGATCTACATCGTGTCGCATCTGGTAAAACTGGTGGGTGATCGTCTGCCGTACGGTTTCTGGCAGCACCGTTTCCTGCAGCAGGCGCCCCACAAAATAGCGGTAACCCTCCTCGGTGGGCACCCGCCCTGCCGAAGTATGCGGCTGGCGCAGGTAGCCCTGCTCGGTCAGCGCCGCCAGCTCATTGCGCACTGTCGCTGGGCTCATTTCCAGCCGGTACTGCTCCACCAGGAAGCGCGATCCAACCGGCGCCGCGGTGCGCGCATATTCGTGTACCACCAGGGCCAGGATGAATTTTTGGCGCTCCGATAACTCGTTCATACCCTTTGCTGTTCCTTTTAGCACTCTCAAGCCGAGAGTGCTAAAAATCTGTGATTTATCATAACATGCCGTTAAATGCGCGTCAAGAAGCCAGCCAGAACGCTAATAAAACTCTGATAAAGCGTAGCGCGGCGCAAGCTACACTCTCGTTCCATTGTCACACGCTCTTTTTGTGACAATGGAACGAGGGTCGGGGAGAGAGGTTTCTTCCTCCACTGCGGGCTGGGCAATAAAGCGCTCGAATATATTGTGATATGATTGATCTTGTCCAAAATATTCTGAGGCTGCCAGGGGGGCACCGATCTGTAAGTCTGTTCACCAGGAACAGAATCCAAGGAGGGAATTTATGACCAGCCGGAGGACCGTGGGCTTCCCACGCATGAACAAAGAATCAGCGGAAAGGCGTGTTTTCCTGCCAGCCTTTATCCAGTACCTGTCGCATTACGCAGACGTGTTTATGGAAGAAGGATACGGCAGCCGTTCCGGTTTTACCTTTGATGATTACTGTCAGGGGAATAGTAGGGTGCATAAGTGCAGCCGACAGGAAGCATTTCAGAAAGACTATGTAGTTGTACTGCGATCACCCAACGAAGACGAATTTCATTTGATCCGCCCAGGCGCGGTGCTGATTTCGATGATGCACTACCCCACCCGACCGCGCCGGGTGCAGATTCTGCGCGAATTGGGCATTAAATCCATCTCGATGGATTCGATTGTGGATGACACCAATACGCGCCTGGTAGAGAACATGCGCGCCGTTGCCTGGAACGGATTAGAAACGGCTTTCAACTATCTAGAAAAAGATTGCCAGAACCTTCTTCGCGAAGGGCAGCCTTATCAGGTGCTCATCCTTGGCACAGGCATGGTGGGCAAGCATGCCATCGATGCCGCTACGAAACTGGGCAATATCGAACGGAACAACCTTCATTTATCGCTTAACGGACCTGGTTCGATCGCAATCTGCGTGGGACGCAATTTCACCGATAATCCAGAACAGATGGAACGCATTTTTCGTCAGGTAGATGTTCTGGTAGATGCGACCAGCCGCCGTAATCCAAGCAAACCTGTCGTTCCAAACGAATGGCTAGATTGGCTGCCGCAGCATGCCGTGATTGCAGACCTGGCAGTCGATCCATACTTGCTTAACCACGAGCCGGTAACCGTTCGGGGAATAGAGGGCATCCCTCAGGGGAACCTGAACAAATATACCTTTACCCCCGATGATCCCGAGTGGGATCAAACCGTGCCTGCTTCAGTCGATTCGAAGCACCGACGGGCCGTTGTTTCATGTTACTCCTGGCCAGGGATACACCCTGAGGCCTGCATGGAACATTATGCCCGGCAGCTTGAGCCAATGATGGAGGTTCTCCTTACCCGGCCATATGAAGCATTAACCCTTGAGGGTAACTATTTTGAAAGGGCGCTGGCACGAGCCAAGCTGCCAGAAATATAGCCCAAATGCATATAATTCTTCAAGCAAGGCGGCCTGCCATCCCAAGGTCTTAACGTTGCCAGTTCGACAGCAACGCTCTGGTGACTGCCCGGTGGAAGAAACCGCCATCCGGGCGAATAGTTTCAACGCCGCCAGCATCAAAAATGGCCTGAAATATGGGTTCTAACTGCTTGCCATACACTTCCATGCACGCTTTAGGACGGACACCCGGCCAGGAGTAGCAGGAGACCGCCCAACGCCGGTTCTGGTGATCAATGCAGGCAGGCACGGTTTCCCAGGCCGGGTCCTCTGGCCCGAATACATACTGATCCAGATTCCCCTGGGGGATGCCTTCGATGCCTTTGACAATCTGCGGACCATCTGGCCCGCATTGATATGGGTCGACGGAGAGATCCAAAAGAACGGCATAGGAGCGCATAAGGCCCACCCAGGTGTTTGGAATTACGGGTTTGCTTGGGTCGGGGCGCTGCGTGGCGTCGACCAGTATGTCGGTATACTTGATTATCTGAGACATGATGCTGGCATGGTTGGTAATATCATGTTCCACAACGGTCACCTGTACGCCGGTCACACCTTCACCGGCCATTTGGCGCCATAACCCCTCGTTGCCATACCGGACTGCCGCCTGGATGGCAAACATCCCAACGGCCCCGGCCCCCATAACGGTTACCTTAATCGGGTTACGGTTAGGGTCCTCGATCCCTGGTGTAGGATAGGTTTTGGATAAGGTTTGGAAAGCGGCATCCAGGCCGTTCCAACCCACATCATGCAAATTTTCAACCAGCCGGCGCCCAACGTCATCTTTAAGGGAGTCGAGCGAGATTGCCTCAATATTTTGCGTACGGAGAAGGGCTACCCGGTCCGGACGGGTGGGGTAATGCAGCATGGATACCAGGCAAGCGCCTGGGTGCATCCAGCGTACTTTTTCATCCCCTGGGTAGCGCAGCACCAAAACAATATCCTTTTGATACACCGCATCCAGCGATGTAAATGTGACCCCGGGTGCCTCCGCGTGATAATCTGATTCGCGAAACCCTATACCGGAGCCATAACCGTGCTCAAGATACACATCCGCGCCATGTGCTGTCAGCACACCCACAAAACTGGGCAAGAAGTCGCGTCGCTCGCCTTCTTCCTGGTGCATCCGGGCCAGACCAATGGATGTTTTTTTCATTGTGCGCCTCCAGGTTAAGTATATCGAAATCCTGGGCGGCTTGCCAGATAGGATGGACGCGGTGGCAAATGGCAAAAAAATATCGCAAAAACTGGTTATCCGTACCTTGATAGTTTCTGCAACTTTAACAACTTCGATTATCACTTAGCCATCAAACAAGGCCTTAAACACCCCTTTTATAGAGCGACTTTGTTCTTTATCAGCAAAAGTGCTACCAATCGTTGACCCGGCCTACCTTTTTTCGTAAAATAATTTCATGAACTTCAGAAAGTTTGCCGGCTTCTACCGCCCCGGCCCCGGGGGGGGGGCGGGGGGGGGGGGGGGGGGGGGGGGGGGGGGGGGGGGGGGGGGGG
>CAYTHO010000147.1:0-8912 GCA_964437595.1 uncultured Anaerolineaceae bacterium
ACCCTGGCGGGGTAGGGAAATCCCCCTATTCAGATCGGGAATAGGGGGATTATAATGATGACACCAGATCGCCTTCTGGTATCGTAGAACGGATACACTCCCTTTCACCGGGTAGCCCAGCCCATATGGAATCCACGCGGTGGATGTGGTTAATGAATCCCCGTTCGCACCACACTGCCAGGTTTTTGGGGGCAAGTAACCTGGTGGTCTGGCTGATTGGGCCTTTTAAAGCCGCTTGCCTTTGGAAAAACCACCGCTGGAATAAAATTACCGCTTGTGTAATCTCTTGCCAGATATATAATGTATTGTAGACCTGATTAATTTTCCCCTTAGTCCTATCGCGAACTTAATGGGTGGCCTTTATTTTGTTGTTTAAGGTCCATGCTGCGAATTGCAAAGAGGCGGCAGTTTATTTTTGCTCTTTGCGGTTCTTTTTGCGCGGCAAATCTCTATACCCATTCCAGCCTGGGTTCGCGAACCGCTGTACCACCCGGTAGAACGCTTCTGGATCCAGGGAAAGGGGCGGTTCCCATGTTTCCAAAGTCGAAGCGTTGGATGATTCTCTTCGCGGTCGTATCTGTCGTCGCGATGGTTGGTTTGGGATGCTTTACGGCGCGGCGCGCGCGGGGCGATGCTGCCGGCGCGCTGGGCGATGCGTTAAGGCGGGCGCGCGCGGCGGACTCGTACCGCTTCACCAGCGACGTGCTGCAGATCAGCGTGCCGACCACTACCCTGAATAACGTTGGCCGCCAGAGCAGCGCTGACGAGCTGCACCTGGAGGGGCAGTCGAACCTGCGCGATAAGACCCTGCAAATGCGCATGTGGCTCGACCAGGGCGGCGCGGCGGACCCGGCCAGCGGCGTGGCGGTGAAGATGGAAGGGGGCCGGACGTACGTGCAGGAGGGCTTGGGCGGGTGGCGCGAGCAGGAAGGCCTGACGGACAGCTTCGCGCCGCAGGGCGATTTTATGGGCTTCCTCACTGCCCTGCGCGACCCGCAGGCCCACCCGCCGGAGCGGGTGGGCGGCGCGCTGCTTACGCGCTACACCTTCCGGCTGGACAGCGCGGCCCTGGCGGCCTATATCCGCGACCAGCTTGAGGCGCAGATGCGCCAGAAGGGCCAGCTGGTGGGGCAGATGCAGGTGGACCTGCCCAGGGAGTACCTGGAGATGACGGGCGACGGCGAGCTGTGGGTGGGCGCGGACGGCCTGCCGGTGCGCCAGGTGCTGCGCATGCAGTTCCCTGAGCAGGGCGGCGAGCGCGTGTACGCGGAGATTTCCACCCGTTACAGCGCGTTCGTGGAGCCTGCCCAGGCGGCGGGGCTGATGGGCCTGGGGGCGCGCCTGAAAACGCGCCTGGCGGCGCTGGCCAGCCCGGTTCCGGTGGTGGGCACGCTGGCGATACTGGCCTTCTGGGCGATGCTGTTGAGCCGCCGCAAATGGATCTGGCGGGCGGTTTCGGCGGCGGTGATTGCGCTGATGGTGCTGAACCCGCTGCTGGCGGATGTGCGCTCGGCGCAGGCCGGGCGGGAGATCAACGCCGAGGCCGAGGCGCAGGAGCAGCAGCGCATGGAGGCCCGCCAGCGCGAGGCGATCCTGGCGCGCATGGCGATGCCCAGCCGCGATCCGCACGCCGACCCGCTGGCGGCGGCGATGAACCAGCCGGTAGAACAGCCGGAGGCGGTGGTAAACCAGCCTGCGGCGGTAGGGCAGCCTGCGGCGGTAGGGCAGCCTGCGGCGGTAGGGCAGCCGGTAGAACTGCCGGGGGCGGGCCTTTCGCGCGGCGCGGTGGAAGCACCCGCCCCTGCCCCACTGCTGGCGGACGACGGCACCGATACGGATTTGGACGGGCTGACCGACTTCCAGGAAACGTCGATTGGCACCGACCCGAAGTATGAAGACAGCGACGATGACAACATTAAAGATAACGTAGAGGCGACGGGCTTTAGCATGCCGGGTACTGGAACCTGGTACCTGGACGCCACCTCGGATGACAGCAATAACGACGGGCTGGCGGATGGAGAAGAGTTTGACCTGGACGACAACGCCGCCGCCGATGATACCGACGACAACGGCGTCCCGGATGTGTTCGACCGGGACAACGACGGCGACGGCGTGCCGGACCGCAAGGACTTATCGCCGTTTGCCGCTATCCCCACGCCTGCATCGGAAGGCGCGCCCTTCTCAGACGGCGCGCCGCTGCGGCTGAACCTGAACAACCTGACGGCGGGCGAGCCAACCTTTGTGGACTTCCAGCTGCGGCCCGCCAACCCCAAGCAGTTGGAGTACGCTTACCATGTGGTGGATTGGCCGGTGGACGCCAAGGGCGCCGTGCAGGACATCGACGGGGTGACGTTTGCCACGGCCCCGCGCCCGGAAGGCAGCGCCCAGCCTACCGACAGCGATCGCAACGGGGACATCAAGCTGGTGCCCATGCTGGAACTGCGCATGCCCAACGCCGCGAACCTGCCGCCCGAGGCGAACCGCGAGGCTGAGCTTGGGCCATACGGCATCCTGGTCAGCGAAAACGAGCAGGTGGTCTACCTGCCGCTGTCCATCGTCACCGACGAAGACACCGGGCAGAAAGTGGCCTTCAGCGGGCGCATGCGCTACCTGCCCTCCGGAAGCTGGCCCTCCCCGCACGAAGCGCGGCTGGTGTGGCTGGTGCAGGTGCTGGTGGATGTGCCGTGCGAAGACGGTGAGCCGCAGTGCGGCGAGGACTACTACAAGCACAACGTGAGCAAGACGATCCAGTCTTATTACGAAGACTGGGTGCTGACCGGCCTGAACGTGCGCGAAGACCAGGGCGCGCGGGTGGCGGCGATTTATGAAGACCCGGCCCTGGCGGCGGCGAACGGAGAGGGCATCCACCAGAATGGGGTGCTGTTTGGCCTGTCGTACGGGCTGGAGCAGGGCTTTTTAGGCGCGCGCGACGCGGACGACAACGACCAGCGCGACCTGGACGTGGATGAGATCGCCCGGCGCTTTGACTATCCGCGCCAGTGCGGCGGCGAAGAATGCTGGTCCCTGCCGGATACGCTGCGGGTGGGGCGCTACGACTATGAGACCCTCGACGAGGCGGTGAAAGACCTGGCAGCGGACAAGACCAAGGCCATCCTCAACCAGACTGCGATCGGCAATGCCTGGCGGGGTGACAACAGCTACAAGCCGCTGATTATGTACGCGCAGGAGTCGACCTCGCGGGCGCTGGGCATGGATGCCCTGCACGGCGCGGACAGCCCGGTGGGCTGGAGCGGCGGCGTGCTGGCGGTGAACTTTGCCTCGGCCAGCCGCACGGTGAACGCCAGTCTCAAGTGGATCCCGTACAGCGGGACGCGGGTGGGCACGGACATCACCTGGGCGGTGTGCGATATGGAAGAGTGGTGGACGTACCTGGAATTTCACAACGTCCCCGACCCCGCCGAACCACCCGACCCCGATGAACAGGCCGAAATCAATGGCTCCAGGATGCAGATGGACCTGTACGCGCTCAACCTGGCCCAGGGCGCCAGCCGCATCGTCGAGCTGGATATGCAGGTTATCCCGCCGCCCGCGGTGAGCGACGATGACTCGACCATATTCGACACCATCGCAATGATTGTAGAAGCCGGGGCCGAGAAGCTTTCCGAGAAGGTCCAGGATGTTGTGAACAGCCGCTTTATGGGGGAATTTGACGAACCATCCACCTGGCAGAAGTTCAAGACCTGGTGCGGCGACCTGCGCAGCGGCAAGCTGTGGACGGATCTGAAAACGAAGATCGGGGCTACCACCTGGAAGCAGCGGGTGGGGTTCGGGCTGCTGGCGGCGGCAGCAGTGACGGCGATCGCGGTATCGGCCGTGTTTTACTTCAATGGCAATACGATGCCCGCCAAAATCACGATGGGGGTCATTTCGCTGGCGCTGACGGTTTACGGAATGATCAAGCCGATCAAAGCCTTCGTGGATGTGGCTAAATGCATTGGTTTTACCAAGGACCTGCTGCGCTGGCGGGCGGAAATGGTGGGAAACTGCAAGCGGGCGGGGGTGATTGGCGCGATCATCGCCGGGGTGGTGACCTGGGCGCTGTTTATCGCGCAGGTGTGCATCAGCGGCGCGCCGATCTTCGGGCTGGCGTTCAACCAGGCGCTGGCGCAGGCCATCGCCGATACGATCTACATCATTATTATGACGGCCCTGGCGGCGACCCTGGTGGGCCTGATCATCGTGGGCATCATCGCGGCGATCGATATCATCATCGGCATCATCTGCGCGGCGGTGGGCGCGGAAGACAGCGGCTGGTGCAAGGGCATCAGCGGGTGGATCACCGCGGCCATCGCCTGGAGCTTTTACAGCAATTCGCCGATGGTCGACCTGGAGCGGAGCGACCTGGTGGTGCCGGGCAGCCCCAACATGAGCCTGGCCCAGGAGAACAAGGGCTATGTGGCGGGCAACGCGGTCAACATCAGCATGGACGTGACCACCAACATCGTTCACGCTGACCCGCCCTGGTACGATTGGGTCAAACTTTTGGCGTACACCTGGATGTTTTCCGGGAACAACCTGGTTTCCTCCACGTTTCATTATTCGCTGACCGCCGCTGAGCAGGACCCGGGTGCCGCGCGCTATCAGATGACCGGTGAATGGCAGGATGTGACGGTGGATCACTACCTGGGCTGGGTGAAGATGTGGCGCGCGCATGCGCATACCACAGCCAACACGCCCAGCGGGCTGCTGCTGTCGGCGGGGATCAACCAGCCCCGCACCTTCTACTTCAACATGAGCTACGCCGTGCCAGCCTACGAGTGCTGGGGCGTGCTGTTCCTGACCTACTGCGACGAGCGGGATTTGAAAGATCACAACAGCACGGAGATCAAAGACCTGGTGCTGGACGTGCTGCCCGCCAACCTGGACGATTTTATGGCGCTGCGCGAGGTGGCGCCCGTGCAGGAAGAGCCGGCGGATCAATCCTTCGCGCTGGCCTGGGACGCCAAGTTCCCGGCGCTGGCGGACGCGGACGGCGACGGCCTGCTGAACGCCGGGCTGGACCCGGACGACTCGCAGTACGACACCGACAACGATGGACTCTCGGACATGTTCGAGCTGGAACAGCAGCAAAAAGGCAAGGCCTATAACCCAACAATATGCGATACCGACGGCGACAACCTGATCGACTACCAGGAGGCCCTGCTCGGCACCGACCCGGCCAAATCGGACACGGACGGTGACGGCCTGATGGATTATGTAGAAGCGCGGCCCCCGCAGATCCCGCCTGGGCTGTGCGTACCCGGCATAGAATTCACCGGCGGCTGGAATATCACCGTCCCCAGCGCGGGGGGCGGGAGCCGGGTGTTCCGGGTCTATTCGAACCCGCTGGCCCCCGACTCGGACTCGGACAGCGTGAGCGATTACAACGAGAAACTGTACGCGGAGAACGCCAACCCGGCCCTGCGGATCGACCCGTTTGGCTACCCCTTCCACCCGATGGTGAAGAATACGCCCTGGGTGGGGGTGTACGGCAACCTGAGCAAGGTGGCGATCCGCCCGGACGAGAGCGTGGTGTACACCACCACCGTGGAGACCTATACGCCGCTGGATGATTCCAACCTGCTGGTGGATGCGATGACGCGGAGCGGAGAGTGGCGGATCTTCGAGGATTACAATATGGACTTCAACCCGTCCGCGACGATGCCGGAAACCGTTGCCCTGCCGCTGACGTTCGACCTTCCAGCGGACACCATCTCGCAGACGATGCCCATTTACGGCATATTCACGCCCATTTATTCCCCGCCCCCGGCGGGCGACCCGCCCCCGGCGACCTTCGCCATCCAAACCAACTTGCTCATCGATGGCGGCGCGCCGCTGTCGAGCATCGACTCGCTGGTGAATGGGCAGTTCATCAAGGGCAGCCCGGACGCGCCGGTGGTGACCATCATCGGCGGGAGCGCCTGGGACCTGGTTGAGAGCGAACCAGAATCACCAGACTTTACCGGGACCGGCATCGATAAGGTGGAGGTGCGGCTCAGCAGCGACGGCGCGTGGCAAGAGGCCTACGGCACGAACACCTGGCTGTACGCGCTGGCGATTGGGCCGGAGGTAACCAATTACAACATCTGCGTGCGGTCCACGGACGGCGCGGGCAACGTTCAGGCCGACCCCACCTGCATCGGCGGGCCGGTGGACCAGCTACCGCCCAGCGTGGAGATCACCAGCCCGGCGGCGGCGAGCATCCCGGACCGCATGGCGGACGGGCATTGGGCGGTTCCGCTGGCGGGGAACGCCTTTGACCTTGCCTATAGCCCTACCCTGGATGTGAACGGCAGCGGCGTGGACGAACCCACCTTTGAGGTGCGCCTGCGCCTGGACGACGAGGCCAACCCGCTGGCGGGCGAATGGCAGAGGCCGCAAAGCACAGGCGGAAGCGTACCTTACGAGGTATTCACCTGGACGCTGCATTACGATTTTCCGCCCACCCTGGCCGACCCGACCGGTACGTGGATTCCGGAGTACCGCGCCTTCGATATGGCCGGGAATTACGCGGATGCCGCGCAGATGTACGGCCCGGTGGTGGTGCTGGACTCCACCGCGCCGCAGGTGGAGATGATTCAGGAGGACGAGGAGCGCCAGGAGCTGTACGGCAGCAACCCGCTAAACGGGTCGGCCACGGACTTCATCGGCGTGGAGAAGCTGGAGCTGTCTTTCAGCCCGATCAGCCCGCCAAACCCGCTAGAAGATGCGCTGGTGTGGCTGCCCTTTGACGAGCCGGCCAACCACTATTACTGGACCGACCACTCCGGGAACGGGCATTTCGCAAGCTGTGACAGCGAAATGCATACCACGGCGATTTGCGTGCAGACCGGCGCGGTGGGCCGCAGTGGCGGCGCGCTGAGGGTCGAAATGGTCTATCCGGATACGCGCACCGGCGCAGTCGTGGCGGATTCGACGGGGATGAACATCGCCGCCGATGCCGGGTTCAGCGCGCATGCGTGGATAAAAACAAATGACACCATCGGACGAATTATCCAAAAATCCAACGTTTTTACGCTCGGAATGGGCGAAGGACCACACCCCTATTTTTCAGTGAGTGGGACCTATGCTGATGATATGGAAATTGCGTTGGACGATGAGCAGTGGCACCAGATGGTCGGGACGCTCGACCGGGCGACCAACCAGATTTCCCTGTACGTGGACGGCGTGCTGCGCAATTCCGCGCCTATCCCGGCGGGCCAGGCCTATACCTCCCCCGAGCCGCTGATGATCTATGAATCGTATTATGAGAATATGCAAGCGTATATCGATGAGGTCGCGGTGTTCGACCGCACCCTGTCCGCGGATGAGGTGATGGCGCTGTACCAGATTATCAACCGGCAGCAGTACCCGGTGACGCTGGCGCAGCACGGCAGCGGGGTTTCGCAGGCGAACTGGACCTTCCCCCTGCCGCCAAACCTGGAGGGCCTGTACGAGGTAGACCTGCGCGCGTGGGATGCGCTGGGCAACCAGGCCTCCAGCCCCTTGTGGCGCGGCGTGGTCGATACCAGCGCTCCGCGGGTGGAACTAACCGCGCAGGGGTCGGCGGCGGCGCTGCCGTCTTACCGGCCCGACGCGGCCAAGCCCGGCTGGATGGTCTCCGCCGACTACACCTGCTCCGCGCAGGATATGTTCCTGAAGGAGGCAACATTCGAATGCCCCGGCGCGAACCTGCCGCCGCCCATGCGCGCGTTCGTGGACGACCCGGCGCTGCTGGAACTGTTCCCCGGGCTGGCGCTGGTGAACGAACTGGCGCTGGCATGGACGCAGTGGCAGCCGGCGGGCGCGTACCCGGCGTCGATGCGGGCCTGCGACCGGTGGGGCAACTGCGCGCAGAAGAGCATTACCCCCAACATCAGCGCGTTTACCCACCCGGGGCCGATTTCGGTCATCACCAGCCCGGCGGACGGCGCGGTGCTGGGCGGCAGCAGCGTGGAGGTGACCATCTACGCCTTCGCGGATAACGAGTCCGCGCCGGCCTGGCTGAAGAATGTGGTGCTGAAGCGCGACGGGGCGACCGTGAACACTAAAACCTTCGCGCAGAACACGGTCAGCGATGCGAATTACAAGGTAAATGTGCCGGTGACGCCCGGCGCGCATACCCTGTCGGTGACCGCCGAGGAATGGGGCGGCGCGGTGCAGTCGGTGACCTCCAGCATCGAGATCACGGTGGACCCCAACCCGCCGCAGGTGGCGATTAGCACAGCGAAGATCACCGAGGCCGACCGCTATATGAAAGGCTCCTCGGCGCTGATCTTCCGCGGCACGGCCTCGGATACGGAGTGCCTGGCGTCGGTGATGTTCAGCGTGAACAACGGGCCGTTCGAGTCGGCGGTATATGACGAGGCGCTGCACACCTGGGAACTGGCCTATTACGTCAACGCGCCGGAAGGCAAGACGCTGGCGGCGCGGGCGCGGGCCACCGACTGCGGCGGGCTGACCACGGAGGTGAGCAAGAACATCCCCACCGAGCTGACCCTGCCGCCCGCCCAGGCCCCCGATACGCGCATCGACTCCAGGCCGCCCGACCCCGGCTACCCGGACAACGCCACCTTCACCTTCACAGGGGTGAAACATGAGAAGGAGATCGCCGGGCTGACGTGCCAGCTGGATGATGGGGTGTACGAACCCTGTATCAGCCCGTTCACGTACACAGGAATCAGCCACGGGCAGCATACCTTCCGGGTGCGCGCGGTGGACGTGGAAGGCAACGTGGACCCCACGCCGCCCAGCCATACCTGGACGGTGGTGGCGAAGCCGTTCTGGACGTGGATGCCGTGGATTTCGAACCGGAGCGTGCCGTGAGAGGAGCCATCAACGAATAAATACCAACGAATGAGCGAATAACGAACAGGCCCGCGCCCCTTGTATGATAAAAGGGAAGGTAGAACAGGAATAAGCAGAAGGGATCC
>CAYTHO010000148.1:0-8571 GCA_964437595.1 uncultured Anaerolineaceae bacterium
CCCTCCAGCGTCCGCCTCAAACTGGGCCGGGTGGGCGGGTGTTTCTGCTTTCGGGCATCTTCAGGACTCATGCTTTTCCCTTTCGACGTAGGCCGGGAGAGAATGCTTCCCCAGCCAATATGATGCAAGTAGTAAGATCATACTCCATCTGTATTGATATTACATTAAAAATTCCTACACATACGTTACAATCTTGTAAGAGTTTCCTCTTATGATTTACGCTGGCTGTTTGCCATGCGTCTTCAGCAGGCCCTTGACCGAATTTACGGCCATTTCCAGTGTTGGGCCCAGGTAAGTGCCCGGAATCTCATTGCGCAGGCTGGGTTTGATATCAAAGGCCATTCCGCCGTACCCAAACGCGGGCGCGGGGCGCGACTTTTGCAGCAGTCCCTGCAGGCGGCGCATTTCGCGCGCCGATGATTCGCTGGTTGCGGAAAGGATGATCAGCGCCGGGTGCTCGTAGCTGGCATAATCCGCCAAGTCTTCGACCGGCAGGTCTGGGCCCAGGTACTCGATCCGGTATCCTTCACTGCGCAGCAGGGCGGCCAGCATCAGGCTCCCCAGCTCATGCTGTTCCATCGGTGCGCAGCCAACCATGATCAGCGGCGCGCTGCGGCGGCTGGGGTAGGTCTGCAGCAGCGTCAGCAGTTTCCCGCGCAGGTACGCGCTGGCAAAATGCTCGGTGGTTATCCGGATTTGGCCGGTGTACCACGCTTCGCCGATCTGCCGCAGCGCCGGAACGAGCACTTCCATGCATACTTTCATCAGGTCGAACTGGCTGTGAACCTCGCGCAGCAGCTCGCTGCTCTGGTTTTCATCGTGCTTGATCAGCGCGCTGTAAAGCTGGTTGGCATAGAAAGCCGGTGGGTGGGTGGCCACGCGCTTCTCCTGGGTGGGGGCCAGCGGAATGGCTTCTGGCCAGGCATCGTTGCTGGTCAGCGAGCGCAGCTCGTTGATGGCGCTGCTGATCGAAACCCCCGCGTCGGTGCGGTTCTTCAGCCAGCGCAGGATGGCCACATCCCGTTCCGAATACAGGCGGTAGCGGTTATCGGCCCGCTGCGGATTGAGAACTTCATGGCGCCGTTCCCAGGCGCGCAGGGTAACCGGGCGGATGCCTGTCTGCGATGAAACCTTCTTAATCGTATAGATGGGTACATCTGGAAGGTCGATAATCGATGTCATCAGTCTTTCTCCTTCTGCCCTTTATCATCTCGACTCGGGCCACACGCTGGAAATGCAGGTTAGCAGTCCTTCGCCAGCGCCTTTCGAACTGTAGGTTGGCAATCCTTTGCCAACATCTTTCGAACTGTAGGTTGGCAATCCTTTGCCAACGCTCGCGTCAGCGAGAACTATGGTCAGTATACCGGAGTGCTGTACAATGTTCAAGTCTGTACACAATCTTTAACCCAACTCTAATCGAAATAATCAGGCTGCTGCCTCTAATGATGGGGCAGCAGCCTGGGTTTGCCTGGTTCGCCGCTCGCTTAGCCGCGAGCGATCATCTCTACAGCTCGATCAACTGGTGCGAGATGTCTTTCAGCACGGGGTACAGCTTGCGGTACAGGGCATAACCCTTCTCGTACTGTGCCACCGTCTCGGCCACCGGCGATGTGCTGCCGGTCTGTTTGATCGTGGCGTCGCAGGCCGCATCCACGCTGGACCATACGCCCGTGCCCACGCCTGCCAGCAGGGCCGCGCCGAAAGCCGCGCCTTCGGTGGTGTTCACGGTCACCAGTTCGGCGTTGAATACATCGGCCAGGATCTGCCGCCACAGCGCGCTGCGCGCGCCGCCGCCCGACACCCGCACCTGGCGGATGCTGGCCAGCCCGGCGGATTTCATCAGCTCAAAGCTGTCGCGCAGGCCAAACGCCACGCCTTCGATCACCGAGCGGGTCATGTGCGCCAGCCCGTGGCGGATGGTCAGACCCACAAACGCGCCGCGCGCCAGCGGGTCTGGGTGGGGGGTGCGCTCGCCGGTCAGGTAGGGCAGGAACAGCAGGCCCTCACTGTTGGCAGGAACGTCCTTCGCGGGTGCCAGCAGGCTGTCGTAATCCTGCCCGGGGGCCACGGTATCGCGGTACCAGCGCAGGCTGCCCGCCGCCGAGAGCATCACCCCCATCAGGTGCCAGCGGCCCGGCACCGAGTGGCAGAAGGCGTGCAGGCGGCCATCCGGCTCGATAAAGGGCTGGTCAGTGGTGGCGAAAACCACGCCGGAGGTGCCCAGCGTCAGCGCCACAATGCCCGGCTGTACCGCGCCGACGCCTACTGCCTGGGCTGCCTGGTCGCCGCCGCCCGCGATCACCGGCGTGCCGGCCTTCAAGCCGGTCAGGCGCGCCGCTTCGTCGGTGATGGTCCCGGTCACTTCGGGGCCTTCAAAGGTATCCGGCAGCCACTCGGCGGGGATATTCAGCGCCTTGAGCATTTCCTGTGACCAGAGGCGGGTCTTGATGTCGATCAGGATCATGCCCGCCGAATCGGCCTTATCGCTGGCGAACTTCCCGGTCATCTTGTAGCGCACGTAATCTTTGGGCAGCAGGATGTGCCGCGTCTTCTTGTAGACCTCCGGCTCGTTTTCCTGCACCCACAGGATCTTGGGCGCGGTAAAGCCGGTCAGCGCATCGTTGCCGGTGACCTCGATCAGGTGCTTGCGGGTCAGTCGCGCGCGGATCTCGTCGCACTGCGCACCGGTACGCTGGTCGTTCCACAGGATCGCCGGGCGCAGTACCTCGCCTTTTTCATCCAGCAGGGTCAGCCCGTGCATTTGCCCGGTCAGGCCCACGCCCTGCACCGCGTCCCCGGCGATGCCGGTTTCCGCCAGCACCTGGCGGATGCCCTTGATCGCTCCTTCCCACCAGTAAGCCGGGTCCTGTTCGCTCCACAGCGGCTGCGGCGTCGACAGGGGCTGTTCGATATTGGCGCTCCCAACCACCTGACCGTCCTGATCAATCAGCAGCGCTTTCACACCAGTTGTCGAAACATCGATCCCCAGAAGATAAGGCATGGCGTCCCTCCTAAGCAAAAAATGGCCACGAAGATAAATTGTACGGACAAATCGTATGCAGAATTTTACACCACTTTGGCGATATCAAGGAATATATCAACGTCCAATCGAAATAATCAATCACTTGCTTTCCAACTTGCTCTGCGCCGCCAGGCTGTAGGGATTGGCGGGGTAGTCGTGCCAGAGCTGCCAGTAAGCCCGGGCGGCGCTTTCCGGGTCGCCGCCGCGCTCGTAAGCCAGCCCCAGCAGGTACAGCGCATAGGGGCGCAAGCGCGGCGGGTTGGTGATACCTGCGCCTGCTGCCCAGATGTAATTCTCTTCAACGCGGCCTTTGAGGATATGGCTTAGGATCTCGATGGCCTGTGCTGGGTCATCCTCGAAGTAAATCGCCCGCTCTGCCCGGGCAATATTTTCCTCCTGCAGGTCCGGCGCATACCCGGTTGGGACCAACCTGCCGGTGGATTTGTCCCATTCATATACCCCATCGCTGCCGTTGTACTGCACAGTGAGCTTCCCATCTTTGATAGACCAATCTTGCACTTCGATTTGATTGGATGAGTCGTACGAGGAGATTTTTCTGCTATTCAAATCAGTGGTCTCCTGGTACGTTCCGTTTTCCCGACTGAGGTGGAAGGCGTATAAACCCGTCCCGACCTGGTATACGTTGATCACCGGGGCTTTGGGGTCAGGCCTGAAGGTTTCCCAGCGGCGGGTGATCTTCTCGCCTCCCTGATCGGTATAAACGCCCCACAAGCGGACCACACTTAGTTGTCCGCTCTGGCGCAGTAACATGTAAACATCGTTTGGATGTAGACCCTTCGTGTTTTTGACGGCAACCAGCCAGTCAAGCTGTCCCTGACCGTCTGCATCTGCCTCTCCAATCAAAACGGCGAATAACTCGTTCTTCGTAAACCAATTCTGTAAATCCTCAAGATTAGCGGGTGGTTCCTGATTGATACTCAGCAAGGTTTGATCTACTTCCCAGAATTCGTCCAGGAAGGGATCATTGAAACCGTTTGACCATGACCATTCCGCTTCTATAATCCCCCACTGATCGCGCATTTTTTTTCGTGTTGCACCCGTCGAGTGGGCACATGGCATCTCGTTCTTCTTCATACAATGATCGAACGGCAGTCAATGCGTGATGAATGCCGTTTGTTTCATATGTTTCAAGGAAAACTGCCCCAAGCCGCGGAATAAAGTGGAATTCTGGCGCAGTTGGGGTGTCACGCACCTGTTTGAACAGATCGACTCCGCGCTGCCACTGCCCCCGGCGCATATACCATATCGCCAGCCTTATTTTGAAATAATCATGCGCCGCAGGGCCCCACACCGCATCGGCCTCTGCAGGCCAATCCGCCACGGCAGCGGCAAGCAGTTTCAGTGCAGAATCGTTTTCCGCCCCTGCCGCCAGGGCCCAGCCGATTGTGCAGGTATCCGGATCGCGCGGACCCGGCGGGACTGGGGCGGTTGTAGCCAGTGGAACAAAGCCCTTGCCGTCCCAGCGGTAGGTAACAGGCTCCAGGTAGGGATAATCTTCACAGGAAGTGTTTTTGGATATCCCCCCATGGATCAGCTGGCGCCCGGCAGTGTCAGGTGAAAAGTTAATGCCAAGACAGTTGCCATAATCGGTATTCATATATACATCGAGTGGCGTGGAAATAATGTCTTGGAAGGTCTGGCCGTCCCACTCATAAAGGAACAGCTTTTCCTGACAGGAGTGGTCAAATCCGGCTCCCCAACCCCTGTACATAATGGCGATTTCTTCTCGCCCGTTGCCGTTCAAATCGGTGATCTGGAAGGTTTCATCATTCCACGCGTACTGGTTCCATTTTGGGTAAAGGGCGAAAACGGTGGTACTGCCATCTGCTTCTTCACGCAGCACAAAAAAATCCCAGCCTCTCTCCACGGTGACTTCCAGCACAGTGGCTGGGGTAGATCCATCGAACAGCTTTTTCGATTTGTCGCTCTCCTGGAAAATCGACTCGTCCCACAGCATCAGCTCAGGAAGTTTTGCGCTGCCGTCATTAAGCGCCTGTTCCAGCCCCTGGCGGAACGGCTCTACCGCGTGGTCATGCAGCAAACCATAGGGAAGCCAATAGGAAGACTTACGCCCCTTCAGATTCGCCTGATCGCGCAGCAGGTTGGGGTCTGTGCGCAGGTCGGGGTAAGACAGGTACAGCTCTTCCAGCAGCGAAAGCTGGTAAAACTCGCGCAGGTCGGCGTATTCCTCCGCGATCGGCACGGTATCTGCCTCCGCGTATATCCGCCGGGCCGTGGTATCGTCCCAGGCTTTCAAACGATAGTTCTCTGCGCTGCTTTGAGGCGTGGTCACTGGCACGGGGGTGTTGGTCGGTTCCACGCTGGGTTCCGGGATCTGGGTAGGCACAGGCGAAGGGGCCAGGGTTGGCGTGAACGAAGGCGCCTGGGTGGGAGGGCTGGAAGCGGTCGGCGTGGGCGTTGCCGGCGCAGGGGTGTTGGTAAGCGGCGGCTCCGTCGGGGTCATGCGTCTTCCGGTGCAAGCGGTCAGGAGAAGGACGCAGAGGAGTAGGAATAAAAAGGTCCGCGATGGTATTCGGCACGAGCGTGGCATGGGGATATAAATCCTTCAATTTTTGGTAAAACCTCGGATAATTTTCCTCGTTCCTCTATTATATATTAGCGAACTTAATGGTTGGACCTGGCTCTTGATGGGTATAATATCCACAGCAACGAGTCAATAATCGCTGTCCCCACCTTAGGGAGGAGTTCAACATGATCCTGCTGACCTTTCGCCAGGACGACGAGCGCGGGCATCCGTGCGAATACCTGGGCGTCAAAACGCCGGAAGGCATCCTCGATGTTTCTGCCGCCAACCGCTACTTGAACGTTGCCGATATCGCCGAAACCCCCCAGGCGCTTTACGCGGCGGGCCTGTCCGCCCTGCCGGCCCTGAAAGCCTTCGTCGAGCGCGCCATGCAGGAAGAAACCCGCGCCGCCTGGCTGCTGGACGAGGACCGCCTGGCTCTGGGTCCCTGCCTGCCGCGCCCCGGCAAGATCATCTGCATCGGGCTGAACTACCGCAACCACGCCAAAGAATCGGGCATGGACCTGCCGCCCGTGCCGGTGCTGTTCTCCAAGTTCCAGAACGCCGTGGCCGCCCCCAATGAGGTGATCCCCCTGCCGCGCCGGGTGCGCAAGTATGATTATGAAGCCGAACTGGCCGTGGTCATCGGCAAAACCGCCCGCTACGTGCCGGAAGAACACGCTCTCGAAACCGTGCTGGGCTACTGCAACGCCAACGACCTCTCGGAGCGCGAGTTACAGGGCAAGACCAGCCAGTGGCTGCTGGGCAAATCGCTGGATAAATTCCTGCCCCTTGGCCCCTACCTGCTGACCGCCGATGAGGCCGGCGACCCGCAGAACTGGCCCGTTCGCTGCTGGTTGAACGGCGAGCCGCGCCAGGACTCCAACACATCGGACATGATCTTCTCCGTCGCGCGGCTCATCAGCTTTATCAGCCAGTTTATGACCCTCGAACCCGGCGACCTGATTTCCACCGGCACGCCGGAAGGGGTGATCCTGGGCAAGCCCCAGCCGCGGGTATGGATGAAGCCCGGCGACACGGTGGTGGTGGAAGTGGGCCCGCTGGGGCGCCTGACCAATACGCTGGCAGCCGAAGACGGCGCCTCCGGGGGATAAACTCCATGAACCACCCGCCTTTCCGGAGGATTCTGCGCCTGGGCCTTGCGATTCTGCTGGGCGCGCAGTTCCTGCTGGCTGGCTGCCAGGCCCTCTCGGACGGCGCCCAGGCTCTCTTCACAACGCCCACGGCGACGGTTACGCTGACCCCCTTCCCCACCCGCACCTCGCGTCCCATCGAAACGCTGCCCGCCACCTTTACCCCGGGCCCGGTGAGGGCATCCTCCACACCCGTACCCACCAGCGCGGTCCCCGAACTCCTGGCAGGCTTTCCTCTCATTGAGGGGGCAGAGATTGTCGTCGAAGATGGAGCGCCGCCCGACCCGAACAGCGCCCGGGTGCGTATCGATACCGGCCAAACTTCGCTCGACCTGGAGGCTCTCTTCCGCAAGACCCTGGAGCAAAACGGCTGGACGCTGCGCTACGCCGAGCAGAATGTGGTAGACGGGTTCATCCAGGAGTGGAAGAAGGGCCAGCAGCTTGCTACGGTCGAATACTATTTTATTGATGGAAAGCCGGTGGTGAGCGTGGACACCCGCGTGGTCGATTCTAACCGCGCCCTGGCGCTGCTGATGGGCTTCCCGCTCCCCAACGGCACCGAAGTCCTGCGCGCCACGGGCTCCTCGATCGAGCTGTACGTGCCGGAAAATATCGCGGCCACCGTGGATTTCTTCAAGAAAGAAATCGCCGCGCGCCGCTGGCGGTTGGTGAAGGTCACGCCCACCGGCTGGTGCGGGTCGCTGGCTTGCCTGGAGACTTCGGCGGGCGCATCACCTGCCCAGGCGGAGCCGAAGCCCACCCGCACCCCCACGCTCGATGAAAGCCAGCGGGCCTATTACCGCGCTATCCTGCCGGATTATACCGAGATCGATCTCTCCTTCCTGGCGCGGGGCAGCCACACCCGCGCGTATATCCAAATTCACTTCCTGGACCTGCGCCGCTCGGGGATTCCGGTGGCTCTCTACCCCCAGGCCGAAATCACCGCCATTTCGCCCGGCCTGGCGATGTTCGAGACGGATGATGCGCTGGAGGATGTGCTCGCGTTTTACCAGCGCGAGTTCACCGGCCTGGGCTGGTCGCCCTACGACTTCACCATCCACCAGCCGGACAAATATTCGCGCTCCTGGGGTAAAGAGCCCGGGCGCGTGGTCACCCTCACCCTGTCGGCTTCCAAAGGCAGGGTGTACGGCACGCTGACCTGCACCACCTGCAAGGATCCCAACTTTGTCTACCCATCGCGCACCCCAACGCCCCTTCCATCCCGCTAGCCCGTTCTCCAGAGGAAATGTGCATCTAATCCCTTGTGAGGTCCTTTGAGCCGCCGCGCTTTGCTCTGGTTGGTGCCGCTGTTCATCACGCTGCACAACCTGGAAGAAATGATCTTCATGCCTCGCCTGCTGGCCGACCTGCCCGGCAAGATCCCCGCCTGGGCCGCGAACCTCCTCCCGGCGGGGATCTTCCCGCCTACCTACCGCCAGTTCCTGTGGATGCTGCTGGTGGTGACCCTTCTGCCCTATGGCCTCGCCCTGCTGGGGGGCGCCAAACGCGAGCGCGGCCTGCGCACCCTGCTGCTCTCCGGCGCGCAGGTCGCCATACTGCTGAACGTGCTCTCCCACATTGCCACCATGAACCTCGTCAACGGTTACGCCCCGGGCCTGGTCACGGCCCTGGCCTTCAACCTGCCCTTTTCGCTTTTCTTCATCGGTACAGGCCTGCGCCAGGGCTGGTTAAAATGGAGCGATTTCGGCTACATGGTCCCCATCGCCCTCCTGCTGATCGGCCCCGGCCTGTTTGGCCTGATGGCGCTCATCCCACCCACCCTGCATTAATCGGGGCTTACGGGCACGCGTTCTTTGGGGTTTGGGGTAGAAGCCGTCGCCCCGCGACGG
>CAYTHO010000149.1:0-8422 GCA_964437595.1 uncultured Anaerolineaceae bacterium
CAGAGCCGCCCCCATCTTTATAAACTTACCTTATTACGCGCACTCGCCTAAATCGCAGCGCCCGTTATGGTTGCTATCCACATATTTACGGCAGTGCCCCGGGTAAGAGCACCGCTTCTGGCAGCGCACCGAGCACCCGGATGAGGATAAGGAAGCCGTATCCTTCGAACTGCTGCCTGTGGTGCTGTTTTCTGCATCCGCAGTATTCAATTCAGTTTCCGCGCTGGCTGGCAGCGCATGGATAGAGCTGGCCAGGGCAATGGTGGAACTGATTCCAACCACGCCCATCATACCGAGGAATTCGCGCCTCCCCACCACCGCGCCTCCTGCAGGGCGAGGCTGCATCGCCGGTTGGCCGGAGAAGATATTTTTCGCCACCAGGGCGATCCAGCGCCAGTGCAGGGCCAGTTTCGCAATGGTAACCAGCAGCGTGATGATCGAGGCGGCAATATGGGCGACCAGCCACGTGTCCGGGTTAGCAAGCCGCAGGTTCAGCCAGGTGGAGATTACCAGCCCGGTAAACGTAATCGCCGCGAAACCAACCAGCAGGGCAGCGTCCAGCAGGTAGTACAACCGCGAGCGAGCCGCCAGTTTTCCAAAGAACCGGCTGGTAACAGAGGCCACCCAGGTGTCGTGCTCCAGCAGGTGGTAGCCCATCAGGGCGAAAACACCCACGCCCAGCCATTGGTGCAGGGGCAGGCCAGTGAAATCGAGCAGGAACGAAAAGATAAAGCTGGTAAACAGAACAGCGTCGACGATCCAGCGGTGTTTCTGAGTTTTGGGCATGGTATGCTCCTTCATTGTTTAGAAAGATTATCCAGTCGAACAAGGACCTGAAACGACTGGGTCTCGACTAATGTACTTTTATCTTGTTTAGAACGGGTTCAGATCCGGTGAATGACTGGCTAGTTTTCGCTATGCATCTGGAAAAGCGCGGCGATCGATAAATAACCCTAGACAGGCGTCATTATTTCCTTGACATTGCTGCCTGTTGGTCAATAAAATTAAGTGGAATGGGGGGCCGTTCAATTTATTTTTTTTCAAGGAGGAATACCATGCTGTTCAAGGTGCTTCAAACCCTGGATCGTGTTTTTCGTTTTCCACAGGCCAAAGCGCACTGCGATATCCCCTGCGGCATCTATGACCCGCACATGGCGCAGGTTGCCGCGCTGACGGTCATCCGCATGATCGACCTGATGGCGGAGATGAAACAGTCTCATGGCCCGGATACGCCGGAATATCTCAACAATATGCCGCGCTACGTGCTGATCAAAGAAGAGCACGCCGAGATCGTCAAACGCGAGGTGCGCGTGATTTTTGGCGATTACATCAAAAAGGAGCAGTTGGATAAATTCCCCGAGCTGCCCGAACTGGCGCACAAGATCTACCAGCTCGGCTCGAAGAGCCGCCAGACCGCCGACCGCCAGGTGGCTATGGATCTGCTGGCCGCGGTCAACCGATTTGCTGAGATCTTCTGGGCCACCAAAGGTATCGAGGTCAAGCGAGTGAAGGCGCCTTACAAGCCCGGCGAAGAGATCGTTTACCCCGTGCTCTAAACCCACGCTGTTCTGGCGTGCCGATGCTGCTGCAAATCATCAAGGTATCTGGGCGCAGCCTGGACCCGCTGTATCGTGACGGGGATTTTGTGCTGGTCTCAAAGATCCCCCTGCTCTGGCAGGGCATCCGTCCGGGCGATGTGGTGGTCTTTCAGCATCCTAAGCTTGGCCGCCTGATCAAGCTGGTCGAGCGCCTGGAAGAGGAAGGCAGCCTCGTTCATGTGGTTGGACTGGACGCCTGGAGCAGTGACAGCCGCACCTTCGGTCCCATCTCCCGGGCGCAAATTCAGGGCAAAGTAATCTGGCATTTTACCCGGCGTTGATTTTTTACACAGTTAGGGGCGCAGCGAGACGCGGAACCGTATATATCCGGGTCCGCTGCGCTGCGCCCTCCTTTTTGGACAACCCTTTAATCTTCAGGTTCCCCGCGGGGCAGGGAATTTAGGGGGTGGTGTATGATATACTCGTGCTATCATTCCAGATACCAGATCCCTGGAGGGGCCTTTGGCTCGAACCGCCATGAAAGTCGCCTGTATTTCCGTTGCCAATATTGAGGTTGCGAGGAACCACAGCGCTTCTGTGCACGCCTGCGAGCTTGTGCGGGACCTGCTGCGCGAAGAGCGCCCGGATGTGGAAGTTGAGATTATCCCGCTGCTCGATTATGAGATGAAACCCTGCCGCATGTGCGGTAAGTGCCTGCACATCCAGCGCTGCGCGCGGGATGATGGCTTCAACCAGGTGTTTGAGAAAATGATCGCCTCGGATGGCATTTTTGTGGTCGTGCCCCATTACGCGCCCCTGCCATCCAAGCTGATGATCCTGTTTGAAAAGATGGAAGAAATCGCGTTCCTCAACGGATGCGCGGATTCAAGCTACCGCTTCCCGCTGCACCAAAAATTCGCCGCGGTAATTGGCCACGGCGGGCAGCAGGCTACCGATGCGGTTCTGGACTACTACCAGCGCGCGCTGGTTGAGCCGGTTTCGATGGCGCTCAGCTCGGTTGCTATGCGCGTAGTTGGCACCGGCCCCAAAGAACCGAACGGCGTCACCTTTGGTATCCGTTCCCTGGAAATGCGGGATGACTCGATTTTTGTCGATATCCAGCACGATTGGGAAGACGTGCGCCAGCGGATCGCACCCCTGGTGCATAATATGGCGGCGGCGCTGGCGCAGTGAACCATGCGAGCCTTTCAGCGATCTTGTTCCGGCTGGCCCGCTTGCGTGGAATGGGCGCCCTCCTGCGCTTTGGAGTGCGTGTAATGAATTTTGCCATCCCCCTCCACCGACTGCGCGAAACCGGCACGTTGCTGGCTTTTTACCACCCCAGCCCGAGCTATCCCGTGCATATCTTGCTGGTTCCGAAGCAGGCCTATGCATCGCTGCAGGAACTGCCCCCTGGCGACAGCGACTTCCTGCGCGACCTGTTTGAGACCGTGCAGAGCCTGGTGCGCGAGCTGGGCCTGTCTGAACGCGGCTACCGCCTGATTGCCAACGGCGGCGCGTATCAGGATGTGCCCGTACTGCACTTTCACCTGATTGCCGGTCCGGCGCAGAAGGAGGAACATTGACCTGGAGCATTCGCGGGCATGATTGGGCCGTCAACCTGCTGCGCGGGCATTTCAGCAGCGGTGATGTGCGCCACGCTTACCTCTTCACCGGCCCATCGGGGGTCGGGCGGCGCACCCTGGCGGTGCAGTTCGCCCAGGCGCTCAACTGCCTCAACCCTCCCGCGCCCGGCGATTTTTGCGGGCAGTGCCGCATCTGCCGCCAGACGGCGGCAATGCAGCACAGCGATCTTACCATCCTTCAGGCGGAAAAAGAGGGCGGCATCCTCAAGGTGGAGCAGGTGCGCGAAGCCCAGCACGCGCTCATGCTGACCCCCTATGAGGCCAATTATCGGGTAGCCTTGCTGCTGCGCTTCCAGGAAGCCAACGCCAACGCGCAGAACGCGCTGCTCAAAACCCTGGAAGAAGCCCCGAAAAAGGTGATTCTGCTGCTCACCGCCGATTCCGCCGAGGGCCTGCTGCCCACCATCGTTTCGCGCTGCGAGGTGCTGCGCCTGCGCCCCATGCCGCTGCGCGCCCTGCAGGAGGAATTGGAAAACCGCCAGATGGCGCGCGCCGATGCTCGCCTGCTGGCCCACCTTTCCGGCGGGCGGCTGGGGTATGCGCTGCGCTTGAAAGACGATCCCGGCCAGATGGAACAGCGCCAGGCATTCATCGAAGATTTGATCCACATGCTGGGCGCCAATATCCGCGAGCGTTTTACGTACGCGGAAACCATCGCGCGCGACCGCGAAACGGTGCGCCAGGCTTACCAGGTGTGGCTGACCTTCTGGCGCGACCTCATGCTGCGCTGCGCCAGCCGCGACCTGCCCCTGGTGAACCTGGATATGGAAGCAGAAATCAATCACCTGGCCGGGCACATCGACCTGCCTGCGGCCCGCGCGCAGGTCACCGCCCTGGAACAGGGCATTGCCCGCCTGGACGGCAACCTGAACGCTCGCCTGCTGACGGAAGTGCTGCTGCTCGATTGGCCCCAAATCGAAATCGTGGATACAATAGAACCAGGGTAACCGGTGCATTTCCCCGTATCACGAATGTACTGCTCACTCAATTACGAATCACTACTATAGGGAATCCCATGGCTGACGAAAAATCCCCCGAACAACTCATGCTCGAACGGATGGACGCAATTCAAGATAATGTTAAAAAACTGCAGTCTTCCGTGCGCCTGAACGGGCTGCGCGACAAGTTGGAAGACATCGACACGCGCGTCAAGGGCCTGCGCTCCAGCGTCGAGGAACTGCGCAAGCAGGGCTATGTATATGGCAAAGGCATGGAAGAAAAAGCGAAGGCTTGCCTGGTGCAGTGGGATGGGATGCGTCCGCGGGTGATTTTGGAAATTGAACGCCAGCAACCGGTGCTGGTCAAGGAACTGCAGCCGCTGGAGAGCGAGTTCGCCGCGATCCGCGGGCGCAGCCCCCTTACCGTCAAATCCGTGGTTGAAAAACTGGAAAGCCAGGTAGAAACCCTCGAAAGCAAAGTGGACGCCGTGGTGTCCAACGTAGAAGGCATGTTTGACGATCTGGAAACGGAAACGAGCAAGTTCAAAAGCGAGTTGGACAATATCAGCAAGATGCTGGCGGCCTTCAACGCAGCCGCCGCGGCGGGTTCCTTCCGCCTGCTGCCCACCGAAGGCGCGCTCATGGCGGTAAAGGCTACTTTCTCACGAGACGCCAAAATGGAAAAAGAAGATCCGGAAGGCTGGCTGTTCCTGACCGACCAGCGCCTGCTGTTCGAACAGAACGAAGAAGTGGCTACCAAAAAGGTATTGTTCTTCACTACCGAAAAGCAGAAGGTGCAAAAGCTGTTGTTCGAAGTCCCTATTGCGCTGGTTGAGACCGTGCAGGCCAATAAAAAGGGCCTATTTGGTCACGAAGATCACCTGGCGTTCACCTTCAAATCTGGCGCGCCAATGTACCAGGCCTGGCTGCATCTGGACGGGCAGGACTGCAACCTCTGGCAAACGCAGATTGGCCGGGCGTGCAGCGGCGACTTCAGAGCCGAACGGGCAGTAGAAATTGACCAGGCCGAAGTAGAAAAGGTAAAAGCCGCCCCCACTCAGTGCCCTAACTGCGGCGCCCCAATCAACCAGGTGGTGCTCAGAGGTATGGACAGCATCACCTGCGAGTACTGCAAGCATGTGATGCGGTTGTAAGAGCAGACCTCAAAGGTTTGTAAAACCTTTGAGGTCTTTGCTAAATAACGAAGTTGTCCCTACTTTATCGCCGCTCTTAACCGCTTCGCCAGTTCGCTAAACTCTTGCGTATAGCGAATCTCCTCCTGCCTGGGCCTTGGCAGGGGCACGGGCATATCCAGCTCGATCGTCCCCGGCCTGGGCGTCAGCACCAGCACGCGGTCAGAGAGCAGCAGCGCCTCGCTGATCGAGTGCGTCACCATCAGCACCGTGCTGCGGCGCGCCTGCCACAGGTTGAGCAGCTCATCGCCCATCTTTTCGCGGGTGAGTGCATCCAGCGCCCCGAAAGGTTCGTCCAGCAGCAGCAGGTCGGGCTCCTGGATCAGCGAGCGGGCGATTGCCACTCGCTGGGCCATGCCGCCGGAGAGTTCGCCGGGCCAGGCGTCTTCAAAGCCCTTCAGCCCCACCAGCTCAATCCACTCCATTGCGCGGGCGCGGGTTTCCTCTTTCGCCGCGCCCTGCATTTCCAGCGGCAGCGTAATGTTACCCAACACCGAGCGCCAGGGCATCAGGTTGGCATCCTGGAAGACCAGGCTGATCTTCGGGCGCGTTTTGCCCGGGTAGGTGAACGCACCGGATAGCGGCTTGACCAGCCCTGCTAGCACGCGCAGCAGGGTGCTCTTCCCGCTGCCTGACGGCCCCAGCAGGCATACAAATTCCTGCGGATACAGGTCGAAGCTGACTCCTTTGAGCGCTTTCAGCCCGCCGCCTTCGCCTGGGAAGGTGACGCTCAGCCCGCGCACCTTCAGCACCGGGCCGGGCTGTTCTGGCAGCGCCGGGCTGCTCTCAGGAAAATCTTTCGGGTTCATTTTGGCAGGTAATCGTTGGTAAAGGCATTCTTTAGTTCCTGCGCCTGCTTCAGCAAGCCCATATCGAGCAGCACTTTTTGCATATTCTCCCAGGCCTGTGGTTCCGAGAAGCCGGGGCGGTCTGCCTTCCAAAGCTCGATCGAAGCGGCCAGCACTTGTTTCTGAATCTTCTCATCGGCCTGTGCCAGCGCCTCTACATACTTCTTGCTGATCGTGTAGGCCTCGTCCGGGTTCGCGATAGCATCCTGCGTGGCCTTGAGGATGGCCCCGACCATGCCGCGCACCAGTTCAGGGTTGTCCTTGAGAGTTTGCTCGTTGGTGATCAACCCATTGGATACCAGTTGCAGGTAATCGGAAACCTGAATGACATCCACCTCGTAGCCCTGCGCTCGCAGTTGGATCGGTTCATTGGTCACGTAGACCACGCCGGCCTGCTCTTTATCCGTCGCCAGCGCCTCCACCTGGTTAAAGCCGATCGCATCCAGGGTAACATCACTCTCTTTCAGTCCACCCTGGCTGAGCAGCGCGCGGAACCCGATATAGCTGGCGCCGTACAGCCCCGGAATACCGATGCGCTTGCCCTTCAGATCGGCGGGCGTGCGGATGTTCTGGCTGGTTTTGGCTGTCACGCCCACGGGGAATTTCTGGTACCAGGCCATCACGTACGTCACCGGCAGCCCCTGCGCCCGGCCAAGCAGCACCTGCTCGCCGGAGACGATTGCAAAGGGAATCTGCCCCGCGCCGACCAGGGCCACGTTGTCCGTTTCCATGCTGTAGTCGATGGTGACATTAACACCGGCATCGCGGAAGTAGCCTTTCTCCATCGCCACATACAGCGGGGCAAACTGAATATTGGGGATAAACCCAACCGGCAGGCGCACATCGGTCATTTTCTGCGGCGCCGCCTGCGAGGTGCAGGCGGTAATGAATACAGTAAAAATCAAGAACAGGGTAATCAGGCGTTTCATAGGTAAAATCCTTTAAAGAATATTTGTGGGTGCTGGTGGTTGCAGGGCAACCACCAGCACCCACAATTCTTACTCCACTCTCGCCTGCCAGCGCAGCAGGCGTTTTTCGAGCAGCAGCACCAGGCCGTACAGCCCCAGCGCCATGGCCACCAGGGTGAATACAGCCACGAACACCAGCGCGGTATCATACTGCCCGCGCCCAACGTTGACCAGGAAGCCCAGCCCGCGGTCGGCGCCCATAAATTCGCCCACCACCGCGCCGATCACCGACAGGGTGGCGCCAATGCGCAGGCCCGCCAGGAACACTGGCAGCGCGGCGGGGATTTCCAGGTAGCGCGCCATCTGCAGCGGGGTGGCGTGCATCGAGCGCATCAGGTCGCGCAGGTGTTCGGACACCGCCCGCACGCCCACAATGGTGTTGACCAGCACGGGGAAGAAGACGATCAGCGCGCAGATCAGGATTTTCGATTTTAACCCCGGCCCGAACCAGATCACCAGCAGTGGGGCAATCGCCACGATTGGGATAGCCTGGCTGGCAACCAGGTAGGGCGAAAGCAGCCGTTCCAGCATGCGCGACTTGGCCAGCAGGTACCCTAACAGGGTTGCCAGCAGCACACCCGCCAGCAGCCCCGCGGTGACTTCATACAGGGTAGCCGAAGCGTTGCGCAGCAGGCTTCCATCCGCTAAGGCCAGTAGGAAGCGCTGCCACACCTGCTCCGGCGCGGGCAGGATAAAGGGCGGGAATACACGCAGGCGCGTGGCGGCCTCCCAGGCCCCCAGCGCCAGCAGGATCGAAACTGGCACCGTCCAGCGGATGCTGTTGCGGGAAAGCTCGCGTATCACCGGTTTTACGCTTTGCCCCAGGCTGATATCCATGGAAAAACCTTCCTTATCAAACAAAAAGCCCCAGAGGTTCAGGACCTGGGGCGCGTTGAACCGGTTCTTCGTGCGCGGTCAGCTTTACTCAACAAAAACCGGAAACGATCTTTCGTCACGTTCCCGGGGCAAGTGAGCACAGCCGACTGCAAGGCAACCTGGCTCGACCTTCTTTTATCCGGACTATACCGTCGACCCCGGAATTTCACCGGGTCGTGCTGCACCATGCATTCCCTCGCGAAACTGCGTTTCCCGCTGGATGGGCTGGTGCTACTCGTGGGTTCTTACCACCGATCGGGAATTTCACCCTGCCCCGAAGGCCCTGTTTATTTTTTCACAATCCGAGTATATCCCGTCGTTTTTCGCATGTCAATGGTCAATGGTATAGGTCTCAGGGCTATTCGCAAAGGGGCGAACAGCCCATTGCGAACAGCCCTAACCAGGCGTGAAGAGC
>CAYTHO010000150.1:0-8333 GCA_964437595.1 uncultured Anaerolineaceae bacterium
TCCTAGAACACTTCTCTGTTTCTACCAACTTTTGCCCCTTAAGTTAGCGCATATTACCCCTCGGTCCCCTCTCCAAAACCTGCAAAAACGGCAGGTTTTGGAGAGGGGAAGGCAGAAATCCGGCGGTTTTACGCGCTTTTGGAAAAATCCCTGTTTCTACCAAAACTGTGCGTTACCCGCATCCGGGTTCAAAACAAATCGCAAGGTGAAACCCGCACAAACACCCAGGACGAAACCTTGTTTTTTTCCATGATGCGATTAGTTTGGGATATACTTTAAGGTACATCAGCCTACGCGTTTTCTACGCCGGACCCTTATTAAGGAGACCTTTACCCCTCATGGCAGTTTCTCAGGCAAAACAGGCCACATCCTTCGAACAGGCCTTTAAAAATATCGACGATATTCTGTGGAAAGAAGCAGGCTGCACCACCGAACTGGACTACACCGAGCAGACCTCCTGGCTGCTGTTTTTGAAATACCTGGACGGGCTGGAGCAGGACCGCGCGGCGGAAGCCGCCTTAGAGGGCAAGAAATACACCTACATCCTCGACCTGCCCTACCGCTGGGAAGCCTGGGCCGCGCCCAAAGGCCCCGACGGCAAGATCGACCACCACCGCGCCCTGGTGGGCGACGACCTGACCGCCTTTGTCGACCAGAAATTGTTCCCCTACCTGCAGGGCTTTCACCTGCGCGCCTCCGGGCCGGACACCATCGAATACAAGATCGGCGAAATCTTTGCCGAGATCAAAAACAAAATCCACAGCGGCTATAACCTGCGCGAGATCGTGGAGATCATCGACGGGCTGCGCTTCCGCTCGCAGGTGGAGAAGCACGAGCTTTCGGTTTTATACGAGAACAAGATCAAGAACATGGGCAACGCCGGGCGCAACGGCGGCGAGTATTACACCCCCCGCCCGCTGATCCGCGCCATGATCCAGGTGACGCGCCCCAAAATCGGCGAAAAAATCTACGACGGCGCGTGCGGCTCGGCGGGCTTTTTGTGCGAAGCCTACGATTATCTCAAGGCCAACAACAACCTCTCTACCGCCGACCGCGAAACGCTGCAAGAGCGCACCTTCTACGGCAAGGAAAAGAAATCGCTGGCCTACGTGATCGCCATCATGAACATGATCTTGCACGGCATCGAAGCGCCGCACATTCTGCACACCAACACCCTCTCCGAAAATATCGCCGACATTCAAGAAAAAGACCGCGTGGACGTGATCCTCGCCAACCCGCCCTTTGGCGGCAAAGAGCGCAAGGAAGTGCAGCAAAACTTCCCCATCCGCACCGGCGAGACGGCCTTCCTGTTCTTGCAGCACTTTATCAAGATGCTCAAAGCCGGCGGGCGCGGCGCGGTGGTGATTAAAAACACCTTCCTTTCCAACTCCGACAACGCCTCGGTCAGCCTGCGCCGCCTGCTGCTGGAAAGCTGTACATTGCATACCGTGTTGGACTGCCCGGGCGGCACCTTCCTGGGCGCGGGGGTGAAGACGGTGGTGCTGTTCTTCCAGAAGGGCGCCCCCACCCGCCAGGTCTGGTACTACCAGCTCGACCCCGGGCGCAGCCTGGGCAAGACCAACCCGCTCAACGACGACGACCTGCGGGAATTCGTGGAACTGCAAAAGACCTTTGCCGCCTCGCCCAAAAGCTGGAGCGTGGACGCGGCCAGCATTAACCGCGAGACGTTTGACCTGTCGGTCAAGAACCCCAACGGCGGCGAAGCGGTACAGCACCGCGGCCCGCAAGCAATCCTGGACGAGATCGCCGCGCTGGACGCCGAGAGCGCCGAAATTCTGGAAAGCATCCGGGAGCTGCTATGAAGGCGGGGTGGCAAGAAAAAACCGTCGGTGAAATTCTTACACTGGAGTATGGAAAGCCTCTGGCCGATATAGATCGGAAGGCTAATGGTAGGTACCCCGTTTATGGCGCAAATGGTGAGAAGGATCGAACTGATAAGTTTTTCCACGGTAGGCCAAGTATCATTGTTGGGCGTAAAGGTTCTGCCGGAGAAATAAACCTTACTGAGGAAAAGTTCTGGCCGCTAGATGTGACATACTTTGTCAAGTTCAATGAAAGCCATTATGATTTGCGTTTTCTTTACTATCTTTTAAAGATGCTCGATCTACCTAAACTGGCAAAAGGGGTAAAACCGGGCATAAACCGGAACGAAGTCTATTCAATTTTCACGAAAGTCCCTCCCCTCCCCGAACAACAGCGGATCGCCGCCCTGCTCGACGGCGCATTGGACGCCATCGCCGCCGCCAAAGCCATCGCCGAAAAGAATCGGCAAAATGCGCGGGAGGTGTTTGAGAATTATTTACAGACCGTTTTTACCCAACGAGGTGAGGGGTGGAAAAAGACTCAATTAGGTGAAATATGCTCCTTAATAACAGATGGAAAACATGGCGATTGCCAAGATGAAAATGATTCTGGGTACTATTTTTTAAGTGCCAAAGATTTAAAGAACAGTACTTTGAATTTTGAAAATGCAAGACAAATCACTAAAGCTGATTTCGAAGAAACCCACAGAAGAACCAATTTAAAGCCTAATGACATTTGCATGGTGAATACAGGTGCAACGATTGGGAAATTAGCATTAGCTCCAGATGATCCAAGAACCACATGTACTACTTTCCAAAAAAGTGTTGCAGTAATTAAGCCAATATCCTCAATCATTGACAATCTGTTCTGTTTTTATCACCTAAAGAGAGACCTTTTAAAGTTAGTAAATGTTGCCTCTGGCTCTGCCCAGAAAAATCTTCTTTTAGGTGATTTACGAATGCACCTCATTTCATATCCACCGCTCAACAAACAAAAAATTATCGCACGAAACATTAAGGAAATTTCTTTGGAAACCCAACGCCTCGAATCCATCTACCAGCGCAAGCTCGCCGCGCTGGACGAATTAAAACAGTCGCTTCTCCACCAGGCCTTCAGCGGAGAATTATAAGGGGGACACCATGAACGAAGCCGAAACCCGCGCCGAACACATCGACCCTGCCCTGGCGGCGGCAGGTTGGGGAGGGGTGGAGGGCAGCCGCGTGCGGCGCGAGTACGGCATCGCGCCCGGGCGGCTGGAGGGGCGCGGCAGGCGCGGCAAGCCGCTCATCGCCGATTATGTGCTGGAATACCGCAACACCAAACTGGCGGTGATCGAGGCCAAAGCCTGGGACCAACCGCTGACCAAGGGCCTGGGGCAGGCCAAGGACTACGCGGGCAAGCTGGCGCTGCGCTTCGCTTATTCCAGCAACGGGCAGGGCTTTTACGGCGTGGACATGCGCGCGGGGACGGAAGGCGTGATCGACCGCTTCCCCACCCCCGACGAACTGTGGAACATGACCTACGCCGCCCCCGACCCCTGGCGCGACCGCTTCGCCGCCGTGCCCTTCGAGGACCGCGGCGGGTACTTCCAGGGGCGCTACTACCAGGATATCGCCATCGAGCGCGTCATGCAGGCCGTGGCGGCGGGCAAAGACCGCGTCCTGCTCACCCTGGCGACCGGCACCGGCAAAACCTTCATCGCTTTCCAGATCGCCTGGAAGCTGTACCACGCGCGCTGGAACCTTGGCGACCGTTTGTCGCCCGGCGGCTCACCCACCCGCCGCCCGCGCATCCTCTTCCTGGCCGACCGCAACATCCTCGCCAACCAGGCCTTCAACGCCTTTTCGGCCTTCCCCGAAGATGCCCTGGTGCGCATCGCCCCGGACGAGATCCGCAAGAAGGGCAAAGTGCCCAAGAACGGCAGTTTGTTTTTTACCATCTTCCAGACCTTTATGACCGGCCCGCTGGTGGACGGCAAACCCACGCCGAACTTCGGTGAATATCCCCGCGATTTCTTCGACTTCATCGTGATCGACGAGTGCCACCGCGGCGGGGCCAACGACGAGAGCAACTGGCGCGGGATTATGGAGTATTTCGCCCCGGCGGTGCAGCTTGGCCTCACCGCCACCCCCAAACGCAAAGAGAACGCCGACACCTACGCCTACTTTGGCGAGCCGGTCTACACCTACCCGCTCAAAGAGGGCATCAACGACGGCTTTTTAACGCCCTTCAAGGTGCGCGAGATCGTCACCACCCTGGACGATTACGTCTATAACACCGTCGACACGGTGGTGGAAGGCGAGATCGAGACCGGCAAGAAGTACGAGGAAAAGGATTTCAACCGCGTGATCGAGATCAAAAAGCGCGAGGAATACCGCGTGCGCCTGTTTATGAACGAGATCAACCAGAACGAAAAGACCATCGTCTTCTGCGCCAAGCAGGACCACGCTTTAGCGGTGCGCGACCTGATCAACCAGATGAAGACCAGCACCGACCCCAACTACTGCCAGCGCGTCACCGCCGACGACGGCGGGTTGGGCGAGCAGTATCTGCGCGACTTTCAGGATAACGAGAAGACCATCCCCACCATCCTGACCACCTCGCAGAAGCTGTCCACCGGGGTAGATGCGCGCAACATCCGCAACATCGTGCTGATGCGCCCGATCAACTCGATGATCGAGTTCAAGCAGATCATCGGGCGAGGCACCCGCCTGTACGAGGGCAAAGATTACTTCACCATTTATGATTTCGTCAAAGCGCACGAGCATTTCAACGACCCCGAGTGGGACGGCGAGCTGGAGCCGCCGGAGACAAAGGAGCCGAAAGAGAAGAAAACCGGCGGGACAAAAGAACCGCCCGAGCCGTATGACCCCAACGCAGAGCAGAAGCCAAAACGCGAGATGATCCGCGTCGAGCTGTCGGACGGGCGGGCGCGCAATATCCAGCACATGGTCTGCACCACCTTCTGGCATCCCGACGGCACGCCGATGACGGCTTATCAATTCGTTGAAGCGCTGTTCGGCAAGCTGCCCGAATTTTTCAAGGACGAGGCCGAACTGCGCGCTCTGTGGAGCGACCCCGCCACGCGCAAAAAGCTGCTGCAAGGGCTGGCCGAAAACGGCTTTGGCCGCGACCAACTGGCCGAGATGCAGCGCATCATCAACGCCGAGAAGAGCGACCTGTACGATGTGCTGGCCCACGTGGCCTACGCCATGCCGCCCATCACCCGCCAGGAACGCGCCGCGCGGGCCAGGGCCATCATCAGCGAGCAGTTCAATTCCAAACAACAGGTATTCCTGGACTTTGTGTTGATGCACTACGTCAACCAGGGCGTCGAGGAACTGGATCAGGAAAAACTGCGCCCGCTGCTGCGGCTCAAGTACCACGATTCCATCGCGGACGCCGTGGCCGACCTGGGCCAGCCGGAGAGCATCGCCACGGCCTTCAACAGCTTCCAGAAATATCTCTACCAGCCCGCCGCCACCATCGCGGGCTGAAAAGATACGCCCCCCCTACACCTGGTACCGCGCCACCTCTTCCACCAGCGACTGGGCGAGCTGGGTCAGGTTTCTCGCGGCGCCTTCGGTCTGGCGCGAGGAGGAGACGTTCTGCATGGTGGCCTGGTTGATGTGCTGCATGGTCAGCGCTACCTGCTCCACCCCGGCGAGCTGCTGGCGGCCCCCGGCGTTGATCTGCTGGGAGATCTGGTTGTTCTCGTCGATGGCGGCGGAGAGCTGGTCGATGGACTGCTGGGCGTTCTCGGCCTGCATGACGCCCCGGTCGACTACCTTGGAGCCTTCTTCGGTGGCCATGACGGTGCTGTTGGTGGCGGACTGGATCTCGGACAGGATTTCTTTGATCTGGGCGGTGGCCCTGCGCGACTGTTCGGCCAGGGTGCGCATCTCCTGCGCCACCACGCCAAAGCCCTTGCCAGCTTCCCCGGCCCGCGAGGCTTCGATGGAGGCGTTGAGCGCCAGCATGTTGGACTGCGAGGCCAGGTCGCCGACCATGGCGATGATCTCGCCGATCTGCTGGGTCTTTTCGGACAGGGCCAGGATGCTCTCGGCGATGCCTTCCACCCGCCCGCGAATTTCCATCATGCTCTGGATGGTAGAGGTGACCGACTGCCGCCCGGCGCGCGACACTTCCACCGTGCGCTGGGCCGATTCGGCCATCTGCAGGGTGCTGTCGAGCACGTGGTCGGCCAGGGCTTTGAGCTCTTCGACGGTGGTGGTGGTTTGGGCCACGGAGGCGGAGGTCTGGGTGGCGCCGGCCACCTGCTCGGTGTTGGCGGCCAGGATTTCGGTGGAGGCGGAGGTGATGTTCTGCGAGGCTTCCTTGATCTTCTGGATCATGCGGTGCAGGTTTTCCGTCATGGCAGACAGGCTGCTGCCCAGGGCGAAGATTGGCTCGAACCAGGCATCCGACTCGTTCAGGTCGAGGCGGGCGGTTAAATTGCCTTTGGAAATCTCGCTCATATAGCCTTCGTAGCGCTGGATCACCGCTTCCAGGCGGACGCGGCCCTGGGTGGATTCACCGGCCACGGCATCCAACCGCTGGTTGGCCTCTTGCAGCTTGCCGACCGCGGCATCCTGCTCGCTGATGATCAGGCGCATGAGGACCCAGACAATGACCAGCAGGGCCGGAGCCACCAGGAGGTTGATGAAGAAGATGATGGTGGGGTCGACGGTGGTCGGCCAGCGCAGCGGCGCAAAGCGGTTGATCAGCACATCCACGAACATGCCAGCCACCACGGCCAGCGACACCCATCTGCCTTCCCGCTCGCCGAACACAATGAAGCCGAGAATGATGATCGCCGCCGCCATGATCCCGCCCGTCAGAATGACTTCGGGGATCAGCACCAGGGAGACATACAGGTTAAGAAAAACGCTGCCAATAAACAGGTACGCGCCAAGGCGCGCCTGACCAGCGCGTTTGAGGTAGGGGTAGAGAAACGCGGTGACGGCGATAGGCGCGATGGCCAGGGCATACCCCAAAAGCTGGACGGTATGGCGCATCAGCAGCCAGGCGATAAACATGCTGGCCACCATCGCCAGGGCCAGGTAGCCGCTGTAGTAAATGACTTTGGAAACCATATCGGACCGGCGCTGGTCCAGAAATGCGGCAATATCGGAATGTTGCATCATAGCTGCCCCTCCCCAAGGGCTTTTAATAATGTGGATCAATATATAATGGCTAGTCTATCACGAATTCTATGGGGATAGGCCTCAGTTTACAAATTTATCGGTTTTTTTACCCTATTTTCATTGGACCTGACCGCGCGGTGGGGTGGAAACATGGTGATGGATTGCAAAGGTCGGGCGTTTCACGAAACGCCCCTACCCGAGCCGCGTTCTTCGTAGGGGCTCAGCGGGAACCTCATCCCCCGGCCCCTTCTCCAATATTGGGGCCCCAATATTGGAGAAGGGGAGCCATCTATCCTGGTGGATTTTGCAACTATTATCACCTATTCCGCGATCAGGCGAAGAAGCCCCGGCGGCGCACTTCTTCCGGCAGGGAGGGCAGGTCGAAGCTGGCGAAGTCGCGCAGGACGGTGCTGTCGAAGCCGACCGGTTTGAGCTCGGGGGTCATAATCGGCATGCCGCGCAGGGTCTGGCCCGCCAGGAACTGGCCCAGCTTGCGCCCAGTCTCGCCCAGCACCAGGCGGTTGAAGGCCACGTGGCCGATCTCATCCACCAGCACCTCGATCAGGCGCTGCTGCAGGGCCTCCGCCAGCTTCGGGTCATCCTTGATCCAGCGCGGAATCTGGTTGAGGGTCCAGTTGAAGATGAAGACGCCCGCCACTTCCGCGCCGTACAGCACGGGGTGGAACATGGGCTTGGGGGCGTAGGCCAGCGCGCCGATCAGCACTTTGAGGGCGGCGCTGGGCACATACTGGCGCGTGACCTGGATGCCGTAATGGTTGGCGGCGCCGACCAGGATGCGGGTGTGGTACTCTTCCTCTTCCTGGGCGTACTGGATGGCGCGGGTGGGCAGGTCTTCGGCGTGCTGCCAGCGCTTGCCGTGCACGGCCTTCACCACCTTCACGCCGTACGCCTCGCCGCCGTTCATTTTCGAGAACAGCAGCAGCAGGAGCATTTTGGGGTTTTCGCGGGCCAGGGCAGGGTTGAAGTTGGCCCACAGGCGGTCGAACTGATCCTGCGGCAGCGGCTCGACCTGCTGGCGGGCGGCGTCGTTCATCGCCTCCAGGCTGATCTCGCGCTTGGGCAGCACGCCGGAACCGGGGGCGATTTTCCCGTTGCGCTGTTCCAGGTAAGCAATATATTCGGCCAGCAGCGGCTCGCGCTGCGAGTCGTCGACCGGCTCAAAAAAGCCTTGCTTGCTTGAGATGCGGGTTGCGCTCATGGGGGGAGCTCCTTGTATGTATGATTATACAGCAGTCGCTGCGCCACGCCGGCACACAGGGATGTGTGTAGGGCGATTGCATTACAAAGTTTTACAAATAATCCTCACCCCCGGCCCCTCTCCATTTTCGCCAAAGCTCGAAA
>CAYTHO010000151.1:0-8256 GCA_964437595.1 uncultured Anaerolineaceae bacterium
GGTGTAGATCTGGTGGGTCCCTCCAACCTGATCACCCTGCTCGAATCGCTGCCGCCCTACTGGAAGCCGATGATTGAGCTGTTCACCACCCGGGTGGGCGACCATCGTACCGAGGAAGGCCGCGCGCTGCTCAAAAAGCACTCCCCGCTCACCTACGCCGAGCGCATCTGCCGCCCGCTGCTGATCGGGCAGGGCGCCAACGACCCGCGCGTCAAGCAGGCCGAGGCCGACCAGATCGTGCAGGCCATGCAGGCCCACAGCATTCCGGTTACCTACCTGCTCTACCCGGACGAAGGTCACGGTTTTGCCCGCCCGGAGAACCGCCTGTCCTTCAACGCCGTGGCCGAGGCCTTTCTTGCGCAGTGCCTGGGCGGGCGCTATGAGCCGGTGGGCGAGGATTTCAAAGGCTCCAGCATCCAGGTGCTGGCTGGGGCGGAAGGCGTGCCAGGGCTTAAAGAAGCGCTTTTGGATTAAAATATAGGGCGGTCAATATTCTGATCTTACCTTCGCAGGTCGCCCTATTTCTCCGTGCTGGGAGCAGCCCTTGAACATCACCCGCGTCACCAACCCGTCCGAGCAATCCGCCTTTATTGATCTTCCCTACCGCCTGTACCAGGGCGACCCGCTCTGGGTGCCGCCGCTGCGCGATGAAGTGCGCGGGCAGCTCAACCCCAAGCGCAACCCCACCCTCCAGCACTGTAAATATGAGTTGTTCCTGCTGTGGGAGAATGGCCAGGTGATCGGGCGCATTGCCGCCTTTATCGATCAGTTAGCAGTGGACTACTGGGGCGAGCCGGTCGGGCTGTTTGGCTATTACGAATGCCCGCCCAATCCAGACGCCTCGCGCATGCTGCTCGACGCGGCCCGCGGCTGGCTGCGCCTTAATAAGATGCAGGCTATGCGCGGGCCGTGGAGCTTCGTCTCCCAGGAGTGGGGCGCGGTAGTCGAAGGCTATGCCCCCGCGCCGGTGGTTATGGCCCCCTACAACCCGCCCTACTACAATGATCAGTTCCGCGAATACGGGCTGGAGAAGGTCAAGGACCTGCTGGTCTACGTGATCGATGCCCGGGACGGCTACCAAATCCCTGAGCGCATCCTGACCCTCACCGACCGGGTGGCCAAACGCTACGGCGTGCGCGTCCGTACGGTCGACATGCAGCACTTCGACCGCGAAGTGGAAACACTGATCTCCCTTTCCAACCACAGCCTGGCGGACAATTGGGGCTACGCCCCGGTCACCGAGGCCGAAGTGCGCGCCCTGGCCCACGATCTCAAGCCCATCATCCACCCCAAAGGCGTGCTCTTTGCCGAGGATGCTCAGGGCCGCCCCATCGGCTTTGCTATCGCCATCCCAGATGTCAACGTCATCCTCAAAGGCCTGCGCGGCAGCCTGCTCCCGCTGGGCTGGGCCCAGATGTTGTGGAAGCTGCCCCGCCTTACCCAGTACCGCATGTTCGCCCTGGGTGTGCTCCCTGAATACCACGGCAAGGCCATCGACAGCCTGCTCTACCGCGCGCTGTACGAATCCGTCTTCAGCGCAACCATGCGCATGGAGATCAATTACGTGCTGGAAGACAACGGCCCGATGAACAACGCCATTCAGAAACTGGGGGCCCAGCCGCTCCGTCGCTATAGGATCTACCAGATGGAAATATAACCGTGTGATTCCATTGCATCAAATTACCATTTATGGCAAATTGATGCAATGGAATTCGAAAAGCTATTACAGGTAGTGGGTGAACTCCCCCTCTTTGATACCGGGCTGCTGCTGTCCGGAAATGTAGACGCGGGTGATGTCCGCAAGCAGCTCTCCCGCTGGACGGCGGTGGGCAAGCTGTACCAGCTGCGCCGCGGGCTATACAGCCTGGCCCCGCCCTACCGAAAAATCCAACCGCACCCCTTTTTCATCGCCAACCAGTTGATACCTGGCTCGTATATAAGCTTACAGTCGGCGCTGGCTTACTATGGGATGATCCCGGAAATGGTGCCCGTGACGACCAGCGTCACCACCCGCCGCCCAGGAACCTACCAGACGCCCCTGGGGTTCTTCGCATTTCATCACATCCAGACCGATTGGCTTCATTCCTACCGGGTGATGGACCTGGGAAACGATCAGCGCGCGTTTGTTGCCAGTCCAGAGAAAGCTCTGCTGGATCTGGGGAACTTGCAGCCCGGCGGCGATACCACAGCATACCTGAGCGGGCTGCGCTTACAGGCACTTGAACAAATGGACATGTACCGGCTGCAGCAGCTGGCCGACGAAGCGGGCAAGCCCAAACTGCTGCGCGCTGTACAGGAAATCCAGTCTATCGCCGCGGAGGAAGCCGCGGGGTATGATTGAGCTGTTTACCACCCGCGTGGGCGACCACAGCACCGAGGAAGGCCACGCGCCGCTCAAGAAGCACTCGCCCCCCACCTATGCCGACCGCATCTGCCGCCCGCTGCTGATCGGGCAAGGCGCCAACGATCCACACGGCAAGTATGCCAAAGCCGAGGCTTTTCTGGCGCAGTGCTTGGGCAGGCGCTATGAACCAGTAGGAGAAGATTTCAAAGGCCTCAGCATCCCGGTGCTGACCGGAGCCAAGGGTACCCGGGTTGAAAGAAACGTTGTAGCCAATCCACGTGGTGCGGCCAAAGCCCCATAGTTTTGGCCGCAGCCCTATAAATTAAACTTTCCTATTCTCTCCATCCTGTCTCAAAAGACCAGTGTGAGAATTTTTTATCTGACGGACGGACCACTGGATCAAGGAATTCTTTCAGCACCCGGATCGCATCGCCTAGGCTTTGGGGTGCATCCACGATCTGATTTTTTTTCAGAAAGCCCACCCATAAAACTTGTTTTTGTTCCGCAAATACACTGGCAAATGCGATTGGTGTTTCTTTCGGTATGATCGTTTTTCTTCGGTCGAATGTGTTTACAACCGCTTCCCTTAGCAAAAGGAAATCAAATTCCATTGACCTGGCCATGAACCAAAGATCATAAAAATCCTTGATTCGACTGTTTATCATCCCCAGAGCGACTATTGCCTGGAATTTCTCAGCAATAACAGTTTCTGGCGGGTAGGCGCGGATGCAGGGTTTGCTCATCTGATCAAGGATCGTAGGAAGTTCAAATTCATCAGCAGATGGCGTAACAATATCTGCAAAACCAACATCCAGGCGCATGTGGATTTTTGCTTTACCAAGAAGCCCCAAAAAGCTGATGCGAACCCCCTGATAGTCCGCTTCTTCCTTAATAACTTCCCCTTGAACACTTTCCGGGCCAAACACCATTCCGTCACCTTCGACAGGTTGAGAACAAACTTCTTGTACGATACGGACAAGATTACTTACTGAGTTATTGGTATATCCGAGGAAATCTATATCTCGTGTGGGTCGAGTTAGTGGGGCCCGCCAGGCAAGGAATACCAGGGCTCCTTTAAGGACAAAGTTTTTGCAATGGGGAGATTTGCCTAACCGGTAAAGGAAACGCTCCATCGCATAATACTGAAGCAGCTCGTTAAATGGCCTGTTCTGAGCGACAGCTTTATTGAGAATTCTTTGATGAATGGATGCAGCATTGTTGCTAAGAGTCATAACAGGGCCTCAAGGTAGCGAGTGATCAAATTTTCAACCCGATCAATCCGGGCGTAAAAAAGTAGTTGGTCAAGTTGCCGATCTGGCAGTTTCACATAATCTTTCAAAGCTTCCAAAGCAACATCGATACCAATCTTACTGCGAAACTTAAAGCAGTCGGCGATGGTCTTTTCCTTCGAATAGATTTTGATTGGCAGGCCATCGATTTGTTGTTCTGTAATTCCGGCGCTGTAACTTTTGGCTGAAAGCCAGACAATATCGAGCGGCGGGAAATGCAACCGCGGTTTCTCAGCGGACTGCGGGAGCGCAATCGAAACCTTGTGAGGAATTTGAGTGGTCAGGCCATAAAAATATAGGGCAGAGACCAGGCAAATTACAGCTTTAGGAATCCGAAGAGCTACGCTCATCAAATCCGGATTACTTGGTAGTTCCCGATCGGCGAGTTGGTAGATGCCCCGGCTGATCTGCCGGATCAGACCCGCATCTCGCATGGCATACAGCGTGCGCGGAGCAATTCCAAAAGCAATTGCCTGGCTGGTTTTCAGTGTGCCTTTATGGGCGGTAAATATTTCAATGGCTCGGTTCATAGTTGTACTAATTTAACTGTTATTATCTAAAAGTACAGTTAATATTATACATAAATTCCTGCATTTCGAAACCGATACTTTACTATTTCCAAGTGTATGCCCAAGCGCTACGGCATGCGCATCCTCCGGTCGATACGACGCTTCGACCGTTAGGTAGTAACGCTGATCAATCTCTCTAAACACAGCCGAGCGGACAACTGGGGCCACGCCACAATCGCCAAAGCCGAGATGTGCGCGCTGTATGAATCCATTTTCAGCCCGACCATACACAGGGAAACCAATTACGTGCTGGAAGACAACGCCACGATAAACAACGCCATCTTGAAGCTGGGAGCCTAGCCGCACAGGCGCTACCGAATTTATCAGGCAGAGATCTGAGTGCTTTTTTCATTTCAACGACTGTTGATAGCAATAGATGCATTGCCGAAAAGACCCCGGCACAAAAGTTACAGCAGTCTTACTCCACGACCGCCGGCACCTGCTTCAGCCCCAGCGCCTCGGCGGCGCGCAGGCGGTAGAGACCGTCCAGCAGCAGATAGCCGTCTTCCACCCGCCGCACCTGGATGGGCGGGCTGATCTTCCCCAGTCGCCGGGCGCGCTCCACGGCTTTTTCGATCTTGGCCAGGTCCAGGACCATCTCGCGCTGGAAGCGGCGCAAATGCACCCGTTCGAGCGGGATCAGCACCGCGGCATCTTCCGCGGCAGAGGAGGCCGCGCCGCGCAGCGCTGCCGCGGGCAGAACATTCACCACCAGCCGGTAGCCGGTCATCTCGCTGAACTCCGCGCTGGTTTCCTCCAGTTCTTCTTCCTCCAGCAATGTCCCGGTAGTCAGCGCCACCTCGGCCCGTTCCGGGTAGATGCTGGGACCTTTCGCGATCGTGATATTCTTGCCCGCCAGAAGCGCCCGGGCTGTCTCCAGGATGGCGCCCTGGTTGGGCTGCGGGTTAATGCGCAGCGGGTAGCCGGTCTGGGCAGACAGGGCATCGATCGCATCCCGGTAGCGCTCGCCCACCTGCGGGGAGATAAACGAAAGCTGGATTTCCTCGCCCTTCAGGCTGGTCTTGTACAGCGTGCTGCCCTCCAGCCCGGCCCGGATGGCAGCGTAGGCCGCGTTGATTTCCAGGCGAGCGCCGGGCTTCGCGGCTGGCAGGGCTGCCGGGGCATGATCGGCGCCTGGAACCACCGCAGCCGGTTTACCCGCCGCGCTGGATGCAGCCAGTGTTACCACCAGTTCAAAGCCGCTTTCCTCTACATAGCGCTGCTGCGCTCGCTCTACCTCGCTGCGCAGCGGACTCGCCGCGCTGACCGTGACCGCCACCTTTTTCTCCTGCCGGTACAGCGCCGGCCCTTTGCTCACCCGCCAGCCGCCCGGCAGCACCTGCTGCACCAGGGCAAACAGCGCGCTCTGGTTGGCTTCCGGCTGCACCTCAACCGACCAGCCGGTAGCGGCTTCCAGGTCGGCGATCTGCGCGGAATAGCGCTCGCGGGCCAGGTCGGGGAAGTCAAAGGTCAGCACCAGGATATGCTGATCCAGCCGGTAGCCGCTCTTGCGCATGCGCGCCTCGGGCGGGAACTGCCGGTTGGCCTGCGCCAGGGCCTGGTTAGGCTCCATCACCGCTCCGCCCAGCGCAGGCGACTGGGCCTGCCCGGCGGCCCGGATCAGAGACGGTTCAGGCCGTTCCGTGCCGAACACCTTCAGCAGGTCTTCCGGCCAGGCGCGCTCAGCCTCCCCCTCCTCGGTTTCGACCCAGAAGAAGTCCGCCGCGGTGGAGGTGACCCGCGCCAGCCGGGGCGCATCCCCCGCGCCGCGCAGCGCCACCCACTGGCCGGGCAGATCTCCCACCTTCGCCATCAGCGCCCGGCGCTCCACAGTCACCACCACCTGCGCGGCGGGACGCGCGCGGTAAATGCCTTCGCGGCGCGAGTCCGCGCTGAAATAGAGGTCATTTTCTGCTAATGCCGCCGCCATTACCGTGCACAGTCGTTCCAGCGCGTCCGGGCTGGCCTCCGGCCCCCACCATGCCCGTGCCAGCTCTTCGAGATGGAAATACCCGCCCGCCGTCCCGGCCACCGCTTCCCACAATGCCTGGGCATCCAATGGCTTCCCGGCGCCGATCGCCGCGCCGGTCTCGCGGCGCGGGGCGTCAAAGTGAAAAGTCAGCGTCTGCCCCGCGGCGGGCAGGAAGGCGCTGCGCTGGCGTTCCGCCAGCGCTTTCGCCAGGCTGGACCGCGCGCCTTCATCGCCGTGCACCAGCACCACGTGGGCTGGGTTGAGCGTCTCGACCAGGCTGATCAACTGGCTCTCGTCGGCGTGCGCGGAGAGCGAATAGGTGCCCAGCCGGCAGCGCACATCCACCTTATCCTTGCCCAGCCACAGCGTGCCCTGCCCGCGCTCGGCCATCTCTTGCAGGCGCCGCCCAGGCGACTCTTCGTCCTGGTAGCCGGTCAGCAAGATGGCGTGCTGCGGCTGCCCGGCCAGCGCGCGGGCATAAGCCATCGACGGCCCGCCCGCCAGCATGCCCGAGGAGGAAACGATCACCGCCGGGCCTGCCTGCCAGACCAGCGCGTTGCGGTTTTCGGCGCTCTGCACCGGGCGGATCGCCCCCTGGAAGAAATCAGCGCCCTGTTCCTGGAAAGCCAGCGGCAGCGTCTCGGCGAAACTGCTGTACACCTGGCACACCGCCCGCACCATGCCGTCCGCCCATACCGGCACCGCGGGCAGCTCGCCGCGCCGCTGGAACTCGCTCAAAATCAGCAGCACTTCCTGCGCGCGCCCCAACGCAAAGGCCGGGATCAGCACCTTGCCGCCCGCGCCGATTACCTCGCGCACCACCTCCACCATGCGCCGCTCCTGCACCGCGCGGTTGGCGTGCAGCCGCCCGCCGTAGGTGCTCTCCAGCAGCATCACGTCCGGTTCAAAAGGCGGCGCCTTCGCCGTCCCCACCGTGCGCTGCGCCGAAAGCGACAGGTCGCCGCTGATCAGCACACGCCCCTCATCGCTCTCCAGCCCAATCATCGCCGCACCGGCAATGTGCCCAGCGGGATAAAACGTGGCGACCAGCCCGGGCGCCAGCGACAGCCGGGTGTTGAACGGCACCGCCTCGAAAGCCGCCATCAGGCGCTCTACCGCTACATCGTCAAACAGGGGCAGCTCGCCTTCCTCCTCCAAACGCGACTGCATGATGCGCCGCGCGTCCTGGTGCAGCACGCGGGTCAGCGCCACGGTGGGCGGCGTGGCATACACCGGTGCGTGGGGGAAGCGCTCCAATACCAGCTCCAGCCCGCCGGTGTGGTCGGTGTGCGCGTGGGTCACCAGCACCAGGTCGATGCTCCCAAACCCATCGATCAGGCTCAGGTCGGGGAGCTGGTCGCCCGCCAGCCCGTAGCGCGCCTTCGGCGATGGCCGGATGCCGCAGTCTACCAGAATGCGCCGCCCGCCAATCTCGATCAGCGTGCCGCTCGCCCCAACCTCATCCGCGCCGCCCAGGAAAGTGAATTTCATAGGGGAGATTATATCAACAACAGCCCCTTCGCGAGAATGCGCAAAGGGGCTGTCTTTATTTTTTGAGACGGGGCTGTCTCGACCTTTCAAGCCAGCCCCATCGTGATCCAATCAATCGCCTAGTACAGTCGGGCATAAATACCTATGTTGTTATTCGCTGGTTCCGCCCGACTGTTTTCGCCAGGCCGCCTGGCGCAAGTACCCGACGCTGCACGCTAACTATAGAGGTATTTATGCCGCCGGGTACTAGTTCTTCGAGACCCAGGGCAAGAAGGTAGGGAATCCGTCCTTATAGAACTCGTTCTCGGTGATGGTCAGCTTGCCGTTGACCATGATGAAGTTGTAGTTGGCCGCTTGCAGGCTGCCCGCGGTGATGGTAATGGGATATTCCCCAATCGGGCTGCTCTTGGTCGCCGTCGTGGTCAGCACCGGGCTGCCGGTAACCACGGCCAGTGTATCACCTCTGACAAAGCCGGTGATGGTGTAGGTGAATGCGGGATTTTCCTCCATAAACTTGCGGGTCTGGTTGTTCGCAGTGACCGTCAGGGTCGCCTTGGTAATGGTGAAGCTGGCCCCGGTGAAGGCGAGGGT
>CAYTHO010000152.1:0-1949 GCA_964437595.1 uncultured Anaerolineaceae bacterium
AAGTCGATCCAGTGTCAGACCAAGGTGAGCAACGGCCTGCTTTGCCCCTGCGAGACCTACGTTCAGGCCAACTCCGCCGCCCTGGGCACGCTCAGCGCGCTCCAGCAGAAGTGGAACGCGCTCGGATGCTCACTGGACGGCGCTTGCCCGCCGGTGGCGTGCATGCCGCTGAAGGGCTCTCAGTGCAAAGCGACCTCGAGCGACGGAACGGATGGGCTCTGCGAGGACGTGTACTAGCCGCACCTGGCCTCCTTGCAGCTAGCGTCGAGCGACGAGCTGGCCTAGCATGGAACTATGAGTCGTCTGTTTTGCAGCGCTGGCCTGTTGGCGGCCACCCTGCTGGTGGCCTGCGTCTTCGACAGCACCGGCCTCACGCCGCAGAAACCAGAGGAGCGGAGGGAGGCGAGCACGGCGATCGACCGTTCGCAGCCGCCCGGCGACGTTTCGTCCGAGGCTCGCGACCGCTCCTGGAGCGACGCGCCGGCAGATACGGCGCGTCCTGACAGGGCGGCCTCCGACACGCGACGGCCAGACGCGCCGCGGCCGGACCAGCGTCGCGACGCGCCGCGGCCGGCCCAGCGTCGCGCCCCGCGCCGGCCGGACCCGCCCCGCCCCTGCGCTCCGAGCAGCTTGGCGCGGCGCTGGACTTCCCCGCCCAACTGCTGCGCTTCTATCCGCAGATGCTGGACTGGGTGGTGGAGCAGGTGGACAGCCTGATCCAGCAGGGCACGCCGCCGGGCGAGATTGTGCTGCTGGCCCCCCTGCTGCCCGATTCGCTGCGCTTCTCGCTCGCCAACCGCCTGACGGCGCGCGGCATCCCTTACCGCTCGCACCGCCCGTCGCGCTCGCTGCGCGAGGAGCCCGTCACCCAGGCCCTGCTGACCCTGGCCTGCCTGGCCCACCCGGATTGGGGCTTCCGCCCGTCCAGCTTCGAGGTAGCCTACGCGCTGATCCAGACCATCGCCGGGCTGGACCTGGTGCGCTCGCAGCTCCTGGTAGATGCCGTTTACCGCACCCAGGCCGGTAAGGCGGGACTGCTGCCGTTCGAGCGCGTGCGGCCCGATCTGCAGGAGCGCGTCACCTACCTGACCGGCACGCGCTACGACGCCCTGCGCCAGTGGCTGGAGGATTACGCCCGCGAGCCTGCCGCCGAGCTGGATTTCTTCCTCAGCCGCCTGTTCGGCGAGCTGCTCTCGCAGTCCGGCTACGCCTTCCACGGCAACTACGAGGCCGGTACGGTATGCGCCAACCTGATTGAATCAGCGCAGAAGTTCCGCTGGGCGGTGGAGGGCCGCACGCCCGCCCCCGCCGACCCCGAGCAGGAAGAGGCGCCGCTGGGCAAGGAATATATCCGCATGATCCAAGACGGCGTGCTGGCGGCGCAGTACATCCAGTCGTGGCAGATCCCCGAGGATGACGCGGTGCTGATTGCCCCCGCCTATACCTTCCTGCTGATGAACCACCCGGTCGAGCACCAGTTCTGGCTGGACGTAGGCTCCAGCGCGTGGTCTGAGCGCCTGTACCAGCCGCTGACCCACCCGTACATCCTCAGCCGGGCCTGGGACCGCAACCGCATCTGGACCGACGTGGACGAATATGAGATCAACCGCGACACGCTCTACCGCCTGGCGATCGGCCTGGTGCGGCGCTGCCGCCAGCGCATCCACCTGGGCCTGTGCGACCTGGGCGAAGGCGGCTACGAATCGCGCGGCATGCTACTGCGCGCCATCCAGATGGTGATGCAGCAGTCGAGGGGGTATGGGGGATGACGTACAATCACGCAGGGATAGATCACGAAATCGTCAGATTACCCGGGTTTGCCCGTCACCACGCGGGGAACCATCATCCACGCAGCACGGCAACCCGCCATGCGGGGATGAACGCGGGAATCAATCATCCACGCAGGGCGTTTGCCCGTCATCACGCGGGGAACCATCATCCACGCAGCG
>CAYTHO010000152.1:2049-8239 GCA_964437595.1 uncultured Anaerolineaceae bacterium
GCGTTTGCCCGTCATCACGCGGGGAACCATCATCCACGCAGCGGGGCATCCTGCCATCACGCGGGGATCAATCCCCGCGCTACGCAGTGCAAGCCCGGTGAACCGGGCTGCGAGGAAATGGGGCTTCTTTCAGCCCGGTTTACCGGGCTTGGGGGATTTGCTAGCCCGGCGTTTGAACGCCGGGCGGGGATGAATACGCCCACCCGCCATGCGGGGACGAACGCACCCACCCGCCACATTTGGGGGCATCATGCAAACTGATCCCTATTCCTCCCTTCGCCCATCCCAGCGCGCCATCCTGGAGGAATACAACGGCGGGCGCATGGGCATTTCCGCGGTGCCGGGCAGCGGCAAGACCTTTACCTTGTCGCGGCTGGCGGCGGACCTGATCCTCAAGGGCGACCTGGACCTGGAACAGGAAGTGCTGGTGGTAACGCTCACCAACTCGGCGGTGGATAACTTTTCCACCCGCGTCGGGCAAATCCTGGAGCAGTCGGGGATGCTGCCGGGGTTGGGCTACCGCGTGCGCACGCTGCACAGCCTGGCCCACGACATCGTCCGCGAGCGGCCTGGGCTGGTGAACCTGGCCAACGATTTCTCCATCATCGACGAGGGCGAATCGAACGCCATCCGCGAGCAGACCGCCCAGGCCTGGCTGCGCGCCAACCCATATTTCTTTGATAATTACCTCAACAGCGAGCTGAACGCGTACCAGCTCGACAACCTGCGCGCCAAAGAGCTGCCGCGGCTGGTGCAGAACCTGTCCAACAGCTTTATCCGCTACGCCAAAGACCGCGAGCTGACCCCCGACGCGCTGCGCCGCCGCCTGGAAGAGCTGCCCGCGCCGCTGCCGCTGGCGGATATGGGTTGCAGCATCTACCAGGAATACCAGCGCTCGCTCTCCTACCGCGGCGCAGTCGACTTCGACGACCTGATCCGCCTGGCGCTGGCCGCTCTGCGCGCGGACCCGCACCTGGCGGCGCGCCTGCACGGTTTGTGGCCCTTCATCCTGGAAGACGAGGCGCAGGACTCCAGCCGCCTGCAGGAAGAAATCCTGCGCATCCTGGCGGGTGACGGCGGACACTGGGTGCGGGTGGGCGACCCCAACCAGGCCATCTACGAGACCTTCACCACCGCCGACCCCCAGCACCTGATCGACTTCATCAACGCGCCCGGCGTGCTGCGCAAAGAGCTGCCCGTGTCGGGGCGCTCGAGCAAGAACATCATCCGCCTGGCCAACCACCTGATCGACTGGACGCGCGAGCAGCACCCGGTGGTGGAGGCGCGCAGCGCGCTACACCTGCCGCACATCCTGCCCACCGAGCCCGGCGACCCGCAGGTCAACCCGCCCAACGAGAGCGGGCAGATCTACTTCCACCCGCGCAAGATGACGTCGAAGGAAGAGTTAGACGCGGTCACCGGCAGCCTGATCCGCTGGCAGGAGGCGCAGGACGCCAAACCCGAGGTGGAGCGCGAGACGCTGGTGGTGCTGGATTACCGCAACGAGCGCGGCACCGTGCTGGCGAACGCGCTGCGCGAATGTGGGCTGGACCCGGTGGAAATTCTGGGCACCACCACCTCCACGCGCCTGTCGGCGGGCACGCTGACGCACATCCTGCGCTACCTGGCGAACCCGCAGTCGCCCTCGCTGCTTTCGAAGGCCTTCTCCGTCTGGCGGCGCGCCGACCGGGGCAATGCCACAGCCCAGGCGCTCAACAAGCGCGCGCAGGACCCGCTCCGCAAGCTGAAGAACGTGGAAGACTTCCTCTATCCGCTGCCCGGGCAGGACTGGCTGGAGCAGACCGGCCTGCGCCAGAGCGACCCGGAGGCGCATGCCCTGCTGGAACAGTACCGCGCCGTGGTGCGACGCTGGCACGGCGCGGCGCTGCTGCCTATCGACCAGGTGCTGCTGACCGTGTCGCAGGACCTGTTCTTCGACCCGCCCGACCTGGCAATTGCCCATAAGCTGGCCGGCGTACTGCGCCAGAAGAGCAACAGCCATCCCGCCTGGCGCCTGCCCGAATTGAGCGAGGAGCTAGAGGTGATCGCCAAGAACAAGCGCCGCTTCATCGGCTTCAGCGACGACGACTCGGGCTTTGACCCCGAGCGCTACCGCGGGCGCATCGTCATCACCACCATGCACAAGGCCAAGGGGTTGGAATGGGACCGGGTGTACCTGCTCTCGGTCAACAACTACGACTTCCCCTCCGGCATGCCCTACGACCAGTACATTTCTGAGCGCTACTACATCCGCGAAAAGCTGAACCTGGAGGCCGAAACGCTGGCCCAACTGCGCGTGGCGCTCTCCACCAGCGAGTACGAATGGTACGAAGAAGGCCGCGCCACTCTGGACGCGCGCATGGACACCGTCCGCGAGCGGCTGCGCCTGCTGTATGTGGCGATCACCCGCGCCCGCAAATCGCTGCTGGTCACCTGGAATGCGGGCAAGACCGGCGAGTCGCAGGCCGCGCTGCCGCTGCTGGAGCTTCAGCAGTTCTTTGAGATGATGATGGCGGAACCATAAGCACCTCTCCCCTCGGTCCCCTCTCCAATATCGGAGAGCGCGATATTGGAGAGGGGAAGAGGAGGTTTTCCACAGGAGTACCCTTTGGACCCTCTCACCAACTTTGAATTCTCCCAATCCAGCCTGCAGGATTACGTCGACTGCCCGCGGCGCTTTCAACTGCGCTACGTGCAGCGCGTGGCCTGGCCGGCGGTGCAGGCCGAGCCGGCCCGCGAATTCGAGCAGCACATCCAGCGCGGCGAGCGCTTTCACCGCCTGGCGCAGCAGTACCTGGTGGGCGTGCCCGAAGCAAAGCTGGCGCGCATGGCCGAAGCCGACGAGGACGAAAACCTGCAGCGCTGGTGGCAAAACTTTCTGGACGGCATCCCGGGGCAGCTTGCGGGGATAAAATATGTAGAGGTGAGCCTGCAGGCCCCCATCGGGGACTTCCGGCTGGTCGCCAAGTATGACCTGCTGCTGTTCCACCCGGACGGGCGGGTACAGATTTTCGACTGGAAGACCGCTATGCACCGCCCCAAGCGCGCATCCCTGCTGGAGCGGCTGCAAACGCGCGTCTATCCCTACCTACTGGCCCAGGCCGGAGCGTCGCTCAACGGAGGGCAGCCGGTGCCGCCCGAAAAGATCGAGATGACCTACTGGTTCGCCGAGCCGGGCCAGGCCGCCGAGACGCTGGCCTACACCGCCGAACGCTTCCAGGCCGATGGCGATTACCTGAAGGCACTGGTGGCGGAGATCCGCGCGCTCAAGCCGGAAGAATTCGAGATGTGCGCGGCGGAGAAACCCTGCGCCTACTGCGTGTACCGCTCGCTGTGCAGCCGCGGCGTTCAGGCCGGGGCGGTGGGAGGAGAGGATGAGGCGCTGGAGATCGAAGATTTGGATTTCGATTTGGAGCAGATCGGGGAGATAGGATTTTAGGGAAGAGTCATTAACGAACAGGAAACGAACGAACAAAAGGAAGCAGATATGCCGATAAATGTAAGTGCATTGGAAGACGCAATTATCCAGCAACACGAACGTTCGCCTTTCTCTGGCGTAATCTTTGTGCGAGAACAGGGCGAGATCATCTTCGCTCGCGGTTATGGAATGGCGAACCAGGCTGAGCAGATCCCGAATACGGTTCATACCCGGCTGGGGATCGCTTCTGGTGCAAAGACCTTTACAAGTGTCGCAATTTGCCAACTGGTAGAACGCGGCCTGGTCACATTTGATACCTATTTGAAGGACTGTCTTAACATCCCACTGCCTCAGTTTGATCCCAATGTGACGTTGCATCATTTACTAACCCACAGTTCCGGGATCCCCGATTACTTTGACGAAGCCGTTATGGATGATTATGAAGCGCTCTGGAAAGAGCGTCCAATGTATGCGTTCCGTACGCCAGAAGACTTTCTGAATCTGTTTGCAAATGGAACGATGAAGTTCAAACCCGGCGAGCAGTGGGCGTACAACAATGCCGGGTTCATTGTGTTGGGTCTGGTGGTTGAACATCTGACTGGGATGCCGTTTGTAGAATATGTAGAGAAGCACATTTTTCAGGCCTGTGGGATGCTGTCGAGCGGATATTTCTCCATGGATTGCTTACCGGGCAGTACGGCGCATGGCTACATACCGGACGGAGATGGAAAGTGGCGGACAAACATCTATTCTATTCCGATCGTGGGCGGGCCAGATGGAGGAGCCTATACCACCGTACACGATCTTGCCAGGTTCTGGGATGCGCTTATGGGAAATCGGCTGCTTGGCCAGGCGACGGTCGCCAGAATGCTCACGCCGCATTGGAGTACGAATCCCGATGATGACGAAATGCACTATGGATATGGGATCTGGATTGCGCAGGAGAAAGGAAAGCCCCAGGTGTATTACATGTTGGGTGAAGACCCTGGTGTATCCTTTTTCTCCAGCTTTTATCCAATCAAGCAAATTCAGTTCAGTCTGCTAGGGAATACCGTGGAGGCCACCGACGCAATGTTCGATTGCATTGCTCCAATCCTTAAAACCGCCTGACAGGGTGGATCGGCGGACCTGGATCGACCCTCCTCCCGTCGATGTCCCCGCCGAATTCGCCTCTGCGATCGGCGGGCACCCGCTGGTGGCGCGGCCGCAAACGCGCGTCTACCCTTAGATGTGCGCGGCGGAGAAACCCTGCGCCTACTGCGTGTACCGCTCGCTCTTGATCGAATAGTCGCATGAATAATTATCTCCGTTCTATCGCAGTAACTCTATCAGCCCTGTTCTTGCTCTCGTGTGCTGTTCCACAGGTGCGAGCAGATATCGCGCCACCTCCGCCGCCAGTTGGGGCGAGTATTTTGCCGAGAGTCGAAACCCAGGTTCGAATGGTGTCAGAAGTTGTTGAAATTACACTCAACGCTTCGAATGATATTATTATCAAGGCAAGCTTCATCATGGAAAACCTTAGCGATAATGAAGAACAGATGGATGTTTATTTCCCATTGAGTTTTATGGGTGGAGATATAAATGATCTAAACAGTTGCCAGCCCTTTCCAGAATATGCGGAAATAAAGGATTTTTCAGCAAGGATTGATGGAAAGGCTGTCGAGACACATAAAAAGTATGAAAAAGTCATAAATAATACCCAAAGTGATATGCCGAGCGAGGTGGAGATACCCTGTTGGGCGTATTTTGCTGTGACCTTTCCACCAGAGAAAGATGTTTCCATCCAGGTTTCATATAACAGCCCGGTTCTCTCGTATATACTAGCAACCGGCGCGGGCTGGAATGACACTATTGGCAGTGCCGATATCTATATTCGCTTCCCATATGAGCTCAATGAGCTAAATTTTCATTACTGCATGCCAAATGACTGTTCTGTAAGAATCAATGAAATATATTGGCATTATGAAAATTTTGAACCTGATTTTTCTATTGGGGCGAATATCCTTTTTCCAGCAACGTGGTATAAAATTCAAGATGAACTGGACAAGATAAAAATCAATCCGAACGATGGCGAGGCCTGGGGAAGACTGGGGAAAATTTATAAAGAAATCATTCGGCAGCCCAGGGGTTACAATGCTGAAGAGCATGGGGTTCGAATGTTCCAGCTTAGCGTTGAAGCATATACCAAAGCTGTTACGCTGAAACCGAATGACGCGGACTGGCATTATGGTTATGCCGATCTCATGTGTTGGGAAGCCTGGTTCGTACCGGAAAGTCAAAGGCCGTGCATTGAACAAATAAAGCAAACGCTCGATATCAACCCAAATCACCAGAAAGCCTGGGAGCTACTTCGTGATATCAATGGTTGGTATCCCGGAGCGGTTACCAGTCCGCTGGTCGACATATCCGGTTCGCAACCCATTTTCCTCATTCTAACGCAGCAAGCATCGACGATTACCGTTACCCCTAGCCTGACAATGATCCCAGAGACGGTTGTTCCAACCTCAACTCCGTCCCCGAAACCATCGCTTACCATAACAGTAATGGCCACTCAGCAACCGCCAGCACGTACGGTTTCACCTGTAGTGGTTTCAACCAGCGTAACAACACCGGCAAAACCTCGCAACCCGGGTGTTTGTAATTCAGTAACATTTTTGGGCATGGCAATGCTCTTTGTCATCCTTAAGCGCAAGATTGGCAAAACTCGCAATGAACAGCTAGTAGACTGTCAATCATGGTTTGATAAGTAGCGGTTCTTTAACATTATCAATC
>CAYTHO010000153.1:0-8083 GCA_964437595.1 uncultured Anaerolineaceae bacterium
TTGGGGGGTGGGTGGGGGCAGGGGGTGTAGTGTAGTACTACACTACACTACACTTCGGGGGCAAGTAAGGTTGAGGTCAGGCGATGACGAAGGTGAGCCAGAGGACGGCGATGAGCAGGGAGACGAGGGTGATGATGAGGCCGGATTTGGTGTACTCCCAGAAGCTGAGGTCGATGCGGTAGCGGTTGGCGGTTTCGGCGACGATGAGGTTGGCGACGGAGCCGAGCAGGGTGAGGTTGCCAGCCAGGGTGGAGGCGGCGGCGATGGTGAGCCAGCCGAGGCGGGGGTCGGGCATGCTGGAGGCGATGGGGCGCAGCAGCAGCACGGCGGGGACGTTGGAGATGAGGTTGCTGAGGACGCTGGTGAAGACGGTGAGGTTGAGGATGTTGGCCTGGGCGGCGATTTGTTCGAGGTTGACCAGGGTGCGGGTGACGCCGCTGGTCTCTAATGATCCGCTGACGATGAACAGGCCGGAGAAGAATACGAGCAGGCTCCAGTCGAATTCGGCGAAGACGGTGTGGGGCTGGTGACGGCGGGTGATGAGCAGGATGTTGGCGGCGATGAAGGAGGCCAGGGCGATGGGCGCGCCGGCGAGGAAGGCGACCAGCAGCCCGGCGGTGACGACCAGGGTCTTGACCAGCAGGGGGCGCGAGATTTCCTGCGCGTCGAGCTGGGGCGAGTCGAAGCGCTGGCCGGAACGCAGCTCGCGGGGGTACATTTTGACCAGCACGAGCCAGATGATGCCCATGCTGAGCAGGGCGATTGGCGCGAGTGCCAGGGTGAAATCGAGGTAGGAGATGCCGGAGGCGATGCCGACGATCATGTTCTGCGGGTTGCCGGTGAGGGTGGCGGTGGAGCCGATGTTGGCGGCGGTGGCGAGGGCGACAAGGTAGGGCAGGGGGTTGCGCTTGAGGCTATCCAGCAGGTTGATGAGGAAAGGGGTGAACATCAGGCAGATGGTGTCGTTGAGGAAGAGGGCGGAGAGCAGGCCCAGGACGACGATCTCGAAGGCCAGAAACGAGCGGGGGGTGCGGGCGAAGCGCACGAGCCACTGCCCGGCCACGGTGAAGAATCCGGCTAACTTTAAATTGGCGTTGATGATCATCATGCTGAACAGCAGGATGAGGGTGTCAAAGTCGAGGTAGGCGGGGAGGTCTTCGAAGCGGACCTGGCCGAGCAGCAGCAGCAGGGCAACGCCCATCAAGGCGATGGTGGTGCGGTTGGATTTGATGATGGGGTAGCGGCCTACGGCGATCCCGATAAAGGTGACCACGACCACGGCGAGGGTAATCCAGGGGGTAGGCTGCACGGCGCAAATTATAACGCTATTTCGTTTTGGAGACGGGATTTGACCCGCGCCGGTCTGGAGGCAGGGGCGGGCCGGTTACCAGGGCTTGTGGATGACCTGCCATTTCATCAGGATTTCGATGCCCATCCAGAAGATGAGGACGATGGGCGCGGCGCGGCCCCAGGCCACGGCCCAACTGCGCGTACGGTACAGGAGGTAGATGAGAAAGGGGGTGGCCGCCAGGCTGACGATGAGAATGCCGCTGGTGAGCCAGGAGTGGATGCCGAAGGCGGGGCTATAGTAGGCGGTCAGCTCGAACATGTGACCGATCCACACGGTGTAGAAGAAGCCAAAGGCCACGGCGGGGGTGTGCCAGTGATCGGCATGGGGGGCGGCGGCGGGCAGCCCCAGCCATTTTTGCAGAACGACGAAGAAGTCGCAGCGGGTCTCTTTGCGCAGGGCGAGGAAGATGGTCAGGACCAGCACGACGCCCCAGATGGCGGGCTGGGTGTACAGCTCACCGGCGGAGAGGATCTCGCCGACTGCCGACCAGAAGAATAACCCGGCGAACAGCCCGAGACCGGCCTGCACGGCTGGGCGGCTGCGGCGGGAGAAGAGGATCAGCGCAACGGCGCCGACCAGGAAGAGGTAGAGGGCGGGCGTTTCGAGGTTGGCGTCGTAGACTTTGACCAGGAGCATGTGGCTGAGGCCGAAGCCAAGCAGGACGATGAAGAAGGCGTACAGGCCGGCGGGGATTTTTTGGAAGAAATTTTCCCGTTCGGTTTGCGACAATGAGGTGGCGGAGATCGACTGGCTCATGGGATGGAGGCCTCCTTGGATGGGGTGATGTTGGGTTGTTCGATTTAGATGCGGGGTGATCTATGCAGTAGATGATAGCAGATTTGGGGCGGGGAGGCTATCCTCCATACGAGGGATTTTGGGGGTTTCTATGCAAGGCAAACCTTACCCTTAAGAAAAAGATCACCGCAAAGACGCAAAGAGGCGCAAAGAACGCAAAGTTAGGAATGGCAAAAACCACCTCTCTCTCTACGGGCAAGGGCTCTTGCTGGTGGATCATCCCCTGGGTGGGTCACGGCTGGTTTTTTCGGATTTCAGGCAATAGTAAAGGGGCTGCCCGTGAGGAAGGGCGCAGCGCGGTGGTTGGCGGATATATACGGCTGATCGTCCCGCTGCGCCCCTACCGGCGGCGGTGGCCCAGGTGAAGGACCTAAACCGAGGACCTAACCCGAGGTTCGGCGCACAACTGCCATTGCTTTTCGAAACATTTATATGTGCTGAACCTGGTGCCTTCTAAAGAATTGAATGCGTATAATACATATATGCGCATATCTCGTTTCTATCACCTGCTTGTGATTCTTTTTCTGCCTGCCGCGTTTGGGATGCCTGCCGCGCGGGCGGAGGCCGCGCCGGTGACGTATTATGTTTCGTCGTCGGGCGGTTCGGACAGCAATACCGGGCTTTCAACGGGGGCGCCCATTGCCACCATTGCGAAGGTCAATTCGCTCACCTTGCAGCCGGGCGACCGGGTGCTGTTTAAGTGCGGCGACACCTGGCGGGCCGAGCAGCTGGTGCTGAGCGAATCGGGGCTGCCGGGGGCGGAGATTACCTTTGGCTCTTACCCGGCGGGCTGCGCCAACCAGCCGGTGCTGTCTGGGGCGCGCCCGGTGAGCGGCTGGACGCTGGACGCGGGCAGCGTCAACGTGTACCGCGCGGACCTTTCCCCGGCGATGTTCCCCAATGGGATCAACCAGTTGTTCCGCGCCGGGCAGCGCCTGACCCTGGGGCGCTGGCCCAACCTGGACGCCGCCAATGCCGGTTATGCCTTCGTGGATGCGCATACGGCGGGTTCCAGCCAGATCACGGACAACCAACTGCCCCCCGGCAATTGGACGGGCGCGATCGCGCACATCAAGAACATCCGCTGGTCGATGCTGGACCGGCAGGTGACGGCAACCAGCGGCCACAGCCTGACGCTGAACAAGGGGCTGTCGTGCCTGACTGATGGCTGGAAGGACTGCGTGGGGTGGGGGTATTTTATCAACAACCACCGCGCCACGCTGGACCAGGACGGCGAGTGGTACTACGACGAGTCTACCCGGCGCGTCTATCTATACTCGGCTTCCGGCGCTCCGGCGAATATCGAGGGGTCGGTGGTGCTGGAAGTTGCCGAACCCCTGCGGCACGGCGGGGTGATGCTGAGCGACGGGAGCGCCACGGCGTATGTGACCCTGGATAACCTGGCGGTGGTGAACTGGTTCAACCACGGCATCGGCACGCCGGGCGGGATGAACGCTAATACGGATATCTACCACCACCTGACCCTGCGCAACCTGACCATCCGGGATGTGGACGGGGCCGGTGTAAACCTGAGCAGTTGGCTGGAGAAGCCGCTGGTGGGTCCAAAGGGGCTGCGCGGGGGGCATCACCTGCTCTTTTCCAACAATGTGATCGACGGGGCCAATTCGTTCGGCATCAGCGGCTACTTTGCTGAGTCGACGTTCGAGCACAATACGATCCGCAATATCGCCGTGGTCAAGAACCTGGGCAAGAGCGGCATGGGCTGCGGCCTGACCACTGGCGAGTGCACCGAGAACGGGGACGGCCTGCGCATCCGCACGTATCAACCACTCTACTCCGGCTTCGGCAACGCGCTGCGCTACAACACCTTTGAATTTATCGGCTATAACGGGGTGGACGTCTTCGGGCATGATACCACCCTGGAGCGCAACGTATTCACGCGCACGTGCGACACCAAAGCCGACTGCGGGGCGGTGCGCGTGTTTGGCGACGATGACCTGGCGAGCACCCCGGTGTATAACATCCACCTGATCGAGAATATCATCTACGACATCCGCGGCAACGTGGACGGCTGCCATGCTTCGCGCCCGCCGTTTGGCATGGGGCTGTATATCGACCACTACTCGCGGGACGTGGAGACGCGCGGCAATACCATCATTGACACCTCGGTGACCGGGATCCTGTACCAGAATTCCACGGGGGTGATCCGCGGCAACACGGTCTTCAACGCCTCCAACGGCACGGCCTTCAGCGCGCAGATCAGCCTGGCTGGCGATGCGACGCGCGCTACGCTGGACCATAATTCTGTCTACGGCCTGACCGCCAACGCCTGGACGCTGTACGTGTACGCTCCATCCAGCAACGTGGTGGCTTCCGATTGGAATGCCTTCTTCCAGCCGTACGTCAACCAGCATATCGCTTACAGCGATGCGTGGAAGCGCCTGACGTTTGCCGGATGGCAGAGCCTGAGCGGGAAGGACGCGAACTCCACGACGAACTGGTTCACGCAGGCGGCGGGGGAGGCTTCGCGCGGGAAGATCTTCTACAACAAGAGCGCTTCTACGGTGACGATCGACCTGGGCAGCCGCCAGTACCTGGACCTGTGGCAGGCGCCAGTGGCGGGCAGTTTGAGCCTGGCGCCGTTCAGCTCGCGGATCCTGGTGGATAACGGCCCGGCGGGGCTGGCGCTGCTGGGCATGCAGCCGGGGATGTGGGGTGCGTCCGACGCGCGGGATTTCACGCTGCAGGTGATGGGGACGGGCTTCACCAGCTCGAGCGTGGTGCGCTGGAACGGGGCGGACCGACCGACGACCTGGGTGAGTTCTACGCGCCTTAATGCCGCGATTTCCGCGGCGGATGTGGGCGCGGTGGGGGAGTACCGGGTGACGGTGTATGATCCGGCGCATAAGGAGACGGCGCCGCTGGTGTTCCGGGTGGTGGAAAAGGTGTATCCGGTGTATCTGCCGGTGGTGGGGAAGTGAGGGGGGACGTATCCAAGAGAAAGCATGCAACTTCGCCATGGGAGTTGCGGGGGCGGGGGGCCTGTTACACTGCATTTTTGAGGCAAAGTATTTGGGATCTTTTGGCTACACCGCTATGGGCTTTTCCTGACCACTCCATAATTGGCAAAGGTATTTGTTAATTCACATAAATTATCTTACTTGACCGTTATTGGCAAAAATATCATATTATAAGTTGAATACCTAATACCTTTGGAATACCAACTTTCATGGCCTAAATTATCATAGGCTGTAACGAAAAAATAGTAAATTCTATTTTCTACCAGATTTGATAAAGTGAAGCTTGTTCGATTCCCTACATCGATAGGTGAATTTCCCTCGATTAATCCAGTCCCAGAAAATGGTGGATAAGGGAAAAGTCCGTAGTATATTTTATATCCCCAACCTGTTGTAAAGCTCGGAATTGGAGACCAAGTAAGCAATACATTGTTACTGGTGGAACTAATGGAAATATTCGTGGGGGGAAATATTGGTGATGCGATCGATGGGGTTTGGAGATAAGGAGCATAAATAAACTTTCCCAAATCCGAATCATCATACCAATCATAAACTTGAGCCAGGATATCGACCGAATCTGTTGTCCCCCAATAATTATTCGTTCCATTGATATCCTGATCGGAAAGGAGCACTACATCATAAGGATAATTTTCGAGAAAACTACTGTCATGAACTTCATAACCAGCGGTTCTGATATCCAAGGTTAATCCACCAATTGGTACACTTCCAGTTCCTATATTTCCCATAATAATATTATTTGAATTTGGATAACGATAAAACGGTGCAATTCCGTAAATAAAAACACCTGATCCATAAATTCGTTCAGGAACATTAGTAAGGTTACTGACTTCATTATAAGTTACCGTGTTATTTTGAAATACCGATTCTGTAAAACTATCTATATAAATACCCCCGCCATATACTTCACCTAAGTCCCAAACATTGTCCTTAAATGCTAAAACTCGGTTTTCGGTTATATGGTTCTCAGTAATCATTCCTGACTCGGCAAAAATTCCTCCTCCATAAAAACGCCCTGGACCCAAAATGTGATTGCCTTTCACATAATTTCTAGTTATCTCCGCATCTCCGCTTGCATGTATCCCGCCGCCTTCTACTTGCGGATAATATATATACCAAGAAATCTCTTGATCAGTGGTATCCGCTATATTAGCAATTACGTTATTAGAGTTAGCCTTTCCCTTGTAAATATATAATCCTGCGCCTAAAATGTCCGAACCGTACGAGCGATTCCCATTAATAGTATTGTTTTCTACAATACTATCCGAAGCAGAAATACCTGTACCCAAAATACTGTAATAGGTTGAATCATCCGTATAAATAATTGCAACGTTTTTTTCAACGTGATTATTATCGATTATGCTGTTTTGTCCATAAATGCCTACGCCATTAATAGATTTACCTTTTCCGGAATTCTCTGCAATATAATTATTTTTAATTACGCTTTCACTTGCATAAATACCAACTCCGGTAATATGACCAGATGTACTTGAATTCTTTCTGATTATATTGTTTTCTATATTGCCCGAAATAGAATAAATGCCGTTGCTTGAGTTATTCTCTATGGTGCTATTTGTTACTTTTCCAGAATTATAAACATATACACCTACACCTTCATTATCCCGAACCGTGCAATCATCAATAATCTGATTTCCTATTGTTACTGCACCTTTCGTTTTATCTGATGCCAGGCCTCCAAATTCCACCACACAATTTTTCAGAATACTTCCGCTAATATAGTTACCTGATACACCAAAAACCGTTGCGGGAGATGTTGGGGTAAATTCTATTATTCCCCAATCACCAGGTTTTTTTTCTGAAATAGCTTTTATTGATGTAAAAATGACTGGATCAGTAACAGAACCGTTTACAATCAAATAACCATTAACCTGTATATTTAAGCCTGTTTGAAATTTAACCTCTACTCCAGGTTCAATTGTTAAGGTTATTCCTGGTTGAACGTCGATGTTCGCCGTGACAACATAAGGGCTTTTAGATTTAGTCCAAATAGTATCAGAGAATATCGGCCCCCCTACAAGGGTGTCTGCTTTAACAAGTGGAATATTATTATAGAAAAGCGCACAAACGAAGATGACAAAAATAATGATCTTAAACATTGTGACTAATCTATAAGATCTCATTTTGCCCTCCCAACATTTCAAAAAGGCGCTTGTTCGATTTATTGTTCTAAAAGAAGAAATAAACCATAAAATATTATAGCATTTTCATAAATATAATGTCAATGACCTTATTAAAATTAAATACTAAAACCGGGCAATTTTGCATTACCAACACGATATAAAAGTAAGATGCATCTTTATACGTAATACAATTCTGCCCTTAAAGTAGGAGGCGTAACACAGCTGTGCTACGCCCCATGACTTCCCCTTTGCAAAGTTTCTGTGCTTGCTGGTGAAACTTCTTTAATGCAGTTGTGCTGGTTCTTTGGTTAGTTACAAACTTCTCAACACTCACTATATCCGCACGAGTAGCACTTCCGGCAGCCTTCTTCGTTGACCACGGCGGCCTGGCCGCATTCGGGGCAGAGGTCGCCGATTTTGAAGAGCACGGGCTGTTCGGCGGGGCGGGGTTGGGTGTCGACTTTGGCGGTGGCGGGGATTCGGAGGCTGCTTGCGCTGCCATGCGCGGCGCCGTTGCCGCCATTACCGCGGCCATTCTCGCCGTAGGGCTCGCCGATGATGTGCTCGCCGGCTTCGGCGCGCGCTTTCCAGTGTTCGATGTAGTCGTCGATGACCTGGGCGACGCCGTCGGGCAGGGAGCGGACGCGGTTAGGGCCGAAGCCGAGGGAGCGCCCGCCGCCGATGCCGGCGAGCTGGCGGATGACTTCCTGGAGGCGCTTGACGGGCTCGACGGGGGAGGCGAGGCGCAGGACGTAGGAGATGAGGCGCCCGATGGCTTCGGAGACGGCGGCGGTGTCGGA
>CAYTHO010000154.1:0-8007 GCA_964437595.1 uncultured Anaerolineaceae bacterium
TTTCGCGATTTTGACAATGTTTTTGTGCTTCTGGCTTTATGCCTGAGTAGTTACTAATAAACACAAGTTTCCACCATCTCTTTGCGATTCGTTTCGATCGATACTTAACGCGGCAGCGGCTCACATGGTTCAGTTTTTTCTTTTAAGTTTACTGGCGAGTCTGATTGTTCTCATTTTTCTCGTCTCGCGCGTGTGGACGGTACGCCACACCGAAGGCGCGGTTGAATTGTTTCTGTGCAGCCTGTCGTGCGGCATCTGGGCGCTGGGTTACGGCCTAGAAATCATCACGCCCACCCTGGCCGAAAAGCTGTTCTGGGCAAAGTTCCAATATTTGGGGATTGCCACTGTACCGGTCTGGGTGGTGCTGTTTATCCTGCGCTACAGCGGGCGCGCTGCCCGGCTCCATAACAGGCACGCGGCGGCCCTGCTGGCGCTTCCAGCGCTGTCCATCCTGTTCACCTATACCAACGAACTTCACCATATGGTGTGGACGAGCATCGCCGGACAGCCCGGCTGGATGCTGGCCCCGCTTACGTTGGGGCACGGCTGGTGGTTTTGGGTAGTTGTCGCCTACTCCTACATTCTGCTGGTCATTGGAACCGCTCTGCTGGTGCAGCAGGCTTTTCGCACCCAACGGTATTTCATGAACCAGATCATCATCATGCTGGCTGCTATGATGGTGCCGTGGGTGGGAAATGCGCTTTACATCCTGGGCTTCCGGCCACAACCCAACCTCGACCTGACGCCGCTGGCCTTCGCGCTTACTAATATCGGCCTGGTGGTTGGGTTTTTGCGCTTCCGCCTGCTGGATATTCTGCCGGTGGCGTACCCGGCGGTCTTTGAATTTATGGGGGATGGTGTGGTGGTGCTGGATAATAACCAGCGGGTGGTGGATATGAACCCGGCGGCCCGCCAGATTTTCATTCAACCGGTCCTCTCACCACCCACCCAGCCATTGAGAAATGTACAGCATCGCGAGCTGGACGGCTGGATCGGCCAGCACATGCAGAAACTGCTGCCCGAATGGCAAAACACCGCCAGCGAAGGGCCAGCATTCAACGAAAAAGAACTGCGCCTGCCCCATGGGCCGGACGGTAAGGAGCGCGTGTATGCTCTGCGCACCACCGCCATTCTCAACCGGAGCAAGCAGGTCACCGGGCAGGTGTTGATGTTCAGCGACATCACCCAGCTCAAGAACGCGGAGGAGGTGCTCAAAGCGGCGCACCAGCAGGCGGTCGAAACGAACCGATTAAAGACGCAGCTTCTGGCGAACGTCAGCCACGATATGCGCACCCCGTTGGGCGCTATCATCGGCTTCGCGGAAATGCTCAACAGCGGAGTGTACGGCGACCTGGGTACAACCCAGAAAGATGTCGTGTCCGACATTCAGGACAGCGGCAATCAACTACTGCTATTCGTCAATAATCTGATCGGCCAGGCGCAGTTCGAAACCGGCAAGATTTTGATCAAACCCAAGCGCTTCCAGGTCGATGAACTGCTGGAAGACTGCCGCCCCACGGCCAATTTACAGGCGCTGCGCAAGGGGATCAAGATCAACTACCAGGTTGACCCGGGGATGCCCAAAACCCTGATCGGAGACTTATACTGGCTGCGCCAGATCGCGGCGAACCTGGTGAACAACGCGGTTAAATTTACCGATCAGGGTTCCGTTACCCTCAGACTGTACCAGCCCGATCCACAGCACTGGGCGATGGAAGTGACCGATACCGGGCCAGGTATTCTGCCGGAATTTCAGAAAGCCATTTTTGAGCCGTTCCGCCAGGTCAGCGGCCAGCAGCTCCACGAACGGGGCGGCTCTGGTTTGGGCCTGGCAATCGTCAAAGAATTAACCAACCTGATGGGCGGTCAGATGAACCTCGCCAGCCAGCCTGGAGTGGGTAGCATTTTTACCGCCTGTTTTCCCATCCAGCCTGAAGAATAGGGACTATGAGCGACACTGCATCTTTATCTCCCATCGCAATGGTCATCGAAGATGACGAAAAACTGGCAACGATCTTTTCCGCGGCCCTATCCGAAGCCGGTTTCACACCCCATACGGTGCGCAGTGGAGATACAGCGCTCGCAGAGCTGCCCTTTCACCATCCCAGGCTGGTGATCCTGGACCTGAACCTGCCTTCCGTGCCCGGTGAAACGATTTTAAGGGCCATTCGCGAAAACCCGGACCTGGCGAGAACCAGGGTGATCGTTGCTACCGCGGATGCGGAACGGGCCAGGCTGCTGGAAGAAGAAGGCGACCTGGTGCTGATCAAGCCGATCAGCTATACCCAGCTCCGCGACCTGGCCCGCCGGATCGTGAAAGCGTGGAATGTGTAGAAAATAGATGCTAGGCGAAAGGCTCGTACCACGGGCCTTTCATATATAATAATGCTACAAAACGTCGCAATAGGATTGGAGGGTGAATGCATATGCAGCGACGAATGGTCATTTCCTTTTTGATTCTCATCCTGATTCTGCCGGCGGTGGCCTGCTACGCGCCGGCGGCCATACCGCTGACCGGAAACGGCACACCGACCCCCGCCGACCCCGGCCCTACCGCAACCGCCACGCCAAACGGCCAGCCCTGCAAGAACAAGGTAACCTTTGTCGAAGATGTGACCGTACCGGACAACACCCAGGTCGCCGCCGGGCAGCCGTTTACCAAAACCTGGCGGGTGCGCAACGAGGGCACCTGCCCGTGGGGCCCGAACGGCGCGCTGAACGCGCTCGTTTTCACCGGCGGCTACCAGATGGGAGCGCAGGAACAGATCCCCCTGGGAAACATGGTGGAACCGGGCCAGTTGCTGGATATCTCGGTGCAGTTTACGGCTCCCGTAGACACGGGAACGTACGCCAGCCAGTGGATGTTCCGGGTGAACGACGGCGGCAACAACACAAAACTGGGCGTGGGCGCGGATGGTAAAGGCGCGCTGTACGTGCAGGTGGTGGTGAAGTAGCGGCGCGGCGCGGCGTGATGCGGCTCGGACGGCGTGCACCTGCCGGAGCGGAATGCCCGCGGCCTGGTTTTACCGCGCCTGCCCGATGGTGAAAACGACGTTGTCGAACAGCACCTTATAGCCATCCGGGCCGGTTTCAGGCCAGGTGTGGACGAATAATCCCATTTTGCCATCCGGCTCGAAATCGCCCATGCGGGCCTGCCCCTGCAGCACGCCGTTCATGGTCAGCGTCATCTGGCCTGCACCGCACGCCACTTCCAGGTGAGCTGCGCCGTCGGCGGTCTGCGTGCCGGAAAGCGGGTTCCAATATCCTTCGCCAAGCGGAACGGACCTTTCGCCCTCCTGCCGCAGGAAGGAATAGTGCTTGCCAACCGGGTCGATTTCGACCAGGTAAACCGGCCCCTCCTCCTGGAAGCCGCAGGCTACCCCGTACGTGCCGATCTCCCCGGAAAATGCCTCGGGAATCAGCGCGTCGAACTGCACTTTATGGGGGCTGAAACCCACCGGCGGGAAGGCGAAATAGGTAACGCTGTTTTCTTGAACATGCAGGGTGTAAGCCCCATTTTCCATGCGGCTGGTCAGCGTCTCCGTCTTATAATCAACCCAGCCCTTATCGGCGGAGAAATCGTCGGAAAAATGGATTTCATCGGGCATCATCAAAGCCGCCATCGTGAACAGCATAGGAACCAGAAAGCCCAGGGAGAAGATCCCGGTGGCGGCGAGGTTGCGCGGGCGGCTGGTTTTGCCGGTAAGGGCTGTGATGGAAGCCGCCCCAAAGGCGGTCCACATGAGTACATTCAGCCACAGTCCGCTGACCCCGCAGTATGCCAGGTTCAGGATGGCTGCAAGCAGGGCAAAGTTCAGCGCCAGCTTGCGCCAGGTCTGCTGGCGGCGGACCAGCTCGACCCCGGCCAGCAGCGTCAAAGCCATCGGCAGAAGGTTTCCGCCTGACCAAACCCGGCCCAGGCCCAACCGCCCGGCCAGAAAGACCAGTACGATCGCCAGCATGATGAGCGTCAGCCTGAGCGACCAGCGGCCCTGGGTAAGTTCATAATCAAGGTGCTCAGCGCGCGGCTCAATTTCCAGAACCGGGTCTTCCGCGCGGTGCTTGCGCAGCAGGGCCTGGGCGGGCCGCAGCAGCCCCAGGCCGGCCAGGTCAGAAATGCTGTCGAGGAACTGGTCAGCGGTCAGGTAGGGCGACTCGTCATCCCAGGCGCAATGCTCTTCCACCATCCGCGCGGCGCGCTCGCCCCAGGATGCGGCGATTTCCAGCCGGATGACATCGTCGCCCAGGTGGATGGCGATCCCAGGGCGCTTGAGCACCCCTGGCCCGGTCATTACCACCCGGTCGATCAAGGAGCGGTAGATCGTATACACTCGCTCGGGCTGATCTTTGCGCACCAGCAGGAAGCGGCGCTGCGTCAGGCCAACGAAAAATTCTTTATCGAAAAATTCCCCCGGGTTGTGGCGGCACACGGCGTAACCCAGCAGGGCCTCGCCCGGCCAGATCACCGCTTCCAGCGCCTCCTGCACCATGCGCTCCTTGGGGTTTTCGACAACATTCGCCATGCTTTGAACAAAGCAGTCGCGTTTGCAGTAACCAAACCGGCAGGCCGTACAGTTGGCGCGCACGCACTGCAGCGGTTGTGCGCTGTAACGCAGGCTTCGACCGAATGTGCCAATTACTGATCCCATCACGTTATATAACGGTTAATTATGGATGAAATTACATCCCATCGATTTCCACTTCCGCCTCGATCTCCACGCACAGGTTGAAGGGCAGTTCCGCCATGCCCACTGCCGAGCGGGCGTGCGCGCCGCGCTCCGGGCCGTACAGATCGAGGATCAGGTCGGAAAAGCCGTTGATCACCTTAGGCTGCTGGTCAAAGCCCGGGGCGGAGAGCACCATGCCGAACACGCGCAGCCAGGCGGTGACCCGATCCAGAGCGCCCAGCTCGCGCTTGAGGCTGCCCAGGATGGACAAGGCCGTCAGCCGGGCGGCCTGGTAGCCCTGCTCCACCGTTACCTCCGCGCCGACTCGCCCGTAAGGGCCAGCCAGCGTACCGTCCGGGTTGAAGGGGCCGTGCCCGGAAATATAAGCGCGGTTGCCGCGCACGCGAACCGGCGCGAACGGCAGGCGCACCCCCGGCGGGGCTTTGACGGGTTCCGGCAGCACCAGGCCCAGGCGGTTCAGGCGTTCTTCGATAGTTTCGTTGTTCATGGCGGTTCTCCTATTTCTCCCGTTCAGGATAGCGGATTTTCCGGCGGATGTGGGTATGCTTGCGATGGACCGTATTATTCACCAGGTGATCCTCTGAATTTTCTGCGCGAACGTTCAAAATCCGATACAGATTTATTGTGAAGTTCCCTAACAAGGCAACTCCGAATGCAAAAATCGGCAGCCCTAGACACAACAACTCGGAGTATCTTGATAATTCAGCCACAACAGCGATCATGGGCAGCAGCGCCGCCAGACCAAGGATCAACATCGCGCCAAGATAAAATGGGTTTCGCGTGCGCAGCCGCAAGGTAAACAGGTAGCGCAGGAATTTCCCTTCCATGTGCCCATATTCACGGGCAGTATCGATATAATCCAGCCCGCTGCGGTCAGTACGGTTGCGGTAGCCGGGGAAACCCGGCGGCGGAGTCTTTGGGAGTTGGGAGGGGTCATCGGTCATGGCTGAGTCCTGGTGCGAGTTTCGATAAACGCATGGGAGGGGCAGGATTCGTTCGTCAGTTTCCCAGATTGTGTGGTTTAATTTTACGAGAAATTTTCCAAAATGCCACTTGAAACACGCTCTTTATGAGGCCCCATGCACCTTCTTTCCCCTGATGCCTATGCGCAAGCCGCGCACCTGTTCGAGCCGTTTGACTTTCACCTGTCCGTTCCGTCCGCGCTGCGGGGGCAAATCCCCGCCGAACTGTACGCGAACGACCTCCAACACCCCACCTCCGCCATGCTGTGGGTACAGCACACCCTGTGCCTGGCCGGGTCGCCGGAGAACGCGCAGTTCAACCTGGATCTGTACCACCTGTTTGAGGAAAACATATTCCCCGCCCACCCGCGCGACGGCTTTACGATCACCTGGGAAGACCCCGCCTGGGAGCAGGCGCTGCGCCAGATGATCTTGCTCGATCACCCGCCCATCATTGACCCGCGCCAGTATTACGAAATCGACCTCAACCAGACGGGCACGCAGGCCAGCGGGTTCCCCGACCTCCCGGAAGGGCTGGCCCTGCGCGCGGTGGACCCAGGCCTGGCCGAAGACCGTTCCTTCGCCAACCTGGACGATCTGCTGGAAGAGCTGCTCTCCGAGCGCCCCAGCGTGGAGGCCTTCCTGGAGCACAGTTTTGGTAACTGCATCGTCTCGAAAGATTTGATCGTCACCTGGTGCCTGTCGGAGTACAACCTGGGCGAGCGCTGCGAAGTGGGCATCGCCACCCACCCGGACTACCGCGGGCGCGGGCTGGCGGCGCTGACCGGGAAGGTTTTTCTGATGCAGGCCTGGGATGCTGGCATCCGCCGTGTTGGCTGGCACTGCTGGACGCGCAACGAAGCCTCCGGGAAGACCGCGCTGAAGATCGGCCTGAAACTGGAGCGCGATTACCCGGCCTGCTGGGTGCTGTCTGACCGGGCCGCGCTGTTTTCGGTGCACGGCGAAATTGACCTGCACCAGGGGAAGTACGCCGGGGCGGCGCAGTGGTTCGAGCGCGCGGCTGGCTTAGGCGGGGTACCCGACTGGGCCCGCCTGAATGCCGCCCGCGCCTACGCCCGCCTGGAACAGCCCGATGCGGCTTTTCGTTACCTGAACCTGGCTGTGGAAAAAGGCGTGCTTGATTTCAACGAGCTGGATGCGGATGAGCATTTGCAATCGCTGCGCAAATTGAAGCAATGGAAAGCATGGGTGGCCCAGGCAAAGAGCAAAAATAAATTCCCTTAATGCAAATCATCCTTGACGATCACATTCACCGAGAACACTGATGCGAATATTCATCTACCTCATCACGGCCTTACTGACAAATTACATGTTTTCTGTTGCGACAAGCATATTAATCATTGCCGGTTACGACAAAATGGGCGTTGATCCCGGCTCGCCTGGTATTATGCTTTTCAGCCTCCTGTGTATTAATGGAATACTCGGTATCGTGACTGCCACCATCATGGGAATTGCAAAGGCGAAATATCATAAAGAATTTCCGGCCAAATTCTCCGCACTGATTTTTTTGCTTACATATTTCCCATTCCACATTATCGGGCTTTATTTTCCAGAAGAACAACTGGGTTTTATGACAGCCCCGCTTGGAAGTTTACTTGCGATCCTGGTGTTTTTTTCCTATATCCCGTTTTTCCACATGGCGGCTCAAGGGCTAACCAATTTATATGAATTTGTAAAAAGGCGGGAACTTGCCGGGAACCGGAAAGTAAAATTTTACGTTTTGGCAGGGATCGCTGGAATTGTTCTTTTGACAGGTTTGTGGTTGGCTCACCCCTTCCCTCCGCCTAAGCCTAATGTGCTGTCCATGCAAGACCATTGGCAGTTATTGGAAACCGGTGGGCGGGATTGGCAAAGTGATGCCTATCTCAATTACGCTTATTTTGATGTAGTAGGGATTACCCCTTATAAAATAGAGGCTACCTATCTTTCCAAAAGTAAACCAGAAGAGCGGTATACAATTTACATTAATGAGAATGGCAAGATTTACAAGAAAGAGACGAGTAAGACCTTTCCAATGAGAGAATCAGCCCAATTACCCATTAATCGAGAGGACTGGGTCATTGGGAGCGAACAAGCGTGGAATTTGTTTCAAAAGAATAATACGATCAGCAGATGCACAACATCACCTGACAAACAAGTTCCATTATATTTGCATTTAGGCCGGATATTATCAGGAAGACTTGCCTGGGAACTGGATATCTCGGATTGTTTTGAGGAAGGTGACAGTTACAGTTTTTATCTGGACGCCAAGACAGGTGAAATCATCGAGTCGTATATGCATTAAGTATCTATCCGAAAATTATGTTGAGCAGGACTTGAGCGCAGGCCATGTGAAT
>CAYTHO010000155.1:0-7909 GCA_964437595.1 uncultured Anaerolineaceae bacterium
TGGTTCTCGCTTTCGCGAGCGCCGGCCAGGGATGGCCGGCCTACCGGACGGTGGTTCCCTCACCAGGGCAGGTAGGGCGGGGATCCTTCCCCGCCGGGCACGCATGGCGCGCCGCATCGGGGCGCAGCCCCGAAGCTAGCAGGATGCAAAAGCCCGGCCAAGCCGGGCTGGCATGGCCGGGGGGGATCTTTGCCCGGCGAGATGGTTCTCGCTTTCGCGAGCGCCGGCCAGGGATGGCCGGCCTACCGGACGGTGGTTCCCTCACCAGGGCAGGTAGGGCGGGGATCCTTCCCCGCCGGGCACGCATGGCGCGCCGCATCGGGGCGCAGCCCCGAAGCTAGCAGGATGCAAAAGCCCGGCCAAGCCGGGCTGGCAGGACTGCGGCGCGTGATGATAAACAGCCCGGCTCCGCCGGGCTTCTCTCAATTTTTTAGCCCTGGGGCTGCGCCCCAGGGTTTGCAAGTGGTATAATAGAACAAATGATCCCGATTTTGGAGGCCATGCCATGCTCGACACCATCCTATCCATCGAAAACGGCGCCATGGAACGCTGGCGCAAAGGCGACCCGTGGGGCTTTGCGGAAATCAGCGCCGATGATATCTGCTACGTCGACCAGACCCTGACCCAACCGATCCGCGGCATCCAGGCCTATATGGATTACCTCCGCCCCATCGCCGGGCAGGTGCACTACCAGGGCTCGGAGTTCCTCGACCCCAGGGTGGTTGCCGTGGGCGATGCGGCGGTGCTGACCTACAACTACCTCTCCACCACCTACCACCCCGACGGCATCATCGCCGGGCAGTGGCCCTGGAACGTCACATCGGTTTACTTCCAGCGCGACGGGGCCTGGAAGGTCGCGCATGCCCATTTCTCCTACTGCCCGCACCAGCTCTCCGATGTGGTGGAAGTGCCCGTGCCGGTGCCCGCTCAGCCCGCGCCTTACACCGGCGTGCTGGGCGAGGTGATGGCGCTGGAAGCAGGGGCGATGGAGCGCTGGCGCAAGGGCGACCCGTGGGGTTTCATCGAGATCAGCGCGCCAGACGTGACCTATTTCGACACCGGCACCCCGCGGCGCATCAACGGGCGCGAGGCGCTCAGCGAAGAGTATGCCAGGCGCGAGGGCAAAATTTTCTACGATGTGATGGACTTCATCGACCCGCGGGTGCAGGTGTGCGGCGACATGGCGGTGCTGTTTTACCGCTTCTTCTCCACCACCCTCCAGCCAGACGGCGCCATCGCCCGCCGCACCCCCTGGAACTGCACCGAGGTCTTCACCCGCCTGGACGGGCAGTGGAAGATCATCCACACCCACTGGTCGTTGATCGGCGGGCAGCTACGGTCCTGAACGCATCCCTGCCGTGCCCGCATATCGCGCAGCATCGGGGCGCAGCCCCGATGCTAAAAGGAACGGAAGCCCGGCAAAGCCGGACTGGCATGGCCGGGGGGAGCCTTACCCGGCGAGGTGGTTCTCGCTTTCGCGAGCGCCGGCCAGGGATGGCCGGCCTACCGGACGGTGGTTCCCTCACTGGGGCAGGTAGGGCGGGGAATCCCTTCCCGCCGGGCTGGCGTAGCAGCGGCCCCCTAATACACCCACAGCCAGGCTTCGCCGGGCTTACCCCTCAACTAGCCCTGGGGCTGCGCCCCAGGGTATAATAAATCCATGATCCATCCCCTCACCGCCATCCAGCAGATCGACGACGAGTTGGAGCCCTACCTCGAATCGGTGGGCGAAATCTTCCAGGCCTTCCGGCTGCAGGACTCGGCCTGCGTTTCGTACGGGGTGCGGGTGGGCGAGGAGCGTTTCTTCCTCAAGCACTCGGCCCAGCCGCGCGGGGTGATCTCGCTGCGGCGCGCGGCGGCGCTCAACCACGCCGTGCAGCACCCCGCCCTGCCCCGCCTGCACAACGCCTTCGGCGCGCCCGCCGGGGGGCTGGTGCTGGTCTACGATTGGGCCCCCGGCGAGGTGCTGTATGATTACACCCAGTTTCGCGGCCAGCGCCTGACCAACCCGCGCAGCCCCATACTGCGCTTCCGCGCGCTGCCCGCTGAACGCATCCTGGACGCGCTCGCGGTAATCTACGATCTGCACCGGCTGCTGGCCGAAAAAGGCTACATCGCCGTCGATTTCTACGACGGCTGCATCCTGTACGATTTTGACACCTTTACCACCCACATCATCGACCTGGACGAATACCGCCCCGGCCCCTTCACCAACGCGGAGGGCCGCCTGCCCGGGTCAAAGCGCTTCATGGCCACTGAAGAATGCCAGCCCGGCGCGCGCATCGACCAGGCCACCAACGTGTTCACCCTGGGCCGCGCCGCCTTCGAACTGCTTTCAGATGGCACCACCGCGTGGGAAGCCTGGCGGGGAACGCCGGAGCAGTACGCCGCCGCCCTTAAAGCCGTATCGCCCCAGCGCGAAGCCCGCTTCCAGACCGTGCGCGAGTACGTGCAGGCCTGGCGCGGCTGACCGTACCAGAACCAGATTGTAGGTCGGCAATCCAAGGTTGCTGCGCAACCTCGCCGGCGCTCGCGCAAGCGAGACCTTCATCATCAAACAAAGGAGAATACACTATGAACATCAAAGGCATCGACCCCCAACGAGCCGAGGAAACCCGCCAGCGTCTGGTGGCAGTCCGCGAGCAGGTGGAGCGGGATGGCATATCCGTACTGGAAGAAATTGACCGGCGCAACCGGGAAGACATCCTCCCGGAATGGGAGGCCATCGGCGAGAAGCAGGTGCAGGTGAGCACGGCGGCCTTTGTGGATGTGCTGTGGAACCAGATGTGCGCCCCGGACGGCATGGAATTTGAGATGTCGAACGAAAACAATGGCGAAAAGATCCAGATGCACTGCACCTACTGCCCGTGGGCCGCGGTCGCCAAAGCCGCCGGAGCGACCGAGGTAGGCTACTGGCTGTTCTGCAAGACCGACCCATACATGGTCGCGGGTTTCAACCTGGCCTCCGGCCCGGATGGAAGGAAGATCAAGTTCTCACGCAGCAAAACCCTCATGCAGGGCGATGACTACTGCGATCACTGCTACGAATATGAATAGGCCTGATGCGGCTTAAAAAACATATCAGCGCCTGCCAGGATTCTGGCAGGCGCTGATATGTTAATTATATTTCCCCTCTTGACAAAACTAGTAACTCGTCGTATATTTATTTCATAACTAGTAACTTGTGGAGTAATTAATTCGATGTCCGTCCGCAATGCCATTCTCGGCCTTTTATACCAGCGCCCGCGCCACGGGTACGAGCTGCGCTCGGCCTTCGAGGCGCTGATCGGCGGGGAGCAGAACTGGGAGGTCAAACCGGCCCAGATCTACACCACCCTGTCGCGCCTGGAAGAAGGCGGGCTGGTGGCGCAGACGGCGGTCGAGCAGGACGGCGGGCCGGAGAAGCGCATTTACGCCATCACCCCCGCCGGGCAGGCCGAGCTGGCGGACTGGTTCGACGGCGCGGTGGAAGACGAGCCTCAGCGCGACGAATTCTACCTCAAGCTGATGCTCTCGCTGGTCACCGGCGCCGCCGACCCCTACCGGGTGCTGCAGGTGCAGCGCGCGCGCCTGTACCGCGCCCTGCACAACCTCACCACCCGCCGCCTCGACCTGGACGCTCGCCGCGAGCTGGCCCAAATCCTGCTGCTCGACAAGGCCATCATGCACGTGGAAGCCGACCTGCGCTGGCTGGATATGGTCGAGAGCCGCCTGGACGACATCCGCCGCCATCCCCCGCCCGAGCCGGAGGTCAAACCGAGAGGCAGGCCGAGGAAGGAGTAGGGATTGGGGATTGGGGATTGGGGATTAGTCGATCAGTCGATTAGTCGATCAGTCAATCAGGAAACACCAATCCTTCTTCCCTGGTGACTTGTAACTATTCCCTAATCCCTATTCTCAAATCCCTATTCACTGTTCACTGATAACTGTTCACTGATCACTATTCACTATTCACTGATAACGAAGGTAACCATGTCACTGATCGAGACCAAAAACTTAACCAAAATCTACGGCGCGGGCGAGACCGCCCTGCGCGCGGTGGACGGCATCAACTTAAAAGTAGAGGCCGGCGAATTTGTCGCCATTATGGGCCCCAGCGGCTGTGGAAAATCCACCCTGCTGCACCTGCTGGGCGGGCTGGATCGCGCCAGCCAGGGCCATGTGACCATCGACGGGCAGGACCTGAGCCAGATGAGCGATCAAAACCTGGCCGAGCTGCGCCGCCGCCGCATCGGGTTCGTCTTCCAGTTCTTCAACCTCATCCCCGTGCTGGACGCGCTGGAAAACGCCGCCCTGCCCCTGCTGCTGGATGGGATGAACCCCGCCCAGGCCCGCGCAAAGGCCGCCGACTGGCTGGAGCGGGTGGGCCTGGCCGACCGCCAGAACCACCGCCCCGACCAGCTCTCCGGGGGGCAGCAGCAGCGCGTGGCCATCGCCCGCGCCCTGGTCACCGAACCGGCCCTGATCCTGGCCGACGAGCCCACCGGCAACCTCGACACGCGCGCCTCCACCGAAACCGTGGCCCTGCTGCGCCGCGTCAGCGAAACCTGGGGCCGCGCCGTGGTCATGGTCACCCACGACCCCAGCATCGCCGCCTACGCCAACCGCATCGTCTTCCTCAAAGACGGCGTGGTGGTCGACGAAACCCGCCTGTCCGGCAGCGACGGGGCCGCCTCTTCACAGCAGGTGAAGGAAAAGTTGTTAGCGGTTAGTGATTAGCTGTTAGCTATTAGCTGTTAGCTACAACCTGATCCCCAATCCCTAATCCCTGATCACCGATTGACCGATTGACTAATTGACTAATTGACTGAGACCTACCCATGACCATTCAATGGACTCTTGCCCTCCGCTACCTCAGCGGGCGAAAATTACGCACATTTCTCACCACCCTGGCGGTGATCTTCGGCGTGGTGGTGATCTTCGGGATGAATACCCTCATCCCCACCATGCTCGAATCCTTCCAGGCCACCATGATGACCGCTTCCAACAACGTGGACCTGACCATTACCCACCGCACCAGCGCGCCCTTCGCGGCGGATACGCTGGATACCGTGCGCGCCGTGGAAGGCGTGCGCATCGCCCAGGCCCAGCTCTCGCGCACGCTCAACCTGCCCGCCAACTTTTACGACAACGACCCCGCCGCCGCCGACCGCATCAGCGCGGTTTCGCTGGTGGGGCTGGACCCGACGGGCGCCCAGGCCATGCGCGAATATGAGCTGGCGCAGGGCCGCTTCCTGGAAGACGCGGATGCAGCCATTTCCAATGGAGCTGGCTGCCTGATCACCCAATCCATGGCCGAAATCCTCGGCCTGCAGGTGGGCGATACCTTTACCCTGCCCACCGTCACCGGACAGACCGAACTGCGCGTGGTGGGCATCCGCGCCCTGCGCGCCGCCCCCGGCGGCGACGAGGTGCTGGTGACCCTGCCCGCCGCCCAGGCCCTGCTGGGTGCGCCGGGCAAGATCAACCTCATCGAGGCCAACTACAACACCGCCGAAGACGGCCCGCGCGCCGCCATCCAGAGCGCCATCGAAGCCCGCCTGGGGCCGGAATACCGCCTTGGCGCGCTGCCCGAAAGCTCGGAAATTTTCAGCACCATCAAAATGGCCTCCATGATCTTCAATATCTTTGGCTTCCTGGCGCTGTTCATGGGCGGCTTCATTATCTTCAACACCTTCCGCACCCTGGTGGCCGAGCGCCGCCGCGACCTGGGCATGCTGCGCGCCGTGGGCGCCAGCCGCCAGACCATTACCGGGCTGATCCTCATCGAAAGCCTGCTGCAGGGCGTGGTGGGCACGCTGGTAGGCATGCTGCTGGGCTACACGCTGGTGGCGATAGTGATGTGGGCAGTCTCTCCGATGATCGACAGCCTACTGCGCTTGCGCATGGGCATGCCAGTGGTTTCACCGGGCCTGGTGGCGGTGACTATTGCCATTGGCCTGGGGGTGACCGTGCTGGCCGGGCTGCTGCCCGCGCTGAGCGCCGGGCGGGTAACGCCTATCGAAGCGCTGCGCCCGGCCCAATCCGGTGAGGGAGCGCGCAAGGGCTTGTGGATGATGACCGCGGCGGGAATTGCACTGGCGCTTTTCTCGGCAGTGGTGCTGTTCAGCGGCAATATCGCGCTGATCACCGTGGGCGCGCTAGTGTTCCTGTTCGCCCTGGTACTGGTCGCCCCCGCGCTGGTACGTCCCATCACCAACCTGTTTGGCACGCTGCTGGCCCGCACCCTGGCCCGCGAGGGCACCGGCCTGCTGGCCCAGGGCAACCTCACCCGCCAGCCCACCCGCGCCGCTATCACCGCCAGCACCAGCATGATCTCCATGGCCATCCTGGTGGTGCTGGGCGGGATGATCCTCATCATTTCGCAGGGCTTTTTGAACACGTTCAGAGATATGCTCGACAGCGACTATCTGCTGATCCCGCCCGCCATCGCCGTGTGGGGAAACAACATCGGCGCGGATGCCGCGCTGGTCGAAAGGATCAAGGGTATCGAAGGGGTCGGCCCGGTGAGCACGCTGCGCTTCGCCAGCACCACCGCCGATGTGAAATCCAGGCTGCCCGCCAAGGGGGCTGTCGTCGCGCCGGATGGAGATGGCCTGACCATCTCACTGCTGGGCATCGACCCGGTGGCATACCCGCAGGTAACCGGCATGGCCTTCATCGAAGGAGAAGCTGAGGCGTCTTATGCGGCCCTTTCCACCGGGCGCAACATGATCATCAACGGCGTGTTTACCTCAACCACCGGCGCGAAAACCGGCGACAGCATCGCGCTGATGACCCTCAACGGCCCGCAGCAGTACAGCGTGATCGCCGTGGCTTCTGATTACCTCAACGCGAAAGTCATTACCGCCTACATCTCTCAAGATAACCTGGCCGCCGACTTCGGCGTAACCGAAGCCGTCTTCGCCCAGCTGAACCTGCGCCCCGGCGCGGACCGCGCGAAGACAGAAGCCGCGCTCCGGGCTGTGCTGCGCGATTACCCGCAGTTCACCCTGGCCTCGGGGCCGGCCTATTTCGACCAGTTCGCCGAAATGATCAACACCGCCTTCTCGGGCATGTACATCCTGTTCGCCTTCCTCGCCATCCCCTCGCTGATCGCCATGCTCAACACCCTGGCGATTGGGGTGATCGAGCGCACCCGCGAGATCGGTATGCTGCGCGCGGTCGGCTCCACCCAGAAGCAGGTGCGCCGCATGATCCTGGCCGAAGGGCTGCTGCTGGCCTCGCTGGGCACCTTCTTCGGAATGCTGGCCGGGCTTTACCTCAGCTACGCCACCACCGGCGCCTTCCGCATGGCCGGCATGCCCGTCGATTACTTCTTCCCCTGGAACGGGCTGCTCATCGCCCTGGTCGTGGGGCTGCTGTGCGGGGCCGCCGCGGCCATCATCCCCGCCCGGCAGGCGGCCAGGCTGCAAATCGTCCAGGCGCTAAGGTACGAATAAGACGTCAAACCACAGATGAACGCAGATTTCCTCTTTCTGCTCCCTCCCTTCCTTTCAGGGAAGGGAGGGCCGGGGAGGGTTAGGTCCCCCCACGGCCACCAAATTCCGCTCCGGTTTTTTCTTTGTAGTAAAATTGACCGCTGGTTCCCCGTGCACGCCGCTCTACCGGCGGGTCATTCAAGGCAGCCGCCGGAAAGCCCTGCAATTTTACAGAGGAAATCGAAAGGGTTACCCATGTTTCGGAAGATGACTCTCCCCAGGCACGCTTTAAAGGTATCTTTGTTCGGGTGCATACTCCTGCTTACCGTTGCGCTCGCCGCCTGCTCTACCCCCGCCGCGCAGCCCGCTCCGACGGCAGCCAGCAGCCAGCCAACGGCAGCCCTCGCCGAACCGACTCAGGCGCCCACCGCCGCCACCGCCGAACCGACCCAGACGCCGGTGCAGCCCAGCCCCACCCCCACCCTACC
>CAYTHO010000156.1:0-7808 GCA_964437595.1 uncultured Anaerolineaceae bacterium
AGGGCATCACCACGATGGTGTTGCGGAAGCTGATCTGGACGCCGAGGCTGTCCGGCTGGTGACGCCGCCCCCGGCCCCCTCCAAACCGACGACGTCCATACCTCCAGCCCGCCCGAGCCGCCCCGCACGCCCACGCCGCTGCCCAGCCACACCCCGCCTGCCACCGCCACCCCCACGCCCACCCCGCACCCCATGAGCATCGCCGCCCTGCGCGCGCGTGATTATCCGGGCAGCCCCATCACCATCGAGCGCGAGCTGGACGCGGGGCCGAACTATTATCGTTATTATGCCTCGTATCTTTCCGATGGGCTGCGCATTTATGCCCTGCTGACCGTGCCCTACGGCGACCCGCCTGAAGGCGGCTGGCCCACGATCGTCTTCAACCACGGCTATATCCCGCCCAGCGTGTACCGCACCACCGAGCGCTACATCAACTACGTGGGCAACCTGGCCCAAAACGGCTATATCGTTTTCCGTATTGACTACCGCGGGCACGACCAGTCGGAAGGCCAACCCAGCGGGGCCTACGGCGACCCGGGCTATACCGTCGACGTGCTCAACGCTGTGGCTTCGATCAAGCAGTTCCCCCAGGCGAATCCGGAGAAAATCGGCATGTGGGGGCATTCGATGGGCGGGTTCCTCACCCTGCGCGCCATGGTCATCTCGCCGGACGTAAAAGCCGGGGCCATCTGGGCCGGCGTGGTGGGCAGCTACCCGGACATGCTCTACCGTTGGCGGCGCGGCACCGGCCCCACCCGCACCCCGCCGCCCACCGCGCGCGGCTGGCGCGCCGAGTGGCTCGCGCAGTACGGCGCGCCCGAGGATAACCCGGCTTTCTGGGATTCCGTCTCGGCCAACGCCCACCTGGCGGACCTCTCCGGCCCGGTGCTGCTGGCCCACGGCGAAGAGGATGCCGACGTGCCGCTGGAATTCTCCGAGATCCTGGGCGAGCAGATCCGCGCGGCGGGTAAAACGGTGGAACTGCACGTTTACCCCGGCGCCGACCACAATATTGCGCAGTCCTTCACCGCGGCCATGGGCGAAACCATCCGCTTCTACGACCAGTATTTGAAATAATTTCAGTACAATCATTATATGAACCCGATTTTACCCATCCAGCATTTTGTCCCGGACGCCGAGGCGCGCCAGTGGGCCAACGGGCGCATGTACCTGTACGGCTCGCTCGACATCAGCGGGCGCACCAGCTACTGCAGTTGGGAGTACCGCGTCTTCTCCTCCGCCGACCTGGTGCGCTGGGAGGACCACGGCGAGAGCTTCCGCTCCACCGGCCCCAACTCGGATGTGCCCTGGACCAGCTCGCCGCTGTTCGCGCCCGACTGCATATATTATGAAGGGCGCTACTACCTGTTCTTCTGCAATGCCGACCGCAGCGAGGGCGTGGCGGTCAGCGATTCGCCCGCCGGGCGCTTCACCGACGCCTCCCCGGTGGAAGGCGCCAATGGCGATGCCATCGACCCGGCGGCGATGGTGGATGATGACGGGCAGGTCTATTACTACTGGGGCCAGTTCCACCTGCGCGGGACCAGGCTGCGCCCCGACCTGCGCGCCATCCAGCCCGCCACCCTGCGCACCGACCTGATTACCGAGGCCGGGCACGGCTTCCATGAGGGGGCCTCGATCCGCAAGCGCAACGGCATCTATTATCTCGTTTACACCGACATCAGCCGCGGGCGGGCCACCTGCATGGCCTACGCCACCAGCGCTTCCCCGCTGGGGCCGTTTACCAAAGGCGGCATCATCATCGATAATACCGGCTGTGACCCCGAAACCTGGAACAACCACGGCTCGATCGCCTCGTTCAACGGGCAGTGGTATATCTTCTACCACCGCTCCTCGCAGGCCAGCAACTTCAACCGCCGGGTGTGCGTCGAACCGATCCACTTCAACGCCGACGGCAGCATCGACGAAGTCGAGATGACCACCCAGGGCGTCACGGGCCCGCTGCCCTGCCACCAGCCTATCGACGCCGCGCGGGCCTGCCTGCTGGGCGGCAGGGCGCGCATCGCCCCAGACGGCCCCTCCGAATGCGCCCCCCTGGTCCGCGAGCGCCTCACCCAAATCCATCACGGCGATTGGGCCGGCTACAAGTACCTGGATTTCGATTCCATGAGAGGTGCAGTTACCCGCTTTACCTGCCGCGCCGGAACGCCCACCTACGGCGGGGCGATCGAAATCCACCTCGATCAGCCGGACGGCGAGCGCATCGGCGCCTGCGAGGTCACCCGCACGGGCGGCTGGCAGAAATGGTCCAACTTCGGCTGCGCGGTGAAAGGTGCGAAGGGCGTGCGCGCGGTGTACCTGGTCTTCAAAGGCCGGGACGACATGGTCTCTGCCCAGGCCCGCAAATTCGACCCCGAGCGGCTGTTCGATGTAGACAGCTTCTGGTTTACCGAAGGATAATCAAAGATACTCTCTTGACATCCCGTTCCTTTTGATTTATTGTATATACATAACTTAATTAGGTATATGGGGGATTAACGGTTCTTGAGCTGCGAACGTCTGTGCAATTCAAGGGGATAACCGATGAAAGCCTCGCGGGTTGAATTCGTGTTGGGACTGCTGCCGTTCGTCATCTTTGGCGCTGCGGCGGTGGTGATGGAGTCGCCTTTTCCGGGGCCGATCGATGTCAACCAGGTGCCCTTTCTGTTGAAGTTGGGCGCGTGGCTATTTTTTGGCGGCTATGTGGTGATCCTGTTCGTCCTGTTCGCCGGGGTGCTGTTAGAATTTCCACGCTGGTCGATGCCCTACCTGGTGTACGGCGTGCTGTTCGCGGTCTACCTGATGAACGCCTCCACGCCCGGGCTGGTGATTTTTGGCTTCCCCATGTGGGGCCGGGAGCTGTGGGGCTGGCGCTCGCTGGTGCCGGTGGGGACGGTGCTGCTGCTGGGCCTGCTGCTCAGCCGCCCGCCCTGGCAGCCGCTGGTCCAACTGGTCAAAAACATCTGGCGCGACTGGACAACCCTGGCCTTCGGGCTGTACGGCCTCATGCCGATGATCGGGCTGATCATCCAGGACGAGATGGACAACGCCTACACCATGGGCATTACCCTGCTGTGTGCGCTGATCGTGCTGGCGGGCGCGGTATTGTACCTCCGCTATGGAGACAGGCCCTACCGCGCCCTGTTCCTGCTGGGCAGCGTGTTTGTCTCCATCCTGATTTCGACCCTCAACGCCAACTGGTATTGGGGCACGCATGACGTGGACTTTTCCACCGGCGTGCGCACGGCGCTGCCCGGGCCGGCGCCGTGGGGCAAGATCATTACCGAAGCCCTCACCACCGCCGGTAGCGTGACGCTGTTCTTCACCGCCTGCGGCGTCGTCGGGCTGCTGTATTACCTGACGCACCGTAAAGGGGGTTCTTATGAACGCTGATTCTTCGCCCTCGGGCAACACGCCCGAGGGCACGCTGCCCTCAGGCGCATCGCCCGTAGGCGCGCCTTCACTGGAAAGCGTGCCTTCTGGCGCGCCTGCCGCCCCGCGCCCCGCCTCGTTGAGTGAGATCGTGCTGGGCATGTTGTTGTTCGTGGTGCTGGGCGTGGGGGCGGTGCTGTTCACCCTGCCCCACCCGCCCGGCGGCCCTTCCATCCCACTCGACTCGGCCTACGCCATTGCGGGCCTGACCTTTTTTATCGGCTGGCTGCTGATTATGGCCGCCCTGGCCTATGCCTGGCTGCGCGGCTTCCCGCGCTGGTCCATGCCGTACCTGTTTTTCGGCGTCATCTTTTCCATGTACCTGTTCGCGGCTGCCACGCCGGGCTTCGTCGTTTTCGGCATCCCGATGTGGGGCACCCAGCCGTGGGGCCTGCGCGCCTGCGTGCCGTTGTTCGTGGTGATTCTGGTGGGGTTCTGGTTCAGCCGCCCGCGCGGCGAGCCGCTCTACCAGCTCTGGGACCACATCTGGCGTGACTGGACGTACCTGTCCTTCGGGCTGTTTGCCTTTCTGCCGCTGCTGCTGCCCATCATCATGGATGAAATGGACCACGCCTACACCCTCTGGCCTACCATCGCCGGGGTGGCCTGCATGATTTTATTTGCCGCGCTGTACCTGATCTTCGCCCACAAACCATACCGGGCCGCGTTCCTGCTGGCGGGCATGTTCCTGGCGGTGCTGGCTACCTCCATCGGCAGCAATTATTACTGGAAAACGCACGCCATCGACATCGAAACCAACATCCGCACCCCGCTGCCCGGCCCCGCGCCGTGGGCGGCGATCATCATTGGTTCGCTGGTCCCCGCCGCCATCTGGACCTTCATCCTGGCCCTGCCCGCGCTGATCGGTCTGATGCGCTATATGGTGACATGGGGCGGGAGAAAAGCGCAGGGATAAGGCACTGCATCCATAGATTATCTATGGATCTTTCAGAATCTCCCGCAGCATAATCAAGCTGATCCATTTTTTCATGGAACAGGCTTCGCAAATGTGAGAGCAATCCGGCTCATCATACTCTATTCCTGTTCCCAGGAGTCAGAATGGAATACCTGGTCGGCTTACTTGTACTTGTTTTTCTTTTGTTCCTGCTGGTGCTGGTCTCGGGGATTCGCTTTATCCCCAACAACCGCATCGGCATCGTGGAAAAGCGCTTTGGTCAGCGCTCGGTGAAGGGCGGGTTTATCGCCTTGAAAGATGAGGCGGGTTTTCAGCCGGACGTGCTGCGCGGCGGCCTGCATTACCTGGTCCCCATCCAGTACGTGGTGCACATTGCCCCGCTGGTGACCATCCCCCAGGGCAAGATTGGCTATGTGTTTGCCCGCGACGGCGTGCCGTTGAGCCCTATGCAGGTGCTGGCGACCAACGTGACCGCCAACAACTTCCAGGACGTGGCGGCCTTCCTCAACAACGGCGGGCAGCGCGGTCCCCAGCGCCAGATCCTGCGTGAAGGTACCTATGCGATCAACCTGGCCCAGTTCGTGGTGATCACAGAGGAGCGCATCTATTACCTGTCGCTTGGCCGCGACGACCAGGCCGTGATCCAGAATATGGCCAAAGTTATCGCCGAGCGCGGCGGGTTTACGCCGGTGGTGATCAAAGACTCGGATGACCTGGCGGGCATCGTCACCATCCATGACGGCCCCTCGCTGCCGTCCGGCGAGATCATTGCCCCGATTGTGGGCGACAACGCCAGCGATCCGCAGACCTACCACAACAACTTCCAACTGCCGGATCCATTCTTGAAAGCCGGCGGGCTGCGCGGTCGCCAGCTCCAGGTGCTGGTGGAAGGCACCTACTACATCAACCGCCTGTTCGCCACGGTGCAGATGATCCCCAAGACGGTGGTTGAGGTCGGTACGGTGGGCGTGGTCATTTCGTACACGGGTGGGGTAGGCGCGGACCTGTCCGGCACCGATTACCGCCACGGCGAGCTGGTCACGCGCGGCAACCGGGGCGTGTGGAACGAGCCGCTCCTGCCGGGTAAATATGCCTTCAATACTTATGCCGGTAAGGTGGTGAACGTCCCCACCACCAACATCATCCTCAAGTGGATCCGCAGCGAGACCGGCTCGCATCACTTCGACGAGAACCTGTCGGAAGTATCGCTGATTACCAAGGACGCCTTTGAGCCTTCGCTGCCGCTATCGGTGGTGATCCACATCGACTACCAGAAAGCCCCGCTGGTGATCCAGCGCTTTGGCGACGTCAAAAAACTGGTCGAGCAGACCCTGGACCCCATGGTTTCGGCCTACTTCAAAAACATCGGCCAGACGCGCACCCTGATCCAGCTCATCCAGGAGCGCGCCGACATCCAGAACATCTCCAGCAAGGAGATGAAGGAAAAATTTGCCCATTACAACCTGGAGCTGGAAGAAGTGCTGATCGGCACGCCCGCCACCAACGGCGTAGACAAGCAGATCGAGATGATCCTCGACCAGCTACGCTCGCGGCAGATCGCGGTGGAACAGATCGAGACCTATACCCGCCAGGAGACCGCCGCGGCCAAAGAACGCTCGCTGCGCGAGACCCAGGCGCGGGCCGAACAGCAGCGCAACATCACCGAGTCCGAACTGAGCATCACCGTGCAGTCGAACCAGGGTAAGGCCGAGTACCAGCGCGCCGTCCAGCAGGCGGCCCAGATCCGCACCCTGGCCGAGGCAGACGCCGAGCGCATCGCGCGCACCGGTATCGCCCAGGCCTTGGCGATCGAGGAACAGGTGACGGCCTACGGCGGCCCGCAGTATCAGGTGACCCAGCAGGTGATGAGCCGCTTTGCCGAGGCCATTCAGGCGGCCCAGGTGGAAGTGGTGCCGCGGGTGGTCATCAACGGCGGCGCCAGCGGCGGGTCCGCTGCGGGCGGCAGCCCCACCACCGGCAGCAGCATCATGGAAGGTTTGCTGACCATGCTGCTCTCTGATAAGCTGGGGGTGCAGGTGAATGAAGAGGGCAAGCGCGAGCGCTCGCCCGAGTCGGCCCGCCTGCGGGAGGCCATCCGCCAGAGCATGGCAGAGAAGCAGCCCGAGAGCGGAAGCGGCGGCAAGGCGCAGTCGTAACAGATCGTAAACGAAACCCGGTATGGCCCATCGCGTATGCGCGGTGGGCCATACCATACTATAATTACTGCTGTGCCCAAAACCTTCCTGACCCACCGTGACATCGAAGACCTTGCCAGGCAGGGCATCATCACCCTGACCCTGGACGAGAATACGCTGCTCACGGACCTGGCCCGCGAGGCGGCCCGGGAGTATGGGGTCGCCCTCGTGCCGGGCGACGCGGAGGATGGGCCGGCCCTCACCGGACTCGCGGACCTGCCCGCGGCTGGCGCGGAGCCGGTACGGCGCAACCTGCTGCGCTTCTCGCCCGGCGCGAGCGAAGCTGCCCTGCGGGCAGCGATTGTAGAGACGGGCAGGATCGCTTACCAGAGCGGGTTGATGATCTCCAATGACGGGAATATCTCCGCGCGCATGACCGATGGCAGCCTGCTGATCACGCCCTCCGGGGTGTGCAAGGGGCGCATCGGGCCGGAAGACCTGCTGGTGATCGATCCATTGGGCAGGTTGGTGAAGCCCGCCGCCGATCCCTCGCTGAAACCCACCTCTGAACAGCCCATGCACCTAGAAGTCTACCGCCAGCGGCCAGACGTGCGCGCGGTGATCCACACCCACCTGGTGTTTGCCAACGCGCTGGTCATATCGCAGGGCAGCATCCGCATGGATGTGATCCCTGAAGCGGCGGTGGCATTTGGCAGCATCCCGGTCACCAGCTATTCCCTACCCTCCTCTCCGCAGAATGCCGAGGCCATCCGCGGTTTGATCGGCAGCCACAACGTGCTCCTGATCCGTAACCACGGCAGCCTGGCTGTGGGCCGCGACCTGGACGAGGCGCTGATCCACACCGAGCGCCTGGAGCATATCGCCAAGACGCTGATCTACGCCGGGCTGCTGGGCAAGATCAACCCGCTCCCGCCGGAAATGCTGGAAGCGATTCGCCAGGCGCGCAAAGGCTGAGGCGGCGCCGTTCTTATAAGATGACCCCGGGCGCGGTTAAGCGATTCTCTCGCGAAATACTTTCCCTATAAATGGTTGCTTTCATTCTTGCCGCGCGGGCGTAAACGCACCGCGCTACGCTGCTGCGGTTCGCTGCGGCGAACCGTGCCCTCTGAAGAGGGCTGTAAAAAGAAGATAGGCCGAAAATTTTCCTTTTGGGGCCCAACTCAAGTGGATTTCCAGAGCCCGCTTCAGCGGGCTTGAACCACGTAGCGCGGGGGATTTATCCCCGCGTGGTGTCGGCATATCTCTTTGACTTAGAACCTATCCGAAAATTATTTAAAAGAGGAGACGCGACATGGTAAAAATGA
>CAYTHO010000157.1:0-7626 GCA_964437595.1 uncultured Anaerolineaceae bacterium
CCCGCCCCCATGCCCCAACCCCCAGCCTGGCAATTCACTTCCCCCGAAGCCGACTTTCACCTCCCCGATCCACACAAAACCAGCTATCTCTATTTCCCGCTGGTCAACGAAGCCGGCATGATGTCGGTGGTCACCCCCACCCTGCACGGCGACGCCAAGACCGGGCAGCACAGCTTCCTCCTGCTGCCCGTCTCCGTAGAAGACCTGCACGCCAACCGCGCCGCCCGCAATTTTTGGGTAACGATCGAGGGCGCCGGGCCGTGGTCCGCCACCGGCGGTTCCGCTGCCCAGGTCGCCGCACCCGAGTCCGATCAGGTCAGCCTGGACGCGGGCTTCCTATGGCACCGCATCACCCGCGAGAACACCGTGCTTGGCCTGCAAGCCGTCACCACCAGCATCGTCCCGCCTGCTGCCGACGCAGTGGAACTGATGCAAATCACCCTGACCAATACCGGCGCCGCGCCGCTTAACCTGACCCCCACCGCCGCCATCCCGATCTTTGGCCGCTCTGCCGATAACCTGCGCGACCACCGCCACGTCACCTCCCTGCTGCACCGCACCCGCTGCCACGAAAACGGCATCCTCGTCCAGCCGGTACTGTCCTTCGATGAGCGCGGGCACCAGCCAAACTCCGTCACCTATGCCGTCCTGGGCGCCGAAGGTGATGGTACTGCCCCGCTGGGCCTTTACCCGGTCGTGGAGGACTTCATCGGTGAAGGTGGCACGCTCGATTGGCCCGCCGCGGTGATCGATCCTTCCCTTCCCTACCAGTCCGCCGGCAGCACTGTGGACGGCTACGAAGCCATCGGCGGCCTGCGCTTCCGCCCCATTACCCTCTCCCCCGGCGAATCCCGCAACTACATCCTCATCCTCGCTGTTCTCCCGGCCAATGACGATCATCTACCCGACGCCCTTCTCCACGCTTACGCCACCTCCGCCCAGTTCGAAACGCATCTCGCCGCCACCCGTGCCCACTGGCAGCAGAAGATTTCGACTCTCCAGTTCGCCACCGGCGACGAGCAGTTTAACCGCTGGCTAAAGTGGGTCACCGTTCAGCCCACCCTGCGCCGCCTGTTTGGTAACTCCTACCTCCCCTACCACGACTACGGGCGCGGCGGGCGTGGATGGCGCGACCTGTGGCAGGATATCCTCGCCCTGCTGCTGATGGAAACCGGCCCGGTGGACGGCCTGCTGTTTGGCAACTACGCCGGCGTGCGCCTGGATGGCAGCAATGCCACCATCATCGGCAGCCGCCCCGGCGAATTCAAAGCCGACCGCAACAACATCCCACGCGTGTGGATGGACCACGGCCTGTGGCCGCTGACCACCACCCAATTGTACATCGACCAGACCGGCGACCTGGATTTCCTCCTCCGCCAGCAGGTTTACTTTAAGGACAGCCACGTGCACCGCTGCCGCGCCGCCGACCCCGGCTGGTCTCCAGACCAGGGCACCCAGCAGCGCACTGCCAGCGGGGAAATCTATCAGGGCAGCATCCTCGAACACCTGCTCGTTCAGCACCTGACCGCCTTCTTCAACGTTGGCGAGCACAACAACATCCTCCTGGAAGGCGCGGACTGGAACGATGGGATGGATATGGCCCGCGCGCGCGGTGAGAGCGTGGCCTTTACTGCCTTTTATGCCAGCAACCTGCTCCTGCTCAGCCGGCTCGTTTTGGAGATGGAAAACCGCGGCTCGTCGCACATCGAGCTGATGGCCGAACTGCTGCCCCTCCTCGACCAGTTAAGCGAGCCGGTCGATTACGCCGCGCCGCAGGTCAAACAGGCTCGCCTATCCGAATATTTTGCCTCGGTCAGCCATACTCTATCCGGCCAGAAGGTGCGCGTCTCCGCTCGCGACCTGGCCGCCGATCTTGCCGCCAAGGCCGGCTGGTTGGCCGATCACCTGCGCGCCAATGAGTGGATCCGTGACCAGGCCGGTTTCGGCTGGTTCAACGGCTACTATGATAACGATGGGACCGCCCTGGAAGGCGACCATCCCCTTGGCACGCGCATGACTCTCACCGGCCAGGTCTTTGCCCTGATGGGCGCGATTGCAACGGATGAACAGGCCCGCGAGGTGCTGCGCGCCGCGAACCACTACCTGTTTGATGCGCGCGTCGGCGGCTACCGCCTGAACACCGATTTTGGACAGATGCTGCATCAAATGGGCCGCTGCTTTGGCTACGCCTACGGGCACAAAGAGAACGGCGCCATGTTCAGCCACATGGCAGTTATGTTTGGCTATGCGCTCTACGAGCGCGGCTTTATCCGCGAAGCCTACCAGGCTCTGGAGACTATCTACCGCCAGTCGATCGACTTCCCCACCAGCCGCATGTACCCGGGCATCCCCGAATATTTCAGCCAGCGCGGGCGCGGCATGTACCCCTACCTCACCGGCTCCGCAAGCTGGTACCTGCTCACCCTCGTCACCCAGGCTTTTGGCGTGCGTGGCAGCCGCGGCGACCTCATCCTCGCGCCAAAGCTGGTCAAGGAACAGTTCGGCGCGGAGGGCAATGCCGCCCTGACCACCATTTTTGCCGGGCATTCCATCAAAGTCACCTTCCACAACCCCGCCCTCTTTGATGCCGGGGCATACTGCATCCAGGAGGTTCGCCTGAACGAACAGCCCATCGCCCGAAACTGCGGCACCAGCACGCTGATCCCCCGTTCCGCGATTACCTCCATCAAAAGCGAAATCGTTGAAATTGACATCGATCTCGTTTCACTCCACTAATCCCAATTCACAAATCCCTGATCCCCTATGTCCCCTTACGATATTTACTCCTACGGCGTTATCGCCCCATCCACCCTCCACCTGCTCAGCAACCCCTTCCCAACTGCTGACGCCTACGCCGAGATCGCTCAAACCTATACGATGACCGGCGGTGAGGCCTGCAACTCCTCTATCGTGCTCAGCCGCCTGGGCCAGCGCGTCTTCCTTGACGGCAGTTGGATCGGCGACAACGCCGAAGGCCACAACCTGCTGAAAACCCTCCAGGGATACGATATCGACATCCGCCGCCTGGCCGTAAAAAAAGGCTACGGCGGTATCAAAGAAATCGTTTTCTCCGACCAGCACAGCCGCACGATTTTTGGCAATTATCAGCACGTACTCGGCACCACCCGCCAGTGGAATATCCCCCACAAAGCCGATATTGCCCCCGCGCGCGTCGTCTGCCTGGACCCACCCTTCCGCGCGGAAACCGATTTAGCCGCCCGCTACGCCGTCGACCTGGGCGTACCTTACGTCACCCTCGACTGCCCATATGACAGCTATTTGGCCCAAAACGCCGCCGCGGTGGTCATCTCCGGCGAATTCCGCGACCGCGAGGGCCTCAATGGCGACCTGGAAAAGCTCTTCTATGCGTACCAGTCCCGCACCTCTGGCCTGGTGGTGCTTACCTGCGGCGGCAACCCGCTGCTCTACGGGCGCAAGGGCCAGCCGCTGCAGCACTTCCAGCCCTACTCCGTCGAGGTCATCGATTCCGCCGGAGCCGGTGATTCCTTCCGCGCGGGGATGGCCTTCGGCCTGCTCCAGGGCTGGAGCGATCACGAAACCATCCGCTATGCGTCCGCCCTGGCTGCCATCATCTGCACCACCTTTCCCGGCGTGCTCAACTGTCCCACCCACCGCGCGGTCCAGAAATTCATCCGTGAGCAGTCGAAATAAAAAAGAAATCGCGGCGAGCAACTCGCCGCGATCCTTTTGCCTATACTAATTTTTCTCGCAGCTTGGCGCTGGCGAAATCCATCACCGCCACCACAATCACAATGAACAGCACCACCGTGCCTGCCTTGTGATACTGCAGCGAGCCAAAGTACGTCGACAGCGTCAGGCCGATCCCGCCGCCGCCCGCGAAGCCGATGATCGTCGCCATGCGGATGTTGATATCCCATTGGTAAATCAGATACGAAATAAACGGCGGCACAATCTGCGGCAGGACCGCATAGTTGATCACCTGCAGCTTATTGCCTCCCGAAGCAGTAATGGCCTCGATTGGCCCGCTCTCGATGTTCTCGATCGCCTCGGAGAACAGCTTGCCGATCAACGCATAAGTGGTGATAGCCAGCGCCAGCATACCCGCGAACGGCCCAATCCCTACCCAGAAGACGAAGATGGCGACATATAGCAGCGCCTCAATCGAGCGCAGTACATTGAAAGTTGCGCGCGTCAGATAGTACAACCAGGACAAAAGGCGGCTTTTGCCGGTCAGGTTTTTTGCCGCCAGAAAGCTAAATGGCAGCGCGATCAGCGCCCCCAGAGTTGTAGCCAGCAGGGCCTGGAAAATGGTCACCAGCATCTGCTGTACTACCCGGTCCAGCACCGCCGCGGATACATCGATTTCTATGAAATCGCCCACCAGCCGCAGGAAGGTCGGAGCAGGCTGGAACAGCTCCCGCAGGTCGATCTCGGTAATCATCCAGAAGTAGATGAAAAAGGCCGAGCCAAGCAAAATATAGATCACCTGGCGCGTCCGCGTCCAGAAAGTGCGCTGTACGGTCTCGCGCGGCTGGTCCCGCAAAATATTCTCGCGCCATTTCGCGCTGATCAGGTCGACCAGGATGATCACCACCGCCACCGCCCACAGCGCCGTGGCATATTGACGGTACCCGCCCATGCGGATCGTTTCCAGCACGAAGAAGCCAATTCCACCGCCGGCAACAAACCCAATTACCGTCGCCGAGCGCATGTTGATGTCCCAGCGCAGCAGGGTATATGCCAGGAACGAGGGCGTGATCTGCGGCACCACTCCGTAGCGGATGGTCTGCAGCAGGTTTGCTCCAGACGCAGTCAATGCCTCCACCGGGCCAGGGTCGATGTGCTCAATCTCTTCAGAGTACAACTTGCCCAGCGCGGCCATCGAGTGAATCGTCAGCGCGATGACGCCCGCGAAAGAGCCAAGGCCCACCCACACCACAACGATCAGGCCCCATACTACCGTGTCCACGGCCCGCACCACGTTCAGCACGGTGCGCATCACGTAATAAATCGCCGTCCCTCCTGGGACGCGCGACATAATGTTATGCGCCGCGAAGAAACTGATCGGGTAGGCCAGCACGGTAGAGAACAGCGTCGCCAGCAGGCCAATCGCAATCGTCTCGATCATCTTCCCGGCGACGAACATCGTCACCTTTTTTCCGCTTTCGGCCATGCCCAGGTTCACCATCCAGCGCGGCGCGGCCTGCTCTTTGACCTGGCCAAAAATATCCAGCACGTTGCTGCTGATCTTTACCGCCTGGGCCGGTTGGCGGCCTGACAGCCGGTCCCCCCAATAGCCGAACAGGCAGTCCCAGTTGCAGATCACTTCCTCGCCGTTCTCCACCGTTACTGCCAGCTCCGGGTTCACCAGGTCTCGCAGCACCAGCCGCGCATCGCTGATGCGCGTGATCAACCGGTCAAATTTCACCTCGGTGACGTTCCATGCAATCACATAAAGGATGATTGCGGCAAACGCAATCGCGGGAAGAACGCTCGGAGCCTCTTCACTACCAGCGGCAGGCCCGGTTCGAAAAGAAGCCGGCAGCCTGCCGCGAGCGTCGATAACGTTCCACGCCCAAAACAGCACGAACGGCAGCCATAACCAACTGGTGACAAAACTGCCCAGCTTCAGTTGACCGATCTCTTCCGTAACCAGCGCCCAGTTCACCAGAAAAGCCAAAATGGCCGTGATGATAAAAATAACCAGCCCGCGCCAGCGGTAGCCCAGGTAAAACTGCCCTGAGCCCGGTACAACCAGGGATAGAATGGTCGCGGTAGGAGTTTTCTTACTCGATTTTAGGAGACCTTCTGGAGCTGCCATCGTTTACACTATCGAGACACGTTCGGCTTCTTGCCCATAAATCGCCTTGAATTGGGCATCATCAATTTCTTTGGGCAAGCCTTCAAAAACCAGCTCGCCATCCTTCAATGCGATTGCCCGGGTGGCATAGCGATGGACCAGGTCCAGGAAGTGCAGGCTGCACAACACCGTCATCCCGCGCTCTTTATTGAGCTGTTCCAGGTATTTCAGGATAGTATGCGCCAAAACGGGGTCCAGGGAGGCTACCGGCTCATCCGCCAGGATCAGCTTGGGTTCCTGCATCAGCGCCCGCGCAATGCCAACGCGCTGCTGCTGGCCGCCAGAAAGTGAATCGGCCCTCACGTGCGCTTTTTCCGCCAATCCAACCTGCTCCAGGCTCGACAGCGCCAGCGCGCGGTCCTCCGCTGAAAAGAGGTGAAACATGCTAGAGAGGGTGCTTACATATCCCAATCGTCCCGAAAGCACATTGGTAAACACGGATGAACGCTTTACCAGGTTGAACTGCTGGAAAATCATCCCGATCTGCCGGCGAATTTTACGGATATCGCCGCCCGTTGCAGCAGTCACATCCACCCCATCCCAGAAAATCTTTCCGGAGGTAGGCTCAATCAGTCGGTTGATGCAGCGCAGCAGGGTCGATTTTCCCGATCCACTCAACCCGATCACGGCCAGAAACTCGCCCTCCGCTACTTCAAAGCTGACGTTTTTCAGCGCTTGCGTCCCGTTCGGGTAAACTTTTGTTAGGTTTTCAACTCGCAGCATGGGAGTCTGTCATACTCCATTCTCAATAAAAATCCAGGGTGTCGATCAAAACAGCGCTTTCAACACCATTCATAAAATCAAAAAAGGCCTGGCAGATCCAGTAGATCTGCCAGGCCATGATCAGCTTATTTTACGAGCGAAGCAGGGTCGACGCCGGCTTTCTCTAAGATGCCAGCGAACTCATCATAGAAGGCTGCATCGATCTTGATGAAGCCATTGATCGAGTACAGCGACTTCAGAACAGCCGCGCCGCCCGGATCTTTGGACATGGCCAGCAGGCCTTCAACAATCGCGTCTTTGAGCGCGGGATCCAATTCTTTGGTAACCTGCACACCATCATTAGGGATGCGATCGGTAACCGCAAACGGAACCACCTTTTCGGCGATATCAGGATATTTTTCCTTCAGGTTGGCGGAGGCATCCGTCATCACATCGATGTAGGTCACGCCCGCATCGCAGTCGCCGTTGTAAACAGCAACAGCAACATTCGGGTGCGAGCCAGCATCAATGGTGGCTTTCAGATCCTTATCCGGATCGATGCCATTGGCCTTGAGGATGATGCGCGGAACGATGGAACCGGAAGCAGAGTTCGGGTCCACGAAGCAGAAGCTCTTGCCTTTCAGGTCGGCAATGGTCTTGATGCCAGAATCGGCCTTGGTGATGAACTGGCCTTTGTAGTAGGGCAGCATATTGCCCTTTTCGGCATTATCCGGATCGATGGAGTTGGTGTTGTACTTGCGCACGTTGCCGATCACCGGGACGATCTGGTATTTTTCTTCAGCCAGCAGGATCGAGAAGGTGTTCAGGAAGCCAATCTGGGCCTTATTCGCGCCCATGGCTTCGATCGAAGCGGCATACGAGGTGCCCACTTCAATTTCGAAGGTCAGGCCAGTCATCTCGCTCAAGCAGTCAGCAATCGCGGTACCGGCTTTGGTGATCTTGCCAGCTTCGCCCGAGGGGACGAAGGTGATCACAATCGGTTTGTCTGGGGAGCCAAGCCCATCCGCAGCGGGAGCGGGCTTGTTGGCCAGCGGCGCGCACACAGGGGCGGGCGTGGTGGG
>CAYTHO010000158.1:0-5520 GCA_964437595.1 uncultured Anaerolineaceae bacterium
GCGCGAGTTTCGCGCGGCATACCCTTCTTTATTATCTTTATTTTTTCTTTATATTTTTGGTTTTTTCTTTGTGGGGAATTTATGCGGGCAGATTAAACTCTCTTAACTAGAGGAAGTGCGCTTATCGCCGGGCGAGGCAGGTTATTTTATGAATACTCCGATTACGCAAGTGGAAAAAGGGCGCCTGATTGTGCTGATGCCGGAATGCCTGATCAGCAACATCGAGCTGGTGAATACGATTTACCAGACGGCGAAGGCGGAGCGGCGCGAGGTTTTTTACGTGGCCCTGGTGGAAGGGAGCGCGAAAATGCTGGCGGCGACCCGCTCGCTGGCGACGCTGAAGGCGCTGGTGGGCGGCGGGCAGGTCAGCTCGGGCTCGCGGGTGGTGGAAGCCTCGCGCTGGATGGAAGCGCTGCGCGAGATTTACCGCCCCGGAGACGTCATCCTCTGCAATGCGGAACAGCAGGTGCGCAGTGGTTTCCTGCGCACGGTTCCGGCGCACGAGGTGGTGCGCGAGCGGCTGAACGCGCCGGTGCAAACGGTGAGCGGCTTTTATCACCCCATGCGGCTGCAAATCGGGCAGTTCCTGCGCGGGCTGGCGTATTGGGCCGGCCTGCTGGTTATCATCGGCTCGTTTTTCTTCCTGGAAATTCAACTGGACCAGGGCCTGCACGGGGCGGCGCGCAATGTGCTGCTGGCCTTTCTGCTGCTGGCTACCCTGGCAGCCGGTTGGATCTGGAATAAGATCGGAAATTCATAAGGAATCGGAACTTACAGGTACATCGAATATGTATTTACGCGACGAACAAACCAATATCTTTGAGCGCACCGAAACGCAAAAACCCAAGCGCTCCTGGGCCACCTGGCTGATCGGTCACCCGCTGGCTACCGCCGCCGCCGCCGAAGAAAAGATCGGCAAGCTGGTGGGGCTGGCGGTTTTCTCGTCCGACGCGCTGTCTTCGGTGGCGTACGGCCCGCAGGAATTGATGGCTGTGCTGGTGCTGGCCGGGATGGGCGCGCTGCCCCATGCCCAGCCGATCATCATCGCTATTGTGGCGCTGCTGGCGATCCTCACCTTTTCATACGAGCAGACCATCCATACCTACCCCAATGGGGGCGGGGCGTACATTGTGGCCCGCGATAACCTGGGCGAGATGCCCGCGCAGATCGCCGGCGCATCGCTGCTGATGGATTACATCCTGACCGTGGCGGTGTCGATCTCGTCCGGCGTGGCGCAGGTGGTTTCGGCTTTCCCCGAGTTGGAAACTTACAAGGTCGCCATCGCGGTGGCCTCGGTGCTGCTGGTGATGACGATCAACCTGCGCGGGGTGCGCGAATCGGGCACGGCCTTCGCCATCCCGACTTATTTCTTCCTGATTATGATGTATCTTACGGTGGCAATCGGCCTGGTCCGCTACTTCACCGGCACGCTCGGCATGGTGCCCAACCCGCCGCACGCCGAGCTGGACCTGGTGCAGCCGCTGACGGCCTTCCTCATCCTGCGCGCGTTCGCCAACGGCACCGCCTCGCTGACCGGGGTGGAGGCCATTTCCAACGGCATCACGGCGTTTAAAGAGCCGCGCAGCATCAACGCGGGGAAGACGCTGCTGTGGATGTCGGGCATCCTGGCATCGCTGCTGCTGGCAGTGACGTTCCTGTTCCTGCACGTTGGCGCGGTACCCTCGGAGGCCGAGACAATGATCTCGCAGCTTGCCCGCACAGTTTACGGCGGTCGCTCGTTCCTGTACATGCTGACCATCATCGGAACCACGGTGATCCTGGTGATGGCGGCCAACACGGCTTTCGCCGGCTTCCCGCGCCTGGGCGCGCTGGTGGCGGAAGACGGCTACCTGCCGCACCAGATGAGCTTCCTGGGCAGCCGCCTGGTCTTCTCGTACGGCATCGTGGCGCTGGCGCTGATCGCCTCCCTGCTGGTGATGCTCTTCCAGGCCAGCGTTTCCGCGCTGATTCCGCTGTACGCGATTGGCGTTTTCCTGTCTTTCACCCTTTCACAGGGTGGCATGGCCCTGCGCTGGTGGAAAAGCGGCCACATGCAGCCCGGCGAGACCAAACAGGAGCGCGGCTCTACCCTGCATTATGATGCCGGCTGGCGCTTTAAGATGATTATCAACGGGTTCGGCGCGCTGTGCACGCTGGTGGTGGCGTTCATCTTCGCCATTTTCAAGTTCACGGAAGGGGCCTGGATCGTGCTGTTGATCATCCCCAGCCTGGTGGCGGTCTTCTTCTTCATCCAGCGCCATTACCAGGGCGTGGCGCGCCAGCTTTCGCTGAGCACCCACCTGGGCACCACCCCCATGCACCACAACCGGGTGATTATGCCGGTGGCGGGCGTGCACCGCGGCACCCTGGCGGCGCTGCGCTACGCGCTGAGCCTGTCGGATGACGTGACAGCAGTGCATATCTCTATCGACCCGGAAGAGGCCAGCAAGGTGAAGGCGAAGTGGGGCGTGTGGGGTGAAGGCACGCGCCTGGTGGTGCTCAACTCGCCGTACCGCACGTTCCTGGAACCGCTGCTGCGGTACATCGACGAGGTGGATACCAACCACAACCCCGGCCACGTGATCACCATTGTGGTGCCGCAGTTCGTGCCGAAGAACAAGCTGGCCAACTTCCTGCACACCCGCACCGCCGAAAGCCTGCGCAAGGTGCTGCTGAACCGCAAGAACATCGTGATTACGGAAGTGCCGTACCAGGTGGAGTAGGTAGTTACCCCGTCTCCGTTTTTCTGCGAAAAACGGAGACGGGGTAAGATTTTTACCAGCTTTGGAAAAGCCATTCTCCTGGATGCGATTTTATTTTTTCCTTATAAAATCTGGCTGATTTTTGTGACGGCTTTATACTCTCGTAATAAACTCTCCGGTGAAAACGGAGCGTTTTTTTATTTACTCTCCGGCTTGCAAGGAGGTTTATTTATGACTGCCGAGATTTTACAAGTAGAAAAAGGGCGTATGATCGTGCTGGTGCCGGAGAGCCTGGTACCCGATACGCAAATGATGAACCAGATTTATGCGATGGCCAGGCGCGAGAACCGCGAGGTGTATTACCTGGCGCTGGTAGACAACGAGGCCGAGATGCTCACGGCAGCCCGCACCCTGGCGACGCTTAAGGCGTTGGTCAGCGGCGGGGGGATCAGCGCGGCCTCGCGGGTGGTGGAGAGCGCGCGCTGGCTGGAGGCGCTGCGCGAGATCTACCGCCCTGGCGACAGCATTGTATGCCAGGCGGAGCAGACGGTGCGCAGCGGATTTTTCCGCACGGTTCCGGCCAGTGAATTCCTGCGGGCGGAACTCCAGGCGCCGGTGCGCACGCTGGCGGGCTATTATCACCCGGTCCGGGCGCAGCTTCAGCAGTGGCTGGGCGGGCTGGTGTATTGGGCCGGGGTGCTGGCGATTATCGGGGCGTTCTTCTTCCTGGAGATTACCCTGGACCGGGGCGTGCACGGCGCGGCGCACGGCATTCTGCTGTTAATCCTGCTGCTGGCGGCGCTGGCCGCCGGTGTGGCCTGGAACAAGATCAGCGATTATCTATAAATTGATAAGAATAGGAATAATGGTATGAAATCCGAAACATTTCCAGGCGTGGTGGTATTCCAGCCTGAGTTAAAGAGCCTGCCGCGCAAGAACTGGCGGAGCTGGCTGATTGGGCGCCCGCTGGCGACCGCCGATGCCCCTCATCAAACCATCGGCAAGCTGGTGGGGCTGGCGGTATTTTCGTCGGATGCGCTTTCCTCGGTGGCTTACGGGCCCCAGGAACTGATGATGATCTTGATTGCCGCCGGGATGGGCGCCATCCACCTCTCGCTGCCCATTGTGGCGGGCATCGTGGTGCTGCTGGCGATCCTCACCTTCTCATACGAGCAGACCATCCACGCCTACCCCACCGGCGGCGGGGCGTATATCGTCTCGCGCGATAACCTGGGCGAGTTCCCGGCGATCGTGGCCGGGGCTGCCCTGCTGACCGATTACATCCTGACGGTGGCAGTGTCGATTTCGTCGGGCGTGGCGCAGATTTCGTCTGCCTTCCCGGCGGTGGATGCGTACAAAGTGGAGATCGCGGTGGTGATGATCCTGCTGATTATGATCATCAACCTGCGCGGGGTGAAGGAATCGGGCATTACCTTTGCCATCCCCACCTACTTCTTCCTGGCGATGTTGTATATGACAGTGGTGGTGGGGCTGTTCCGCTATTTCAGCGGAACGCTGGGCGTGGTGGCCAACCCGCCAGCGCTGGAGCACGACCTGGCCCAGCCGCTGACCCTGTTCCTGATCCTGCGCGCCTTCGCCAACGGCACCACCTCCTTGACCGGGGTGGAGGCTATTTCCAACGGCATCACGGCTTTCAAAGAGCCGCGCAGCCGCAACGCCGGGCAGACGCTGCTGTGGATGGCGGGCATTATGGCCTCGCTGCTGCTGGGGGTAACCTTCCTGGCGACGCACATGCAGGCTATCCCGGCGGAAGGCGAGACGGTGATCTCGCAGATGGCGCGTACGATCTTCGACGGGCGCGGGCCGATCTACCTGGCGGTGATTTCCGGCACCACGATTATCCTGATTATGGCGGCCAATACGGCCTTCGCCGACTTCCCGCGCCTGGGGGCCATTGCCGCCTCCGATGGCTACCTGCCGCGCCAGCTTGCTTACCGCGGCAGCCGCCTGGTGTATTCGACCGGCATCGTGGCGCTGTCTCTGATCGCCAGCGGCCTGGTGATCCTCTTCCAGGCCAGCGTAACCAAGCTGCTGCCCCTATACGCGATTGGCGTTTTTCTATCCTTCACCCTATCGCAGGCCGGGATGGCGCGGCGCTGGCATAAAAGCGGCAGGCTGGCAGTGGACGAAACCGTCCAGGAGGCCGGGTCGGTGCTGCGCTATGACCGCGGCTGGAAGCATAAGATGATCATTAACGGCATCGGCGCGGTGTGCACGTTCATCGTGATGATCATTTTCGCGGCGACCAAATTCAGCGAGGGGGCCTGGATCATCCTGGTGCTGATCCCGCTGCTGGTGGGGGCGTTTCTGGTGATCCACCGCCATTACCGCAAGCTGGCGAACACCCTGTCGCTGGAGAACTTCCATTCCGGCCCGCGCGTAGCGCACCACCGGGTGGTGGTGCTGCTGGCGGGGGTGCACCGCGGGTCGCTGGCGGCGCTGAATTACGCGCGCTCGCTCTCCGCGGACGTGACCGCTGTGCACGTATCGGTGGACGCGCAGGAATCGCAGAAGGTGCGCGAGAAGTGGGCGGTGTTCGGCGGCGGCGTGCGCCTGGTGGTGCTGGAATCGCCGTACCGCCTGCTGGTGGAGCCGGTGATGGAGTACATCGAAAGCCTGCTGGCAGCCCGCCGGAAGAACGAAATCATCACCATCGTGGTGCCGCAGTTCGTGCCGGCCCACTGGTGGGAGAACCTGCTGCACAACCAGACGGCGCTGCTGCTGCGCTTCGCGCTGCTGTTCAAGCCGGGGCTGGTGATCGTGGAAGTGCCGTACCAGGTGTAGGGATTCGGGCGCG
>CAYTHO010000158.1:5620-7535 GCA_964437595.1 uncultured Anaerolineaceae bacterium
GTGCCGTACCAGGTGTAGGGATTCGGGCGCGACCCTGGGGGTGTGATATGATTACGCCATCATCCATCTACGGGGGCGGGGTATGGCAAAAAGCAAAACTGCGGCGGCTGTTGTTGTGCTGGTAATGATGGCGGCGGTGATTGCCGCGCCGGTTGGGGGGGCGTTTCGTGAAACGCCCCTACCATTAACGCCCCGAGCCGAAACGCACGCCGGTACGATCGTCCTGTGCGAGGCGGGCGACCCGTATGCGGCGCTGGCGGAGGAGATCGCGCGCGAGGAGGGGCTGGCGGTGGCGCAAAGTTGGGCGGAGGCGCTGGCAGCGGACCCGCTGTACATCCTGTGGGTGGCGGCGCCGGAGCGGCTGTCCGACCCGGCGATGGTGCGGGCAGGGCTGGCGCTCAAGCAGCACAAGACGCTCCCGGCGGTGGGGATGATTACGGGCAGCAGCCTGGGTCAGGCCCGGGCGCTGTGGGAGCGCGGGAAGATATGGCGGCAGGGTGGCGAGGTTGAGGGCGAGGATCAAGTCAAGGAGGCCCGAGGTAGTTGGCTATACGCAGCTAACGGCGAACACCCTACCGCGGGGGTGGACGAAGCGCACCTGATTGCATTTCAGGCGCCGGAGGAGGAGGCGAACGATCCGCCGGAGGCTGGCAACCTGCCTGAGGCGGGGGCCGGGCCAGAACCCTATCCGATGACGGTCGGCAGCCTGGCGGAGGCGCTGGCGCAGGCCAATTATCTTTCTTACAGCGGCCACGGGGCCGGGCGCTCGTGGAACCTGGCGGAGGGCGCGCGCTTCTTTGCCAAAGACCTGCCGCCCGACCTGCCCGCGACGGTGGTGGGCACCTCGGCCTGCCAGACGTTCCGACCGTGGGTGGAAGATTCGATTCTGATGGGTTTTCTGGAGCACGGCGCGGCGGGTTATACCGGGTTCGTGTACAGCCCGATGGCGGGCTACATGGTGGGCGAATTCAGCTCGCTGCCCTTCCGCTACACCTGGCCGGAATTCCCCATCGGGCGGGTGGCGGCGATCCAGGCGCAGGCCACGCTGCAAAGCTTTGCGGCCTTCCCCTATTACTACCTGGCCGGAGACCCGCGCATGGCGCTCAACGCGCAGCCGCCTTACAGCGTTCTGTCGGATTCCGAGCAAAATGGCCTGCGTACGATCTCTTACAGCGCGCTGGAGGCGGGCATGGCGCCGGTGCGCATCAGCGGCGGGGCAAAATACGCCTATGTGGAGATCTCCGGCGTGGGCGGCGCGGCCAACGGCGACCCGTTTTTCAACGCGCGGGTGCAGGTGATGGACGACCAGGGCGACAAATACATCCTGTTCGACCATCCCGGCGGGCCGTTCAGCGTGCGCCTGCGCGAATCGCCGCCCTGGCACTGGCGCGTCACCCGCCCGCTGCTGGACGCCTTCGACGATGTGGTGCTGTTCACGCCGCAGAACGGGGGCGATGTGCTGGTGATCGCGGCGGGGCTGGCGGCGCTGGGCATCGGGTTGTGGCGGCGCTGGAGGCGGCGCGCGGACCTGGGCGGCGGCTGGCGGCTGGCACTGGCCTGCCTGGGGGTAGGCGCGGGGGCGGTGCTGGCGCTGGGACTCTACGCCGCGCTGCGCCTGCCGCACGCGGCGATCGTTACCAAGGCGCTGGCGATCAGTTTCCCCTGGCTGTTGGGGGCGGGGCTGTGCGCAGCGGCGGGCCTACTGCTGTACGCCAGCGCGCGCGGCTGGCCGGGTAAAACGCTGGCGGTGCTGGCGGCGACCCTCCCGGCCCTACTGCCGGGGCTGTTCCTGCTGGGCGCGGCGGGCGGGTTCAACCTGCTGGCGGCGGTACCGGAGATCGGGGCGGGGATTTACGGCTACCGCATGGCGCTCCAGGCCCTGCTGGCGGCGGGGGTGATGGGGGTGGTGTTTTGG
>CAYTHO010000159.1:0-7157 GCA_964437595.1 uncultured Anaerolineaceae bacterium
GCCGGGGTGGGCTGGACGTTCCAGCGCGTTTCCACCGGGATGGCGCAGGCTGCGGAGGTGAGGAAGACGATCAGGGTAAAGATAAGAATAGGTTTTTTCATGGGTAAGAGCTTTCTACGATAAATCGGGTCCTTCATGTAGCGTTTGGTTAAATGGTAACACAGTTTGTAAGACGATAGAGGGCGTGGTTTTGTTCCCGGGATGGGGGGAAAGAGGAAGGGCAGGGGGCGCATTTGGACGCATCGGGGCGCAGCCCCCGTGCGGTGGGCGTGCCGAACCTTAGCCCCTTCCCGGGGCGGGCATAGGCGGTAACTTAACTATCACGCGGGCCTAAAGGCCGAGGTTGGCCAAGCCAACCACCGCTACGCGGTTCAAGCCCGCTAAAGCGGACTCGAAGAGGGGAAAGTCGTGATTCTTGCAGCCTGCCTTGGCAGGCTTGAACCGCGTAGCCCCAAAACCAAGGCTTGCCTTGGTTTGGCTTTAGCTCCGGGCGCTATGGTCTCGCGGATGATTTTCCCGGAAAGAGGCCGATTGATCGTTAGGGTTCTACGCTACGCTTCTTAAGTGTCCGCCTATGCTCGGGGTGGGAAGGGGTGCCTTCTAAAGGTTGGGGTAATAACCTGACTCCGTTCTATTCCCGGGACCGTGGTGGCTGGTCGCAAAGGCCGGGCCGCTCGCGAGCCGCCCCTACCAGAGCCGCCCCTACCAGAGCCCTACACAGAGCCGCGCCCGGCGGGCATGTTAATCATTCTCTAACTTGCTATCTGCGCATGGCTGGATTATAATGAGCGTACTTACCGACCGGTCGGTAAGTACGATGATAAAGATAAGGCATTGGAGGTAGCAGTGGAACAAAAAAAGCGCAACCAAATCTTAACGGTTTTGTTTATCGGCGTCTTGATGGGCGCGCTGGACATCGCGATTGTGGGACCGGCGCTGCCGGCTATTCGCAGCCAGTTTGGCGTTTCTGACCGCTCGCTGGCCTGGATTTTCAGTATTTACGTATTGTTCAACCTGGTCGGCACGCCGCTGATGGCCAAGCTCTCCGACCAGTTTGGCCGGCGCGCGATTTACGTGCTGGATATTGGCCTGTTTGCCGTGGGTTCGCTGATTGTGGCGTTTTCGGCGGCGTTTCCGCTGGTGCTGGTGGGGCGCGCGGTGCAGGGTTTTGGCGCGGGCGGCATCTTCCCGGTGGCCAGCGCGGTGATCGGCGATACCTTCCCGCCCGAAAAACGGGGTGGGGCGCTGGGTTTGATCGGGGCCGTGTTTGGGATCGCTTTTCTGGTGGGGCCGCTGCTGGGCGCGCTGATCCTGGCATTTGCCACCTGGCACTGGCTGTTCTTCATCAACCTGCCCATTGCCCTGCTGGTGATCGTGCTCAGCCTGCGCACCCTCCCGGCGGGACGCCCGGCAGAAAACAAGGCCTTCGATTGGGCGGGGATGATCGTGCTGGCGCTGATGCTGGCGGCGCTTTCCTGGGGGATTAACCACCTGGACGCGCAGCGGTTTTTTGCCAGCCTGGTATCGCCAGACGTGCTGCCGTTCCTAGCGGCGTTTGCGGCGCTGTTGTTTGTCTTTATCAAAGTGGAGCAGCGGGCCGCCAACCCCATCGTGCCGCTGGATCTGTTCGACCGCCGCCAACTGCGCCTGACCTACGCGCTTACCGCTGGAGCGGGGATTGGCGAGGCCAGCCTATCCTACATCGCCCTGCTGGCGGTGATGACCCTGGGCGGGTACGGCATCACCGAGCAGAAAGGCTCGTGGATGGTGATGCCGGTGGTGCTGGCGATGGCGTTTGGCTCGCCGGTTTCAGGCCGGCTGCTGGACCGGTTTGGGTCGCGGGCGGTGATTATGGCAGGTTCGGCGGTGATGACCGCCGGGATGCTCATGCTGGGATTTCTGGCGGGAAACCTGTGGCTTTTCATCCTTTCGGGTATACTGATTGGATTGGGCATGTCGGCGCTGCTCGGCGCGCCCATGCGCTACATTATGTTGAATGAGGCGCGGTTGGCGGAGCGGTCCGTGGCGCAGGGCGTGCTGGCGATATTCACCAGCGCGGGCCAGCTCATCGGCAGCACAATGACTGGGGCCATCGCGGCTTCGCGGGTTGCCTCTGGCGGCGCGTCGGGAGCGACCGGCGACGCGGCGGGCTACAGCCTGGCTTTTGTGGTGATCGGCGTGTTCAGCCTGGTACTGGTGCTGCTGTCCACGCTGTTGAAAAACCGCGCGGCAGAGCAGGAAACGGTGCGGCGCAATGAGGCCGGCGCGGAACGGTCAGCGCAAATCCAGCCACCTGGTAGCGCGGCTGTCTTCGAGGCAAATTAGGCACAGGGAGGCAGGCATGGCAGACCTTGACATTACCGGAATGCGCGAGCAGATTCTCGAAAAAGCGACCGACCTGTTCGTCACGCAGGGATACAGCGGTATCTCGATGCGCGAGATTGCTGAAGCATGCGGGTTGTCGAAGGCCGGGCTGTACTATCACTATAAAGACAAAGAGGATCTGTTCCTGGCCATCCTCAACGAGAGCCTGAACACGCTCGAGAGGCTGATCGATGGGGTGGAGGCGCGGGGGCAGAACGCTCCCGAAAAGATCCAGTTGTTCATCCAGGACATCTTTACCCATCTCCCGGCTGGGCGGCGTTCGGTGATCCGGCTGGCCAGCCAGGAGATGGACAAAATATCGCCCGAGGCGCGCGCGGTATTTTACCGCCGCTACGAAGAGCGCTTCATCGCGCGCATCCAGCGCATGCTGGACGAGGGTGCGCGCGCGGGCGAGCTGCGGGCGATGAATACCGCCATGGCGGTGTGGTGTTTGCTGGGCCTGATGTACCCCTTTATGAGTCAGGACAGTACAAAGAATATGGAGTCCGTGGTGGAGCTGATCACCAGCCTCTTCCTGGATGGGGCCAGGGCGGGGTAGGGCGGGCATCCCTGTCCGCCAACGTATTGGCCGGGGCCGTGACAGTTGATCGCAAAGGTTGGGCGGCTCGCGAGCCGCGCCCTACCAGAGCCGCCGCACAGGCCCTGGCCCGGCGATCGAAAAGAATATTCTGCCCTATAATATCCCTATGCCCACCCCCGCCGACCTCTACCTGCCCTTCCTCACCCGCGTGCTGACCCCGGCGCGGCTGCGCCATACCCTGGGCGTGGCCCAGGTGACGGTGGAACTGTCCGCCGTTTACGGCGCTGAGTGCGGCCTCAACCGCGACCTGGCCGAGACCGCCGGGCTGCTGCACGACGCGGCCAAAGACCTGGACGAAGCCGCCATCGAGCAGATTGTGCGTGAGGAGGCTATCCCCATGCCCGCGCCGGAAGACGGCGACTACGTCCACTACCTGCACGGGCCGGTGGGCGCGGCCTATATCCGCCGCGAATTGGGCATTACCGACCCGCGCGTGCTGGATGCGGTGGCGATGCACACCTACGCGGGGCAGGGGCCGGGGCTCACCGCGCCGCTCACCTGGCTGGTGCGCTTCGCCGATCTGCTGGAGCCCAACCGCGATTGGAGCCGGGTCCCCTGGCTGGTGGAGGGCCTGCCGCGCCTGCGCGTGCTGGCCTACGGTGGCGAACTGGAAGCAGCAGCCCGCCTGCAAACCGGCCTGCTGATTGACTGGTTCAGCGCCACCGGGCACCCGGTGCATCCCAATATGCGCGTGCTGTACCAGGAATTAGGGTAGGGGCGGCGCGACGGGAGTCGCGTCGGCGCGACGGGGGGTTGCCCGGGGACCGTGGCGGTTGATGACAAAGCAAAGGCGGCGGGCAGGGATGCCCGCCCTACCAGAGCCGCGCCCTACACACAGCCTGCCTTGGCAGGCTTGATCGTTCGTCCTAGCGCGGGGGCTGCGCCCCCGTGCGGCGGGCGCGCCCGGCGGGTTGCCCGGGGACCGTGGCGGTGGATGGCAAAGGTTGGGCGGCGGGCAGGGATGCCCGCCCTACCAGAGACGCGCCCTACCAGAGGCCCTACCCGAGCCGCGTCAGCCTTCGATGCCCTGGTTCAATTTATACGCCACCACCGCGCCCTGCAGCTCTTCCGCCATCTGCACCAGCAGGGCGACGCTGCCCTTCAACTGCGTGGACTGGCTGGCGACCTGGTCGCTGAGGGCGTGGATATCTTCGATGGTCTCCACGTTCTCTTTGCTGATGCCCGTCATCTGGTTCACGCGCTCCACCGTCTGCTGGATGTTTTCGGTCACCTGGCGGATGGCCCCGGCGTTTTCGACGATGACGCCGCCCACGCGCTGGTTGGCCCGGTTGAGCTGGTCCAGCGACTCGACTACGCTGGCGTTGGCGCGCACCACCTGCTCGGTCTGCATGCGCATGGTCTCCGCCGCGCTGAGCAGAATATCGAGCGCCTGCCCGGCTTCTTTGGCCAGGTCCGTGCCGGCCTTGGCCTGCTGGGTGGTCTCGTCGACCGTGGCGACCATCTGGGCGGTGTTCTTCTGCACCGCGCGCACCAGCCCGCCGATTTCGTGGGTGGCCTGCCTGGATTTCTCGGCCAGGTCGCGGATTTCGGCGGCGACCACGGCAAAGCCCTGCCCGTGTTCCCCGGCGCGCGCCGCTTCGATGCTGGCGTTGAGCGACAGCAGGTTGGTCTGCTCGGCGATATCGCTGACCGAGGCGACGATGGTGTCGATCTGGCGCGAGATCTGCCCCAGGGCGTGGATCTTCTCGGACGAGCTTTCCACCGCCGCGCTGATCGATTCGATCTGCTGTAGGGTCTGCTGGAGGATTTTGCCGCCCTGGCGGGCCGTTTCCACCGCCTGCACCGAGGCTTTTTCGCTGGTCAGCGAGGCCTGGCGGGTGCCCTCCACGGCTTCATGGATGGTATGGGTTGCCTCGGTGACGCTGCCCGCCGCCTGGGTCTGCTCCTGCGCGCCCTGGTCGATGCCGCGGATGGCGCCGGCGATCTGGCGGGTCGACTCGATGGCCTGGGTGGCCGACAGCGACTCCTGCATGAGGGCCTGGCGCATGTCGCTGATGGCGCCGTTGATCTGCCCGGCACGCATGCCCGAGTCGGAGGCGACCTGCGCCAGCGAAACGGTAATATCCAGCAGCCCGCGCGACTGGTTGACCAGGGTGGTCAGCAGGCTGTTCAGGCTTTCGGGCTCCGAGTTGTACACCGCCACGGCCACCCCGGCCTGCACGGCGCGGTTGATGCGCGGCACGATCAGCTTGTCGTGCACCGGCAGGACGATGCCGTCGTAGCCTTTCTCGCGGTATTCGTCGACCGCCGCGCCGAAGGTGGTCACGTCGTGGACGGTGGTGCCGCGCGCGGTAGCCGGGTCTACCCATTCGACGGTGCAGTTGCGGCTTTTCAACAGCTTCGCCGCGTCCAGCGCGCCGGCCTGGATGGGCGCGAAGAAGGCCGAAACCTTGGTGTCGATGCCTAAAACGATGATGCGCAGCGGGCGCTTGGGGAGCTGGTCCACCGGGCGCACGCGGTATTCTTTGGAGGCGTCCGTTTCGATCACGCCCCGCTGGGGGTCCCAGTAGTCGTGGTAGTTATCCCGGGTGATGCGCACCATCTGGGTGGTCATTTTATCGCGCGGGGGGCGCTGCCCGGCGGCCAGGTAGTTGTACAGGTACATGATGGCGTTGTAGCTCTGCGCGTACGGGTCCTGCCCGAGCGTGCAGGTGATGTGCCCGGCGGCCACGGCGTGCATGGTGGCGTCCACCATATCGTGGCAGACCACTTTGACGCTGCCGGCTTTGCCGATTTTGGCCAGGTGCCTGACCACTGTTTCGGGCGTGTTGCCTTCCGGCACGTACACCCCGGCCAGGTTGGGGAAGCGCTGGAGCATATTCGCCAGCAGCTCGTCGAGGTTGGTCAGGTCGCGGTCTTTCTCGCGGATGGCGGTTACCACTTTCACCTCGGGGTAGCCCTCTTCCAGGGCAGTGCGGAACCCGCTTTCGCGGATGAAGATGGACTGCCCGTGCTCGCAGGTGACGATGGCTACCTCGCCGCGCCCGCCCAATGCTTCGCCCATCACATCGCCGCACACGCGCCCTTCGCGAAAGCTGTTGGTGCCCACGTACACCAGGCGCTTCGAGTCTTCATCGCCGGCAGACGCAAATCGGTAGCCGCCTAATTTGGCATGTTCAATGGCCAGCACCCCCACCCGGTTGCCGATGAAGACGCCGGTGGTCAGCAAGAAGGCCAGGTAGAGCAGCATCTGCATGGTGCTCGGCCCGACCTGCGGATTGGTAAGCCGGGTAAAGAACAGCCAGCTCGAGACGATGGCTAAAAGCGTCCAGATAACGACGTTTCCAAAAATCCGCCAGCGGATATTCATTTTATTCACTGAGACCATCCCCCTATCTTTTCACCCTAGGGAATACCGAAAAGAATGTACATATAATGTTTTCAATATATTGTAAACAATCAGCCATTAAAATTGGGTGAATGTTTGACAACCTTGCATAAGTGTAAATCTTCTTTTGGGTTACAATTCTCCCATCATCCCTTGCAGGAGGTCCGCTATGGACAAGCGCATCTTGATCGCATACGCCACGAAAGCCGGGTCGACGGCGGAGATTGCCGCGCGGGTGGGCGAGGTGCTGCGGCGGCGCGGGCCGGGCGTGGTGGAGGTGCTGCCGGTGGGCCAGGTGGAAAGCCTGGAGCCGTACAGCGCGGTGGTGCTGGGCAGCGCCATCCGCATGGGCCGGCTGCTGCCGGAGGCAATGGATTTTCTCGACACCCATCAGGAAGCGCTGCGGAAGCTGCCCTTCAGCGTGTTCATCGTGTGCTGGACGATCAAAGACACCGACCCGGAGAGCGTGAAGATCGTGCGGGCCTACCTGGACCCCGTCCGCGCGCTGGTAACGCCCGACCGCGAGGGCATCTTCGCCGGGGTGCTGGATTTGAAGACCCTGGGCTGGAAGGAGCGCCTGCTGCTGAAATTTATGAAGGTCCAGCAGGGCGATTTCCGCAAATGGGATGAGATCGAGGCCTGGGCGGAAGAACTTTAACCGCGAAGAAAGAGAAAACCACGAAGGCGCGATGGAAGCGAAGAAGAAAAAGAAAAACGAAAAGAGAAGAAGAGAGAAAAACGCAAAGCAGATAGAGAAGAACGCGAAAAAGAAGAAGAAATAAACCACGAAGCAACTGTGTTGAAAGGCAAGAGGTAAAAGGGGTCAAACAGCCGCTTTTGCGG
>CAYTHO010000160.1:0-7067 GCA_964437595.1 uncultured Anaerolineaceae bacterium
GGCCGGCTGCAGCTTATACAAGCTGGGCGCGGAAAAACTGTGGCAATCCTTTGGCGACCAGCCATTTGAGATCACAGCCCAAGCAAAAGCCATTCAGAAAGTCAGCCAGGGGACCGCCTCCGCGCGTAAAAACGCGGCCACGCAGGTATGGGAAGTCCAGGTTGATCTCAGCCAACCCATCCCCGGCAGCGACAAGACCAGCGATACCGCCTTTGTCCTGGTGGTGGTCGATCAAGGGGTCTGGAAGTTCGAACGCTTCCTGACACCCGGGGAAGCCGAACGCTTCTCCAAGGAGTAGGCCATGATCCATACGTCGATTCGTCGTTCGATCTTTTTTGCCCTGGCTGCCCTTGTGCTGGTCTTTAACCTGGCCCAGCCACTGCTCAACGCTCAGGCCCAAGATGAAGGCTCTGGCTGGGGCGAGGTGGTTGATGAGAATGGAAACATCCGCTTCGATAACCTCACCGACCTGGGTGAGTCAAACGAACCAGCCGAGTGGATGGATATCCCGCTGCCCTTTGGACAGGAGATCGACCTGGACGCCAACTACCACCGCTACCAGACCCCGGAGGGCAATATTGTGGTTCTGCCCTCTCCCATCACCCTGGTGATGATGGCCGCCAATCCCGTGGAGAGTGGCTTCGCCAACGCCACCTCCCAGGTGGGTATTGGCGGTATGGCCGCCGCGGAAGCCCTGGGGGCGCTCCTGGGCAACAACATCGACTGGGACAGGGTCTCCAGTGAGCACCCGGAATATGTCAATCCCAGCGACTTCTGGCAGTCGGTGATCAGCGGCAATGAGAACGTCTGGACCTGGTTCTCCGGTTTCGATTTCCTTGGCGACTTGGCAACGCTTTCCTTTGCCGATCTGGATCCTCGCCTGGGACTGCTGCTCTATCAAAACGGGGTGATCAACTGCGCCCAGGTGCCGGGCGGCTGCAAAGGCGTTATTCCCGGCAAGCCCAATGAACCCACCAAAACCCCGCCAACGCCGGTCACCTGCCCGCCAGCGAGCATCTCTCAAGGCAGCCCATCCCTCTCAATTGTAAAAACCGAACCGGCCAAGCCACTGGTGATCGGCCAAGATCCAGAGAAGCGCGGCGCAGACGTCAACATATCAGTCAGCATTCCGCCGGTGATCCGCACCTGGTACGAGCGGGTAGAGAAAACAGAGGATGTTTGCCGCGCGCCCTATGCCGGCGAAACAACCAACTGCACCACCGCCAGCGGCAGCCCGGGCGTGCAGGATGAGGAAGTGGTGGGTTATGAGTGCCGCCAGCACATCGATCCGTACCCCGAGCGCATCACCAACCTGACCGCCACAGCCGCGCTGGATGCGGCCAGCCGGATCTGGATCACCTCTGACCTGGCAGGCAAATGGTACCAGGCCGGGCTCAAGAAACCCAACATCGATCTCGTGCCGGGGTTTGGCAAATACCAGACCGGCTGCGGCGGCAATACCTGCACGGCGACCGCCAGCCTGCTGAAAGTACCCTTCGCCGATCCGGGAACCTTCAATCTGAACCTGACCGTGCAAACGGCCGGCACGCCCTACACCCGCGCGCGGACCCTGAACGGCAGCGGCCGGCTGCAGGTGTTCCTGACCCTGGTGCGCTCTTTACCAGGAGGCGGCGAGTAATGTCGACCCTGGACGGGCTGGGAATACTGCTGGCAGACCTGCCGGTGTACTTCGCTAATGGATTGCTGGTGATTGCCTACCTGCTGGCCGCCAACCTTCCGGCGCTGGTCAGCCTGGGATGCGCATACGGCTGCTTCCGCTGGTTCGACCTGCCTTCCCAGGCAAAAGCCGGTTTCCTACCCCAACGCGGCAGTGGAGAAAGCCTCGCTGGCGTATCCCTGCCCGTCCTGCCCATGAGCTCGATCCTGACCGGGATCTCCCTGGCATTATGGCTGGTGGCGCAATTTCTGATCCGCGAGCCGGTGCCCTGGATCGGCACGGGCATGTGGCTGGTTGGGCTGGCAGGGATCTTCCTCGCCCCCGACCACCAGCGCGAAAACACGCAGTGGTTCGTTAAAACCGGGCTGATCCTCTACAGCCTGGCGGTGATCGCCAGCCGCATCTACCTGAGCTACACCGCCCAACTGACGCCTGAGCAGTGGGCCGGCCTGATCGGCTCGACCGACTCGGCCGCCGCAGTGATCGCCAACACCCGCTCCAGCGTGACCACAGTTGTCTTATGGGCGCTCTGGCTGGTAATCCCGTTGGGCTTTGGCTCGCTCCTGCTCCAGCAGTTATTGGTCAATCCCCGCAGCGCGCTCAGCCCGCGCGGCGACGTGCGCGCTTTTCTGCGCCACACCCAGAGCCGCAGGTAAGCGAATGCGTCAGGTGATCTTTATCAGATCTTCTGATCCATACGCGGACCTGCCCTGAAGCGCAGTCCACAAGAACATCGTCATCGATCGTATCGGAAACCTAATCGTTTGTACCCACCAGGAGCCGCAACATGAACATGCACCAGATTGGAAGCTTTGCTTTACCGGTTGTCATCGGCCTGATTGCCCTGGCCTGCCTGATCGTCCTCTCGGCAGTTGCCTTTGCGGCCTATGCTCTGCGTTATACGCTCCAGCATAACCGCATCCCCAGGGTCGTCCGGGCCAATCACCTGATCGAAGCCCGCATGCACTACCACTACGGGCGGGGCAAGCGCAATTACCGGACTGCTCGCCGTGACGGGCAGGATACTGGGCAAGATGCCTATGGGGACTCCCCTGATCCCCAGCTTTAAACCAACTGGGCGCGTCACGGCGCGCCCAATCCTTGTCTCTCGCCCCATGCCGGGGAGATCGCTCCTTCCTCGGCGAACGGCTCCGATCTGTTTCATTGGTTTGCAGATTGGGCCTCCCCGGCATGAAGCGCGAGATAAGCACATTTTCGAAGGATCGAAACGCAATGACCGACTTTCTTGAACGCACCATCCATACCGTCCGCGAGCTGGCCCCCCGCTGGCTGAAAACCAGCGCGGCCCCCAGCATCCCCCAGGATTTATCCGTCCTGGACAGCGGGATTGCCTTTTGCCCGGATCGGGATGAGCTGGATTATTTCTGGTACCGGCTGGAGGCGCGCGAGGGAGATTACGGTTTTTCCGGGTACCGGGTGGTGCGCTTGCTGCAGCTACGCTTTCTGCCGCTCGAAGCTCGCTCCGATGCAGGGCTACTGCAAAAGATGCGCACGGTGCTGCGCGGGCTATACGGCTCGCAGGTGGATCTGATTTACCTGGTGGCCGGGATCTTCAACCCGCCGGTGGGCATCCTGCAGTGCTACGGCGTGGCAACCTTCTCGCCTAACCTGGACCAGGCGGTCGAGGAGTCGCGCCAGCACCTGGCGGCGCTGCGGGCAGCGCTGGCCGGCGCGTACCGGCAGATCCGCCTGTCGCCGCTGGATACGAGACTCTGCCAGTGGATCTTCAGCGCCTTTAGCGAAATGAAGCACACTCTGGTCACGGTCGGCCACCCCGATCCAAGGGAGGCGGCCCGGTCCAACCCATCCACGGCGCTGCGTAACCCGTTATCGGGTGAAGGCCATGCGGGCGCTCCCTTGAGCCTGCAGCAGAACGAAATCCTCTTTCGCGGCATGGCGGATCTCAAGGAAGAGTTCCTCTACCTGGTGCTGACCAGCCCGGTGGGGATCGAGTCCATCACGGATATGCTCACCGGCCTCGCCGAGCATACCGCCGCCTGGTCAGCCTGGCAGACCGGGTCGCGCGCGGCCAGCTTTGGCATCAGCCTGCCGGCCATCCTCTCCGGGGCGCTGGCGCAAAATACAGGGCTGGGCTACAGCGCGGGTGAAGGCAGCTCGCACACCGATGGCACCGCGCATTCCACCGGTCTGGCCAACAGCAACGGTTCCGCCCATACCACCGGACACGCCTCCTCGTACGGCTGGTCACACACGGTCAGCGAGGGCGAAGCGGTCAGCACGGGAACCGCAAACACGGTTGGCCAGGCCACAACGGAAGGTAGCGCGCACACGGAAAGCCACTCGGTCACAGACGGCTCCTCGCATACGGAAGGCTCATCATCCTCTTCCTCCCACGTGGACAGCTTCAATTGGGGCCTGAATGGTGGGCTCAAGGGCGGCGTGGTGATCGCGGACGGCTCGATCGGGGCCAGTGTCGGCTGGGGTTCGGCGGATGGCTATTCCAGTTCCTCGATGTCATCCGATACCACCAGCCATGCCGAAACCAATGGGCAGGCGGATACCACCTCGCACGCGCAGACCAACTCGACTGCAACCACCGATAGCGCATCGGTCACACATTCCAAAAGCGAATCCTGGGGCACTTCCGGGTCAATCACCAACTCGACCGCCGACACCACCAGCAATTCGGTGACCGACTCGCAGTCGGATACCACCTCGCAGGCCGACAGCCGCATGCAAAACCAGACGGCCAGCCAGATGCTGGGGCATGGGGTCTCGGCCGGGTTGTCGGTCGGCGTCGCGCCATCCTTTTCGATCTCCAATTCCTACCAGTGGCAGAACGATCCGGTGCTGCTGGTCATGCACCTCCTGCGCACCCAGCAGCAGCTGCTCCTGACCGCCGCCAAAGAAGGCGCGTATTACACGGACGTCTACACTCTCGCGCGTAGCGCGGATGGCAAGCGAGCGCTGATGGGCCTGATCCCGGAGGCTTTCCACGGCACGGAGGATGTGGTCACCGGCGTGCAGACGCGCGACCTGAGCCAGGCAGAGGAAGCCTATATCCACCTGCACGCGCGCACCTTCACCCCCTCCACGCGGGTGGAAAGCGTCCCGGAGGTGCTGTCCGGCTACGCCGACTCGACCATGCTAACCATGCTGCAAACGGCCGCCTACACCGCGCCGGGCATGTTCGAGCAGGGCACGGCCCTCACGGTGCAAGAATCCACCCCGGAATTTGCCTTTCTGCCCGAGATGCCCGGAGATGTGGTGCTGGGCCACCTGTGGAGCGTGGAGACGGGCGAGCTGACCGGCGCGCAGCTGAAACTGACGCCCGAGCGGCACTTCCACACCGCCTTTGTGGGCGATACCGGCTTTGGCAAGACGGTGTCCGCCGAGCGACTGGCCTACGAAACCACCCTGCGCTGGCATTACCGCACCATCGTGCTGGACTTCGGCCAGGGCTGGCGCAAGGCTTTGAACTGGCCAGGACTCGCCGGCCGGGTGGATATCCGCCAGCTCTACCCCGGGGCGGTGCGGCCAATCCGCTGGAACCCACTGCAGGTGCCCCGGCGCATCCGCCCGACGGCTTACCGCAATCTGGTGGTGGAGATGTTCGCCAACGCCGGACGGATGGGCGCGCGCCAGCTGGGCTTTATGCGCGAGGCGCTGACCACGATCTATAAAAACGCCGGCGTGCTGGTGATTCCAGAAGGCGAGGAGCTCTTTGATGAGAGCGAGATCCCGGATTTTCCACGCGGCAAGAAAGATGAGGCTGAGGATGAGCGCGAGACCCGCCGGCAGCGCTATATCCGCGAGCTGGCCGCAAAACGTAGCGCTTACCGTTTTGTGCGCAGCGTGAAAGAGGAAGAGGCCATCAACCGGGCGCGCATGGAGCAGGGCTTGAACCAGCGCAGCGTGCTGGGCTGCTCGCTCTCCTTACTCACCGATCTGGAAAAGCAGGCCCTGTACATCTTCCGCAGCCGCTCCTGCTCTCTCACCGATTGGGTCAAGCAACTGCGCCAGCTGCTCAAGAAACATGAGAAAGATCTCTCCAGCCGCACCTCCCTGCAAGGCGTACTGCTGCGCATCGACCCGCTGGCAGAGGGCGAGATACAGGCCATGTACGGGCCGGGCGAGGACACCATCGCCATCGAGGATCTGGGTTTACTCGGCCCGGAGGAGGAAGAGCGCTGGGGCATCACGATTATTGAAGGCGGCGCGGAGATGGATGAGTACGCCAAGGCAGCCCTGTTCTCGCTGCTCGACTCAATCCTGTATCTGGATGCGGTCAAGCGCCGGCGCGAGTCACTAGCTGGACACAGTTTTCCGCCCATGCAAATCTTCTTTGAGGAGGCTAACAAGATCATTTCAGGCGTCTCGGGCGGCGCGGCCTCCGATCCGGGTGGTTCTACCACCGGCAAGAGCCAGGTGTCCGAGACCATCCTCAACCAGTTCCGCGACGGGCGCAAGTATCGCGTGCTATCACACATCCTGGTGCAGACGGTCTCGGAAACCCCGGATGGCCTCCTCTCCTCCTGCGGCAACCTGTTCGTCTACCAGACCAAGAACCCCAAAGACCGCGACCTGGTGCTGGCCCACATTGGGCGCAGTGAGAAAGGCATCGTCAACACCGAATATAAGCGCTACCTGGCCCGCATCCCGCGCGAGTACGCCGTGGTGAAACTGGGCTATTCAACCGAGGTGGCCGACATGGAACCCATGCTGGTTCACCCCCTGATCATCCGCAGCCGCGAGCCGTCTGACGGCGAAATCCTGGCGCGGCTGTCCTTATCATCCATTGGAGGTTAACAAAGTATGTTCAAGAAACGCTCACCCATTGTCCCCATTGTTCTGGCCGTACTGATCGGCCTGCTGACCATTGTTTTGCTCAACGGCGTGATCCGCCCCGTGCCGGTGGTGGTCGCCAAGGTCGTCATCGCCCCCGGCACCATGCTCACCGACGAGCTGGTGGAGGTGAAGACCGTGCCGGCTCAGGCCCGCCCAAAGGATGCCTTCGCTCAGGCCGATCAGGTGGTTGGCAAGATGGTCGCGGTTGGCCGCGCCCCGGGGGATATTGTCACCGCCTCGATCCTGGGCGACACAGCCCAGGCCGGCATTCCGGCTGAACTGCCCGAAGGGCATGTGGCGTTAGCTGTGAAAGTGGATCTGTCCAGCGGCGTAGCGGGCCTCCTGCGCCCCGGGCAGACCGTGACGGTGATCGGCATGCTCTCGCCGGATATCCTGCAGGATGTCAACACGCTCGAACCGGTCTCGATCGAAATTCCAGAGCCTGCAGGCCCTATTGATCCAGCCGCGCCCACGCCCCCGCCCCCCCCCACCCCCCCCCCAACCCCCCCCCCCGCCCCCCCGGCGCCGGGGGGCCCGACCCCGGGGAAAGGGGGGGAGG
>CAYTHO010000161.1:0-7028 GCA_964437595.1 uncultured Anaerolineaceae bacterium
GGATCCCTTCTGCTTATTCCTGTTCTACCTTCCCTTTTATCATACAAGGGGCGCGTCGCGACTTCCTGTCGCGCCGACGCGCCCGGCGGGTTGACCGGGCCCGTGGTGGTGGATGGCAAAGGTTGGGCGGCTCGCGAGCCGCGCCCTACCAGAATCGTTCCTACCCAAGAGGACGCTCCGGTAGGTCGGGGATCCTTCCCCGACACGCTGCCGAATTCTTCGCTTGCGCGAAGCCCCGGGCAGGGATGCCCGGGCTACCGCTCAAACCACCAGGGCGCTTTTCCCTTCGTTAAGCCCATTGCGCCAGAAGGCACCCCTTCTCTAGCATTGGGGTAGGGGCCCCAATGGTGGAGAAGGGGCTGGGGGATGAGGTTGTTCTTAACCTTTCCCTCCACGCCGGTCCCCGCCCCGCCTACTCGCTCGACCGGAAGCGGTAGCCCACCCCCGGCTCGGTGAGCAGAATCTGCGGCTCGTCCGGGTCGCGCTCGATCTTCTTCCGGAGCTGCCCGATATACACCCGCAGGTATTCCACGTGGTCCGAGTCCTCGAAGCCCCACACATGCGTCAGGATGGCCTGGTGCGTCAGCACCCGGTCGGCGTGGGCCGCCAGGTACGCCAGCAGCTTGAACTCCGTGGCCGTCACCCGCAGTTCTTCCCCGTTGTTGGTGACGATGTGCCGCGCCAGGTCGATCACCAGCGGGCCGGCCTTAATCACGCTCTGCTTGTTGCCGATGGCCTGCGCCGAGTGGCGCAGGCCCACCCGGATGCGCGCCAGCAGCTCCTCGATGCCGAAGGGCTTGGTCAGGTAATCGTCGGCGCCCTTGTCCAGCGCCGCCACCTTATCGCGCTCATCGTCGCGCACCGACAGCACGATGATCGGCACCTGCGACCATTCGCGGATCTGCTCGCACACCTGGATGCCGTCGGTGTCCGGCAGGGTCAGGTCGAGGATGATCATATCCGGCGGCTGGGCCACCGCCAGCGCCATGCCCTGCTCGCCGGTGGTCGCCGCCGCCACGCGGAAGTGGTTGGCGCTGAGGATCGTCTTCAGCGCGCGCAGGATCTGCGGCTCGTCGTCGATCAGCAGGATCAGCGGGTCGGTTTTAGTCCCCTTGCCGGGCTCGTGCGCCGCCTGCGGCGTTGCCTTATCCATCCTGGGCCTCCTTTGGCGCTTCCGGCAGCGCCCCATCCAGCGTCAGCGGCAGGGTAAAGTGGAACACGAAGCAGCCGGTCTGGTTCTCGGCCCAAATCCTGCCGCCGTGCGCTTCCACAATCCCCTTGCAGATCGATAACCCCAGCCCCGTGCCGGTCACCGCTTCATCATCGCTCAGGCGGTTGAATTTTTCGAAAATGCGCTCCAGGCGGTCTTCCGGCACGCCCGGCCCCTGGTTTGCCACCCAGGTATGCAAGTTCTCGCCTTCTTTGCGGCTGGCAATGCGGATCAGCGTGCCCGGCGGGGCAAACTTGACGCTGTTGCTGATCAGGTTGGTGAACACCTGCTCGATCATCACATAATCGGTGGGCACCAGCGGCAGGTCGTCGGAGAAGTCCATCTCCAGCCGGTGCGTTTGCAGCGGTCCGCGCCGTTTGGTCGCCGCGCCCATGGCGATCTCGGCGATGCTGTTCCAGCGGCGGCGCGGTTTGAGCGCCCCCGACTCGATGCGCGACATATCCAGCAGGTTGCCCACCAGCAGGTTCAGGTGGTCCGTCTCCTCCTCGATGGTCGCCAGCAGGTCATCGCGCGCCCCGGTCTCCCAGTTCACCGCCCCGCTGCGCAGGCTGGACACCGACGCCTTGATCGCCGCCAGCGGCGAGCGCAGCTCGTGGGATACCGAGTTGAGCAGCGACGATTTTAACTGGTCGCTTTCTTCCAGCACGCGCGCTTTGTGCTCCATGCTGCTCAGGCGCGTGCGCTCCAGCGCCAGCGCGCCCTGCCCCAGGTAAGCCTCCAGCAGGCGCTTCTCCTCGGCGGAAAGCGCCCCGCGGTTCTGCCAGATGCGCAGCTCCCCCTCGCGCCCGCGCGCGGTGAGCAGCGGCAGCACGGCGGACGCCGGTTCAGCGGGCAGGGCCTGGCTGGGCGCCGAAGACTGGATGGCGGGCTGGCCGCGTTCGGGGATCGTCACCTCCACCGCCAGGAAGCCGAACGTCTCCTGCGCGTGGTCGGCCAGCGCCCGGGCAATATCCTGCGCGTCCGCCAGCCCGGCCAGCACCGAAATCAGCTCGTACATGCGCGTGGCTTCCCACTCGCGCATGCGCGCCAGGTGCTCGCCCTCGCGCGCCCGCCCGATCAACTGGCTGGTCACCACCGCCATAATCAGGAAGATGATCAGCGTAATCACATCCTGCGACTGGTGCACGCGCAGGGTGTGGAAAGGCGGGATGAAGTAGTAGTTGAAGGCCAAAAAGGCCAGGAACCCCGCCAGCACGCCGGGGGTCAGGCCCCACAGTACCGTGCTCGCCAGCACCGGCAGCAGGAAAATCAGCGCGATGAGCTGGATCGCCAGCACGGGCCGCAGCCACCACAGCGCCACGGTGAAGGCCGCCACGCTCGCCAGCGCTGCCAGGTGGCGTAGAAGGAATTGGGTGGTTGGATGCCGCAAGAGTCGCATGGGTGAATGAGGGAGTCCTTAATCCTGTTGTCATTATAATATAAGTAGAAAATGAACTGATCCCCTTTTTCATCCCCCTGCTGGTGTTTATGCCGCTGGGGTAGCAAAATCTTCTGCACGTTGGAGAAAACTCATGAAGACATCATCCACCGCTGTTCATCTGCTCCTTTGTCTCGCGCTGTTTGCCGCCCTGTTTGCCCCATCTCCCGCCCAGGCCGATCCGCCTGCCCCGCCGGTCGATCCCCAGGGCGCGTCCTCCCCGCTCCCCGCGGAGGAGCAAGAGAGTCTACAGCGCTTCTGGCAGGCCAACCCCCAGCGGGCTGGCGGCCTGTCTGGCTACTACACCCTTCCGGGTGTCGCCTTCCAGCCGCGCGCCAGCACGGTGAAGCTCAGTTATTACGCGGGCGGCTGCGTGTATGCCAGCGGCAGCGCCAGCGGCGAATCGAGCGCCTTCACCGCGCCGGTCAACCTGCAGCAGGGCGCCACCATCCTGGGCATGCGCTTCTTCGGCTATGATGCGCAAGAAAGCGCGGATATGCAGCTCGCCCTCACCGCATACGATGGCGCGGGCGCCCAGACCGCCCGGATAACCATATCCACCAGCGGCGCGCCGGGCGCTGTCAGCCAGTATGTGGCCCTGGCGTCGCCCTTCATCGTCGACAGCGAAAACGAGGCCCTGTCGATGGTCTGGTCGCGCGCGGCGCAGGGTACCCTGCTGCGCCTGTGCTCGGCCCAAATCTTCTACGTCCCGCCTGAACCGCCTTACTTCTCCGGCTCGCCTTCCGAAGCCCCCGCCGGTGCCCCCTCCGCCGCCATGACGCGCTATTACTACACCTTCACCGCCGGTCAGGACTTCCTGCCCCGCGACTCTGCCACTGCCTACGATTACGCCGGGCATGGCTGCATCACCACCGGCGCCGCGGGCACGGTCGTTTCCGACCTGGACCTGCCGGACGGCGCCACCTTGATCGGCGCGCGCGTGTACTTTAACGACACCAGCGCCGCCGCTGGCCTTACCTTCAACCTCTCCACCTTCGACGGCAAAGGCGGGTCCGCCGCCCTGCTGGAGGCCAGCAACGGCAGCGCCTCCGGCGGCTTCTCCGACCTGTACCAGCCCCTGACCGCGCCCTACGCCGTGGATCAGGAGGCCGAATCCATGCTGCTCTCGGCCCAACTGCCCGGCGGCCCCGATGTGGCCTTGTGCGGCGCGCGCCTGTACTGGTCGCTGCCCGATTACCCCGGCGCCTCCCAGCCCGCCGCGGCGCCAGAACCCGACCTGCCCGCCGAGATGTCCGCCGTGACCTACCACTACCGCAATATCGCCGGGGCAGCCTTCCAGCCGCGCGCCGCCAGCACCGCCTACGCCTACGACGAGGCCGGGTGCGTCCACATCACCGGCGGAACCACCACCCTCACCGCCGACCTGCACCTGCCCCCCGGGTCCGACCTGTGGGGCGTGCGCCTGTTCACCTACGATACCGCCGGAGACGCCACCACCCCCCTCGATTCGACCCTGGTGGTGACCGAATATGACAACGGCGGCGGTAATAAAGATTTCATCTTCGGCAAAAGCGAGGGCAGCGCCGGTTACGGCGACCTGTTCTACTTCCCCAACACACCCCACCTCGTCGATTCCGCCCGCTCGCTGGCCCTGGTCTGGGATTCCGGCGGCGTCACCAACAACACCATGCGCCTGTGCGGCATGCGCGTCTACTACAAATACTCCGGCGCCAGCGGCAGAATCTACCTGCCCATGCTGATGCGGTAGATCAAGCATCCCAGAATACAGTTGGGTCACTTTGCAGCTGTTCTATGGAAAGGAATGCCGCCGTGACACAAAAACGCTTGCGCGCAACCGCCCGGGCCGCCACCTTCTTCCTGAAAGTCTTCCCCATGATCCCCTCTCGCCCGGTCGATTGGGTGACTCCCGCCCCGGTGGTCGATAAAATCCGCTACTCCACCCAGGACGGTTTTGCCGAGGGTGACCTGTACCACCCGCCCACTTCCGGCCCGTATCCGGGCATCCTCGTCTGCCTGGGCGTGGTGCCCTTTGAGGTCAATCACCCCCAGGTGCCCGTGCTCGGCAATGCCCTGGCCCGCGCCGGTTTCGCCGCCCTGCTGTACTGGTCCCCCGCCATGCGCGATTTCCGCCTCGACCCGCTGGACAACGAAAACCTGCCCCTGGCCTACCGCTGGCTCATCGACCAGCCTAACATCGACCCCGCCCGCAGCGGGCTGCTGGGCACCTGCGTGGGCGGCTCCTTCGCCCTCATGGCTGCCGCTCACCCGCTCATCCGGGATCAGGTGGCCTTCGTTGGCGCGTACGCGCCCTTCTCCTCGATGCGCACCTTCGCCGCCGATATCGCCTCCCAGTCCCGCTGCATCAGCGGCGACCGCCAGCCGTGGCCCGTGGACCAGCTCACCCGGCGCGTCTTCGTCCACTCCCTCACCGCCCCGCTCGACCCCGCCGAAGCGGACTGGTTCCGCGCCGCCGAGCGCCGCGCCCTGGCCGATGGCGGCGTGCAGGGCCGGATTCTGCCGCCGGACCCGCCCCCCATGCCGCTTTCCCCGCCGGGCCAACGGCTCTACGATCTGCTCACCGCCCCCACCCATGCCGCCGCCGCCGATGCCCTGCGCTGCCTGCCCCCCGACTTCCAGCAGCGCCTCGATGCCATGTCGCCCCTCACGCACCTCTCCGGCGCCAGCCGTGGAATCCGCGCGCCCCTCATCACCCTGCTCCACGACCGCGGCGACAACCTGATCCCCATCAGCGAGTCGCGCCAGCTCGCCGAGGCGCTCAAAGACCACCCCGGCCTGCGCTTCACCGAGATGAACTTCTCCCACCTCGACCCTACCAAGGGCAGGCTGCCGCTTGGGCGCCTGCTGCGCGAATTTGTCAAGTTCTACCGCGCCCTATCTCCCATCTTCTACCAGACCACCTGATCCCCCATGCCCCCTGACCTGCTCACCACCCTCGGCGCGCGCGCCGGCCATTTCCGCTACGAATCGGGCTACCATTCCACCCTGTGGATGGACCTGGACGCCCTCTTCACCCGCCCCGGCGCCACCCAACCCTACATCGACCGGCTGGCCCAGAAGCTGGCCCCCTACCGCCCGGACGGCATCTGCGGGCCGCTCACCGGCGGGGCCTTCCTGGCCCAGCGCCTCGCCGCCGCCCTGGACGCGGACTTCTACTACGCTGAACGCTTTGCGCCCGCTGGCGGCTCCGGCGCGCTGTATTCCATTCAATACCGCCTCCCCGCCGCGCAGGTCCGGCTGGTGGAAGGGAAGCGCATCGCCATCGTCGACGACGTTATCAGCGCCGGGTCCGCCGTGCGCGGCGCGTTTGCCAGCCTGCAGGCCGCCCGGGCCGTGACGGTTGTGGCGGGCTGCTTCCTGCTGCTGGGCGATGCCGCTCCCGCCTACTTCGCCCCCCACGGTATAACCGTCGAATCCGTAGAGCAGCGCGACCTGCGGATGTGGCAACCCGCCGACTGCCCGCTGTGCGCCGCTGGCGTTCCCCTCGAAGACCCCACCCCCGGCCCGACTGGGTGAGTTTCATCTGGTTCATACGCTCCGCGTGTGAACCCCCTCTTCGGCGCTCCGCGCCGCGCCTGGTGGACATATCGATCGCGCGCGGGACGCGGAGCGTCCCGGAGGGAATTCCCACGCTCTGCGTGGGAATGAGAGATTTCAAGCTTCCCCTCGCCATGATCCGCCGCTCTTGCGGATCATAGCGAGGGCTTCGAGGGGAGAGGTTCTTCCGCCTGACCTTGAAATAGCCCTACCCCGGGTGAAACCCGGTATTGCATATTTTCTTAAACGCATATATTATTATAAATACAATCTTATATATCCGAATTAACACCCGCCGCGTACGGCGGCTTTCTGGGGGGAGAATTCCATTATGCCCAAAATGCTCAATCGCAACCGCACTATCGTTTTGCTGGCGCTGGCCTTCATCCTGATCCTGGCCGCCCTCGCCCCGCGCGGCGACGCCCAGGCGCAGGTAATTATCATCCCCACCCACACCCGCACCCCCACGCCCATCAACGTGGGCAACTTCGTGTGGGACGACCTGGACCAGGACGGGCGGCAGGACGCCGGCGAGCCTGGGCTGGCGGGCGTCACCGTGCAGTTGTGGAACGCCGACCGCACCCAGCTCATCGACTCCGCCGTCACCAACGCCTCGGGCAATTACACCGTCACCGCCCCCACCCCTGGCGATTACCGCGTGCGCGTGGTGCTGCCATCCGGCGGCGCCTTCTCGCCCAAAGACGGCGCTTCCGGCGATGACCAGAAGGACTCCGACGTCAACCCCTCCGGCGCGCTCCTGGGCTTCACCGATGTTTACACCTTTGCCTCCAACCTCATCAGCATCACCACCATCGACGCGGGCATCATCGTTTTCCGCACCCC
>CAYTHO010000162.1:0-6980 GCA_964437595.1 uncultured Anaerolineaceae bacterium
CCCTCATCCTCGACCGCCTGCAGGCCGAATACAACCTCTCCCCCACCCGCGTCACCTTCCTGCCCATCGGCGCAGATATCAACACCGCCGTCTACCGCGTGGACGTGCCATCGGGCGCGCCCTACTTCCTCAAGCTGCGCAAAGGCCCCTTTGACCCGATCACCGTGGAAGTGCCGCGCCTGCTGGCTGAGCGGGGCGCCGCCTCTTTTCGCGCCGCCTCTTTTCGCGCCGACGCCCTGCGCGCCGCCATCATCGCCCCGCTGGAAACCCGCGCGGGCGGCCTGTGGGGCAGCCTGGACCCGTACAAAATGATCCTCTACCCCTTCGTGGAAGGCCAGGACGGCTACCAGGTAGCGCTGACCGAGCGCCAGTGGATCGAGTACGGCGCGCTGCTGCGCGGCCTGCACGAAGCCCGCCTGCCCGACGCTCTCGCGAAACGCATCCCATTCGAGGACTTCTCCCCCATCCACCGCGACCGCACGCGCAGGTACCTGGCTCAGGTGGAAGACGTTTCTTTCACCGATCCCGCCGCCGCGTTCAACGGCGCCAAAGCGGTGCTTGCACCGCCCGCCGCGTCCAAAGTTCGCGGCAGTTCGCCAATTCCGCTCAAAAACGATAATAAGCCGCGAACTTCAGGCGGACCAGCGCAGCTTGATGCGCCCGCCGCGTCCAGCGGCGCCAAAGCGCAGCTTGATGCGCCCGGCGCCCAACTCGCCGCGCTGATGTGCCAGCGCCGCGACACCATGCGGCATATGCTCGACCGCTGCGACCGGCTGGGCGACCTGCTCCGCGAGCGCGCGAACACCAACCAACTGCCCTACGTGCTGTGCCACGCCGATGTCCACCCCGGCAACCTGCACATCACCCCCCAGGGCCGCCTCTACCTGGTGGACTGGGACAACGTCCTCTTCGCCCCCAAAGAGCGCGACCTCATGTCCATCGGCGCGGGCATGCGCGGCGACACACCCCACAGCGAGTCGCTGTTCTACCAGGGCTATCTCAACCCGCCCGCCTCAGGCCGCGCGGAACGGCTCCTTTACGGTTGTGGCTACACGCAAACCACCCTCGATCCCATCGCACTGGCCTACTACCGCTACGAGCGCATCATCGCCGATTTCGCCGCCTATGGCGACCAGCTGCTCGGTTCAAGCCAGGGTGAGGAAGACCGCCAGCAGGCCTACGAATTTTTCGCCAGCAACTTCCGCCCCGGCGGCATGATCGAGGTGGCCTTCCGCACCGACCAGTATGTGATGCACTAATCTCTTCCCCCGGCGGCCAGGGATGGCCGCCCTACACAACCTCGCGCCTCGTGGTTACTCTCTTTCTTCGTGGTTATCCTCTTCCTACTTCCCCACCGACGGCAGGTAATCCATCCACGAATCCTTCGCCAGATAAAGCTCTCGCTGGTCCAGCACGGTCGCATCCGAACTGTACACCACCCATTTCCCATCCGGCGAGAATATGAAACTTTCAATCCCCCCGCCCGCCACCTCGATCGACCGGCTCAGCCGGTCCACCTGCCGGTGCGTGATCGCAGTCACCAGCAGCGCATCTCCGCTGTCGATCGCCTCGTGGGCGATATATTCCACGCTGGTGCTGTTTGGCCCCACATGCGGACTGCGCACATCCGTCCCCGCCGCCAGCGGATAGCTCAACTGCAGCGAATCGCCCCCGGTGATCGCCACGCTGAACAGCTCATACTGGGTGCTGTAGCGCTGGGCCGTGTAGATCACCCCCAGGCTGTTGGCAGTGATCTCAAAATAGGCCACTTCGCCGCCTGCGATCAGCGCCGCGCTGATCTGCCGCACCGTCGGCGAGCCGCCCCGCACCGTACGGCTGTACAGCCGCGAAGCGCTGCCAGACGTGTAATCCATAACCAGGTAAACAACATCGGTCCCATTGGGCGCCACCTGAAAATCGGTCACATCGCACTGAGCGCACAGCGGATCGTTCAGCGTAATCGTGTGCAGCGTCCCCGTGCCATCGAACCAGGCCGCGTACAGCTCCATTTTATCCGGCTCCGTAAGGCTCTGCGCAATGTACGCCACCACGTTGTTCTGCGTGATCTCAAAGTTCCGCATCGCCCGCGGGCCGGTGGTGCTCGACATAGGCACGGCGCGCACCGCGGGGTTCACCAGCGACGAAGCATACATGCTCCAAATTGCCCCCGCCCCAGATGTCCCCGAATTGGCCTTATACGCCACCGAGTTGCCGTCCGGCGTAATCTTGAATGACTCTACCGTGCCATCGTCCATTTCCTCATCGCTCAATTGGCGAACCGCGCCGCTAGGCAGGGGCTTCCAGTACAGGCGCTCTTTCACCCCCACTCCCTCGTGAAATCCGTCGGCCCGGTAGACGATCCCCAGCCCGCCCGGGTGAAAGGCAAAGTCGTAATTCACATCATAGCTTGGGTCCATGTCCGGGTTTACCCGCGTTACATCGCTGTGGTCGATAGGCGTGTAGTACAGGTTGAACGCCCCATCCACTTCCTGGTCGGCCAGGTACAGCACCGACTGGCTGTCTGGCGCGATCTTGAAATCCGCCACATCCCCCAAATGCACCAGGGGCGCGTTCAGCTTTGTCACCGTCCCCCCGGCAATGGGCACGCTGAAAAGCTCCATCTCACCTGCGGTCAGCGCGTCGGCGCGGAACACCACCCGGCTGCTATCCGGCGAAATCGCCAGATCGTACACCTCCACCCCCACCGTCGCCGCGTTGGAAATGCGCACCGCCGGGCCGCCCGCCGCGGGCACGGAATACACGTTCTCCGCCCCATCGATCTCGCGGTCAGCGGTAAACACCACATAGCGCCCGTCCGGGCTGATATAGTATGCCTCCCCCACCGAGGAAGCCGGCGTCTTCATCACCCCGCTGATCTTGCGAGCATAATATACCCCGGCGGCAGGGCCGGCGATCATCAGCAGGATGGCAATGACCGGCAGCAGCACCCGGGCTGCCCGGCGCGGCGCGCGCGCAGAAAAGGTAGGCATAACAACCCCTCTTCCAGGGGGAATAATGCGGATGATGATAATAAGGTTTACGATTAAGGGGAAAACCCTGGATGATATGATCGTAGCAAATTTACGAAATTTCGTCAACCGGCGCAAAAAATGGGTTCTGTCACATGAGCGCGGGCTTCGAAATTTCAATTACCCTTCATCACGGTTCGCCGACCAGCCAGGCCAGCGCCGCCTCGCGCGTGTCGAACGGCTTCATCTCCGCTCCGGTCGCCAGGTTATAGCCCGTCAGCAGGATGGGCTTAAGGCCGCTCAGCCCCACCGCCGCCATACGCGTGGCCTTGCGCTCCCCCTTGGGCTTGCCCAATTCTTTCGCCAGCCCCATAAATTTTGTATCGACCACCGCGCCGGTGAAGTCGCTCAGCACCAGCGTCTTCCCAGGCCGGGCATTCACTGCCTCCACCGCCGCCTTGAAGGTTTCAGCCAACTCCTCGCCCGACAGCCCGCTGTAATCCGCCAGCAATATCTGCTTTCCCTGATGCTCCATCCACGTAACAGGCATGCTCGCTGCCCTCCTTGTGAAAAAGCAGGTTGATTCAATTTTTAATTGTACAACCTTCTGGCCGAATTACCACCCTCCTCCGGCGGCGACTGTGCCAGCCGCCACGGTGGCGGTATTCACCGCCGCCAGCAGCAGCGCGGCGGCAAACGCCCAGGCCAGCGCCGATATCCCCCACCACAGCCGCCTATGCCACGCCGGAAACTGGCTCGGCAGCAGGGCGGCCTGCAGCATGCCAAACAGCAAGCCGCCCAACAGCCCGGCCACAAACCCGCTCGCCAGGCTCCACTGCCCGATCGCCTCGCCCTGCGCCGTCCACGCGAACTGCGCGCCCAGCCAGTTCAAAGGCCCCGGTGAGGGCAGCACGAGCGGGTCCAGCAGCCAGCCCACAAACGCCGCCATCAACAGCACCGCCAGCCCGCTCAACACCACCCAATCCACCCGCTGGGGAAACCACTTGCGCAGCCCGGTGTTCTGCAGCGCCGAAAGGGCCGTGCCCCCAATCAGCACCAGCAGCAGGGTCAGCGTCTTACCCATCCCGTCGGGAATGCTGGCCTGGAACAGCGCCAGCCGCCCGATCAAATACAAAACGAACATCAGCGCCGCCGCCAGTATATAGGCCGAAACCTGCGCGTACACCAGGATCATCCTGGGCGGAATTCTTTTCGCCTTCATTTACCATCTCCCCATTCCCCCCATCAGCAGCTCCCAATTAAATGAATACAAAATCACCCAATTATTTTACCATTAATCATGCATTCTGTTGATAAATAATATTATTATTACAAGTTTATCTTCTGGTCTTCTGGTTCTTCTGGTTCCTACGGTCCCCGTAGGAACCCACTGCGCGGCGCTCCGGCGTCGCGCATCCACCACACCGCAAACCTAACGCACCGCCTCCACCTTGAACGCCAGGTCTGCTTTCAGTTCCTTGATCTTCACCACCACCCTCCCCTCTTCCACCTTCACCGCCAGCGGATCGCCCACCTGCCCCTCCAGCGTATCGAACCACACCACCTGGTAGGCCCCATCCTTCAGCCCGCTGATCGTCACCGTCAACGTTTGCGCGGGCGGCTCGTAGACCCAGTCCGCCGGAACCTCCCCCTTGCGCCGGGCGGCGTTGTAGGCCGCGCGCGCCCCATCGAAGGTGTAGGCCCCCGCGCGCACCCATACCAGCGCCCGGTCGGCGGTTTGCAGGGTCAGCGCGGATGCGGTGGTCTCGCCGTCTTTGGTCGGCGGAGTCACCTGGCCCGTCCCCACCGCCATACCCTGCAGGTTCTCCCCGGCGAAGAAATCCGCCACGCCGCGGTAGTGGTGCCACAAATCCAGCGGCTCGATGTAGTTATCCCACCACCAGTACATACCCGGCCCGGCGTACCCGCTGAACGGCGCCGCCCACAGCCCGTTGTGCAGGTGGATCGCCCCGCGGTTGAACGCCGCGGTCTCCCCCTCCGCCGAGCTGCCGTACTCCGCCAGCAGAATCGGCTTCACCTGCTCCCCCGCCCGGCGCTGGATCTGCTTGAGCGTGCTCGCCATCGTCAGCAGCGGGTCCAGCGTGGAATACTCGTGCTGCTGGGCCAGGTCGATCTCCGCCATCGCCCAGGTATCGTTGGTCACGCCTGCCCCGAAGCTGGTGCTCACCAGGTGATCGTAGGGGTCATATTTGCGCAGCTCGGCGGTCATCTCGCTGATCCACGGCATCAGGTCCTTTTCTTTAATCGGCGTCCAGTGCACCTCGTTCCACCATTCCCAGATCGCCAGGCTGGGCGACGCGGCCCAGCGCGCGGCGATGTAGCGCACGCGCCGCTTGAACAGCTCCTTCGCCTCCGGGTTGGTGACGAACTCCTCCGGCGACTCCAGCGGCCCGCCCCACACGGCGTTGTAGGGGTTATACGGCCATTCCGGGTTAGTGCTCTCAGAATACTGCCCGTGGTTAATGAGGCACAGCATCACGTACACCCCGCGCTCCTCCGCCAGCCGGAACACCTGGTCCAGCAGCCAGGCCTGCTTCATGCGGTTGGTATAATTGCCCAGCCCGTTGTAATCCCACTCCAGCGCAAACGACCAGGAAGCCATCCACACGCGGATGTAGTTGCCACCGTTCTGGCTCAGGTGATCCAGCCACTGGGTGTAATCGGCCAGCACGTCGCCCGTGGACCAGCCCATATTCAGCCCCACCGGGAAGTAGAACGAGCCGTCGTCGAAGGCGAAGTAGCGCGGGTCGAAGGCGCTCACGCGCACAAAGCCGCGCGCGGCGGGGTCCGCCTCCACGCTGAACGTTAGCGCCTCGCTTTTCAGCGCGGCGGGCGTCTTCAACACCGCCTGCGCCGACCACTCCCCCGCCTCGACCGGGGTAAAGCGCGCCCGCCAGCCCGGCTCGCCCACAGGGGCCAGCGTGCGCGGGTCGAAATCCTGGTACCAGAAAGCCGGCGCCACCAGCACCTGCCCCGACGGCCCGCTGAAGCGCACCGTCAGGTCCACCAGGGCCGGGTCGAAGGGGTTTTCCGCGCTGCCGTCCGTCTCAATCGCCAGCTCCACCGGGCGGTAGATCGAGAACGCCTGCGACAGCAGAGTCAGGTTCAGCATGGTGAAGTCCTTCACCGGCAGCAGCTCGATGGCGGGGATCGGCGTTTCTTTGGGGGCGGGCGTGCTGCTGGGGGCCTGCGTCGCGGTCGGCAGGTTCGTTGGCGTGATCGTGGGCGGGTTCAGCGTGGGCGGCGCGGCGGGTTCGCTGGGCGCGGCGGCGGGCGCCGGCGTGCCTGTGGCAGGCAGGGCGGTCGCCTGCGGCGCGCAGGCCGTGATAAGCTGCGCAAGGAACACGATCAGCAGCAGGGCAGGGATCATACGGCGCGGGGCAGAGATCGGCATGGGGTTCTCCAGGTCTTGCGGGGAATGGGTGACGAAAAGGGATACGCCATTCCAGGCGGTTTACCCATTATCATACCAGAGAGAAGCACGCCGCAAGCGAACGATTCCCGGTGGATTTACCGCGCCGACAGGGCGATTGCATTACAAAAATAATTGACGCCATTCACAAAATATCCTCACTCCCGGCCCCTCTCCAGAACGCAAGATCGGCGTTCTGGAGAGGGGAGCCTAACGCTGACGCAGATTCTCTGCTCCCTCCCTCTCCGAAACGTGATTTTCGTTTCGGAGAGGGAGGGTTGGGGTGGGTGAGGATTTTTATGCAATCGCCCCGACCGCGCCGATCTGTTCGATGCTCCCCATTTCACCCACGCCCCAGCCTGAGAATCCACCATCCGAACATCGTAGGGGCGCAGCGGGACGATCAGCCGTATATATCCAGGAACCACCGCGCTGCGCCCATTCATAATCCACCAACGCCACAGCCTGGGAATGCACCGTTAGGGCGCAGCGCAGCCTATAATGATGATGCTGTCTTTTCGTTTCGCTGCGCCCCTTGTATGATAAAAGGGAAGGTAGAACAGGAATAAGCAGAAGGG
>CAYTHO010000163.1:0-6577 GCA_964437595.1 uncultured Anaerolineaceae bacterium
ACCCAACCCGCCCCGGCTGGACCAACCGAAGCGCCAGTGGTCCCCGTTGAGGTTGGGCCGCACACCGGCACCCTGCGCGTGAACTTCGACTCCTACCCCGAAATCCTCGACCCGCAGCGCGCCTCGTACGTCAACGAGACCGCCCACGTTCACCTGATTTATGAGGGCCTCACCCGCCTGAACGAGAAGCTGGAAACGGTGCCGGGCGCGGCGGCGCGCTGGGAGTACAGCGCCGATCTGCGCCAGCTCCGCTTTACCCTGCGCAAAGATTTGCAGTATTCCGACGGTTCCCCGCTCAACGCCCGCCGCTTTGAATACGCCATCCTGCGCAACCTCGACCCGGCCATGGGCGGCGATTACAGCACCGTTACCGACGAGATCACCGGCGCGGTGGCCTACCGCACCGCTGACCCGGCCAAAACCCCCGCGGACGAGCTGCGCAAGCTGCGCGCCGCGGTGGGGGTGCGCGCCCTGGACCTTGCCGGGCAGCCCTGCCGGGACTACGCCCAGCTCGAATGCCAGGTGCTGGAGCTGGATTTCACCCGCCCGGCGCCTTACTTCCACACCGTCATGTCGCTGTGGGTGAGCTACCCGGCCAAAGAGGAGCTGATCCAGCGCGGCGGCGAGCGCTGGTTCGAAGACCCCGCCAACCAGGTGGGCAACGGGCCGATGGTGCTGAGCGAGCTGGAAGCAGGCCAGCGCGCCCTGTTCAGGCCCAACCTGCGCTACTGGCGCGGCCAGGCCCGCATCGACGTGGAGGCGCGCTATATCTCCGGCGCCGAGGAGGCCGTGCAGGCCTTCCGCTCTGGCGACCTGGACGTGGTCACCCTGTCTGCCGAGCACCTGCCCATCACCCAGCAGGACCCGGCCCTGGCGAATCAAACCCTGGTCTACCCCGGCTCGTGCACGTATATGTTCCAATTCCACCAGCTCAAGCCGCCCTTCGATGACAAAGTAGTGCGTGAGGCGTTTTCACACCTGATGGACCGCGAGTCGCTGGTAGGTGAAGTGCTGAAGGGCTACGGTTCCCCCACCCAAACGTGGGTCCCCAAGGGCTTCCCCGGCTACGACGCGGGCGAGAATCGCTACCCCTTCGACCCGGCCATGGCCCGCTCGATCCTGATGAATGCCGGGTACACCATTGCCAACGGCCAGCTCTCGCGCGGCGGCAAGCCCATCCCCATCACCCTCACGTATATCGAAAATCAGCGCAACCAGGTCCGCTACGAGTGGATCGCCGGGCAGTGGAAGGCCGCCCTGGGCCTGGCGGTCAAACTCAACCCGGTTGAGGCCGCCGAATACGCCCGGCTTGCCAAGGACCCCGCCACCGCCCCGCAGACCAACCTGGTGGGCTGGTGCGCCGACTACCCCGACCCGCAGAACTGGCTCTCGATGTACTGGCAGAGCGGCAGCCTCTTCTCACAGCGCATCGGCTTCAAAGACGCCGAGCTGGACAAGATGCTGGAAAAGGCGGATATGGAAAGCGACCCTGCCCGGCGCATGGACATTTACAGCCAGGCGCAGAAGAGGCTGGTAGACGATATCCCTGGCGTGTTCCTGTGGAACAACGTCAACGCCTTCCTGGTGAAACCCTACGTAAAGGGCTTTCAGGCCACACCGCTGGATACCGGCTGGCCCGGCGACCTGGACCCGCTGAGCGTGACGATCGAAAAGTAAGCGGAGGGGGTCAATCCGCCGGGGCAGGCTCGGCCTGCGCCGCTGCCGGTTCGTGGTCGGGCAGCACGTCTTCAACGTTGCGCACGGCGGGCGCCATGTATCCGGCCAGCCCCACCAGCGCGATGCCCAGGCTGCAGAGGATGATCAACAGGCCCATCCCCGCGCCGGGGCCCGTGCCCACCAGCCAGCCGAAGGCGCTGGTGAGCGCGCTGGGGCCGCGCATAGCCGGTTCCAGCACAAAGTCGGCCAGGGTGCCGCCGATGATGGGCGAGATGGGGTTGGTGAACCAGGCGATCAGGCGGCGGGCCGAGAAAACGCGCCCCTGCAGGTCCGGCGCCACCTTGGACTGCCAGATGGCCTGGTTGGAGGCGTTGATCAGCGGCGAGATCAGCGACCCGAGCACCGACGCGGCCAGCCAGGCGGGCAGGCCCAATTTGGACCCGAAGGGAGCAAAGAGGATGCCGAAAAGGATCCAGCCGCCCAGCACGCCGGTAATACGGCGCTTGAACCCACCCCAGGCGCTCATCAGCACCCCGCCGATCACCGCGCCGATGGCCCCGGCAGTCTGCACCGTGCCAAAGATCAGGCTGTCCTGGTTGGTGCGCGCCAGGATCATGGGGGAGAACACGGTAAAGGCGATCCCGGAGAACAGGTTGCCAAAGAAGAACACCATCTGCAGGCCCAACAGGCTGGGGCGGGCGAAGATGTAGCGGAAGCCAAAGGCGGCCTCCTTGAGCATGCTGCCCTGGGCCTGCTTGCCTTCCTCCGACTGCTTTGGCTGCGGGATAAACACCACCGCCAGCGCGCCCACCGCGAAGAAGAAGGTCACCACGTCAATCGAAAGCAGCCCTTTCAGACCGATGACGGGCAGCAGCGCGCCCGCCAACAGCGGCGCGACCACCCCCGGCCCGGCTTCCATCAGCGACATCAGCCCGTTGGCGCGCCCCAACTGCTCTTTGGGGATCATCGCGCCGATGGCGGCGGAGTAGGCCGGCCACTGGAAGGTGTTGCCGATGCCGTTCAGCGCCGCGGCCACGTACAGGTGCCAGAATTCCAGCTTGCCCAGCGACAGCAGCAGGAAGATGCCGCCCGTGGCGAGGATGGCGACCAGGTCGGAGACCATCATCATCAGCTTGCGGTTGTAGCGGTCCACCATCACCCCGGCAAAGGGCGAGAGCACCAGAAAGGGCGTGATGAAGAAGACCTGCATCAGCCCCATGGCGGTGGCGCTCTCGGTCTGCTGGTACATCCAGATCGTCAGCCCAAACTGCGACATGCCGGAGGCCAGCACCGACACAATCTGCCCGATCCAGATCACGATAAAGGCGGTCATGCCTGTAGGCTGTTTTTTCTGCATGGATTCAATTGTAACCAGAAATGGGATGGTTGGCGCAATAGTGGAAAACCTTTAACGCTGATAACGCTGATTATGCGCTTGCTGCGCAAGCGTGATTACGCTGATTAGTGCATTTTTAAACAAATTCTGATCAGCGAAATCAGCGAAAAATCTTTACCCGCCTTTCCGGTATTACCCATTATAATTGACGCATGTCTTTCCACATTCGCCCCGCCGTGCCCGTTGACGGACCCGGCATCGCCCGGGTGCGCGTCACCACCTGGCGCAAAGCCTACCAGGGCATCATCGATCAGAATTACCTCGACCGCTTCGACATCGACGTGGAGGGCCTGCGCTGGTGCGAATACCTGGGGCGCATCGATGCATCGCGCTGCGTGTTCGTGGCCGAGCTGGACCAGGACAGCGAGCCGGGTCTGGGCATCGGCGGGCTGCGTCCCAAAATCGCCGGGTACTGCATGGCCGGCCCCAACCGCGACTCGGACGCGGCGTACACCGGCGAGCTGTACGCCATCTACGTCCTGCCCGCGTACCACGGGCAGGGCATCGGGCGCGCGCTGTTCAACGCCGCTTCGGCCTGGCTGGCGGAGAAGGGCCACGCCGGCATGATCCTCTTCGTCCTGCGCGACAACAACCCCTCGCGACGCTTCTACGAAGCGATGGGCGGCAAGTCCATCCGCGAGCAGATGATCGAAATCGGCGACCAGCTCCTGCCCGAGGTGGGGTATGGGTACCGGTTGGAAGGGACCTAACCCCCGACCCCTTCCCTATAGGGAAGGGGTGCCTTCTAAAGGATAGTGGAGAGGGCAGGTTCTGTAGGTCGGACATCCCTGTCCGACGCTCGCGCAAGCGAGAACTAACCCGAGGTTCGGCGCACAACCGCCATTTTTATCCAGTGTCAGTATGAAAATGACAAAAAAGAACCGCCCGATTATCTTAATTATCTTCTCCCTGGTATTCCTTTCTCCCTGGATTCTGAATTCTGCGTGGTACTTAGGTGGGCCAAAATTCCTCTATTATTTAGCAAGATTCTCCTGTTCTTCGAACATCATCCTGTTTGGAGTGGTGATTATCTTTTTCTCCAAGCAATTATCCATCTTTAGCACCGGCGATGAACGGCAGTACCAGACGCTGTCCGCCAGGGACCACGTATTCAAAGTGCTGATTGGCCTGGTTATCACTGCCATTGGGATCATCAGCCAGTGGGGAACCGTTCAACTGATCTATTCGGGCTATATTCCGCCATGAAACTAGTCCAGGTTGTTACCACGTAGGCTGGCCATGCCCGGCTGCCTCCACAACAGGTGCGCTTCAATTTCTGGGGTGAAATTTTACTGGTTCCGGCGCTCCGAGACTGTAAAAGTATTCGGATATTTTGGGCTTTGCAAAGCCGTCAACGAATAGAGAACGAATGAACGAATGAAGAACCGCCACATGTGCGGTTTTGGCGATCATCTACCCACATATATGGCGGACGGTATTCGTTCATTCGTTATTTTTATTCGTTGACGGCCTACCTCGATGCAACTTCATCAATTCTTTTACAGCCTCAGACCGGTGGAACCAGAAGCCTAATCCGCCGCGGACAGGCGGCTGTGCATGGACTCGGCCAGCACGCGGTTTTCCATGATCGATACCAGCTCTTTGGCCTTGAGATTCACCGGAATCTTAATCTGCGTGCGGTTCTGGGTGGGGTGGCGCTCGACCAGGCGGCTTTGCAGGGCGTCGAAGGTGCCCGGCTCGACCAGCTTGACCTTGGGCGCGCCCAGCACGCCGCGCTTGCGGCAGCGGTAATAGAGGTAATTCGAGGTGCGCAGGGCTTTGTCGATCAGCGCGGCGGCTTCGTCCAGCGTGGCTTTGGCTTTCTCATGGTGCAGGCCGATCAGCTCCAGGTAGAACACGTACTGCGGCACGATCGAATCCACGTCGCCGCTGGTGGTGAAGTCGCGCAGGGCGGCGCGCTCGCCCAGCCAGGCGGGCAGCAGCCCTTCCACCGCCGCGCGCACCTGCTGTTCGGTGGTCTTCTCGCTCACCAGGTCCATCGCCAGCCCGCGCCGGTGGCTAAACTGGATGACCGGCGCGCTCTTGTAGTGCCCGACCATCTTGATCACGTCGCCGGTGCGGTAGCGGTACAGTCCGGCGTAGGTGGTGACCACCACCTCATAATACTTTCCCGACTCCAGGTCTTCCAGCGTAACGGTCCGCGGCGGGGCATCTGGGTGATCCCCGGCAAACTCGCCGTCTTCCACCTGGATGAACTCATAGTACGCCGCGCCCAGGAACAGCATGTACTCCCCCAGCCGGTCGGGCCACAGCCCCACGCCGATGGACACTTCGGACATGCCGTAAAAGGAGCTGTACAGCGGCACCCCTCCGGCGTAATAGTTGAGGGCGGGCTGGTGTATGGCAAAACTGCCGGTCACCACCGAGTCGATGTACTTGAGGTTGGGCCACAGGCGGGGCAGGATGCCCTCGAAGCCCGCTTCGAAGGCCCTGCGCACTTCGGCGGCGCGCCGCGGGTCGGGCGTCAACCCGGCCTCCAGCCTCCTGCGCGTGTCTTCTGGCAGCACCAGGCGCTGGCTCAGCGTGCCAAATTTGATATCCTCCACCAGTTCTTCCCACCAGTCGAGCATCACCGCGATCCACTGCAGGACGTAGGGGGCGAAGGTGGCGATAACGTACTCGGTCTGGCGGTAGCGCAGGCCGTACAGCGCGTGCAGGTAGCGGGCGGTAGCGTCATCCTCCACGGCGTACGCATCCGGCGGCGAGCACCAGATGTGATGGAGCATGGGCTTCATTTTCTTGATGCCCATGCCGGAGGCCGCGCCGATTTTCAGACCGCTCTCGGTTTCCAGGGGCTTGCCCGCGTAGCTGAGCAGGCAGATGCCCTTCTGGCGCGGCTGGCTGCCCAGGAAGTGGCGGTGGGCAATGGTGCCTTCCATCATGCCCATGAACTGCACCGCCGGGCGCATGTGCGCGGCGGTCACCGGCACCATTTTCATCGCGCCGGTGGTGCCCGCGCTGGCGGCGATGCCGGTCACCGCGTCGGCGATGAGGATGTTGCTCTCGCCGCGCTTGATGCGCTCGATATCGGCCTCGAAGTCGGCGTAACGGCGGACGGGCGCCTGCTGGCGGTAGGCAGACTCCAGGTCCGGGCTGGCGAGGGCCTGGGCGAAAGCATGCTCCCGCCCAAAGCGGGTGTTCTGGTTGCGCTGGAGGATCTTGCGCAGCGTCTCGCGGTTGGCCTCGCTGGCGCGGTCGGCGGCTTTCTCCAGGCGGCGGATAAAAATATGACCCGCCGAAATAAACACCCGGCGGATCAGGGAAGATACCAGAGAATCCTGCAGCGAGGGCTCAATGCTGGCCATGTTGTCTCCTCAATGGGTGGGGGCGTAAAAGAACTCTCTCCTTACTTATTTTCCGGTAAACTGCCGGTTTTGGGTTGACTATCTTTGATCTATTTTAAGGGCCCCTTAAGGACTAGAGCAGGCAGGGCTGTTCGCAAAATATTTTCATGGAACAGGGGTTTGGGGTGGTGAGGCTGGC
>CAYTHO010000164.1:0-6541 GCA_964437595.1 uncultured Anaerolineaceae bacterium
ACCGCGAACCCCCATATTTTTCTTAAAGCCCCTTCCCCGGCTTTTTCGGGGAAGGGGTTGGGGATGGGGTCTTCTACTTTAAATTTCCCCGTTGCCGGTTTGCCCGGTGCGGCTTATAATTCGAGGATCACCTTAGTTTTGCGAGGAAAAGAAGCATGCGTAAACCTTTTGTTGCGGGTAACTGGAAAATGAACAAGACGGGCGAAGAAGCCCGCAAGCTGGTGGCTGAGATGCTGCCCGAATTACAGGCGATCAGCAAGATCGACCGGGCCATCTGCCCGCCCTTCCCCTACCTCATGTCCCTCTCCGCCATGCTGGCTGGCTCTGGGGTAGGCCTGGGCGCGCAGAACATGTACTGGGAAGAGTCCGGCGCCTACACCGGCGAAGTGGCGCCTAAAATGGTTGCCGAGTTCTGCCAGTACGTCATCCTCGGTCACTCCGAGCGCCGCGCCTACTTTGGCGAAACCGATGAAACGGTCAACCGCAAGGTAAAGGCCGCTTTTGCCAATAAGCTGATCCCCATCATGTGCGTGGGCGAGACCCTGGCGGAAAACGAAGCCGGGCGCACCGCCGAGGTGGTTCAGCGCCAGGTACGTGAAGGTATGCAGGGCCTCGATGTTGCCCAGGCCGCCGAGCTGGTGATTGCCTACGAGCCGGTATGGGCCATTGGCACCGGGCGCGCCGCGTCCGCCGAGGGCGCTAACGCCGTCCTGGCCGATTATATCCGCCCGACCCTCAAGGATATGTTTGGTTCCGTGGTCGCTCAGGCCGTGCGCATCCAGTACGGCGGCTCGGTCAATGCCAAAAACGCTGCCGAATTTTTCGCCATGCCCGATATCGACGGCGCCCTGGTGGGCGGCGCTTCGCTCAAGACGGCGGACTTCCTGGCGATTGTGACCGCGGCGGCTGGCCGCGTGGGTTAAGAAGCTGCTGGTCCGTCTTTCTGGAACGGATCGTGGATCAGATACTGCCGTATGCCGGTGGATTGGGGTGGCTCCTGCTGATGCTGGGGCCACTCCTGTTTGCCCAGCGCTGGCTGCACCGTGAGATCCAGTGGGTCTTCCTGCTGGTGACGCGCAGCCAGGCCGTGGCGCTGGGGCTGTTTTCGCTCCTGTTTTTTCCCGGCGTACTGCTCCACGAGCTCAGCCACTTTCTCATGGCGCGTGTCCTGGGCGTGCGCACCGGGCGGTTTTCGCTGCTGCCCAGTGTCATCCAGGATGGCCGCCTGCGCCTGGGCTATGTCGAAACCGAAGAGACCGATATCCTGCGCGACGCGCTGATCGGTATGGCGCCGCTCATCACCGGCGGCGCGGCAGTGGCTTACCTGGGTATCAGTCCGTTGGGGCTGGTTCCGCTGGCCAGTTTCATCGATCAGGCAGATTGGCCCGGGCTGTGGCAGGGCCTCATGGCGCTGCCCAACCAGTCCGACTTCTGGCTCTGGTTTTACCTGGCGTTCACCATCAGCAGTACCATGCTGCCCTCCGCCTCTGACCGCCGCGCCTGGCTGCCCATCATCCTGGCCCTGCTGGTGCTGGTTGGGCTGGCCCTGCTGGTGGGCGCTGGCCCCTGGATGCTCGAAAACCTGGGCCCCTGGTTTGACCGGGCCATGCGCGCCCTGGCGACCATTTTCGGCGTCAGCCTGTCGCTGCACATCGTGCTCCTCCTTCCTTTCCGCCTGCTGCGCGGGCTGATCTCTCAAATCACCGGCATGCGCATCGTTGCCACGCCGGAATAGCCACTTTACAGTTTTGTGTGGGCCGCGCTGTATCCGTATGCGCTCGCGGCCCCGGTCCGTGGGGTAGAATTCATTACATGGAAGATCGTTTTGGCCGCTCGATAACCTATTTACGTGTATCGGTAACGGATCGCTGCAATTTCCGCTGTGTGTACTGCATGCCCCCCGAGGGGATCCAGTGGCAGCCGCACAGCGCCTTTCTCAGTTATGAAGAAATAGCCTCCGTGGTGCGCGAAGCCGTCAGCGTTGGCATCCGCAAAGTCCGCCTGACCGGCGGCGAGCCCCTGGTCCGCCGCGACCTGCCTGCCCTGGTCCGCATGATCGCCGAAACCCCCGGCATTGAAGATATCAGCCTCACTACCAACGGCTTTCTGTTAGAGCGCATGGCGGCAGAGCTGAAGGACGCCGGCCTGCACCGCATCAACGTCAGCCTCGATACCCTCGACCCGCAAAAGTTTGCCCGCATCACCCGCGGGGGCGATTTGGAAACCGTTCTGCGTGGAGTAGAAGCCGCCGAACGCGCTGGCCTCACCCCGTTGAAAATCAACGTTGTGGCCCTGCGGGGCGTCAACGATGACGAGCTGGAGGCGCTGGCTGGCCTCACCCTGCATCATGCCTGGGACGTGCGCTTTATCGAATTGATGCCCGTCAAAAACCAGCAGTCCTGGGGGCCGGGCTTCCCCGACCCGGACAAAATGTTTTTGTCCATCCCAGAAATCAAAAAAATCCTGGCCCCGCGCGGGCTGGCGCCCATCCCCGGCAGCGCGCCAGATGGCCCCGCCCAGGAATACTCCCTGGCAGGCGGGCAGGGTCGGCTGGGCTTCATCTCGCCGTTGAGCAGCCACTTCTGCCAGCAGTGCAACCGGCTGCGCGTCACTGCCGACGGCCATTTCCGCCCGTGCCTGCTGCGCGATATCGAAATCCCCTTCCTATCCGCGCTGCGCGTCGGAGAGCCCATCCTGCCGTACATAATTGAAGCGATCGAATCCAAACCCCTCGGCCACGAACTGGAGCGCGACTGTCTGCCCGTTGGGCGCTGGATGCAGCAAATTGGTGGTTAGGTAGACCGCAGATCGACCCTACGCCGTCCCGAACTGCCGGTCGCCCGCGTCGCCCAGGCCGGGGACGATATAACCCTTCTCGTTCAGGTGATCGTCCACGCAGGCCAGGTGAATGGGAATATCCGGGTGGTGTTTTTGCATATTGGCAATGCCTTCTGGCGCGCCGATCAGCCCCAGGAATTTGATCTTTGTCACCCCCCAGCGCTTGAGCACATCGGCGGTGGCGGTGGCCGAACCGCCCGTAGCCAGCATGGGGTCCAGGATCAGGCACACGGAAACCGTCGGCTCGATAGGCAGTTTGTTGTAGTATTCCACCGGCTTGAGCGTGCGCTCATCGCGATACAGGCCAATGTGCCAGACTTCCGAAGATGGCATTAGCTCCCAGATCCCCTCAACCATCCCCAGCCCGGCGCGCAGGATCGGCACCAGCCCAATCTTCTCATGAAGCTGCTGGCACTTCGTAACCGCCAGCGGCGTCTGAACATCGACCGGGTACGTGTTGAGATCGAGCGTCGCCTCATAGGCGATCAAAGCGGTGATCTCTTTGACCAGTTGGCGGAATTTCTTCGGTTCGGTATCAACGTCCCGTAAAATACTGAGCTTGTGCTGGACCAGCGGGTGGTTAGAGACAAAAACGTTCGGCATGAAAATCTCCGTTAGGGGTTTTGGCAATTATAACACGCGCGCCCGATCCATGCCCGTGCGGCGCGCATTGGAATCGGGTATAATCATGCCCATGAGTGATCTCGAAAAACGGCTGGTAACCCCACAGGTACGTCCAGACGAAGGCGCCGACCCGGCGCTCCGCCCATCCCGTTTGGGCGATTTTATCGGGCAGGAACTGCTAAAAGAAAACCTGATGATTCTTATCTCGGCTGCCCGCCAGCGCAAAGAATCGCTCGAGCATGTGCTGTTCTACGGGCCGCCCGGCCTGGGAAAGACCACCCTGGCGCACGTTCTTGCCAACGAGATGGGCGTGAACATTAAAATCACCGCTGGCCCCGCGGTCGAGCGGGCCGGCGATCTCGCCGCCATCCTCACCAACCTGCGGGCCGGCGATATCCTGTTTATCGACGAAATCCACCGCCTGGGCCGGGCCGTGGAAGAAGTGCTCTACCCCGCCATGGAAGACTTCGCCCTCGATATCGTTATCGGCAAAGGCCCGGCGGCGCGCAATATCCGCCTCAAAATGCCGCGCTTTACCGTCATCGGGGCCACCACGCGCCTGGCGCTGGTCTCCGCCCCGCTGCGGGCGCGCTTCGGCGCGGTGTACCGCATGGATTATTACGACCAGGCTGCCACCGAGCAGATCGTCCAGCGCGCGGCCAATAAGTTGTCTGTGCCGGTCGATGCCGAGGGCCTCTCGGAAGTGGCCCGCCGGGCGCGCGGCACGCCGCGCGTGGCGCTGCGCCTGCTGCGCCGCGTGCGCGATTTCGCCCAGGTCCGCGCCCAGGGCACCATCTCCAAGAGCGTCGCGGATGAAGCGCTGAACCTGTTGAATGTCGATCCCTTGGGCCTGGATGAAGTCGACCGCCGCGTGCTGCACACCATCATCGAAAAATACAGCGGCGGGCCGGTGGGCTTGAACACCATCGCCGCCTCCATTGGCGAAGAGCCGGATACCATCATGGACGTGGTGGAGCCTTACCTGCTCCAGCTCGGCTTCCTCGACCGCACCCCCCAGGGCCGGGTCGCCACCCGCCGGGCTTACGAGCACCTCGGCGTCCCCTTCATCGACTCCGGCCAGCAGCCCTCCCTCTTCCAATAGAGCCGCCTCGTTTCTATAAAATGTTCTTTACTCTGCGCTCTTCCTTCGCTGCCTTCGCCCCTTCGTGGTGAATTCTCTTCACGATTACGCTAGCCTGGACCTATCTCGTTGAACACCTCCGACTTTGATTATCACCTGCCTGAAGAGCGCATCGCGCAGACGCCGGTGGAACCCCGCCATGCCTCGCGCCTGCTGGTGCTCGACCGCCTGAACGGCACGCTCGAACATAAAACCTTCTGGGATATCGCCTCCTACCTGCGCCCCGGCGACCTGCTGGTCATCAACCAGACCCGCGTGATCCCTGCCCGGGTGTACGCGCGCAAAGATACCGGCGGGCGCATCGAACTGCTGCTGCTGCGCCGCGAAGACGCTCTCACCTGGGAAGCCCTGGTGGGCGGAAAAGGCCTGCGCACGGGCCGGGCCGTAACCGTCGAGGGCGGCCCGCCTGCTGAAATCGTGGCGGACCTGGGCGGCTCGCGGCGGCGCCTGCGCTTCGCCGAGCCGGTAGAGCCGTACCTGCCAAAAGTAGGCCAGATGCCGCTGCCCCCCTACATCCACGAGCGCCTGTCTGACCCCGAGCGCTACCAGACCGTGTACGCCCGCCAGCCGGGTTCCGCTGCCGCGCCTACTGCCGGGCTGCATTTCACCGTCGAACTGATCGACCGTCTCAAGGCGATGGGCGTGGGCTTTGCACAGGTAACCCTGCACGTGGGCCTGGATACGTTCGCCCCGGTCACCGAAGCCGACCCCCGCGAGCATCGCATCCACACAGAGTGGTGCGAGGTAACGCCCGAAACCGCCGGGCAGATCAACGCCGCGCGCCAGCGGGGCGGGCGCATCATCGCCGTGGGCACCACCAGCGTGCGCACCCTGGAATCGGCGGCTCGCCAGGCTCAGTTAGCCGCGCAATCTGCGCCTTCGGGCCAGGCCGACGCTCAGGGGCAGATCGTGGCCCCATTTGCCGGCCCCACCGATCTATTTATCCTCCCCGGCTACCGCTTCCGCGCCGTGGATGCCATCATCACCAATTTCCACCTGCCCAAGTCCACGCTGATTATGCTGGTCAGCGCCTTCGCCGGGCGCGAGCGCATCCTTTCCGCCTACCAGACCGCCGTGGAGATGGGTTACCGCTTTTTCTCATTTGGCGATGCCATGTTCCTCTACGATGGAGAATCCCGGCCCGATGGAAGCTGACCATCTCAAGCCTTCCCCATCAGCGGCCCTGGCCCTGTCCGCCGAATTATCCCCGCTCACCGCATTGGAGCAGATCAACCAGCGCATCGTCGACTGCCGCCTTTGCCCGCGCCTGGTTGCCTGGCGCGAGGAGGTGGCCCGTGTCAAGCGGCGCGCCTACCGCGATTGGGAATATTGGGGCCGCCCTATCCCGGGTTTCGGCGACCCCGCCGCGCGCCTGCTGATCGTTGGCCTGGCCCCCGCCGCCCACGGCGGCAACCGCACCGGGCGCGTCTTCACCGGCGACTCCTCTGGCAATTTCTTGTTTAGCGCACTGTACCGCGCCGGGTTCGCCAACCAGCCGGATGCCACCCACCGTGGTGATGGCCTGGCCCTGCGCGATGCCTACATCGTAGCCGCCTGCCGCTGCGCCCCGCCCGATAACAAGCCCACCCGCGAAGAAATGGATACCTGCCGCCCTTACCTGTTCAACGAGCTGCGCCTGTTGAGCAGCCTGCGCGTGATCGTGGCCCTGGGTTCCATCGGCTTCGAAACGGTACTCACCGCCTACCGCCAGCAGGGCCATCCAGTTCCCCGGTTGAAGTTCGGGCACGGCGCGCTGTATCCCCTGGGCGATCATCTGCCGCTAATCCTGGCCTCGTACCACCCCAGCCAGCAGAACACCCAGACGGGCCGCCTGACCCCCGCCATGTTCGACACGATCTGGCAAAAAGCCAGGGAAGTTTTAAAATAACCTCTCTTCTTTTCAGGGGTTCGGGGAGTTTGAGGCACACTCGTGCCTCA
>CAYTHO010000165.1:0-6348 GCA_964437595.1 uncultured Anaerolineaceae bacterium
CGCCCCCGCGCCGCCCCCGCCCCCGCCCCGTACGCCGAACCGCTTATGCCCCCCGCCCAGGCCCGCGGGTGGGTGGCTTACACCGTTCAGAGCGGCGCCGACAGTTGGATCGTGCGCTCTCGCCCGGACGGCAGGAGCAATTTCGTGCTCACTTCCACCAGCGGTGAGCATACCTGCCCGCGCATCGCGCCGGATGGGTCCCGCATCGCCTACCTTTCCGATGACACCGGCATTGCCGACGGCTTTAATGAGGTGTTCGTCACCGGGCTGGACCGCAAAAACACCGTCCAGCTCACCCGCGGCGCGTTCCTCGTCATCAGCCCCACCAATGCGCCCGGCTATTCGCCCCCCCACTACGACTGCCCGGTCTGGTCTCCCGACAGCAAATACCTGGCGGCGGTTCACCGTACGCCCGGGCAGAATTACCTGGCCATTATCCCCGTGGATGGGCAGGCCCGCGCAAAATACCTGATGATCGAAGATGCATCCGACTTCGCCCCGCCCGTGTGGGTTCCGCGTGACGCAGCCGATCCGTCCGCCGGTTCAGTGGAAATCCTGCTGGCCTACCAGCGCGCCAGCCGCCCCACCCGCCTGGTCAGCCTGAACCTGGAGACTTCGCAGACCATGCAGCCCGCGGATACATCGCTGAAGCTCCAGTTCTTCAATTTCGATGATATCCAGCACATGGCAGTTTCGCCGGATGGAGGCTTTCTGGCCCTTTCCCTGGTCGATCAAACCATCGTTGGCGAAATCGGCAGCATGGGCCGCCCTCAGGCCGGTTTGCAGATTGTTGAAATGCCCTCCATGAAAATTCTTTCCGAGATCGATCTGCCCAATTACGATCCATCCACCACCGGCATGGGCGGCCTGTTCTGGCTGCCCGATGGATCGCTTGGGCAGGTGCGCGTCGATGCCCTGCTGGGTCCGCGCAAGACGCTCTTCGAGCGCATCGACCCGAATGCCGGGCGGCTGCAGGTGAAGCTCGAAACCCTCGCCAGCTTTGACGAAGTGACGTACCGCGCCGGATGGGTCGAGCAGCGCTGGGTGGTATTCGCCTCCGAGAGCGGCTTCTGGGCCCTCGACCTGGAACAGGCCCAGGCGGGCCGCGCTTCGCCCGCGCTGCTGTCTGGCGAGGCCATTACTGACGTAGATTGGCGGTAACAGATCAGATTCCGTTTTTATTTCAACTTTACGCAATTTCAGGTATGATTATATTATTCTGAAATGAACCCGCTGGAAGCAAGGGGGCCGGTGTTTGGGCATGGAAGCTGCGTTTGGTTCGCCAGGATTTTTTGTTCCCAGGCCAAATGAAGTTGAGCGGCTGGTCGCTTTTTTGCTGGATCAGCGCTTCTTCCTGCCGGTCGCCATCTCCACCTCGCTGCCCGGCGCGCGCGGGTTCGGCAAAACCTCGCTGGCCCGCGCCATCTGCCAGGACGCCCGCGTGCAAGAAGCCTTTTCAGAGGGCATCCTGTGGGTCACCCTGGGGCAGGGCCTCTCGCCCCTGGAGCTGATCAGCCGGGTTGAGCAGCTCATCTTTGACCTTACCGGCGAGCGCAGCGCGCTGGCAGATGTGCCCGCCGCCGAGGCCCAACTCCACGAAATGCTGCACCCCCGCCGCACCCTGCTGGTGATCGACGAAGCCGATAACGAGGAGGCCCTGCGGCCTTTCCTGCATTCCGGGCCGGGCGGCGCCTGCCTGCTCATCACCCACGACGATACCCGCCTGCCGCTGGGCGCCCGCCGCGTTTCCGTGGATATCATGATGCCCCAGGAGTCGGTGGCGCTGCTGTCCGCTGGTCTGGATTTCGTGGAACCGCTGGTGGAGAACCAGGTGGTCATCGAGCTTACTGGCGATGGCGCGCTCTCGCCTCCGCTCGATGAATCCGCTGCCGCGGCTTATGCCGCTGCCCTTACCCTGGAAGAACCCCAGGAAGCCCAGCCGCCCGCGCCTGCCGGTTCCGCGGAAACCTCCGGTTCCGCGGAAGCCGCCGGAGCCGTCCAGCCCCAGCCTGCCCCGGAAACCACTTCCACCGGCGCCCCCTCCGCCGAAGAGGCCGGCGCAGCGCTTGCCCCGGAGCCACCAGCCGCCGTGCCGCACGACCAGGCCGCGCCGTCCGCGCCAAAAGAGGCCCGCGTCCCCTCGCCGGAAGCCGCCCGCCTGTTCGAAACCCTCGCCGACCGCCTGAACGAATGGCCCCTGCTCCTCGTTCTGATGAACGGCCTGCTGCGCGGCTACTTTGAACCGCCCGCCCCCCAGTGCCGTTCCACCGTCGAGGCGCTGGGCCTCATCCACCACGCGCTGGACCGCCAGGGCGTGGTGACCGGCTGGCGCATCGATGACCCCGTTGCCCGCCAGCAGGCCCTTTCCAGCGTGCTGGCCGCCTGCCTGGAGCCGCTGGAGCCCGCCATGCGCGATCACTACCTCGACCTGGCCGTCTTTCCGGCGGGCGAGGATATCCCGGTCGAGGCCGCCAGCGTGTTGTGGTCGCGCAGCATGAGCAAAACCCGCACGGACTGCGATCGGCTGGCCCGCCGCGCCCTGCTCGAATACAACCGCGCCGACGGCACCTTCCGCCTGCAGAGCGCCCTGCGCGCCTGCCTGCTCGACCAGCTCCGCGCCGGCCAGCTCACTGCGCTCCATAACCGCCTGTTGAATGGCTACCACCGCCGGCTGAAGGGCGGCTGGGCTTCTGGCCCGGACGACGGCTACTTCTTCCAGCACCTCGCCAGCCATTTAATCGCTTCTGGCCGCCGCCCGGAGCTGATCGAGCTGCTTTTCGATTTCAACTGGTTGAACGGCTTTTTGTGCAGCACCAACCCCAAGGGGGGCCGCCAGGGCAATATGTACTCCCTGCTGGGCGATTACGAACACGCCCTCTCCAGCGCGCTCGACAGCCAGTCCGCCCAGCTTCGCCTGGTGCAGGATGCCCTGTACATGTCCGCCCCGATCCTGGCCCACGACCCCAACCAGCTCGCCCCCCAGTTGATGGGCCGCCTGCTGCTGTTCAAAGAACCCGAAATCCGCGGCCTCATCCAGAAAGCCGCCGCCTGGCATGCCGACCCCTGGCTGCGCCCGCTGGCAGCTTGCTTTGACCCCCCCGGTGGGGGTGAGGTGCGCGTGCTCACCGGCCATTCCGACTGGGTCACCGGCGTGGCGATCCTGCCGGACGGCCAGCACGCCGTATCCTCCTCGCTCGATGGCACCCTGCGCGTGTGGGACCTGGCCAACGGCCAGACCGAACGGGTGATCGCCGTAGCGCAGGTCGAGGAAGAAGAGTCTGAAATCATCAGCGCGGTTTCCGGGTCGGCGCGCGGCACCGGCGCCCTGGTCAATACCGCGCAGTTGGGCATGCCGCCCCGGCACGAGCCCCCGGGCGGGGTGAGCAGCGTCGTCATCACCCCGGACGGGCAGAAGGCCATCACCGCCGGGTGGGACGGCATGCTGCGCGTCTGGAACCTGGCGACCGGGCGCGAGGAACGCGCCATCCCCGCCCACATAGAGGCCATTGGTGCGCTGGCTATCACCCCCGACGGCAGGCGCATCATCTCCGCCGCCGACGACCGCCTCATCCGCGTGTGGGACCTGGCCAGCGGCGAGCAGCAGCTAGAGTTCACCGGTCACGGCGACCTGGTGCGCTCCCTGGCCGTCACCCCTGATGGCCGCACGCTGGTTTCTGGATCGTGGGATTACTCGCTGCGCATGTGGGACCTGGAAAACGGCGCCCCGCTGCAGATTATGACCGGGCATGAGGGCTGGGTGCAGGCCATCGCCGTCACCCCAGACGGCTTCCATGCCCTTTCCAGCAGTTGGGACCGCACCGTGCGCGTCTGGGACCTGTGGACCGGGGAGACGGTGCGCGTGCTCGATGGCTTTCGCGCCCCGGTATTCGCTATGATCGTCACCCCCGGCAGCGATTTGTTGATCGCCGGGGCGGGCGACGGCTCGCTTTCGCTGTGGGAACTCAAAACCGGCGAGCGCCAGCGCACCCTGGCGGGCCATGCCGGCGGCATCAACAGCATCGCCCTCACCAGCAGCGGGCGCTTCGCCGTCTCCGCCTCCGACGACGACACCCTGCGGGTCTGGGACCTGGTGGCGGTGCAGGGGGTCGATCTGCGCCCCGGCCACACCGCCCCCGTCCATGTCCTCGCCGCCCTGCCCGACCCCTCCCGGGCCGTCTCGGCCTCCTGGGACGGCACCCTCAAGGTCTGGGAACCATCCACCGGGAGCGAGGTGAAAACCCTGGACGCCCACTCCGGCGGCGTGGTAGCCATGGCTATCACCGCCGACGGCAGCAGGGCCATCTCCGGCTCGCGCGACCGCACCCTCAAACTTTGGGACCTGGCTGACGGGCATGAGATCATCAGCCTGCCCGGCCACGACCACCCCATCACCGCCGTAGCCGTCTCCCCCGACGCCGCCCTGGCCGCCTCCGGCGACGACGCCGGCGTGGTCAAAGCCTGGGACCTGACCACCGGCGCCCTGCTGGCCGAGTTCCATGGCGAAGCCTCCATCTGGGCCTGCGCCATCACCCCGGATGGAAAAACCGTCATCGCCAGCGAGTCGGGCGGGAAGATGTACTTCCTGGCGGTCGAGCGGTGATATATTTGTAATCGTAATTAGAAAAATAACCAAAATTGTGCCTCACTTCACAATTGAAAAACAACTGTATCATCCCTATAATGGTAAGAACGTTATCGAATTCCCTTTTGGGTTTTTGTCTATATAGCCCATAATTTCGCTTTAGTAAGTTATAGGCATGCATGAATCCCACATGGTTTTAGCCTGTGGGTAAATTTTGCTGTTTGCTTTTTGCACAACAATGTCACTCCTGGAGAAAAGAGCATGTATCAAGCCCTGAACTTCGTCCTGATTTTCTCAATGATCCTCACTGCTCTGGGGCCAATTGATTTGCGTTCTACCCGGTTGGATGATTACGAATATCAAAATGACCCGCATATCGAGAATGTTTTTCTCCAGGAACCCCCCGTCACGGAAACACCGCCCGCGGAAACACCCGTGGCTTTTGAAACACCGGTGGTTAGAGAAACGCCACTGGAAACCTCGACGCCAGAAGCAAGCGCCACGCCATCCGCTGAACCAACCCAGGATGTTACGATAGAGCCGACGATTGAGGCAACCGTGGGAGTCACAGCCACCCCGCAGCCAACCGATGAGGTTCCTGTAGAACCCACGGCAGAGCCTACCGCAACCGCCACTCTTGAACCGACCGCTACGCCTACGTTTGAACCAACCATTACCCCAACGGAAACGATTGAGGCGAAAAAACCGCTGCTCCTTTTGTTTCTCGACAACAGCAAAAATAACCCTGGGAAATCGATAACAATTATTTGGTTTATCGAGAATATAACGGATATGCCCGTTGATAACTCCTGGTTGCTGCGCTTTGTTCTCCCATCTGGAATTGAACCGGCTGCTCCGGAGAATGGGAAATTTGACCCGCAAACAGGAACCTTTGTGTTCGCACTTGTGGATACGAAAGGGTCTATCGTTTTCAAAACTACCAAAGGGACGAAGGCTGGGGAAATTCGTGCTGCCTTGCTCGAAGGGGAGACGGTATTATGCGAAGCAACCCTGGAATTTACAGGGGGAGACACCAAACGGATAAAGAAAGAAGGCGGCGAGGCCAGCGGCATGGACGGGAAGGTGAAAGTCAAGTTCCCGAAAGATGCTCTTACAGAAGAAGTAGAAATCATCATCCAACCTGATGACAGCATTCCTCCCATGAACAGTGTGGTATATGATGGCTCATTTGAGTTAACAGCTACCAGTACAAAAACTAAAAAAAACATTCACAAGTTTAGCAAAGATGTGGATATCGAATTTGCCTATGAAATGGCGGGGATCAATAATCCCTTCTATCTGCGCATGTACTACTACGATCCCGATCGCCAGGAATGGGTGCGCCTCCCGGCTTCGGTGGATTTGGAAAACCGTGTCCTGCGCGGGCGGACAAACCATTTCTCCCTGTTTAGCGTGACGGATGAGAGCTGGAACATGGTTAATATCGCGCCGCTCGACCCGGCAGCGGTATCCGATTTCACAGGAGCAACCAGTTACTCAATCCCCATCAACGTGCCAGCGGGGCCAGGTGGGATCCAGCCTTCTATTAGCCTGGATTACAGCAGCCAGACAGCGGCAAGTGCTACCAACAAATCCCAGGCCGGTTTTCCTGGAATGGGATGGGAACTGAACAGTGGGGCGTATATACGTGCTGAACGCATGGGTGATTCATATGAGGGAAATGACATTTTTACACTCACCATCGGCAATAGGTATAGCAGCACTTAAACGTGGTCAAGAGCACCACCTCTCGACGAGTAATTGGG
>CAYTHO010000166.1:0-6298 GCA_964437595.1 uncultured Anaerolineaceae bacterium
CACCAACCCCCCGCCAATTTAGGCCGCTGGCCCACCCCCCCGCCCCCCCACACCACCCGCTTGCTCCAATCACCCCATAAAGTGGTGGTACAATGGGCCACGTCACCCCCTCCGCTATCCGCGCCGCAACCCGCGCCGCATTTCGCGCCGCGGCGGTCCCGCCCGCCGCCCTTACCTTTATGATGAAAGCGAACCACTGCAATGACACTTACCGATAAAGAAGCCTTAGAGTATCACCGCCTGGGCGGCAAGCCCGGCAAAATTTCTGTGGTTGCCAGCAAGCCCCTGGAAAATCAGCGCGACCTCAGCCTGGCCTACACCCCCGGCGTCGCTGTGCCGGTGCTGGAAATTGAAAAGAATCCCGACCTCGCATACGAGTACACCGATAAAGGCAACCTGGTCGCCGTCATCACCAACGGTACCGCTATCTTAGGCCTCGGCAACCGCGGCGCGCTGGCCTCCAAGCCCGTCATGGAAGGCAAAGGCGTGCTCTTCAAGAAGTTTGCCGATATCGACGTGTTTGACATTGAAATGACCGCCTCCGAACCCGACCAGTTCATCCAGGCCGTGGAGCTGATGGCCCCCACCTTTGGCGGCATCAACCTGGAAGATATCCGCTCCCCCGAATGCTTCTACATCGAAAGGGCCCTGCAGTCGCGCCTGGATATCCCCGTCTTTCACGATGATCAGCACGGCACGGCCATCATCCTCTCCGCGGCGCTCCTCAACGCCCTGGAGGTCACCGGGCGCAAGGTCGATGAAATCAAGGTTGTATTCTCCGGCGCGGGCGCGGCGGGCATCGCCTGCGCCAACCAGCTCCGCAACGTCGGCGTGCCCTGCGAAAACATCTGGCTCACCGATGCCGCCGGGCTGGTTTATGAGGGCCGCTGCGAAGAAATGTTCCCCGAAAAACTCGTCTACGCCAAAGGCGACCACCCCGCCACCCTCGCCCAGGTCTTGCAAGGCGCGGATGTGTTCATCGGGCTGTCCGTAGCCAACATCGTCACCCCAGACATGCTCTGCACCATGCGCGAAAAGCCCATCATCTTTGCCATGGCTAACCCCAACCCCGAGATCAAATACGAGCTGGCCCGCTCCTGCCGTCCAGATGCCATCGTTGCCACCGGGCGTTCCGACTACCCCAACCAGATCAACAACGTCCTGGGCTTCCCCTTCATCTTCCGCGGCGCGTTAGACGTGCGCGCCAGGGCCATCAACGAAGCCATGAAGCGCGCCGCCGCCGAGTCATTGGCAGCGCTGGCGAAAGAGCCCGTCCCACCCGAGGTGCTGGCCGCCTATGGAATCGATCATTTGGAATTTGGACCAGACTACATCGTGCCCAAACCGCTCGACAAACGCGTCTGCCTATGGGAAGCGCCCGCGGTGGCCCAGGCCGCCATCGACAGCGGCGTCGCGCGCCTCCAGATCAATCTGGACCAGTACCGAGAAGTGCTGAGAAGGCGCCTGCTTGGAGAACAGGCATAACCTAAACGAATCGCAGCCTGAAACCCACGTGTTTCCCGGCAGGCGAGTGTGTGGAATTCACCTTGCGATTTGTTTAGAAGCCAGCGTTATTCCCAAGAAGGCCGCACGCCGGTCGCGTTGATGCGCCCCTGAACGGCATCGTATCGGAACAGGCGCTCCACAACCAGCTGCCCGTTCTCAACGCCTCGGATCTCAGCGATCTCCATGATCTTGCGGCTGCCATCTGCCATGCGTTTCTGGTAGCAGACACACTGGATGGCGGACGCAATCAGGTTGCGGATTTCAATTAACCCCAATCCCATATTGGCCGTCAGGCACATCGCCTCCAGGCGCAGCAGGGCATCTTCGATGCTGTTGCTGTGAATGGTAGTGATTCCGGCATGCCCGCGGCCCAAAACTTCGATGGCGCGCATGGCCTCGGCCCCATATAGCTCTCCGATGATCAGCCAGTCTGGCCGCATCATCGAGCCGGTGCGGATCAGGTCATCAATCGACACTCCGGCGTGCCCGGCTGCTTCCAGGTACACGGCCCGTGGATGGCGCACCTGCAGTTCATGGCTGTTCTCAACGATCACCAGGCGCTGGTCCTCGGGAATCAACTCGCCAATCCGGTTGGCTACCGTGGTTTTCCCGCTTCCCGTGCCCCCGGCAACCAGGATATTCACCGGCACACGCACCGCCCGCTGCAAGAATGCCAGAACCTCCTGGCTGACCGAGCCCCATTCGATCAGCTTCTCCCAGGTAATTAACCCGCTGTTCATCAGCTTGCGAATCACCAGGTAAGGTCCCTGGACGGCAGTTGGCGGTAAAATCGCCACGCCGCGGGCCACGCTGCCTGGGAAGTGCACCTGCAGGATGGTTTCTCCCGGCCTGGCGCTCTCATCGCTCAATGCCAGCAGCGCGTCGATCACTGACCGGACCGCTTCCGGCGATTCAAACGTTACATTGGCCTGCACCAGCTGGCCGTTGCTTTCGATCAGCACCCGGTCGGGCGCATCAACCATAATCTCAAGCACATCCGGGTTTGTAAATAACTCCGCCAGCGGGCCAAGCGCCGCGAGGATGTTTTCATGTGTTGCGACCATTTGTGTCTCTCCTTGTAAATGATTGCTTCTATCATACGAAATTCACAAGGAAAAGACTTCCGCCATTACCCCAGGGTGCACCTGTGTTTTTCCACAGGTAACCGTTATTCGCCTTCCTGCGCAAGCCAATTCTTGCGGATCGCCAGTGCCACGGCTTCCGTGCGGGTGCGGGTGCTCGTCTTGTTGAAGATAGAATTAATATGAAACTGAATAGTCCGCTCGCTGATTACCAAACGGTGGGCAATCTCTTTGTTCGTCAACCCATGTGCCGCCAGCTTGAGCACCTGGAACTCGCGCGGTGTGAATGGGTGTTCGGCGGCTCCCGGTGGGGCGAGCGTTTCCGCGAATGCCTGCGCTTCATTTACCGCCTTGCGCGCCAGCTCACCCAGTACCGCCACTGCCGCCCGGGCCGGGTAATTATCCGCTGGCAAGATCAACTCATACGTGCGGGCCTGCGTCACTAACAGGTTGAGCGTATCCAGCAAGCCTTCCATAGGGAGAGGAACCTCGGTTTGAGGGTCCCTATTCTGCTTCTGCGCCGGTTCGGAATGCTTATTCATTTCCACCCTCATACTGTTTAAGACAGGATAGATAGGTGATTTGTATACGCTAAAAGAACCTGTATTGTATTTTCCGCGGTTACCCCGATCTACCGCTTCCGCGCGAATATCCCTATCAGCAGCAGCCCCCCGGCGGCCAGCCCGCCCAGCACCCACCAGACCGTGCTCGAGCCTTCTTCCGCTTCCATTGGCGCGGCAGATGCGGTGGGCGTATTTGCCGCCCGGGTCGCGGTGAAGCTGGCGGTCGGCGTGGGCGGCGGCAGGGTAGCCGTGGCGGTTGCAGTGGCTGGCGCAGGCGTGGCCATAGCCGTGGCTGGTGGTGTCACCTGCAGAAGCAGTTTCTGCTCGGGCTGGAGGAGGGAACTGGTGTTCAAACCATTCCACGTCATCAGATCATTCAGCGCCACATCGTAAAGATCCGCGATCCACGACAGTGTTTCACCGCTGCGGACCGAATGATAATACTTGCCGTCGCTCGCCGGGGTCAGCTTTTCAACCGGCGTCAGCGGGCGGGGCGTGGGGCTGGGCGTGATATCGCCCGGGTAAATCACCAGCTTCTGCCCAATTTGCAGCGGCCAGTCGACCTGCCAGCCGTTCAGCGCCAGAAGCGTATCCACCTGTACATCGTAAGCCTCAGCGATGGTAGAAAGCGCCTGGTACGAGCCAACGGTATGGATTATCTTTCCATCTTTATCCGGCGTGCTGACCTGAATCATGCCCATCGGAGTGGGTGTGGCATACCCTTTTGTGTTCTTGCCCGGGATGAACAGCTTTTGACCAATCTGCAGCTTCGAATCCTTGGAAAGGTTATTCCAGGTTTCGATATCCTTGATGGTGACCTGATACGCCACTGCAATCGCCCAGAAAGACTGCCCGGCCTCGACAATATGGTAGACGCTGCCATCCTTGTCAGGCGTCGCAATCTTCACTGGAATGATGATCTGCGGGACGCCGCCGGTTCCGCCGCCCGCAACCGTCGTCCCGCCAGGCTGTGGAGTGTAATCCGCTGGGGGCCGGTACTCCCCGCAGGCTTTCCCCGATGTGTACGCCGCTTGCAAGACGTAGTACGTCATCCCATTGGCGGCCTTTGCCGTTCCCGCTCCAACATTGCAGTAAGCCGGGTTCACCGCCGGAATCATATGCGATGGATCGGACCACGCCACCATAATCTCATCGATGGACATAAAGCCCACCGCGAAATTTTCAGTACCCCACACTTTCGAACCGCCGCCAAAACCGGCTGCCTGCAAGCGGCCTGAAACATCGCCGATGTGCCAGGACATCTGGTTGGCCGCCATAATCTGAGCCGTCGACTGCGCAACCGCGTCGATAATAGGGTCTTCTATCAGCGCCGGCAGCCCATTCGACATGCGCAGGGTATTCATGGCGATAATCAAATCAAACGCGGTTACTTCTTGCGCGGTTCTGGATGGAGGTTGATTCGCCACGACACCAGCCGCCGGGTACAGCAGAACGGCCAGTATAGAAACAAAGAGAAACCATCGTATTGGTGTTTTTCGGTGCACGCAGCAATTATAACCATGTTTCTTGATGAAAATCAACCGCGCAGCCGCTGCGCCAGTTGTTGCTCATCCCCATAAGATCCACATGGCTTTCACTTTTGCAATGAATGGCTAAAAACCATCCGTTTCCATGTATTGCCCATGGGGATATGGTAACATAAAGCTAAGTTCCAACGTTCTGTGTAATAGGCTTACCTTAGGCTTAGATGGCCAATCCTGATGAGCCCAACAATATGAAGGTGCATTCACAAGGGTGTTTGGGATGAAGGAGTTTTCTCCGCTGACCAAAATTTACATAGGTGGGACAATGCTGCTGGGAATGAGCTTGCTGGCATGGAATTTACAGTTCCTCAGTCAAGACCTTCTTCGGCTGTTAATGGTAGCGGTTCTGTGTGTGGTGGCTTCCCTCGCCCAGATATTCAAGGTTGAGGGAACGACAAATCGATCCCATTACGTTTTTAGTTTCGTAGTCTACAGCTTTTCCCTTCTGCGCCTTGGCCTGCCAGAAACGCTTGTGGTGATTGTTGTTTCAAGCCTGGCTGAATGGCTGTGGCACCGAAATTTGTGGTTTATTGCAGCCTTTAACAGCGCGTGCTATGTGATCGTCATGCAGATCACATACCTTGTTTATCGAAGTGTGAATCCCTCCATGGAATTACAGGGCTGGCAGAGCGTTATTGCAATTGTCATCAGCATGGTCACGTTCTGCATACTCAATCACCTGATGATTGGATTCATCATCTGGCTGGCGCGTGGGGAGAACTTTTCGCAGTCAGGGATTTTTGATTTTATGCCCCTGGTGATCGATTTAACCATGCTGGTGATGGGCGCCAGCCTGAACTTTATTTGGAACTACAATCCTTACGCAATTCTCTTGTTCCTCATTCCGCTTTACCTGATTTACTCCACCCTGCGCGTGCCAGCCCTCGAACGCCAGACCGAGATTGATCAAAAAACGGGTGTTTACAACCACAACTACTTTATGAAGCAGCTGCAAGACGAATTGTCCCGGGCCGACCGGTTTGATCGACCGCTGTGCGTCATTATGGCCGACCTGGACCTGCTGCGCAACATCAACAACACTTACGGCCACCTGGCTGGCGATGAGGTACTCAAAGGAGTGGCCAGAATTATGCAGCGCTCGGTACGGGAATATGATATCGTCGCTCGGTTCGGCGGCGAAGAATTCGTGATCCTCATGCCCGAGGCGCTCCCAGAAACCTGCTACCACAGGGCCGAGGATGTGCGCCAGGCTATCGAAAGAGCCTCTTTCCCGATTCAAACCAGCGTAATCCCTATTCAGGTTACCATCAGCATGGGCATCGCCAGCCGCGAAAGAGCGAACCAGACCAAGGAAGAACTCATACACAATGCCGACACGGCCCTTTATCACTCCAAGTTAAAGGGCAGAAACCGGACGTATATTTACCATAATGGAATTTTCGAGGGTCTGACCCAGGAACCAGCCGGCCAGGCTGCTGATGATACGAATGAGAAGTTGAAGCAGCCGGTTGAGACCGAGACAAATTACAGCGCAGCACATACCCAGTTCCACCCCATTTCAACGGATCCCCCTAAGAAGTAGATCGAATAACTGCGTATCTGGTCAGGAAAAAGGGGTGATATGCAAGGCCGTTGGCCTTGC
>CAYTHO010000167.1:0-6163 GCA_964437595.1 uncultured Anaerolineaceae bacterium
CCACTGGCTGCTGAACGGGCGGAATGTCATATACCTGCCCGCCGCCGGAAAAAATCGTTGGTTCGCTTTGGGGCGGCTGGGGCGCTTGAGGCTCCTGGGGCGGCTGGTTATCGAAATTGAACAGGTTGTTGTTCTGATTCTGATCCATGATCTTCTCCTATGATAAGGTAGTGAATTGAGTGGTGCGAAAAAGCCTAATAGCTGTTCTGGAAAATAAACGGGCAGATCGCTGCGCCGCTAATTACCCCGAGGGTAATCAACACAACCAGGCAGATCCCGGCAATGGTCAGGGCGATGTTCAGGTATCCAAGGATCAGCCCGGCGGTGGCTAATCCATCCCCGCTCATGCGTCCTGCGCTGGCCCGGATCTGGTTTTTGGCAACATGGCCGCAAATTACAGCGGCCAATCCGCCGATGCCTACAACCCCCAGCCAGCCAAGGATGCCGGCAATCAAGCTGATCAATGCCCACATATTCGTTTCTGTAGCAGGGTACTGTTGAGAATAGGGTGGTGGATATTCAGACATACTACCTCCGATCAAAATTATGCGCGTTGTGATAATCTGGTTTTTTGCGCAGCAGTCGCCATACAATCCAGGCAGTGACTAGGATCAACAGGCAGGCGATAACCACCGGCACAACCACGGAAAGAATGGAAAGTGTGGTGGAAACGACATCTTCCATGATGCTTACCGGCAGGTTCCCGACGCCCGCGGTTGCAGCCGTTACCGCTGGGCGCACAGCAACCGCTTTAGCGGTATGGATGCTGCCCGCCACCAGGATGCCCAGCACGATGGATAAGACCGGTGAAACATCGGTGACTACTTTTGCGCTCGCGGCAAACAGGATCGCCCCGGCTGCCGGGCGTACAAAGGTCTGGATAACATCGTTGATGTGATTTACCGCCGGGGTTGTGTCCGCGAAAAACTCAATTATCGACAGCACCACCAGTACGCCAATCACCCACCAGCTCGTCAGTGCGTCCCAGGGCTCCGCCAGGTGGATGAGATTGGTAAACTTCGCGACCAGGGCCACGATCAGCAGCGGGATATAAGCGTTCAGACCAGCGCTGGCAGATAAACCAAATGCGGACAGGATATTCAGGATTTCCATCTTCTTCCTCCTCAAAAAACAGTTACAGGTTGAACCCGGCCCAGGTGCCAGTCAGCCAGTAGCGCCCCGCGTCTAAAACGGCGATTTGCAGCAGCGCGGTCAGGAAACCCGCCAGTATCAGAACCCACAGTTCGCGGTAGCTTGAGAACTTGTTCTCCTTTTTAAATATCATTACCCAAACGATCGTATACACCATCGAAAGGACCAGAAAAATGCTTGCCCCGCTCAGCAGTGCCAGCGGGTAGAGCAGCAACGGATTCTCGCTGAAAATGGCCAGGTCCAACACCAGGGCCAGGCCAACCATCACCAGAAACGGCTTCCAGCCATCCAGGGCCTGCCGGTTGTCGGTGGATTGCCAGAGTGTCTGGTGGACCACCGGCATCAGCACCGACGCGATCCCCAGCCCCACCCCCGTGCCCGTCAGCAAGCGCAGCCAGTGCTCGGGCGTGTACACCCTGGGGGCATTTGGAAAAAGATGCAGGTAAGAATTCAGTCCATCCACGGCAAAAGCCACCACAAACAGCCCCAGCACAATCATAATCTTTAATTTGGGCATTCCGGCAAGTTTCCCAAAACGCGCCAGGTACACGATCCCCAGCAAAGCCCCCAGGTACATTCCCGAACATCGCACGCATAGGGGTGTCTGGCGGTCGCCAATATGAAATGAGCGTGCATCGATGCGGTGACAGACGGCATACCCGGCGGCATCGGCCTTCCCCAGCAGTCCAGGTGGTGTAAGCCACCCCCATCCCAGTAAGACCAGCCCTGTGGCGATGACGACAATTACCTTTAATATCGGGCGAAAACCAGCCGGTTGGGCTGACCCTTGTGGGAGATTTTCCATATCATCTTCATTATATTGGTTTATCCAGGGGCTTACAAGGCTTCAAGCGTGACAAAACCGTTTCGGGGGGCAATGAAGGCATCCAATCAATCGCGCCGCTTGCCGAAAAGATTTCTGGTTGGCAAAACGGTTCTTCTGCGATATGATGAATTGACTGACCAAGGAGACTCTCTTGAAAAAAGCGTTCCTCTTCATCCTGATCGTAGCATCCTTGATAACGGCCTGCAGTCGAGGCGAGACGCGGCCCGCTCCCACAGGAGAACAGGCCATCGTCCCCACCCTTGCCCTGCCGACGGCGACAATTACCCCGCTGCCCACCCTGATCCCCACCGCGACGAAAACGCTGGTTCCCACGCCCCCAACCCCTACCGCCTCACCCGTGCCCCCTTACCCCCCGGAGGGCCGCGGCCCAACCGGTTTTGCCGCCAATGTCAACCCGCTCACCGGCCTGGAAGTGCCCGACCCCGCGCGGCTCAACCGGCGGCCCATCATCGTCAAGGTGGAGAACTTACCCCGCGAACACCGCCCGCAGTGGGGGCTTTCGCTGGCGGACCTGGTGTATGAATATTACACCGAGGAAGGTTCCACGCGCTTTGCCGCGGTCTATTACGGCAGCGACTCAGAACGCGTCGCGCCCATCCGTTCCGGTCGGTTCTTCGATGTGAATCTTGTGCAAATGTACAAAGCCGTTTTTGTCTACGGCAGCGCCTGGGAAAAAGTGCAGGAACGTTTCTTCAACTCCGACTTTGCCAGCCGCCTGATCCTTGAAATTGGCGCGCAGTCCTGCCCGGCAGTCTGCCGCATCGATCCCAACGGCCAGAATTTGCTGTCTACCAACACCATTGCCCTGCAGGATTACCTCAAGACCCGCGGCGTGGACAATGCCCGCCAGAACCAGGACGGCATGTTCTTCAAGCAAGAAGCGCCCGCCGGCGGCGAACCGGCCAGCCAGGTGTACGTGCGCTACTCTGGGGCCATCTACAACCGCTGGGATTACGACCCCGCCGCCAACCGCTACCTGCGCTTCGCGGAGAAGCAGAACGATTTGAACCGCAACAATGAGGTGTACGAGCAGCTCACCGACCGCCTGACCGGCCAGCCCATCGCCGCCGATAACGTGGTCACCATGTGCGCTTACCACGAGTATTTCATCAAAACGGCGGAAAGCGAAGTGATCGATATCTTCCTCGATAACCGGGTCGCCTCATATGTTGCCTGCGATGGGCAGACGTATAAGGGCGGTACCGGCCCGGCTTACATCGCCCGCGATGGGAAAATTTTCAAGGTCGTCTGGCAGCGCGCGAAGAAAGATGCCGTGCTTACGCTGCTCAACCCCGATGGTTCCGTGTTCCCTTTCAAGCCGGGCCAGACCTGGTTTGAGGTCATCGGCGCGTCCTCCGCCGTCGGCAACACCGACGGCGCCTGGCGCTTCACCCACCGCATGGTTCCTTAGAATTTTGTTAGCTGATTATTAAGCGTCTTTAACCTATCTTTACTTGACTTTAGGTCCAGTTAAATGGATAATAGACGCAAGAGGCCAGCCATTCTTTATCAATAACAAATGAACAACCCGGCCTCTATTTTTCTAAATCGCTATCCTAAAAAAGAGGAGGTGGTGTTACACAATGGATAGTAGTTACACGATCAAGGCTGCAACACCCCTCCTCGTTTCTTTTTAACGAGTAGGTGTTGCAGCCGAATAGGAGGCCGTCGGGCAACCGGCGGTCTTCTATTATTTATAGCGTTTCCACAGTTCCTGCAGCGCGCTTTCCAGGCGGCTGCCCAGCGCTTCGCCCCCCGGCGTGGTAACGTCATCTTCGTTCTCGAACACCACGAAGGGCACTTCTATCCCCTGGATGGGCAGAGCGCCGCTGGCTTTCCCCCCGCTCAGCTCCTGCCAGTCCACCTCGGCGTAAAGGCGCTCCATTTTCTCGTCCGACAGCCCGTGCTCGAGGATGCTGTCTGGCCGGTTCGGGTTGAACCGGCGCCGGTTTTTGCGCAGCGATTCCGCGTATGAGACGTTGATATACAAAATAGCAGCCCGCTCCAGCAGTTGCGGCGAAAGGTGTTCGAAGGCCTGCCGGAATCCGCCGTGCTCCACGCCGCGCGCAAACTCCACCAGTGTGGTCACCGCTTCCGCGCCGGATGCATCATCCCGCTGGCGTTTCTGGTATTCCAGCGATATACGCCGGATCAGCACATCCCACAGGTACGTCCAGCGGAAGTACCCATCCTCGGTGGTATGCAGGCGCGGCTCTCCCATCTGCGAAAGGATATCGTCTTCCTCGAACCACGTCCACAGCATGGGAAAATCATCGATCTCATCGATTTTCCCTATGTGAAAACGTTCCTCGCGTGCTGCAATTAGGGTATTCTTGAGGTAGTGGATAATTTCGCTTTTCCCAGCCGCTGGCCGGGCAATCAGGATCAAGACATCGAAGGTTTTTGGTTGGGTCATGGGTCTATTGTATACGAAACAAATCGCAAGGTAAAATCTGTATCATTGCTGCCTGGTAGGTATGTGGGTTCTAGGATGCGATTAGTTTAGACAAATCACAAGGTAAAATCTGTATCATTGCCGCCTGGTATAAGCGTGTGGGTTCTAGGATTCGATTCGTTTCAGGCGAGGAGGGAAGTGGCATGTCTCTGGCGATCTGGTGGATTCGGCGCGATCTACGCCTTGCGGATAACCCGGCCCTGCGCGCCGCGCTGGACCAATACCCGGCGGTACTGCCCGTTTTTATCCTGGACCCGGCGCTGTTGAAGCAGCCCGCTCCCCGGCGGCAGGCCTTCCTGTTCGCTGGTTTGCGCTACCTAGATGAAGAACTGCGCCAGCGTGGCAGCCGGTTGCTGCTGCGCAATGGGGACCCGCTGGAGGTGCTCGAATCGTTAATGGTCGAAAGCGCCGCCCAGGCTATTTTTGCCGCTGAGGATTACAGCCCCTATGCCCAGCAGCGCGATGAAAAAATCAGCCGCCGCCTCCCTTTAACAAAGGTGCTGGATGTCACCATCCACCATCCCTCGCTGGTGCTCAAGCCGGATGCCCAGCCCTACTCTGTGTACGGTGCATTCCGTAGGGCCTGGCTGCGCCTTCCATTACCGGAACACGCTGCCTGGTCCCCCCCGGAGCGTTTTCAGCCTGTCCCTTCTCTCCCCTCGCAGCCCCTCCCCGAATTCGATGCCCTGGCGGATTTCCCCCCTGGTGAAAGCGAGGCCCGGCGGCGCCTGGCCCATTTCGTAAACGGCCCCATCTTCACCTATGCTGAAGGCCGCGACCGCCTGGACCTGGAGGGCACTTCGGCGCTGTCGCCGTACCTGCGCTTTGGCATGTTGTCCCCGCTCCAGGCATATTGGGCTGCCCGCGGTGCCGCCAGTGCTGCCCCGGATGCTGCGGCGGGCGCGGGCTGTGAAACCTGGCTCAATGAATTGATCTGGCGCGAATTTTATTTTGCGATTTTGTATCACTTCCCGTTCGTAGCCAAAACGGCCTTCCGTCCGGCGCTGCGCGGCGTGGCCTGGCGCGACCCAACCGGCGAAGCCGCCCCCGACTGGCAGGCCTGGCAGTTGGGCCGCACCGGCTACCCGTTGGTCGATGCCTGCATGCGCCAGATCCTGAACACCGGCTGGATGCACAACCGGGGCCGGATGATTGTGGCGTCTTTTTTGGTCAAAGACCTGCTGATTAACTGGCAGGAGGGCGAGCGCTGGTTTATGCGCCAGCTTGTAGATGGCGACCTGGCCGCCAACAACGGCGGCTGGCAGTGGACAGCCGGGGTCGGCACCGACGCGGCGCCCTACTTCCGCATCTTCAGCCCGGTTTCGCAGGGCAAAAAGGGCGATCCACACGGCAACTTCATCCGCCAGTGGCTGCCGGAATTGGCTGGCCTGCCCGATGCATACATTCACCAGCCCTGGCTGGCGCCCGACCCGCCCAAAAATTACCCTCCACCCATCGTAGACCACGCCCTGGCCCGCCAGCGCGTGCTGGCGGCCTACCGGTCACAGCTAATCGCAAAGTAGCTTGTACCTTTTGGGGTTTAACGAAGCGGCTCTCCTTTTTACGGGAGAGCCGCTTCGTTAAACCCTATGACTCATTTACCTTCTTCTCAGCCTGCGGGCCGGGATTGGGATTGGCGCGGGCTGGGGTTGGGGTCGCAGCCCGTCGGCAAGCGTATCCAGCCCTTCGCGCAGGCGTTCCAGCACGCC
>CAYTHO010000168.1:0-6027 GCA_964437595.1 uncultured Anaerolineaceae bacterium
GATTGATAATGTTAAAGAACCGCTACTTATCAAACCATGATTGACAGTCTACTAGACCGCCCCATGAAAGTCGAAGGGACCAATATTCTAATTCGTGACAGTTGACAGCCTGTCCCCGAGCATTCGTTTCAATTTCCGCATAATCAACAGGAGAAAGGCCTTATGAACCTTACCGCCAGCGGGTAATCCGCTCCGGGAATGCATCGTCCCCCAGCCGGTAGCAAATTCCCCGCAGCCGCTCATCTGCCCCGCGCCATTCCAGGTCGGCGAGATGCTCTTTCAGCGGCACATCATAGCGCAGAGTCGCCAGTTTACGGTACAGCAGCGCCTCCTCCTGGCGCTGCCCCAGGCTTTCGGCCAGCCGCGCCGCCCGGCTGGCCCCTAATCCCCACGCACCCGGATCTTCCGGGATATTCTCCAAATGCCCGTAGCGCGCCAGCACCGCCGCCGCGGACTTCTCCCCCCAGCCCGGAATGCCCGGGAAGCCGTCCGCCGCATCGCCCACCAGCGCCAGCCAATCCGGAATGGACTCAGGCGGCACGCCGAACTTTTCCACCACCCCGGCCTCATCGATGACGATATTCCACCGCCGGTCCCACATCACAACGTGATTTCCAGAAACGAGCTGCGCCAAATCCTTATCTGGCGAGCAGAGCACAATTTGCTCCACCCCGTCTTCATTCTTGAAGCGCGCCGCCGCCGTTGCCAGCGCGTCATCCGCCTCAAATTCCACCATCGGCCACACCACCAGTCCCAGCGCGGCAGCCGCCTCTTCCGCCAGCGGGAACTGGGCCAGCAGGCTCGGGTCTACCCCCGCGCCGGTTTTATAACCAGGGTACAGCTCGTTACGGAAGGACTCGATCACGTGGTCGAACGCGCAGGCCACGTGCGTTATACCCGGCGTGGTCAGCAGCGCCAGCAGTCCGCGCAGCAGCCCCAGCGTTGCCCCCACCTCCCGCCCGTCCGGCGCCTTGCGCGGCGGCGCGCCAAAGTGGTTGCGGAACAGTTCATACGTGCCATCGACCAGGTGAATCTTCATCGCATCCCTCGCTCAAAAGAGCCTGCTGCACAAATCCCCATGCAGGGTATAACGGGTATTTTACACCGGTAACCGCTGTTTTTTCTATCCGCTGCTCGCGCCAGCGAGAACCATTATAATAATCATTGATGGATGGGAACAAACCATGATCCTCTACCGCCCCGTTGGTCCCAAAGAACTCGAACTGATCGCTGCTTCCGACTATGCGGTCTTCCCACCGCGCCTGCCCGAGCAGCCCATCTTTTACCCGGTGCTCAACTTTGAATATGCCGAACAAATCGCCCGTGATTGGAATGCCGCCGCCCCTCCCTACGCTGGCTTTGTCACCCGCTTTGAAGTCGACCAGGTGTATGTAGAAACATTTGAAGTTCATACCGTTGGGGGAAAGATCCATCAGGAGCTTTGGGTACCTGCCGAAGAATTGGAAGAATTCAATCGCCACATCCTGGGCAAGATTGAGGTAGTGGCACCCTATTATGACGAAAAATACAAAAAAACATAATGGAGCATCATCCCATGACCCACCCCCTTGTCTTACAGCTCAACTTTGCCCGCAAAGAATTCCAGCGCGGGCTCGCCGGCGTTACTGCCGATGAAGCCCTACGCCGCTTCCTCCCCATGAACTGCATCAGTTGGAACGTTGGGCACTTGGCCTGGCAGGAACAGCGCTACTGGCTGACCCACATGCAGGGCATTACCCTCATTCCCCAACTCAACGAGCTGGTTGGCTATGGCCGCCCCGCCACCACCCCACCCCTGGACGAAATGTGGCTGGCATGGCGCACCGTCACCCAGGCCGCTGATGATTTCCTCAACCGCCTCGACCGCGAAACCATCCTTCAGCCATACATCTACGAAGGCAAGCCCATTGAATACTCAATCGGCTCGCGCATCCAGCGCGTACTTTACCACTATTGGTATCATACTGGCGAATGCATGGCCATCCGCCAGATGCTCGGTCATAATAATCTTCCCGAGTTCGTCGGCGACATCGAGGATGAAGCACCCTTTATCAATCCGTAGCCCGCGCCATAAATGTTGATCCGCCATTAAAAACAGCCAGGGGATTTCGCAGCCCTTCTGCGAAATCCCCTGGCTGCGTTCACCTCTTAATTGCTGGTTTCTGGCTTTTTCACCACTTCGAGGAACTGCGCCAGCAGTTGGCGGAACGCACCTTCTGGCAGCGCCCCGACCTGCTGGTGCACGATCTTGCCTTCCGAGATAAACAGCATGGTCGGGATGCCCTGCACGCCAAACCGCATGGCCCATTCGGGGTTCTCATCGGTGTTCACTTTGGCGATCAACAAGTTCCCGGCCTGCTCTTTCGCCACTTTGTCCAGCGTGGGGGCCACCATCCGGCACGGGCCGCACCACGGCGCCCAAAAATCTACGATTACCGGTAAAGTCGACTGCAGCACCACTTTCTCAAATTCAGCATCCGTTACATGGACGGGTTGGTTGTTCATTCTACTCTCCTCATAAAGATGTAATAATAACTGCCTGCTGTATTAGATGAGCTTCTGCCCGAAAAGTTACATCCTTATCTGTGTATAATACCCTTTAAGTCAGCCCATCCTATTCTCAACAGGATCTCGCTCAATGAAATATCCCCAGGCCCTCGACCCGAACAACCGGTACATCTTTACGGATTATCAAGAGCGGCGCCCTTTTGCCAGCTTCCTCCCCGGCATTGCCGGCCCAACTGGCATCCCTATGTGGGTTTTTTACGTCAACCGCGGCCAGGCCATCGCCGGCTTTGGCGTGGAAAGCAAAGACTCCCCGCTGATGGAGTTCCAGCCCGCCAACAAGGCCTACCAGTCCACCCCTTACACTGGCTTTCGCACCTTCATCAAAATCAACCGCGCTAACCAGGCGCAGTATTACGAGCCTTTCGCCGCCGCGGGCAAAGCCGCCGCCGAACAGAATATGGTCATCGGGGCCAATGAGCTGGAACTAGTCGAACAGAATGAGACCGCTGGCCTGCGCGCCACCATTACCTACTTCACCCTGCCCGGCGAAAACTTTGCCGCCCTGGCCCGCGCCGTCACCCTGCAGAATACCGGCGCGGACCCCGTTTCCCTGGAAATCCTGGATGGCCTGCCCGTTCTCATCCCTTACGGAGTAAACAATTCCCTGCTGAAAGAGATCAACCGCACCATCGAGGCCTGGATGGAAGTGTATAACCTCGAAGCAGGCGTGCCCTTTTATCACCTGCGCGCCTCGGTGATCGACCGGGTGGAAGTAGAGACCTACCAGGCCGGGCACTTCGCCCTGGCGTTTGTCGAGCAGTCTGGAGAGTCGCGCCTGCTCCCTGCCCTGGTCGACCCCGTGACTGTCTTTGGCAGCGACACCTCTTTCACCCAACCAGCGGCCTTCCTACGCCAGCCGCTTTCCACGCTGCTTGCTGCCCGCCCGGTTACCTGCGGGCGCACACCCTGTGGCTTGTTCGCCCACCAGGCCGATCTCCTCCCCACCCAATCCCTGACGATCTACAGCCTGTACGGCCATACCGCCGGGCTGGAAATCCTCAATCAACACGCAGGCCGCATCGCCCAGGCGGATTATTTCAAGAAAAAACATGCCGAGGCTGTCGCCCTGGCGGATGCCCTGACCAGCGTATCCGAAACCCACACCGCCTCACCCATCTTCGACGCCTACTGCCGCCAGAACTTCCTCGACAACATCCTGCGCGGCGGCTGGCCGGTACTGTTTGGCGATCAGCCTTATCCCATCTATTCGCGCAAGCATGGCGACTTGGAGCGCGACTACAACGCCTTCTACCTGGCCCCCGAGTCTTACTCGCAGGGCGAAGGCAGCTACCGCGATGTTAACCAGAACCGGCGCGAAGATGTTTTCTTCAACCCCCGCATCGGCGATTACCACATCCGCACCTTCATGAGCCTGATCCAGACCGACGGCTACAACCCGCGCACGGTCAGGGGCAGCACCTTTACCCTCACGCCCGAGCAGCAGTCCGCCGTCCTCAGCCAGCTCCCTGACCCCGGTTCGCTGCGCCCCGTACTCGCCAAACCCTTCACTCCCGGCAGGCTGCTCAAGCACATCCTCGACCATACGGTTACGCTGCCCGTATCCCCTGAACAGTTTATCGCTCAGGTGCTGCAAGATGCGCAGCAACACATCCAGGCCGATTTCTTTGAGGGCTACTGGATCGACCACTGGGAGTACAACCTGGACCTGATCGAAAGTTACCTGGGCGTTTACCCCGAACGCCAGCATGATCTCTTATTTGGCCAGGCCGGCCTGCCCTTTTACGACAGCCCGGCAGTCGTCCAGCCGCGTTCAAAGAAATATATCCTTTCCAATGGCGCCCCTCGCCAGGTTGGCAGCCTGCTCGAAGACCCAGAAAAAGCCGCCCGGATCGCCTCCCGCGCTGAACTGCCCCATTGGTCGCGCACCGCGCGCGGCGATATCTACCACGCCGCGCTGTTCGCTAAGATGGCCCTGACCGTGCTGCTCAAATTCGCCGCCCTCGACCCCTGCGGCATGGGTATCGAGATGGAAGCCAGCCGCCCCGGCTGGTACGATGCCCTCAACGGCCTGCCAGCGCTGTTTGGCTCGGGCATGTCCGAAACATTCGAGCTGCAGCGCTGGATCCTCTTCCTGCGCAAAGCCATTCAGGCCAGCCCATCGGAAACGCTGCGCCTGCCGGTGGAAGCCGCCGCGCTGCTCGCCGAAGTCCGCCAGCATCTGCAGATATTCAACCAGGACTCTGGTGCAGAGCGCGACTTTTCCTACTGGGATGCTGTTTCGACCGCCCGTGAGACCTACCGGGAACGCACCCGCATGGGCTTCAGTGGCGATGAGCAGGTGGTTCAACTCGCCGATCTCGACCAGACCCTGGTCAGCTTCGAAGCAAAAGTTGCCGCCGGGATCGAGCGCGCCCTGCTGCTCAATCATGGGATTCCGCCAACCTATTTCACCTACCAGGTGCAAGAATACGATATTCTGCCAGACAAAGACCCTCAAGGACGGCCCTATATCCGCGCCAAGAGCTTTACTCCCCAGGCGCTGCCCCTCTTCCTGGAAGGGCCGGTCCACGCATATAAAGTTCTGCCGCGCGAAGCCGCGAAAATTCTGCACCGCCAGGTAAAGGCCAGCCCGCTGTTCGATGCGAAGTTGAGGATGTACAAAGTCAACGCCTCGCTGAACAGCCAGCCGCACGATATTGGCCGCGCCCGCGCGTTTCCTCCCGGCTGGCTCGAAAACGAATCCATCTGGCTGCACATGGAATACAAATACCTGCTCGAGACGCTCAAGGCAGGGCTGTATGAAGAATTCTTCGAAGATTTCCGCGCCTGCCTAATACCCTTCCTCGACCCGCAAATGTACGGGCGCAGTCCGCTGGAAAATTCCTCCTTCTTGGTCAGCAGCGCCCACCCCGACGAATCCCTGCACGGCGCGGGTTTTGTTGCCCGCCTCAGCGGTTCGACCGCCGAATTCATCAGCATCTGGCGCAATCTATTCGCCGGCCCGCAGCCCTTCGTCATGCACGGAAGCGAGCTGTACCTGGCCCTGCGCCCGGCCCTGCCCGGCTGGTTGTTCCCCGAGAACGGGCAAATCTCCTTCCGCTTCCTCGGCTGCTGCACCGTCAACCTGCACAACCCCCGCCGTGTGGATACCTACGAACCCGGCGCCGCGATTCAAAAAATCGTCCTCCATCCATCCAGCGGCAATCCTGTCGACATCCTCTCCGGCACGATACCCGCCCCCTACGCAGAACAGGTCCGCGGCGGCCAGATTCCCTCCCTAGACATCTTTTTCTCTTAATCACCAACCCGGATCACGGATTGACTGCTTATTAATCCCCCTTCCCTAATCCCTATTCACTCACAAAGGCCCCCATGCCCCCACCCCCCGCCAGGCAATTCACTTCCCCCGAAGCCGACGTTCACCTCCCCGCGCCACACAAAACCAGCTATATCTATTTACCGCTGGTCCACGAAGCCGCCATGAGGTAGGTGGTCACC
>CAYTHO010000169.1:0-5964 GCA_964437595.1 uncultured Anaerolineaceae bacterium
GGAAGTGGCCCGAGAAGGGCTCGAGGAACACCCCGTGGTGGGGGGGCGGGTGGGGGAAGGTGTAGTACTACACTACACTACACTTACCCCCTTACTGATTTGAGGCACCAGGGAATCTGGCTGAGTAAACCGCCATAAATACTTTAACCAAAAAGCAATAGGGTCTGACGGTTTACTAGGTAGGGTCATCCGATTGTTGGAATAAGCATTCAGCAGGGAACATGCTAACCGGAAGGGCTGTTGGGGTATTTTGCGGATGGCCGCGCAATCGAAGCGCAGTCCGGGCGCGCAAGTAAAGAGACCCCGCGTTGTTTGTCACGGGGTCTCAAATGCAAAGGGATTTTCAATGATTAAAACTGGTCGTCCTACGAGCAGGCAATACGATCGCTGTTGTACTATCTACGCGATATCAGGCCTTGCCCCCATTCTGCGCAGCGGCCTGAGCCGCCGCGGCGGGTTTGCGCAGATAGACAAACCAGTACACCAGACCAACCATCACCCCACCGCCGATGATGTTGCCGATGGTCACTGGCAGCAGGTTGTTGATCAGGAAGGTGCCCCAGGTCAGGTTCGCGTAGCTGGCGGCGGTCTTGCTGGCGTCGGCCAGCGCGCTCAGCTGCCAGAAGGAAGCCGGGGCAAAGTCCTTAATGAACAGGCCCATGGGGATGAAGTACATGTTGGCAATGCTGTGCTCAAACCCGGCGGCAACAAACGCAGAAATGGGAGGGATGATTGCCAGGATGCGATCGGTGGTGGAGCGAGCGGAGAAGCACAGCCAGACGGCCAGGCACACCAGCGCGTTGCACAGAATGCCCAGCGCAATGGCCTGGACAAAGCCCAGGCCAACCTTGGCATTGGCGATATTGAGCGCGGTCAGGCCGATGGCGCCGTTGGCGAAGGTATACTGCCCACCGAAGAACATAATCAGCGCGGTCAGCACCGAGCCGACGAAGTTGCCCAGGTAAACGATGCCCCAGTTGCGCAGCAGCGCGCTCAACGGAACCTTGCCGCTGGCATAGGCCATCATAATCAGGGTGTTGCCGGTAAACAGCTCGGCGCCGCCCACCACGACCAGGATCAGGCCGAGGGTGAAAACCAACCCGCCCAGCAGGCGCGCTACCCCGTAGGGCAGTGCTCCGCTGCCGGTCAGTACGGTGGTGCAGAAGATCGCACCCATGCCAATAAACGCCCCGGCCAGCACCGCCAGGACAAACATTTCCATACCTTCCAGCTTGGATTTTTTGATTCCAATTCCCTCAGCTTTGGCAGCCATAGCAGGGGGCAGCAGCGAATCAAAGGAAACCTGGTCGCTCATAAAAAACTCCTTGTTAAAATATAGGTAAGCGGTTGATGAATCGCTCACCATATTACCATATTTTTGTGAAATTTGGAACAATTGAGAAAAATGGACTAGCACCCGGCGGCATAAATATCTCTATGGCTAGCACGCAGCGTCAGGTACTTACGCCAGGAAGCCTGGCGAAAACAGTCGGGCGGAACCGGCGAATAACAACATAGGTATTTACGCCCGACTGTACTAGCAATGCCCGGGCGGGTTTCAGACGTTCAGGGTGATGAAACGACCGTCCAGACCGGCAAACACCAGTTCCACAGGGATATTATTGTACGCTTCCTGAATGCGCTGCCTGGCGGCCTGCAGGTAGGCCCGGTGCCGCTCGAGGTCGTTATCGAAAGCCAGGCCCTGCGGGATCTTCCCGGACAGGTTGTACATGCCGCAGTCCTGGTGGTCGATCAGGATCACTTTCTCCGGGTGATGCAGGGAGATGGAGGCGCCAACCTGGCTCATTAGATAATCCTGGCTTTCTTTTTGCATGGGCGTGGCGATATCATGCGCGGCCCCGGCTACGCTGATGATGTCCACGGACCCCAGCAGGCCCGCTTGTTCCAGGTAGGCCTGGATGTTTCGCTGAAAGCGAAAGTCGATACAGATGATGACACAGGCTTTGATGGTATGCATGGGGAAATTATACCGGAGATGGGCGGTACGCGGGCGGTGGTTTCCGCTTTTCCTCCCACCGCCGCGCGTTTTCAAGTACAATCATCCTATCGCAGGATGAGACAAAGCAGTGGGTGATCGGTTTTTTGTTTTGTCCACCTGCTTGGATTGGACTGCTGCATGTCCCCTGACCGCATCCTGATCGTCGAACCTGAGCCCAAGCACCTGACTCTTTTACGCCAGGTGCTCGGCGCGGCTGGCTTTAGCGTGCTGGCCGCGCGGAAAGGCGAGCAGGCTGTTGAGATGGTCGCCAGAGAGCAGCCAGCCCTGCTGCTGGTCGAAACCGACCTGCCCGGCTCACTGGACGGTCTGGCCGTCACCCGCCGGGTGCGCGAGTTTTCAGACCTGCCCATTATCGCCCTCTCGGACAGCGCCGAGTCCGAGGATACCCTGCGCGCCTTCGATGCAGGGGTGGACGACTGCATCCTCAAACCATTCGACCCGCGCGTGCTCCTGGCCCGCATGCAGGCAGTGCTCAGGCGCAGTCGGGGCAGCGTCGTCGCGCCGGCTGAGATCATCTGCGATAACCTGATGATTGACCTGGCCGCCCGCCGCGTCACTGTAGACGGGACGGAGATTTATCTTACGGAAACGGAATACAACCTGCTGCTCGAGCTGGCCCGCCACCGCAACCAGGTGCTCCTGCACGAGCAGCTGCTCGTGGCCGTGTGGGGCGCCAACTACCGCACCGAGATCGACTACCTGCGCTCCTACATCCACATCTTGCGCCGCAAGCTGGAGCCTAACCCGGCTCAACCCCGGCTGATCCTCAGCCGGCCCGGGGTGGGCTACGTGCTGGTGACGGCGCCCAATCCATCTGCGGGGAATTAGCCCATGGGAAATGGAACACCATACAACATCTTCGACATGGCCCAGCGGCAGTTTGATCGCTGCGCCGATTTGCTGGCCCTCGACCCAGCTACCCGCGAATTTTTACGGATGCCGATGCGCGAGTACCAGTTCAGCCTGCCCATCATCCTCGACAGCGGCGAGACCAAAATCCTGCGCGGCTTTTCCGTTCAGTTCAACGATGCGCGCGGTCCCACCAAGGGCGGCGTGCGCTTCCACCCCCAGGAGACCATCGACACCATCCGTGCCCTGGGCATGTGGATGACGTGGAAATGCGCCATCACCAACCTGCCCCTGGGCGGCTCGAGCAGCGGGGTGGCCTGTGACCCGCACAGCCTCAGCCCCACCGAGCAGGAAAAGGTCTGCCGCGGCTTTGTTCGCCGCATTGTGACCCACGCCGGCCCGGAATGGGATGTGCTCGGCCCGGATATTATGACCGGCCCGCAGCACATGCTGTGGATGCTGGATGAATACGAGACCATCCACGGGCGCAAAAGCCCCGGTTTTATCACTGGCAAACCTGTTCACCATGCCGGGTCTAAGGGTCGCAAAGAAGCCCCCGGCTACGGGGTGATGATCACCGTTCGCGAAGCGCTCAAGGATATGGGCATTGAGATCGAGAATACCAGCGCCAGCATCCAGGGTTTTGGCACGGTTGGACGCCACGCCGCCCAGCTTTACTACCAGATGGGCGGGCGCATCACCTGCGTGGCCTGCTGGAACCAGGCCGACCGCACCTCTTACAGCTTCCGCAAAATGGACGGCATCGACTTTGATAAGCTGGCCGAGATTGCCAACCCCTTTGGCGAGATCGACCGGGTCAAGGCGGAGGCGCTGGGCTACGAATGCCTGCCCGGCGAGGCCTGGATTGAGCAGAATGTGGATATTCTCGTCCCGGCGGCCCTGGAAAACCAGATCCGCCTGGACAACGTCGAGCGCATCAACCGCAGCGTCAAGATCATCGCTGAGGCCGCCAACGGGCCGACCAACCCGGATGTTGACCCCATCCTCAACCAGCGCGGCATCCTGGTCATCCCCGATATCCTGGCCAACGCCGGGGGGGTGATCTGCAGCTATTTCGAGCAGGTGCAGAGCAACATGAATTATTTCTGGAGCAAGGACGAGGTGCTGGGTAAGCTCGACGCGCTGATTACTTCGGCCTACATCGATGCCGGCAACTTTGCCCGTAAAAACAAGCTGTCCATGCGCGATACGGTCTACATGCTCGCGGTGGACCGCGTAGCCCGCGCGTGCCATGAGCGCGGCTGGATCTAATTCCAGGCCGTCTATCCCTTTATTCGTACAGATACAGGTAGTGTTTATGTCAAACAACCCCGCACCCTTCCAGCTTATCACCCTGCGCCGCGGCGCCGCCCGCTCGACAGCCCTCCTTGAAGGCCGCGCCGAGATCGGCGGCAAAGCCCAGGGCCTGCTCGCCATTCGACAGATTCTCGACAGTATTGCCCCGGACGACTTCCCCGGCATTCAGGTGGATATCCCCGCTATGGTGGTGGTGGGCGCCAGCGTATTCGACGTTTTTATGGAGCGCAATGATCTGGCTGAGATCGCCAATTCGGACCTGCCGGATGACCGCATCGCCCATGCCTTCCAGCGCGCCGACCTGCCCTTTGAAATCCTCGGGGAGCTGCGCAGCCTGGCCAACCGCTGGACTACTCCGCTGGCGGTGCGTTCCTCTGGCCTGCTGGAGGACACCACCCAGCGCCCGTTTGCCGGGGTCTACCTTACCAAAATGATTGCCAACACACACCACGACCCGGACGTGCGCTTCCAGAAGCTGGTTGAGGCGATTAAGTTTGTGTGGGCTTCCACCTATTTCAAAATTGCCAAGGATTACTGCAAGGCCACTGGCCTGGATATCTGCAGCGAGAAAATGGCCGTCATTATCCAGGAAATGGTTGGTAAACGGCACGGCAGCCGGTTTTACCCTGAGCTTTCTGGTGTGGCCCGTTCCTTTAATTACTACCCGGTCAAGCCAGCCGTCCCGGAGGATGGCGTGGTCAGCCTGGCGCTGGGCCTGGGAAAGACCATCGTTGATGGCGCCAAGTGCTGGATGTATTCCCCGGCTTATCCCAACATGCCGCCGCCGTTCAAATCGCTCAATGAGCTGCTGGAAGAAACCCAGAACGAGTTCTGGGTGGTGCATATGGGCGAGCCTGCCGAGTACAACCCGATTAAAGAAACCGAGTATATGCGCAAAGAAAACCTGATGGTGGCTGACCGCGATGCCACCCTCTACCGCATCGCCTCCACTTTTGACCTGCAGTCCGAGCGGCTCTCGACTGGCACCGGGGTCCGCGGCCCGCGCGTGCTCAATTTTTCTCCACTGCTCACCATGGATGATATCCCTTTCAACCGCCTGGTGACCCACCTGCTGGAGCAGTGCGAGTCTGTATTCCACTGCCCGGTGGAAATTGAATTCGCCATGACCTTCGATCCTCACCGCTTTGGTTTCCTCCAGGTGCGCCCCATGGTGGTGCCGAACGGCGACATGGAAGTTTCCTGCGAGGACCTGGCCAGTTCGAAAACCCTCATTGCCTCCGAAACCGTGCTAGGCAACGGCGTGCTCGATGAAATTGCCGATATTGTGTACGTCATCCCCCAGCGCTTTGATCTGAAAAATACGCGCGCAATCGCCGATGAACTGGAAGAGCACAACCACCGCCTGCTGGCCGAAAAGCGCCCCTACCTGCTGATCGTGTTTGGCCGCCTGGGCACCCTTGACCCCTGGTTGGGGATACCGGTCACCTGGGGCCAGATTTGCGGCGCGCAGGTGATTGTCGAGGCCACCCAGGAAAATGTGCGCGTTGAGCTCAGCCAGGGCTCGCACTACTTTCACAACATCATCAACCTGGGCGTGATGTACTTCAGCATGCCCTTTACCAGCCCCTACCGCATCGACTGGGAATGGATTGATGGGCAGCCGGTTCTGCGGGAGGGCGACTTCACTCGCCACGTGCGCCTGCCCGCCCCGCTGCGGGTCAAAGTGGACGGTCGCAGCGGGCGTGGTCTGATCGATAAAAGCTGAACGATCAGGCAGGATGGATTTAAAAATGCGCCGCGCGGGCTCTCCGCGCGGC
>CAYTHO010000170.1:0-5914 GCA_964437595.1 uncultured Anaerolineaceae bacterium
CCTCCTTTGGTCATGGCTTCATCTTATCACCTCCTTTTTAGTGCGATTGCCCTACAGGCAGGAGCGAGTGGATCTTTTTTCATTTGACTTATTCTATTGAAAAAGATATTGCTATATGTAACATACGCGATCCCAAAAGAACCCGATGCAGGTTTGTTTATGATTTTTGCGATAACATCTTTTTTATCGTCGACCGACCACTCACTTTTTGACAACCCGTAGATTGATATCACAATCTTGAGCTGTTTCTTGAATTTCCTTCATGATTGAATCTGGAGGAAAAGCAAGTTGTGGGTTACCGTCATCGACGGATAAATTCATCCAAACCACCTGGTCTTGCAGTGATAAATGGCAAAGGTTGGCTTTAATTTCCTTTACGCCAAAAGGGCTTCCTGTTATTTCTTCTTTCGTTTTTAATCGATTTGTACCACCCAGTAAAGAAAAATGCCATTCCCCTTGCTCATTTTGCCAGCTGTACATTTCGGTGCCTATGCCAAGCGACTGGCTTAAACGCGTTGGGGTTGGGACAAAACGTTTGGAATTCACCTGACATCCAGATAAGCATCCGATAAACAAAAAGAAAAAGATGAATGTGCGAATTACCTTTATCATCTCCCTACGCCACCTCCATCGTCTCCACCACCGCCGTAATCGCCTGCACCGCCTGGACCACGCTCAAATAGCCCAGGTTGAGCACCATGTGGTACAGCAGGGGGTCGGCCCAATCGACATCATAGAAGCGCCGGATGTAATCCGCTGAGGAGATATCACGGTTCGCCACCAGGTCGGCGGCCTCGCGGCGCAATTCCATTTCGGCATACGGCCCGGCGCGTTCCTTGCGTATCTGCTCCATCACCCGGTCGATGCGTTCCACCACCGGGGCTTCGATGCGCACATGCAGCACCCCTGGCGCGCCGCGCAGCAGCATCTGCCCGCCGCGCCCCACGATAACGAAGTTGCCCGCCTTGCTCGCCGCCTGCACCGCCCGCTTCACCAGGTCCAGCACGGCGGCTTCGTCCACATCGGCGCGCCCCGGGCTGACGGCAATGGACGGGTTCTCGGCCCAGGCCATCTTCTGCGCCGGGGTGGGTGCGGCCCGCAGCAGGCGCGCCAGCAGGGTCTGCACCTCATGCTGGTCTTCCGAATAGTCGATTGCCATGTGGCGCGGGTAGGTGCCGTCTTCGGCAGCCAACAGGATCTGTTCCTTGCCAAACGAGCGGTAGCCCAGCGCCGCGCACAACTGGCTGGCGATTTCGTCCCCTCCGCTGGCAAATTCACGGGATATGGTGATGACCGCCATCCCTCGCCTCCTTTTGATTTATCTCCCAGTCTCAAGCTGCATTAATCATACGTCCAAACGGTGCGCGGGGCAAACGCATTCCGCCGGTAGATGGGGAAAGAATGCACAGCGCATTCGATCTCATTAAGTATCTCTGTTACTCGGATAAAACTTCCACAGCACCACTGGAACCAGCAGGAGCAGTGCAAAGCCCAGGAAGCCCAGCGCGGGGTAGGGCAGGCTGATCTGGCCTGGAGAAGGAACTTCCAGGCTGGGCAGCATAATGGCGGCGAAAAAGTCCATTGCCCCGTGGATGAGGACCAGCCCCCAGATGCCCCCGGCGCGCCAGCGCAGCAGCCCGAAGATCAGCCCGTAGAGCAGCATGCCCAGCCCGTGCAGCGGCCCCCAGCCGAAAATGTGGAACAGCACAAACCCGATGGTGGTCCCCCAGATGGCCCAGGTCGTGCCCAGCCAGTCCGCGAAGGCGCGGTACAGCAGCCCGCGGAAGAGAAATTCCTGGACGAAGCCCACCACGGCGATGTAGTAGATAAAATCGCCCGCCAGTTGGGCAGGGGTCAAGACCGGCGCGGGTCGGCCCCAGTCGACCGACAGGATCGACAGGGTGCGCCCCAGCAGGATGGCGGCGCCAAAGATCAGGTTGGGCCACAGGCCTTTGCGGTTCAGCCCCAACTGGTTCCAGTTCCAGCGCCGCAGGCCGATGAACAGCGTCCCCGCCAGGATGTACAGGTGGGTGAGGAGGTCGGCAATATCCAGCGGCGCGCCCTCCAGGTTGGGCCACATCCACAGGTAGGCCGGGATGGCGGGCAGGAAGAGGATGCATACCTCCACAACCGCCGCCGCCCCCGGGTGCAGGCCGCGCAGCTTGTTCAACAGAATACCCTCCATGACAAAGCGTGCCTTGAACTTTAACAAAATGTCAGCTTTATGACATCCTGGTTACACTTCGTCCTATTTGTTGTGTAAATTCAGGCATTACTGCTTTATTATAACCAAAAAATTCGTACGTTTAAATAGGGAAATGTCACATTTTGACAGGTTGTATTTTTGTTAAATGTGGGTATTGTGTCTTGTAGATCATATGTTCTATCGGGTCTTGATCGGATCGCAGGATCAAATCTGCATCGTTTCACGCAGCAGTTATGTGAGCCCCAACGTGCAAAGTGTTTCGATTGTCTGGTAAACCGATTGACGAATAACCCTCATTCTTTTCTCTGGAGGAGCAAAACATGAACCCTGATCGAGCTGTATATCGCAAGACCGTGCAATCGCTGAGCGGCGGGCGCGTGGCGGTCTATTACCCGGCCCTGGCGCAGCAGGTGGGCGGGTTGAAAGCCGCCCTGATGCTCTCGCAGTTGCTCTACTGGAACGGCATCCGCCGCGGCTGGGCCTATAAGAGCGTAGAAGATATGCAGCGCGAGACCGGCCTGACCAAAGCCGAACAGCAGACCGCGCGCAAAGCGCTGCTGGAACGGGGGCTGATCGAGGCGCGGCTGAAGGGCATCCCGCGCATCTGGCACTACCGAGTGCGCCTCGACCGCCTGGCCGACCTGATGGGCATGGCAGTCGAGGCGGCGCCTCTGACCGAGGCGGTAGAACAGCCTGAGGCAGACGAACTGCCGGAGGGGTCTGACTCACCCGAGATCGAGGAAGCGCAGGACCCGCAGGGCCAGCCCGGAGTAGCGGATTTTCCCGAGGCGGGTGGCGCTTCTTCCGGCGCGGTTTTCACCCAAACAAAACCTCATCCGGTGGAAGCGCCGTTGGATGACAATCTCACCGATATTGGAACGGAACCTGACCCAACATCGGGCGGGAATTCCGCCCAACTTAATAAGGTATTAAAGATTACAACACAGACTCCCAAATATATAGAGCGTGAGCAGCAGATTGGCGGGCAGGTACGGCCTCAGCCCGCGCCCACCGGAAAGAACGATGGACCTGAAGCAGCATCCAATGGCGCCGGTCCGGGCAAGCAGATTGGGAATGCTGATCCATCGCAGCCGCCGGAAAGCGGCGCCGGTTCGGGTAAACGTAAGGAGCCCGCCGGGCAGCCGGGTTTATCCCGCGCGAAAAGCTCCCCAGCCGGGAACAATACGCTTCCCCCGCCTCAAGGCGGGCTGGAGAACGCCGGCGGAGCGGGCGGCGAGGCCGGAAACGGCGCTGGGAAAGTGGTTCCGCCGCCGGACACGCGCTGGCTTCACCCCGCGGTGGGGTTGGTGAAGCAGGTCACCGGCTGCAACCCGCCCAGGGTGGTGCTGGACCGGGTGATCTACGAGCTGGGTGACGAGCCGGATGCGGCGCGCTTTGCGAAGGTCTACGAGGAGTGGTGCGCGCGGGGCTACCGCCCGACCAACCTGGCCGGCCTGCTGGAATGGTACCGCGAGGGCATCCCCTATTACCGCCGCAAGCCGGAGCCCGCCAGGGCGCGCCAAAAGATTCGTATAGACGAATCACCCCCCTCCCAGGCCGATATCGATCATCTGCGCGCGCAGCTTCGGGCGGTAAGAGGATAAAACCAATAAGAAAGAGATTCACCGCAAAGACGCTGACGCAACGGAGTTGCGCGAACGCTAAGGAAGCGCAAAGAAAGAGATATAACCACGAAAGAACGAAGGATGGTTTTGTAGGGGCGTTTCGCGAAACGCCCGGGCGCGGTGGGGAGAACCCGGTTGTCACGCGGAAGAAGAGATTGCCCAATCCCCAATCCCTGTCATTATTTAGAAGAGAGAAAAATGCCATCGATCCAAGAAATCACCCAAAACCTGAAAGCAAAAATTGCTACGCGCCGCGGCACGCCGGAGGAGATTGAGCGGGCATACCGCAACGCAATGCAGCGCAACCTCGAATGCCGTTTGGGCTGCCCGGTGTGCGGTGGGTTGGGGTTCGTGAAGGATGAGCACGATAAGATGCACCCCTGCCCGAACCGGTCCGCCTGGGCGCTGTTCCGCGGCGAGCGCTACGGGCTGAGAGAGGCCGAGCGCAGCCTGACCTGGAAGAAGGTCCTGGATATAAACGAGGTGATGCCCGCGGTGACGACCGTGCGCCGGGCGCTGGAACGGGGGGCGGGCTGGGTGTACCTGTGGGGACCGCCGGGCCTGGCCAAGACGCTGATCCTCAAGACGGCGGTGGCGGTCTCGCAGGAGGGGCATATCGAGGCGGCCTATACCCGCATGGCTGAGGTCCTGGACGATATGCGCGCCGCCTACGATACGCATTCTCCCTCCACCGAGAGCCAGCGCCGCCTGGACTGGTGGGCCGGGCTGCCCATCCTGGCGATCGACGAGTTCGACCGGGTGCGCGACACGGAGTACGCCGCGGAACGGCAGTTCCTGTTGATGGACCGGCGCTACGAGAAGGCCCTGCGCGGGGCATCGGTGACGCTGCTGGCGGGCAACACCGACCCGGCCCTGCTGGACGGCTACCTGTACGACCGCATCCGCGACGGGCGCTTCCGCGTGGTGCAGATGAATGGGAACAGTTTGCGGCCTTTGATGGAGTGGTAGGATGGGGAGTAGGGATTGGGTAAGTGGCGTAGGGCGCCCATCCCTGGGCGCCTCGCGTTGGACGGGCAAGCATCTATGGACGCTGCTCGATTAAGCGAGAACAATGATCGCTCTCGCTGCGCGAGCGTCGGGTAAGGATACCCGACCTACAAGAGCCGCTCGTGCCAGAGCGTCGGATAAGGATACCCAACTGGGCACCTCGCGTTTTCTCTGGTTCCGGCGCTCCGCGCATTCTTCCAGCCTGCGCGGCGATATAATAGATGCAACGGAGGAAATCACCTATGGAAAAAACAACCGGCACGCATGGAGCAGAAGAAGCGGTAACGCGCATCGAGGATATTGCCTTTGCGGAGGTGACCAACATCAGCGGGGAGCAAGAGACCCTGCGGCTGGATATTTACCTGCCCCCGGGCCAGGCGGATGGCCCGCGCCCGGCGGTGTTGTGGTTCCACGGCGGCGGGTTCAGGCCGGGGAACGATAAGCGCCAGGTGTATATCCCCATGTTCGCCAGGGCCTTCGCGGCGCGCGGGTATGTGGGCATTGCGCCGGATTACCGCGTGCGCGACGATGCGATGAGCGACTTCGCGGGCACCATCGCGGACTGCGTGGCCGATGGCCGCCAGGCGCTGGAGTGGGTGCGGGCGCACGCCGCGGAGTACGGCATCGACCCGGAGCGTTTGGCGCTGGCGGGCGGCTCGGCGGGGGGGATGCTGGTGCTGCACCTGGTGCATACCGCGCCCGCTCCGCTGGAGGGGGTGCGGGCGTTGATCGACCTGTGGGGCACGCCCGGCGGGCAGTGGCAGCACTTCGGGCACATCCGCGCGGACTGCCCGCCTACGTTCATCGTCCACGGCACGGGCGACGAGCTGGTGCCGTATGAGAACAGCCAGCGCCTGGCCGCCGAGCTGGAGCGGGCCGGGATTCAGCACACCTTCCTCACTATCCCCGGCGCGCCGCACACGCCGCTGGAGCATTTTGAGGAGATAGTCAAGGCGGTGGAGACGTTTTTAAAAGGGGTGGCGGTACTTTAGGACGATTGCATTACAAAGATAGTTTACGGTTTTACAAATAATCCTCACCCCCGGCCCCTCTCCATTTTCGCCAAAGCTCGAAA
>CAYTHO010000171.1:0-5749 GCA_964437595.1 uncultured Anaerolineaceae bacterium
GGGCGGGGGTTGGGCTGGGGGCTTTGGTGGGCGGGAAGGTGGGCGCCGCGGTCAGCCGCACCGGCGGCATGGCCGTGGGCTGCTGCGTTTGCTGGAACGCGCCGCAGGCCGCCAGCCCGATGGCTGCCAGGGCGATTACTATAATGAAGAGAACCTTACGCTTGTTCATCATACACGATCCGAATCGCAGTTATTCACCGATCTGCACGGTAGCGCTCATCCCCCAGAGCAGCCCGGCGGGCTGTTCGTCAAGCTGGATGGTGACTTTGTACACCACGTCCCCGCCCACTTTGGTGGAGCGCGGCGCGATTTTGATGACCTTGCCGAAGTAGGTCTGGCCCAGGCCGTCGACCGTCACGCGCGCCGGCTGGCCCACGCTCACCCGCGCGATGTCGCGCTCAGACAGGTCGGTGGTTTCAACCAGCAGGTTGCTCAGGTCGGCGATGGTGAGGATGGGCTGCCCGGGGCTGACCACCTGCCCGTTGACCGCGTTGACGCTGATCACCGTGCCGGTGAAGGGCGCGCGCAGGGTAGCATAGTCCAACGCCAGTTGGGCCGCGTCAATATTGGCCTGGGCGTTGGTAATCTGCGCCAGGATGGCGGCGGCCTGCGCATCGTCCGGCTCGCCGTCTTTCACGCGCTCCCAGGCTTGTTTGGCCGCCAGCACCTGCGACTGCGCCAGGGTCAGGGTCGCGTCGGCCAGTTCCACATCCAGCGGGGAGGGCAGGCCCATCACGTAGTTGAGGTTGTACTGGGCCTGGAGCTGGTCCTGGCGGGCTCTGGCCAGCATGGTCAGCCCGGCGGCGTATTCCACATCGGTATCGTCGCGCTGCGAAACTGAGCCAAAGTTGGCTTCGGCGTCGCTCAGGGCTTCGTTCGCCTCGATCAGGCGCGCGCGGGCAATGTCGATCGTCTCCTGGCTGGCGCGCCGGTACTGCTTGCTGCGGGCGTTCTTTTCCGCGTCTTCCAGCGCCTTTTGGGCCTGCACCAGCGCCACCTGGGCCTGCGCCCGTTCTACCGGAATGTTTTCCAGCAGCGCGTCATAATTCTTCTGCGCGCTCACCAGCGCCTGGCGGGCCGCCTCCAGGGTAGAGGCCAGTTGGGTCAGGTTATTCTGCGTGGCGATGGCCTCGCCGGCCTGCACCACAGCGCCTTCCTCTACCACCAACCCCTGCACCAGGGTCGCCGCCGCAAAGCTGAGATCGGCGGTTTTGGCCGGGGCGACTTCCGCCGAAGCGACCACTGCCCCCAGGGCGATGGGAACTTCCAGCGCGGGCGGCGCGGGTTGGGTGGCGGCGGGTTGGGTGTCCGATGCCGCGGCCTGGCCTGCTGCATCCAGCTCCACCGTGGGCAGCGCCGTGGGTGAGGCCGGGCTGAGGGCATTGCAGCCGGTCAGCGCGAAAATCATCATGATTACGAATAACAGCTTGAACTTGCCCATCCTTACACTCCTGAAGTAATCTTCTCCGCGATGTGATTGTTTTCGACCAGGCCGTCGCGCAGGGTCACCACGCGCCGGGCGTACTGGATCACGCGCGGGTCGTGCGTTGCAAATACAAAGGTCACGCCGGTTTCCTGGTTCAGGCGGGTCATAATTTCCATCACCTGCTTGCCGTTGGGCGTGTCGAGGTTGGCGGTTGGCTCGTCGGCCAGGATCAGGGCCGGTTGGGTGGCCAGCGCGCGGGCAATGGCCACGCGCTGCTGCTGCCCGCCGGAGAGCTGGTCGGGGCGGTGATGCGCCCGGTCGGTCAGCTCCACCGCTTCCAGCAGCTTCGTCACGCGCTCGCGGCGCTCGGCGGGGCCTACCCCGTTGAGCAGCAGCGGCATTTCGACGTTCTCGTAGGCCGAAAGAGTGGGCACCAGCGCGAAGAACTGGAAGATAAAGCCGATCGATTCGCGCCGCAGGTCGGCGCGCTGGTTGCGGTTGAGCCGGGTGGCATCCTTACCATCGATAAATACCTTGCCGGTGGTGGGCTGGTCCAGGCAGCCGATGAGCTGCAGCAGGGTGGTCTTGCCCGAGCCGGATGGCCCCACCAGCGCGGTGAACTCGCCGTTTTCAATCGTCAGGCTGACCCCGCGCAGGGCCTGCGTCTCAACATCACCAACTTTATAAACCCGTGTTACGTTTTCAACTTTTGCGACTTCCATTTTGAACTCCTGTAAAGAGCAGTAATCAGTGAGCAGTCAACAGTGAACAGGATTGGGGCCCTAAGCCTCGCGGGTAACACGGTTTCCTTCACAATATACGTGCTTTGTGTCATTCCGTTGCATTGTATCTGTTCCTGTTCTCTATATATAGATATAGTACAATCTTTGTGTAATGTTTAGCTTACTTGCCGCCGCGCAGGGCCGTTACCGGTTCCATGCGCGCCGCCAGCAGGGCCGGGTACAGCGCCGCAAGCAGGGTGACGATGAGCGCGATGACCGATAGGCTGACGGTATCTTTCACCGTCAGGTAGGCGTAGATGCGCTCGCCCAGCATGATGCCGCTCATGCCCATGTTGCCGATGTAAAAGCCCACCGTCGCGGCGTAGTACACCAGCAGCCCCCCCAGGATCAGCCCGATGATGATCCCGCCGATCGCCAGCAGGACGGATTCGATGAAGAACATGACCATAATCCGCCAGGGCTTCATCCCGATGGCCGAGAGGATGCCGATTTCGCGCGTGCGCTCGAAAACGGACATGATCAGCGTGTTGACGATCACCGAGGCGGTGATGCCCAGCACGATCAGGTACAGCAGGATCATGTAGGCTTTGGACATCTTCTCGGTCTCGATCAGCAGCTCGTTCATATCCAGGTAAGACACAACCTGGTGCTGGCTGGTCTGCAGGGCGGTTTTCACCGCGCCGGTCTGCTCATTGGCCTTCAGCAGCACGAAGATGATGCTGGCGTGGTTCTCGGCATGGGTGATGGTCTGCGCTTTGGCCAGCGGCATGAACACCGTGGCGTTGTCGAAGGCCGGGGTGCGCGTGCTGTAAATGCCGCGGATGGTGAACCTCTGCTCGTCCACCGTGCCGTCGGAGGTGTTGACCAGCAGGCTGACCGAGTCGTTTTCCTGCAGGGCCAGCTTATCGGCCAGCGGGCGCCCAATCAGGATGCCCTCGCGGTCGTCCGCTGCCAGGAAGCTGCCCGCCAGCATCCCATCGCGGAAGGGGTCGTTGGCCGGGGAAGGCGGGTCGATGCCCAGGATGCGCACCCCGGTCGATTCGTTGCCGGAGGCGATGATGCCGCTGGCAAACAGGCGCGGCGTGGCGGCTTTCACCGGCTCCAGCCCGGACATCTGCGCGGCCACCGCTTCGGGGTTTTCGATCAGGTCTTTCCAGGCCAGCGAAGTCTTATTCTCGTCATACGTCGCGGCGCGCACCTGCAAATGCCCGCTGGACAGCTTGATGCTGGCGTTCAGCGCGTCGCGCATTTCACCGGTAACCACGGACGCCATCAGCAGCAGCAGGGCCAGGCCCATGCCCAGCGCCAGCGAGGAGAAGAACGAGCGGCGGCGGTTGCGCAGCAGGTCGCGGAGCGCCATTTTGAATAGTTGTATCATCGTATACCTCACACAAAATGCAGGGCTTCGGCGGGCTCGTTCTGCGCCGCTTCCCGCGCGGGGATAAAGGCCGCCAGAACCGAGATAATCAGCACGGTCAGGCCGCGCTGCAGCAGCTTATCGACGCCCAGGGTGGGGTAGATGCGCCCGCTGATCAGCGCCAGGTATTCGGTCATCCCGGCGAATTTGGAATAATCGATGCCCACCTGCCCCAGCACGAAGTTAAGCAGCAGGCCCATCGCCACTCCGGCGGCCACCCCCACCAGGCCCATCATCCCGCCTTCCAGCAGGAACAGCATGGAAATCTGGCGCGGCTTGACCCCCAGCGCCCCCAGCAGGCCGATCTCGCGCGTGCGCTCGTAGACTGCCATCAGCAGCAGGTTGAGGATGCCAATTCCGGCGATGACGATGATGATGACGCTGAAAATGTCCATCACCCCGCCCTTCGTCTCCAGGGCAGCCTGCAGTTCGGGGAAGCTGGTTTCCCACGAGCTGATCTCGAAGCCGTTGGTTGCCGGCAGGATGGCGTCGATCACCGCATTCTCCTGGCCCAGGCTTTCGAGGGTAATCATCACCTCGGTGGGCCCGTCCAGGTCGTACAGGTCCTGGGCTTCGGCCAGGGAGATGTACACCGTGCGCTTCTCGATCTCGGGCATGTCCACATCGTAGATGCCCGCCACGGTCATGGTGCGCTGGCGCATCTGTTCGTGGGTGGCCTTGCCCGCCAGGGTGAAGCGGTCGCCCGCCTTCAGGCCCATGGCGTCGGCCAGCCCTTTACCGATAAAGACCGCGTCCTGGTCGGCGGCGGTCAGGTAGCGGCCTTCCACTACGTTCTGCGCCAGCAGGCTCACCGGCTGTTCTTTCTCCGGCTCGATACCTACAATGCCCACCGGGAAGGCCCCTTCGCGGCTGGTGGCCAGCCCGCCGGTGTTGATGCGCCGCGAGGCGGCCTCTACCTGCGGTTGGGCCAGGGCCGCGTCGATGATCGACTGCTCGTTTGCCATAGGCAGCAGCGGGTTGTTGTCGGCTTTTTCGCTGTACCCTTCGGCGTGCACCTGGATGTTGCCGCCCAGCACGCGGATGGCGTTGCCGTAGATGGCCTGGTCGAACCCGGCGATGAGCCCGTCATACATCATCATCATCGCCATGCCCAGGCCGATGGCCAGCACTACGATCATTGTGCGGCGCTTGTGCCGCCAGATATTGCGCCATGCCAGTCTTAAATAAAGCATCATGTTACCACCTCTTGATGAACCAATCCCTGCCAACCATTATGGATTGAAATAGAAATAACCGCGTCCTAATCCTTTTACTTCGCTCGCGCCAGCCCGAACCACAGATTATCTGTGGCTGTTCTGCGCGGGGTCTGGTTCCAGCCACTCTTTCATCATCTCTTCATCCATCAGCTTCAGCGAGCCCTCCGGCGCGCCCAGGATGCGCTCGATTGCGTCTGAAAAGCTGTTGATCATGTCCATCACCTCGGGCAGCGACGCGGGGCTGGGGTCCATGAAGGCCAGGACGAAGTTGTCGCCGAAGCCCTGCACCATGGAGACAAAAATCTGCCCCACCTGGTTGGGGTAGGGGGTGTGGAACACCCCTTCGCGCACGCCCTGGTGGACAATTTTAGTGATCATGGGCGTGAACCAGGTGCTCGTGGCGTCAATCACCTTCTGCCGCACGATGGCATTCTCGTCGGCGTACCACACGCGCAGCAGGGCCCGCATTTCTGGAATGCGGGCGGTTTTCCACTGCGCCGCGCTGTTGAAGTAGCACTGCATCTTTTCCAGCGCGGGCATGCGCGGGTCTTCCACCACGGGGGTCAGCACGCGGATGGCCTCCTCGATCATGCGCTCAATCGCGCCTTCCATCATGTCCTGCTTTGACTTGAAATAATGATAGAAAGCGCCCTTGGAAATCTTCAGCGCCTCCATCACATCCTGGACGGTCATGCGCTCGTAGCCCTTGGTGTAGATCAGCCGCAGGGTCACATCCAGAATCTCGTTGCGCCGGGCAGCATATTCTTCCTCGTTGATTGTTCGCGCCATGGCTCCTTTCCTTTGGTTTTTATAAACCGACCGTCGGTTTAATTATTATCAGGAGTATCATACTGCGGGAAAATGCCGCTGTCAATAGGGAACAGGTTTCTCCAACAGGGCTGTTCGCAAAACCTGGCGAACAGCCCTGAACCACCCCCGCGGCTTC
>CAYTHO010000172.1:0-5677 GCA_964437595.1 uncultured Anaerolineaceae bacterium
TCATTTTTACCATGTCGCGTCTCCTCTTTTAAATAATTTTCGGATAGGTTCTAAGGAAACCCAACACGACGAGGCGCTTTCCTTTATTGGAGGGCGCTTTATTGTCTGCAATCTATGTAAAAAGAAAGACCCGCCACCGAGGCCATATAACTGTTTGACTCAATCTCAAACTCTTTACTATAATGACCCTATCTTAAGATGATGGAGCCTGCCATGCCATCCCTGGCCCAAATCGACAGCTTCTTTCTTTTCGCGGGGCGACAGCTTCAGCAGTTGATCGAAAACCATCCCGGCCAGTTCCCCATGTACACCACCGGCGGGCGCTGGGATTTTTCCGGCGAAACCTGGACGAACTGGTGCGAGGGCTTTCTGGGCGGGCAGCTCTGGCTGCTGCACCAGCACACCGGCGCTCCCTACTGGCGCGAAAAGGCCGAAGCCTATTCCCGCCAGATCGCCCCTCGCCGCACGGACCGCGCGGTGCACGACCTGGGCTTCCTGTTCTGGCCCACCTGGAAGCGCTGGTTCGACCTGACTGGCGACTCGGGCATCAACGCGGTGGTGATCGAGGCCGGGCAGACGCTGGCCCTGCGTTACAACGAAAAAGGCCGCTTCCTGCGCTCTTTCCTGGCCGAAGACAGCCTGTTCATCGATATTATGATGAACGTGGGCATCATCTTTTACGCCGCCGGGCAGACCAACTCGGCCAGCCTGCTGGAAATGGCTACCCAGCACTGCCTGACCACCCGCCGGTTCCTGGTGCGCGGCGACGGGTCCACCGCCCACGAAGGCATCTTCGACCTGAACACGGGCCAGTTCCTGCGCCAATCGACCCAGCAGGGCTGGCGCTCCGACTCGTGCTGGGCGCGCGGGCTGGCCTGGGCCATCTACGGTTTCAGCAGTGTGTACCAGCACACCCTGTCGATTGGGGTAGAGGAGCCGCGCTTTTTGCAAACCGCCGAACTGTGCGCGCAGTTCTACCGCGAGCACACCCCGGCGCACGGCGTGCCGCCCAACGATTACGACGAGCCTAACCCAGCCCGCCCCTACGAAAGCTCCGCCGCCGCCATCGCCGCGGGTGGGATGCTCAACCTGGCCGGGCTGGTCAAAGACCCCATCCGCTCCAAAGCCTACTATGATAACGCCAGCATCATCTTGGACACGCTGCTGACCCCGGAATTTCTGGCCAGCGAGACACCCGGCTGGGAGGGGCTGCTGAAGCACGGCGCATACCATTCCGCCAAGGGTCTGGGGGTGGATGAATCGGTGATGTGGGGCGATTACTTCCTGATGGAAGCCCTGTACCGCGCGGCGCAGATCCAAAGGCAGGAGGCGCCATGAGCCAGGAAACCGACCCCATCGAAAAAGTGGCCCTGGTGACGGGCGGATCGCGCGGCATCGGGCGGGCGATTGTGCTGGCGCTGGGCGCGGCGGGCTGGACGGTGGTGTTCAGCTACCGCGCCAACGCTTCCGCCGCCCAGGAAGTGACCCAGGCGCTGGAAGATATGGGGCGCACCGTGTACGCCGTGAAGGCCGACACCGCCAGCGCCCAGGACCGCGAGTGGCTGGTCAACACCGTGCTGGAGAACTGCGGCGGCATCGACCTGCTGGTCAACAACGCCGGGATGGGCCCCCGCCAGCGGGCCGACCTGCTGGAAGTGGGCGAGGCCTCTTACGATGAAGTGATGGCGACCAACCTGAAAGGCCCCTTCTTCCTCACCCAGCGCGTGGCGCGGGTGATGGTGGAACAGGCGCGCACCCAGGCCGGGCAGGTGAGCGTCCCGCCTAAGATCATCAACATTGGGTCGCTGAGCGCGTACGCCAGCAGCACCAACCGCGGCGAATACTGCATCTCCAAGGCAGGCATCGGCATGCTCACCGCACTGTTCGCCGACCGGCTGGCGGGCGACGGCATCCTGGTCTATGAAGTCCGCCCGGGCATTATCGCCACCGACATGACCGCCGTGGTGCAGGAAAAGTATGACCGGCTGATCGAAGGGGGGCTGCTGCCGGTGCGCCGCTGGGGCCAGCCTGAAGACGTGGCGCGCACCGTGGTAGCCCTGGCCGAAGGCGCCCTGCCGTACTCCACCGGCGAAGTGATCAATGTGGACGGCGGCTTTCATTTGAAAAGATTGTAAGAAATGAAACCACGAAGTCACGAAGCGAGCGATTCGTGGTTATTCCTTCTACCGGAGATTTTCCTTGGCCTATAAAAAAGTAGCTACCCTGCGCACGCCACAGATGTTTCTCGACCACCTGGCGGGATTGGGAGTCTCGCTCCCCTTCGAACCAGAGCTGCTTGCCGCGCCCGATTCGCCTATGGCCCAGCCGCTTACGGTGGACGGGCTGACCATCGCCAACCGCTTCTGCATCTTGCCCATGGAAGGCTGGGACGGCACGCCGGATGGGCGGCCCAGCGAGCTGACCACCCGCCGCTGGCAGCACTTCGGCCAGTCTGGCGCGGGGCTGATCTGGGGCGGCGAGGCGGTGGCGGTGCGCCACGATGGGCGCGCCAACCCCAACCAGTTGGTGATTAACAAAGATACCCTGCCCGACCTGATCCGCCTGCGCCGGGCGCTGGTGGACAGCCATGCGGCGGCGCGAGGAATCACCGAGGGGCTGGTGGTAGGCCTGCAACTGACCCACTCCGGGCGCTATTCGCGGCCCAACGAGAAGAAGCGCCCCGAGCCGTTCATCGCCTACGACCATCCCCTGCTCAACCCGCGCGTGGGGCTGGCATATCCATCGGGTAAGACGGTCAGCGATGATGCGATCGATGCGCTGATCGAGGATTTCATCACCGCCGCCGGGCTGGCGCAGGAAGCCGGGTTTGACTTTATCGACATGAAGCTGTGCCACGGCTACCTGGGCCACGAGTTGCTTTCCGCCGTGGACCGCCCGGGGAAGTACGGCGGGAGCTTCGAGAACCGCACGCGCTTCCCGCGCGAGATCATCCGCGGCATCCAGGCGCGCGCGCCCGGGCTGGGTATCGGCTCGCGCTTTTCCGCCTTCGACTTCATCGCCTTCCGCCCGGACGCCGAAAACACCGGCACGCCCGATTGGGGGCCGTTTGAAGGCAAGCATTACCCATACGCGTTCGGCGGCGACGGCACCGGGCTGGGCATGGACCTTGCCGAACCGATTGCGCTGGTGAACATGCTGGCAGGCCTGGGCGTGCACCTGGTATGCCTGACGGCGGGCAGCCCGTATTACAACCCGCACATCCAGCGCCCGGCCTACTTCCCACCCTCCGACGGCTACCTGCCCCCCGAAGACCCGCTGGTCGGCGCGGCCCGCCAGTTGAACGCCGTCCACCAGATCAAAGCCGCCTGCCCGGAAACCGTTTTTGTCGGCTCGGGCTACTCGGTCTTACAGGACTGGCTGCCCAACGTGGCCCAGGCCGCCGTCCGCGAAGGCTGGGCGGACCTGATCGGGTTGGGACGCATGGTGCTCTCTTACCCCGAACTGCCCGCCGATGTACTCGCCGGGCGCCCTATCCAGCGCAAGCGCGTGTGCCGCACCTTCTCCGACTGCACCACCGCGCCGCGCAGCGGCATGGTCTCCGGCTGCTACCCGCTCGATCCGTTCTACAAAGAACGCCCCGAGGCGGAGCAGGTAGAGGCGGTGAAGAAGAAATAGGATATGGATTGATTTTTCGGCGCGCGGCGCGGCAGGTTCAATCCTCTTCTACCTGAGCCAGCCTTTGGCACAACTGGCGCAGCGTGGGATAATCCGCACCTTCCGGGGCAGGCAAATCCAGCGCGGCGCAGGCGGCGCGCAGGTCGGCGGCGTTGAACGGCCCCAGCGGCGAGGTCTTCCATGATTTTTTCATATCGCGCAGCAGCGGGTTGCGCACCGCGCGCGGGCTGCGCTCTACCAACCAGACACCTTCCGGGCGGGAGAGCAGCTCGTCCGGGTGAATTTCTAGCCCACGGCAGCGCGAAGAAAACTCCGGCACGCCGGTTTCCAGCAGGGCGGCCTGGATGGCAGCGAAATCCGGGTCGTCCAGCCCGGCATCGACCGTCCAGGCCAGGGGCGCGCCGCGTAATAAAAGCTGTTTTTGGAAGGCGCGTATCCGCGCCGGGTTCTCCCAGATGGCGCGCGGGCGGACGGACTGTGAGACGCAGGCCGCCGCCAGCGCGCCAGCCGCCTCGCCAATTGCCCACTCCACCGGCTGCACGCGGTACGCGCTGCTGGTGATATGGGTGGTGCTGATATTCTTGCCGACCGCGACCAGGTTATCGAAGGTTGGTGACAGCATGGCCCCCAGCGGAATCTGGAACGGCAGGGTCAGCGGGTAATCGATGCGCGTCTCGCTGCCCTCGATGGGGTCGCCCGCGCAGCGGTGCAGGTCGATAGGGTACCAGCCAACGCCGACCGAATCGGAAACATGCAGCGCCCGCGCCCCACGCCCGCCCGCGGTGATAATATCCTGTTCGAGCACGCGTTTGTAGCCAACCAGCCGCCGCGACTCGCGGATGTACGGCGCTTTGGCCAGGCCATCCACGGTGCCAGCGGCTTCGGGTAGCAGCTTCAGCCCGGGGAAGCCTCTGCCGGGGTCATCATCGTGCGGGGCCTCGGTTTGCAGCCAGTACAGGAAGCTGAGCGACAGGCGCCGCGCTTCGCGCAGGATGCGCGCCTGCTGGGCCGGGGACCGGTCGAGCAGGGTTTCTTTGTAATAATCGTTGCCATCCCAATTGATGACGGCGATATCATGGTCGGCGCGGCTTGAATCAGCAAACGAGCCTGGCGTCAGGTGGGCAGCGTTGAACACCCGCCGGTAAGCCCAGAAAGGGGTTTCCCCCTCAAACATGGAGAAGCGCTGATAGCCACCGCCGCGCGTGCGCCGCACCAGGCTGAACGGCTGGGCCTGGCGGTAGTAGTCGTAGCCATAGGGTTTGCGAATGGTATGGTTCTCACCCGGGCAGTATTCCGCCACCAGGCAGCAGGTGAAGCTCTGCACGCGCCGGGGCTGAACGCCATCCGTAGAGGCGTGCGGCTCGCCGGTATCTTCGATCGCCTCCGCGCCGGTAACATACGGCGCTCCAGACAATACCAGAAGATCGCCCATTTCGGTCGCGTCCAGGTACACTTCCGCCCGCACATTCACCCGGCTGCCCTGTGGCCCGCCCAGGGTCACGTCGTAGATGTGCCCTCCGCGCACCATGGCAGAAAGCGGTGTGTGGCCGCGCAGGATGCGCACAGACCCCGAGGCTACGTGCGGGGCCAGCATTTCTTCCAGCACGCGCAGTCCCACCCGCGGCTCAAAACTCAGGCGCGAGGCCCAGCTCCCGCCGGGATTGAGCGGCGGCTGGCTGGCCTGCCGCGCCGCCGGATACCGCGCGCGGTAAACCGCCCGCACCCCCTCGCGGAAACGGTTGTATGCGCGCGTACCGCCAAAGGTTTCGATGTAAAAATGCTCGTCCAGCGAGGACATCGATTGAGAGGTCACCTGCCCGCCGATCCAATCGGTAGGCTCGGTGATCACCACCCGCTTGTCCGCCTCCGCTGCCGCCAGCGCCGCCGCGATCCCCCCAAAACCGCCGCCGATAATGGCGATATCACATTCCAGATGTTCCATGGCCAAAGAACACCTCGATTGAACGATTTTGGTCGAACTTATACTATTTTACAACAGGTTGAGGATATTTATATGATGAGTCAGGCCCAGCGGATGCTG
>CAYTHO010000173.1:0-5649 GCA_964437595.1 uncultured Anaerolineaceae bacterium
TTTTCGCCCTTTTCGGGATACTTGATTATTCTTTTCTTAAGGTGCAAAAGTCGAGATTTTACTGTGGGCTTCCGGTTGTATGGAGGAATACCGATGAAACTTACTGGCATCTGCCTGGTCACGGAAAGCGTTCCGGCGCTGGCGCGGTTCTATGCCGAAATCCTCGGCTGCAAGGCCGACGGCGACGATACCCACACGGAGTTCAACATCGGCGGGATGGGCATGGCGATCTTCAGCCGCAAGGGGACGGAAGAAATGGCGCCCGGGTCGATGCAGGGCGCGGGGTACGGCGGGGTCACCATCATGATCCAGGTGGATAACGTGGACGCGCAGTACGAACGCCTGAAAGCGCTGGGGGTGGAGATCGTCAAAGCGCCCCAGACTTACCCGTGGGGGGCGCGCTCGGTGTGGTTCCGCGACCCGGACGGTAATCTGGTCGATTTTTACTGCCGGGTGTAGGGTTTAGAGCGCCAGGGCAATACCGCTGAACCACAGCACGGTGGTGAGGAAGATCAGCCACTCCAGAATGGACAGCGTCCACAGGCGGGGGCGGTTGGCGAAGGTCGCCTCCAGCCCGCTCTGCCCGGTTCCGCGGGAGGTCACGGAGCCGTAGATCAGGAAGGCGGCATACGCGATCACGGCGGGGATGCTGGCGAACGCGGCGGCGTGCGGGATCATGGGCGCCGCCGAACCCTGCGCGGCGATGGCGATGGTGAATAGCAGGGCCGTCACCAGCCCCAGGCGGAAGTACGTCATCGCCACGAAGATATGCGGCTTCAGGTTGCCCATCGGAAAGACGCCCACCAGGGACAGGAAGATCGAGGCGGCAATGCCGACCGCCATGGCCACTTTCGACAGCCAGCCGGGGATCGTCAGGCCCATCATTGCGCAGCAGGCAGCCAGCAGCAGCCCGGTGAGGATCAGCGCGGCGTTGAAGACCCACGCCAGCCGCGAGACGCCCACCTCACCCAGCTCCGAGATGAAATGATTGAACGGAGAATAGCGTTCGCCCGCCGTACCGCTGTAGGCCATCCCAGCGATCAGCGCGCCCGCCGTCGCCACCAATCCGCCGCTGAGACCCAGAAGCCGAATCCAGAACGCTGCCTGCATTTCCACCTGCCTACAATGTGTCCAGCAGAATATCGACGGAGCGGGTGGCGAGGAACCCGGTAAAGAACTGCAGGCGCGTCAGCCGCGCATTGAGCGGCACGGAAAACGCCAGCCAGCCTCGCACAGCCATATTGGGATTGACAAAGCGCTCGCCGCCAAGATGCGGACGGCCCTTATCCTCATAAATGGATTTGTAGCCGTACACCGTCTCATAGCTGTAATTCTGATCATCGAACAGCAGCCACTGGTTGCTGCGGCAGCTCAACTGGTTAACCGAGCGCGGGTTGGCATACTCGACGTTGATGTAGAAATGCCGCTTGCCATCCACCACCTCATCGATCACATCGTGCAGAAAGATGTTGTAATCGCCGATGCGCATCCATTCGCGGCTGGAGCGCTTAAACCGCGCGGGGTAGGCCACGCCGCCCGGCTCCAGGATATGCACGTTGCCGCAGTGCTCGCAGGTGAACAGATCGGTATCTTTTTCAAAACGCAGCTTCGCGCCGCAGGTCGGGCACTTGAGCGTGATCCATCTACCCGTGAACCAGTTTGCCATGGCAGAACTCCCCAATGCGTAATTTTCTCCGAGACGGTAGGGAGAATATACCATAAATCAGGGTGTTAGAGGGCGAAACGATACGGGCGGAGGCGAGTCAGAACCTAACCCCCTCGATCCCCCTTCCCGGGGCGGGAAGGGGGAAGTGGAGATTGGCGCGGCTTCGCCGGGCTTCCGGTCTGTTCGCCCTGGGTCGCACCGGAGGGCGGGCATCGCGGCATCTGGCTTCATTTTTCCAACCCTGGTCAAATGGTCAGTTGACTCAGCGGCCCGGCGGCGTATAATGAATTTGCTGACCACCTGGTCAGTGAGTGGCCCCGCGGAAACGAAACCCGCAAGGCACAGGAGAATGCACTATGACGATCGAAGCTGTACATACGAAGAATATCCCTACGCTGCAGCTCAGCGATGTGTCCGAAACGGGCCTGCTGACGCTGTACTGCCGGGCGAAAGAAAGCCTTTCAGATGAACCCATCCTCAAGGATGAGAAAGCGGTGGAAATTACCCGCGCGCTGAACCCGCTGCTGGCAGAATCGGGCAGTAAGGTGCTGCGCGATCTAGCAGCCGGCAGGCTGAAGCCCATGCTGGTGGTGCATATCGCGCTGCGGGCGCGGCAGTACGATTTATACGCCAGGGAATTCCTGGCCCGCTGCCCGGATGGGGTGATCGTCAACCTGGGCTGCGGCCTGGACTCGCGCTATCTGCGCCTGGGCGGTGACCCGAGCCTGGGCGGTGACCCGGGCGCGCGCGATAAACCGGGCGCGGATGATAACACTGGCTATGCGCAAAGCCACTTCTTCGACCTGGACCTGCCGGAGGTGATGCGCGTGCGCGAGCGCTTCTATCAGGACAGCGAGCGCTATCACCAACTGCGCTTCTCGGTTTTCGATTATCGCTGGATGGACGCGGTGCTGGCTTACGGGCAGCGCCCCACCCTGTTCCTGGCCGAAGGGCTGTTCATGTACCTGGAGCCTGAAAAGGTGAAAGACCTGCTGCTGGCCCTGCAAAAGCGCTTCCCCGGCGCGGAGCTGGCCGCCGAGATGGTCCATCAACGCTGGGTGAGCGGATTTTTGGGCAGCATGACGCGCTTCAAGATGCAGCGCGAACTGAGCCTGGGCAAAGGGACCGCTTACTCCTTTGGCATCGATGGCAGCCGCGAGCTGGAAAGCTGGGGGCCGGGCATCGAATTTCTCGACGAGTGGACGTACTTCGACACGCACCACCCCAAGCTGGGCTGGCGCGGCTGGTATGAGAACATCCCGGCCTTCCGCCAGGTGCAATGGACGGCGCGCTACCGGTTGAACGCGGCGTTTAACCCTACCGCAGGGGCAGGAAAATATGCCTGATAACTTTACCCGCATCCCAATCGAAGAACAGGAGCGCATCCTGGAGGCGTGCATCACCGAGTTCGCGCGGCACGGCTTCACCCAGGCTTCGACCAACGCCATCATCCAGCGGGCGGGCATCCCCAAGGGAACGCTGTTCTATTACTTCGGCAGCAAAAAGGCGCTCTACCTGCACGTCATCGACCGGGCAGTGGCACGTTACATGGAGCTGTCGGCGCAGGCCGCCGGGGACCCGCCCGGCGACCTGTTCGAGCGGCTGCTGTACTTCGGGCAGCTCCGCCTGCGGTTCGCGCAGCGCGAGCCGATGTTATACCAGTTGTTCTTCAACGCCTTCATCAACACGCCGCCGGAGATCCGCGCGGAGCTGCAGGCGCGGTTTGCTGGCTATACCCAGGACAGCGCGCAGATGCTCTTCGCCAACCTGGACCGCTCCCCTTTCCGCGAGGGCGTGGTGGTGGAGAAGGTGGTGGAAATGGTGATGATGATGATGGAGGGCCTGTACGCGCGCTACCAGGCGCAGTGGCAGCAGATGGAGCCTAAGCAAACGCTGGAATCCATCGAGGCGCTGACGGAGGAAGTGAGGGGGTATTTTGAGATGATGAAAGAGGGCGTATACAAAGGCTGACCGGTCACCTCTTCACCGTCCAGCCCATGCGCTGGTAATCGGCCCAGGTTTTCGCCAGGGCATCCTCGAAAGGCAGCGGATTCCAGCCCAGCGCTTCCCGGGCCTTACCATTGCTGAAGCACCAGTTCAGCCCGACCATTTCAAAGAAATCCTGGGGGAAGATAGGTTTGCCGCGCAGCTTTTCGCTGAGCGAGGAGATGGCCTTCAGCAGAGGCAGGGGAACGCGAGCGGTGGGGGCCTCTTTCCCTAACACCCTCGCCACAACTTCCCAAATCTCCGGAAAGGTGCGGTTCTCATTCCCGAGGACATATCCCTCGCCAGGTTTCCCATGCTGGTGTGCAAGCTGGATGCCTTTCACCGTGTCATTGTAATAAGCCAGGCACAGGCGGTTCCTGCCGCTGCCCATCACCGCCACGGGTTTGCCAGCCGCCATGCGCAGCAGGGTTTGGTCCTGAAAGCTGGGGTGGCTGGAAGCAAACGAGCAGCCAAAGCCAAAGGCGGGATAGACGATCTTCACCGGCAGGCCTTTGGCGGCGAACTCGCGGGCGATCTCGTCGGCGGCGAACTTGGTCTTCTGGTACAGATTCACATAGCGCGCGGGGTCGATGGGACGGGTTTCGTCGGCGGTTTCGCCGGGCTGGGTGTGGCCCAGGACAGACATCGAGCTGACCTGCACCATGCTGGCGATCCCAAGGTCACGCGCGGCCTGGAGGACGTTGCGAGTGCCGTCGCGGTTGACACGCCACCATTCGGCCTCCGGCACGCCGCCGCCCACCACCGCCGCCATGTGCGTCACCCGGTCGCAGCCCTGCATGCCGCTGAGAACCGACTGCATGTCGGTAACGTCGCCGTGGACGAAGGTCACGCCGGGTAAATCGAGGCCGTCGCGGTTGCTAGTCGGGCGGACCAGAACCTTTAGCGGTTCGCCCTGCCGGGAACACTCTTTGATCAAAACGCGGCCTATCGAGCTGGTGCCGCCGGTGAGAAAGGTGGTCATGATGGCTCCTGTTGTGATGGTTCTTTCAAATAAGGCTGCATTCCATAAAGAAACTGCCGGACGTGCTCTCTGGCTACCTGATCCAGGTCAAAATTCCGCGAGGCATCCTCCCGCAGGAAAAGGTTCATGATCGCCCAGGCAAACACCATGCCGATCAACATCTGAACTTTGACCGCCAGCACGGATAGGTCCAGGTTGCAGAAGGGCTGTAAATACCCGGCTACCTGGCGCGAACCATACTGGACGATCTTCTCGCGAAAATTCTGAGCGATGATCGTATTGCGCGCCCCTTCGGATAGGACGATGCGCAGGGTAGAAATAAACGTCTCATCTTTGAAGAAGGAAAGGTACGTCTTGACCAGCCGCACCAGCCCATCTTCCAGCGCCGCCCCCGGGCCCTGGACCATCTGGTCCAGCGCCGCGCGGACTGCGTCAAACGGCAGCGGATTATCCAGCACCGCTGTGAACAGGGCATCTTTAGAAGGAAAGTAAAAGTAGACGCCGGCTTTTGAAAGTCCGGCGGCCTCTGCGATTTCATCCATGGTGATGGCATAGCCCTTCTGGCTGAACTGCACCAGCGCCGCTCGCAAAATGCTTGCCCGCACCTCCTGCTCCCGCTGGTCTGGAAAATCCAGGTCCGGGCGCTGAAGAGAGTCAAACAGATCGCGTTTTCCACGGTAAAAACGGTAAACCGTGGCCGGGTTCACCGCGGCCAGGGCTGCAATCTGCTGGATGGTGGCGCCAGCGTACCCTTTTTCAGCGAATACCGTTAATGCAGCCCTGGCTATTTGCTCTCGAAGCGCCGCACCGGCGCGCCGTTTGTCCATCGCCATCCTCCACAAAATAAATGATTACCTACCATTTAGTATATATTTATTTATATTTCTTGTCAAGCACGTTCCGGCTGTAGAAAGAGGCGCCGCTCACGCTCTGGGTAAAACCCAGCCACGGTTTTCTCAAAGTCCCTTGGGTTTTTTCGGGGTTTGGGGTATCCGCAGTGGCTTCGCCACTGCGG
>CAYTHO010000174.1:0-5531 GCA_964437595.1 uncultured Anaerolineaceae bacterium
ATTGCGACTGCCGCTACCCCATACCCCAAGAAAGGCGAATGGCCGTGCGTGGATTTTTAGCGGGTGAGTCCCAGGCGTTCGAAGAGCAGGGGGGCGAGGGCAGAGATCCACAGCCCGACCAGCGTGTAGCGGAAAAAGCGCAGGGCATAGCTGACCAGGTCGGCGCCGCGGGGGAAGACCTGCCCCAGCCCATTCCAGAGCGCGAAAATGCCGACCACGCCGATTACGTAGCGCAGCAGGCGCTGGCGGGGCGTGCCGGAGGCGTCGAAGAAGCCCTTGCGGTGGAACATCCAGGCGGTTCCGGCCAGAAAGCCAAACCAGGTGCCGCTGAGGGTAAATGCGCCGTCGAGGTTGAGCGGTTCGATATAGCCTTCGGGCTGGCTGGCGATGGCGTTTTCTGACCAGACCGCCGGAGTCTGCCAGTCGCTCAGGGCAGCAGCCGGGAGGATGGTCAACAGGGCCACCAGGATGGCCGAGCCCAGGGCCAGGCCAATCATTTGGGCCAGGGAAAGGCCGTGCACCCAGGCCACGATGGGGCGCTCAACTTTAAGGAATATGTACAGCAGCAGTCCGCCGGCCAGCCAGCCGACCAGAACATCGCTGATGAAGTGGACGCCCAGGTAGATGCGCGAGAACCCGATGAGAAAGATGATGGCGACCAGCGCTACTCTTTCCCACATTTTCCGGCGCGAGGAGGCGATCAGGCCCCAAATGCTCATCGCGCTCATGGCGTGGGTAGAGGGCAGCCCAAAGGAATGTTCGGGTACATACCCCACCACCGCCCGGTTTAGCCAATAGGGGCGGGGGGAGTGGAATGCCAGTTTGAGCGTGACGCTGAGGCCGTTGCTGAGAATGAGGATGAGGCCTACCCGAAAGCCAAGGGCGGCGTTGAAGCTCCAAAATATAGAAGGCATAACCAGCATGAAAAACTCTTCGCTGCCAAGCATGGTAACCAGGCGCATCGGCTCGGCAAACCACATCCCCAGGCTTTGCAGGAACAGGATCAACCCCAATTCGAACTGGTGTAAAACATCCATTTTCGCTGCCCTCCTTAAGTAAAATTTTCGATTCCGTTCAATAGGTTGACGATCCGGTAGATTCTATTGTACACTCGGAATTATGAAGATGAAAACGCGACGGTGGTGGGATATTCCGGCGGCGTTATTTTTAGTCGCCGCTTTATTATGCGCCAGCGCCCGGCTGCAGGCGACTGGCTGGACGGAGAACCTGGGCAGAGTCAGTATCGTTGTTATCCTGGGCGCCGCGGTCGGTTTGGCCCTGGGAAAAAGCGTGTTCTCTGGCCGGCTGGCGTTTATTATGGGGCTGGCGTACAGCCTGTTTGCCGTCCCGTGGCAATTGGGTATGCTGATTCCAGTGCCCGAATGGCTGGAGCGCATGACGATTTTATACGCGCGGATGTACTACGCGACGCGCGATTTCTTGCAGAATAAGCCGGTAACGGACTCGATTTTGTTCCTGGCGATTATGATGATTCTGTACTGGTTCGCCAGCCTGCTGGCATCCTACAACCTGGCGCGGCGGGCGAACCCATGGGCGCCGCTGCTGGCGCTGGGCGGGATGATCCTGGTGATCGAATACACCGTAGAGATGTACCGCTCGACGAGCGCGCCGGGGGGGATCTACAGCTTCCTGTACCTGGTGTTTACCCTGCTGCTGCTAGGCCGGATCTACTTCCTGCACTCTCGGGAGGACTGGGAAGCGCGCGGAGGTACGATCGAGATGGAAGTGGGCTACGACCTGGGGCGCGGCGTGGCAGTGGCGGCTGTGGTCGTGGCCCTGGTGGCCTGGAATACCCCCAAGATCATTAACTTTTTCGATTACCGCAACCCTGCCCGCGAGCGGGTTACCGAAAGCTGGCAGGCGTTCCGCGACCGTGTTTCTAAAGCGGTGAATTCGCTGCGCAGCCAGAACCCGGTCGAGGTGCAGGGCTACGGGAGCAATATGTTCCTGGGCACCGGCGGTAACCAGAGCGAGGAAGTCCAGTTCTTTGTACGGCCTGAAGGCGGGCGGGCGACGAACCGGATCTACTGGGCGGCGCGCACCTATGATGAATACCGCGGCGGGCAGTGGGTCACTTCCTTCGGCTCGTCCGAACCGGTTGGCCCATCCGTGCGCTCCCTGGTTTACCCGTCCTGGCGCATGCGCGACGAGGAGCAGTTTACGTTCATCTCCAACATTCCGCTCACCCGCACGCTGTACTATACCAACGAGCCGCTGACCGTCAGCCGGGCAGCGGAAGCGATTGTCTCAAGGGACGCGGAAGGGTTGATGGACCTGAATACGATCATCATCGACCCGCCGCTGGAGGCCGGGGAGCAGTACACGGTGCGCTCGATGATTCCGGAGCCCACCATATTCGCTATGCGGGAAGCCGGCGAGGAGTATCCGGAATGGATCAAGCAGCGCTACCTGCAAATGCCGGTCAATTTCTCGCCGCGGGTGGTTGAGCTGGCGCAGCAGATTGCCGGTGAGGAGACGACCCCATACGACAAGGTCATGGCCATCACGCAGTACCTGCGCCGGACCATCACTTATTCGATCACCGTGCCAGACCCGCCGCGCAACCGCGAACCCCTGGAATGGTTCCTGTTTGACCTGCGGGCCGGCTTCTGCAATTACTACGCTTCGGCGGAAGTGCTGATGCTTCGCTCGCTGGGAGTGCCAGCCCGGCTGGTGGTAGGCTATGCGGAGGGCGCCTGGGACTCGGACCAGTCGCTTTACACCGTGTTGGGTAAAGACAGCCATTCCTGGCCAGAAGTATATTTCCCGGGGCTGGGTTGGGTGCCGTTCGAGCCGACTGTTTCACAGCCGCTCAATGATTACCCGGAGGGCGGCGACTTCGAAAGGCCCGCGCCGATGGGGCCATCGGTGATGATGGAACCGACCTTTGACCCGCGCGCCTTTGAACGGCAGCAGGGCCTGGACCCGGATGACCTGGGCCTTGAGGAAAACAACCGTCCATTCCCGCTTTCGGGTACGAGCATCGCGCTTCTGGCCGGGGCGCTGGTGGTGATCACGCTGGTGATCCTGGAAATCCGCCGGCGCAGGACGCAGGAACTGCCCCTGCCAAGCTGGCTGGAGAAATTCTTCGACGAGCGCGGCCTGCGCACGCCTGGCTGGCTGAGGATGTGGTCGCGCCGCTCGCTGCGCACCCCTATGGAAACCCTGTTTACCAGCGTCAGCCAGATGCTGCGCATATGGGGCCAGCGGGTGGACCCGGCGCACACGCCAGCGGAACAGGTGGCGCTGCTGGTGAACGTGGTTCCGGGCGTGGAGGAACAGGCCCTGGCTCTATTAGAAGAATACCAGCGCGCCATGTACAGCCCCTATCCTGGGAACCTGCACCGGGCAAAACAGGCGGTTTCCCAAATCCGCTCGATTGGTTACCGCAATTGGGTAATGCGCCTGGTTGGCCTGGAGTCATAAAAAAGGAGCCGCCGTGCTTGACCGTCAAAACAGCTCACCTTTGATCCCGTTAGATCAGCAGCTCTCGGCGATGACGGAGATGCTGAAGGAAGTGCAGAACTACCTCAACAGCTACCGCCCGGCGACGGTTCCGCAGCGCGTGACAGACCGGGTGAACAGCCTGGCCGAAGTGCTCTCCCAACTGCGCAAGCAGGTGCAGGCGGTGGAGGGGGAAATGCACAGCATGCGTTCCCTGGCGGAAATCGGCGGGGTGATCAATTCGTCGCTGGACCTGGACAAAGTCTTGCAGATCGTGATGGATACGATTATCCAGCTAACCGGGGCGGAGCGCGGTTTTATTGTGCTGCGCAATGAGGAGAACGGCGAGCTGTCGACCCGGGTGGCGCGGAACTGGGAGCAGGAATCGCTGGACCAAAGCGAGTTCGCGGTGAGCCGCACGATCATTTACCGGGTGATCAACGATGGGCAGGCGGTGCTGACCACCAATGCGCAGGAAGATCCGCGTTTTGGCGGGCAGCAAAGCGTGGTGGCTTACAACCTGCGCTCGATCCTGTGTGTGCCGCTGAAGCTCAAAAACGACATGATTGGGGTGGTGTACGCCGATAACCGCATCCGCAGCGGGCTGTTTTCGCAGAAGCACCTGGAACTGCTGACGGCCTTCTCCAACCAGGCCGCGGTGGCGATCGACAATGCGCGCCTGTTTGCTTCGGTGCGGCGCACCCTGGCCGAGGTGACGGAACTGAAGAACCTGATGGACAGCGTGTTCTTCTCCATTGCCAGCGGCGTGCTGACCACGGATGTTCAGGAGCGGATTGTGCTGTGCAACCGGGCCGCCGAGACGATTCTGGGCAAGATCACCCAGGAAATGATCGGCCATTCGCTGGACGATATTATCTCGGGGTTTGCCCTCACGCTGCAGCCGCACATGCAGGAAGTGCTGCGGCGAGACCAGACCGTGGTGGGCCTGGAAGTGAACCCCGAACTGCCCGAGCGCGGCCTGGTCGATCTGCGGTTGAGCTTATCTCCGCTGAAGGATGAGCAGCAGACCACCCAGGGTGTGGCGATCGTGATGGAAGACCTGACGGAGAAGAAACGCCTGGAAGCGCAGCGGAGGCTGTTCGAGCGCATGGTGTCTCCGGCGGTGATCGACCAGCTTAACCCCAACAGCCTGCAGTTGGGCGGCAACCGCAAGGAAATCACTACCCTGTTCGCGGATATCCGTGGATTTACGCACTTCAGCGAGAGCCTTTCCCCTGAAGACTTGGTGAAGGTGCTGAACCGCTACCTGGCGGTTTCGGCGGAAGCAGTGTTAAAGGAAGAAGGGACGATTGATAAGTTTCTGGGAGACGCGCTGATGGCCTGGTTCAACGCGCCGATCCCCCAGGTGGACCATACCCTGCGCGCCGTGCGGGCGGCCCTGGGCCTGCGCGATTCCATCCACGCCCTGCACAACGAACTGCCCCCAGAGTTTCACCTGCATTTTGGGGCGGGCATCCACCTGGGCGATGCAGTTCTGGGGTTGATTGGCACGGAGAAGCGCCTGGATTACACCGCGATTGGCGACAGCGTCAATACCGCCAAGCGCATTCAAGAGAACGCCGGGCCGGGGCAGATCTTAATCAGCCAGCCGGCGTACGAGCGGGTGTCGGACTGCGTGCAGGTGCGGACGGTGGACCCGATTGTGGCGAAGGGGAAGCGCGAGCCGGTGGCCGTTTACGAAGTGCTGGGGCTGAAGTAGCAGCCCGATGGATGAGACGGCGGGCAGGGATGTAAGAACTTGTAGGGTAGTACCGCAAAAAGCTCGCGAGGTATACCTGTTCCGGTTTGTTAATAAAACGCATCTGCAAAGGACATCCAGGGACAATCGCTCCTGTAGACACACATCCCTGTGTGCCGCTCGTGTCAGAACAAAGATGAATTCCCGCTTGCGCGGGCGTCAGGTAAGGATACCTGACCTACAAAAACGGGCGCATTCCAGGATGTCTGCTCTTTGCGCTTCCTTTGGGTAGTGCACAACATGCACGCGTGGCTTGTTCATCCCTGGAAACGGGTATATCTCGTGAGCTTCTCCTGTCATTACCCTA
>CAYTHO010000175.1:0-5374 GCA_964437595.1 uncultured Anaerolineaceae bacterium
AAACTCTCTTCTTTCACAGGTTCCCGTCTTCCTGTCACTCTTCAATTGTTAAGGTGCTTATTGCTGCCAATGGATTTGAGCGACGTAACCGTCGTTTGGCGACAAAAAACCGATGCCCTTGGAGGAAATCATTTCTGTAGCACCGGCCCCCGCGTCTCCCGACGCAAGTCACTCGTTTTCCTTTGGTTTTTGCTTTTAGGGATCGCTGCACTTTTGTGCTGCGGATCCTTCGTTGCTTGCGAGGGAATTATTTTACTTCATCTCTCGCATTTGTCAAGGGTATTCGAAAAAGATTTTTCTTTTTGTTTTGCCCAACGACCTGACTTACACAACGAGGCGAGATTTTACCTGCCCGGGTGCGCTTTGTCAAGGGTATTTTCAAAATTCGATCTATTCTTTTTTCTCGGGGCCGAATGCTGTAAACAAAAGCACCAATAACCCTACTGCGCTGATGCCAATGAAGGCATACGCCATGATGGGGCGCGCTGGCCCCAGCTCTTCCAGGGTGGGCAGTTCCACCAGCGGCTCACTGGTGTTAGTGCGAGTTGGAATGGGTGACAGGTAGGGCGTGGGCGTGCGAGTTGGGCGAGGCGTGCGGGTGGCAAGCGGGGTGCGGGTGGGAGGGCGTGGCGTAAATGTGGTGGTTATGTACGGCGTGGGGGTAAAGGCCAGCCGGATGATGAGCGGCTGGTTCTCATAGTAGAGCGGGTTTTTCGGATCCAGTTTATTGATGGAGATCAGGTCGCTCAGCGAGATGCCGTAAGCCTGGGCGATATCGACCAGGGTTTCGCCATATTTGATAATGTGGACGATCGAGCCGTCACCGTTGGGTGTGGAAACAACGACTGAGCCGCTGATGGGCGGCTGGGTGGGGTCCTGTTGGTTGGGAGGTGGGTTATCATTTTGAGGCGGCTGATAGTTGAAATCTCCGGTCAGGCGCTTGACGGTAAGGGTATAGTAGACGCCGCTGCCTGCCGAAGCAACTCCAGCGCCTACCAGACCGGTGGTCGGCCCAAGCATGGTGGCGGTGTGCAGCGTGTCTGACCACTGGCGAAGGGCTCCATTCACCGATAGGTCGGTGCCGCAGGCAATGTTCTCCGCGGATATGCCATGATCGCCAGGGCCGGAACCATCAGCGCGGGTGTGCGTGCAGGTCTGGATGGAGGCCTGGTAGGATGCGTGATCCTGGGCTAGCGACATTAATCCACCATCAACTTCATACGGCGCCAGGTTGATGGAAGCGCGATATGCATTCACCGCGGCGATTAAGTCGCCCGCGGAGCCTGCCTGGCCTGCCACCTGGAGAGGAGGAACCAGCGATAGAAAAAACGCCGCAAAAGCCAGGGCACACACAAGGCGCAATAAAAGCCTATTCTGGTTGTTTTTGGTATGCACGGCGGTAATTATAATGGCCTATGATACGATGGACAAGGTTGCTATTCAAATCGGCTGTCGCGGGGTAGAGCGAACTGGACTGTGCCCCAGCGCCCGTTGGTCATCCAGCGCGGATCACCAGCAGGGAAGCGTTCGGGCGGGATACCCACGGCAATTTCGGATTTGAGCGTGCGCAGGGCCAGGATGGGGCAGGGCAGATAATCAACGACACTGGCAAAGGGCAGGCTGACCGGCCAGTGCCGGTCGCCTAAGAGGCGGCGGTAGTTGGCATCGCCTTTGGAAATCAGCAGGTTTGACTGGTGGAAGGCAGCTACCAAATCTTCTGGCATTTCCCAACCTGCGAGGGGCGAAGTCCAGAAAGGATGGTGACGCAAAACCAGGCGCTCGCTGACCAGGTGTTCGCGCAGGCGGATGCCCAGGGCTTTGCAGGAGGCATCCCCCATGAGCACCAGAAAATCGAGCGTGTCATGGAAATCTTCTTCGATAACATCAGATACGAAAACGGGATGCGTTTTGGCATGCACTATAACCTGCGCGGCGCGCTGGCTGGACAGGAGAAAATCGGCCAAGGCCAGGTCGCAAACAAGCTCGAACCCGGCGTTGTCGAGCAGTATATCTATGCGGGTAGAGGAATGGGGGAGCGAATCGATGTAATCCAGGGCGGTGGAAAGGTCGTCGGCGAGGATATGCTGGCTGGCGGAACGCAGATCGTCTGGGGCGGAAGCGTGATGGCTGCCCGGCTCGCCTGCGGCTGGGTGACCGGCTTTCCCGCCGGTGAGCCCGTTGCCGGTTTCGCTTTTTAGAACGGGCCACATCGAAAGATCATTCTGATTGCCCCATAAATCGGCCAGGAGCAGGCGGTGTAGGGCTTCGCGCTGCTGTTGGGGTGAGAAGTTCCCGGCGGCGCCCACCTGGCTGAGCAGGGTGCGGATCGATTCGCGGGTGCTGACGAGGCCCAGGCGTTTCTGAGCTGAATAGGGGTCTTTTCCTTGATGTGCTCCTGGGTGGAAGTAACGGGTGGCTTCCAGGATGCGCAGGTAGAAGTATTCCTCCGCAAAGAACCAGGGGACTTGCAGCCAGTTCATGCCTGTGTAGGGATGGATGTATTCCGCCCACTGCGCAGAGTCGCTCGCCAGGGGAGTATCTACCGGGCGGATCAACCCGCCTGGGATCTCGGCGATCAGAGCCTCTACTGCTGCCGTAATCTCGGGTGAGAATTGATTCTCACTCAGCGTGCGCCGGGCAATCTCTGGCAGGCGTACAACGACAGAATAATTTGTGAAGGAGGGGATTTCCGAGGCACGCAGCGGTTCGGGAATCCTGATTACTTTGCGAGAGCCCGGGGTCATAATCCTCACTTCTGCTTCAGCTTCGGACCCTGCGGGGTATCAATTACATCGTAACCAGCAGCGGCGATCTGGTCGCGGATGGCATCGGCGTCTTTCCAGCGTTTTTCCGCGCGGGCTTTTTGCCGTTCAGCCAGCAGTAATTGGTATTGTTCTGGAATCTGTTCTTCTTTGGGCTGCCATTCTTCCAGACGCAGGCCCAAGACCTGATCAAAGCGCAGCAGGGTGGCTTTTTTGACGCCTGAGGGCAGGTCGGAGCGGAGCACGTCCCAGACCAGGGCAACGGCGCGCGGCATATTCAGATCGTCGTTAATTGCGCCGCAAAACTGATCCAAGAATCTTTCATCCACGGCACCCGGCGCGCCCAGCTCGTAGACCGCCGCGCGCAGGCGGTTGAGGGCCTTTGCGGCACCGTCCAAGCTTTCCCAGTTGAAGTTCAGCTTGGCGCGGTAGCTGGCGCTCAGGCAGAAGAATCGGTAAGCGAGCGGGTCATAACCTTTGTCGATGAGCACCTTGAGGCGCAGGAAATCGCCGCTGGATTTGGACATTTTGCTGGCGTCGAGCTGCAGGAAGTAGCCGTGCAGCCAGAAGTTGGCCAGGCGGGTGCCATAGCAAGCCATGGTTTGGGCAATCTCGTTGGTATGGTGAACGGTGATATGATCCTCGCCGCCACAGTGGATATCGAAATACGGGCCAAGGTATTTGGCAGACATGGCTGAGCATTCGATATGCCAGCCAGGGAAGCCCACGCCCCAGGGAGAATCCCACTCCATCTGACGCTGCTGGTCCTTCGGGCTAAACTTCCAGAGGGCAAAGTCAGTGGGGTTGCGTTTTTCGCCCATGTCAATGCGCGCGCCAGCCTGCAAGCCTTCGATATCCAGGCGGCCTAGCGTGCCGTAATCGGGCAGTTGGGCGGTGTCAAAGTAAATGCCATCGGAAGTTGCGTAGGTGTAGCCTTTGGCCTCGATGCATTGGATCAGCGCGATTTGTTCGGCGATGTGATCGGTGGCGCGGCACCAGGTGGTCGGTTCGAGGATGTTCAGATGTTTTAAATCGTCGCGAAAGGCCTGGGTATAGAACTCCGCAATTTGCCAGGCAGTCTGCCCGGTGCGGCGAGAGCCTTTTTCCATTTTATCTTCACCGGTATCGGCATCGGAAACCAGGTGGCCTACATCGGTGATGTTCATGACGTGCTGCACAGGATAGCCATTGAATTCTAGCACCCGGCGGAGGATATCCTCGAAGATGTAGGTGCGGAGGTTGCCAATATGCGCGTAGTCATAAACAGTGGGGCCGCAGGTATACAGGCCGACCGCGGGTGGATGAAGCGGGATAAATTCACGAACGGAACGAGTATAGGTGTCAAAGAGAGAAAGGGTCATGGGGCGTTCCTCCTGCTTTCGAAATCATCTCAGGCCTGAGTAAGGGTGACGCGCATTACATCGCGTTTCACGGCGCCAAAACGGATTTTGTAATCTTCATCGCCGCGCATAAAGTCGAAGGTTTTTTTGCCATTTTCGATTGCCCATTTGAGCAGTTCGCCCAGCAGAACCCACCCGGGAGAAAATTCCATAAAGTCAAAATTGATCCCCGAGTTATAGACCCATAACTGGTCGAGGTAATCGAAACTGAGGTAGGCGGCGGCTTTTTGGCCGTTGATTTCCAGGAAGGCAAGCAGCAGGCAGTTTTCATCAAAAGCACAACGCATGGTTTGACGGAAATTCTCACGCATGGGTGGGGTGAGAAAGCGGGCTTTTTCCGAGTCGAGTTCCATCAAGTGGAGGAAGGCATCAATATCAGCGTCGATATTGAGCGGGTCGTGGGAAATGACGAAGCTCACCTGCGCATCGCCGCTGTAAGCGCGGCGCATTTTGCGACGAATTTCGTGGCGTTGTTTTTTGTCAATACCTGCCAGGTAGATTTCCCAATCATCGGGTAACGAAATGGACATTGCCGGGCGAAACGGTTCATGGCGGTACTGCCAGCCGCAGTTCTGCGCGGACTGTTGCAAAACCGGCAGAGCGGGCGAGCTTTCGAGCACATTGTATAAATCGATGCGTTCCCAATCCGACAGGCCGTTCATTTGGTCGCGCAAGAACGGCAGGAGCGCATCTATAAACGGAGCCAGGTCACCAGGCCGGGCAATGAAATCGAGATAATCTGAGATTTCTATGCTGCCTAGCAGAAGGAGGGACGGCCTGCCTTCCCATCCGGCTTTGAAAAGAGGAGCTATACCGACCAGGCGTCCCTCCTGGCGCGCCGTTACAATGGCGAGCTGAGCGGTATCTGCCCATTCACCGCCTCCGCGGGTTTCCCACCAGGTTTTCAAATATTCATAGCGCAAAAATGGGACGTGGGTTACCGATTCGGCTAAGAGATTATTCCATTCGTCTTTTATTTCGGGAAAAGTTTGAAAGAGCTGAAACTCCATTTGGTCTCACCTGGCAATGCTGTTATTTCTCGATTATACCCTACCCACCGATACTTAAAGGGCTACCTTCCAGCGCAGGGCTATTGGCAAAGTGCGAATAGCCCTGCAGGGCAGGCCGATTTCCACCCCCACGGTCTATACACCCTCAAAGGGAGCAAAAAGAGGTTTTTGGGGTACCGCGCGTGGCGTCGCCACGCGCGGT
>CAYTHO010000176.1:0-5291 GCA_964437595.1 uncultured Anaerolineaceae bacterium
ACCACCTCTGCGGCTTCGCCGCTGCCCCCTGAAAGGGGGCAAAAGAGGTTTTTGCGGCAGTGTGCGTGGCAAATGCCACGCACGCTGCCCCAAACCCCAGAAAACGCAAGCGACATTGCGAACAGCCGTGGCCCCACGCCCTCGCCGGTAAAGCCGCCCTACGAGTAAACAATCCTCGACACAATGTTAAAGTTTCTTGACATTATGTAAAACTTATGTTACTATATGTCTATCAAGTCATACACACGAAAGGAAGGGTTTTACCATGTCGTATCAAGAAACCAGAACCGGCGTAGGCATCTTCTCAGGGGTGTTGATCCTCGCCGCCTACTGCCTCTACGCTTTCAACCCCGCTCGTTTGGCCGCCCTCCCGCCCGGCGACCTGAAGCCCTGGGCGACGACCATGCTCATCTTCATTGCCATTGGCGTGGGCGCCACCATCATCATTCAAATCGTTTTCCACATTCTCTACGCCATGTCGCTGGCGGCGCGCTCGAGTATCGAGAATGGGCACAGCGATGAAAAAGAAATCAAACGAACCATTAACAGTGAAATCGTTGAGGACGAACGGGACAGGCTGGTTGACCTGAAAGCCATGCGCATCGGTTCCGTGGTGATTGGCATTGGCTTCGTCAGCGCCCTGCTTGCCCTGGTGTTCAACTACACTCCCCCGGTGATGCTCAACATCCTGTTCCTGTCTTTCTTCGTTGGCTCGCTGTTGGAAGGAGTGGGGCAGTTGTACTACTACAGAAAGGGGGGATAGCATGCCGAAGAAATTCGAGATCACCAACAACGTCCGCCGCCTGCGCTTCTTCGCCAACGAGATGACCCAGCAGGAACTGGCTGAGAAAGTGGGCGTATCCCGGCAGACCATCCTCTCCATCGAAGCCGGCAAGTACTCCCCCACCCTCGAACTGGCCTTCCGCATCGCCGACGTCTTTGGGGTCGGCATCGGCGAAGTCTTCCAGTGCAATCTAAAAGATGAATAAGTACCTTCAAAATCCAGTTTACTTCTAGAGGAACCCATGAAATCGTATCGCAAAATCTCTGTACTGGTCGGCATCCTGTTTATTATCGGAACAGCCTCCGGAATCCTCAGCGCTGCGGTTACCGGGCCGCTGCTGGGCGCGCCGGATTATCTGCAGGCCATCGCCGCGCAGGAAACGCAGTGGACCCTCGGCGCGCTGCTGATCCTGGTGATGGGGCTGCCGCTGGCGATGGTGCCGGTGGCCCTGTTCCCCATCCTGCGCCAGCAAAACGAAATCCTCGCCATCGGCGCCATCGTTTTCCGGGGCGTGCTGGAGGCGATTGCCTATGTGCTGATGACCCTGTGCCTCCTGCTGCTGCTCACCGTCGCCCGCCAGGCGGGCGCGGACTCGGGGGCTGGCCTTCAGGGCCTGAGCAGCCTGCTGCGCGCCGCCAGCGGCTGGCTCGAACTGCTCCTGGCGATCGTATTCAGCATCGGCTCGATCATGATCAACTTGCTGCTGTTCCAGATGAAAATCATCCCGCGCTGGTTATCTGGCTGGGGCCTGATCGGTTCGATCGTATACTTCGCCGCGCCCTTCGTCAGCCTGCTCAGCCCGCAGCACCCGGCCTTCTCGCTGGATACCTCCATCGGCTTCCTGATTGGCCCGCTGGCCCTGGAAGAAATGGTATTCGCGGTCTGGCTGCTGGTCAAAGGCTTCAAGCCACCCGCCAAACCCGTTTTATCCGCGGCGTAAATCTGCTCTGATCTGGGGCGCGGCGCGACCCCGCGACTCCTGTCGCGCCTCGCCGCGCCCTGGAAGGTCCGCGAATCCCCATATCCATACCCGCCGTCGATTGCCGTTGAGCGGCTCGCGAAACGCCCCTACCAGAGAGAGAAAGGTTAGGAGAAAAATGAAAGCAATCCTTTACGATAAACACAGCCCAGATGGCATACTCAGCCTGCGTGAGGTAGCCAAACCCGTCCCGGGCGAGGGTCAGGTACGGATAAAAATCGTTTGCGTCTCGATCAATGCCGCTGATTACCGTTCCATGTCCATGGGCATGATTCCCAAAAGCAAAATTTTTGGCTCCGATGTGGCCGGGATCGTTGAAGCGGTTGGCAGAAATGCCAGCCAGTTCAAGGTGGGCGAGGCCGTCTTTGGCGGCCTCTCCGAGGTGGGGTTCGGCGGCTTTGCCGAGTACGTGGCCGCGCCGGAAACCGTTTTCGTCCGCAAACCCGCCGGGGTGACCTTCGAACAGGCCGCCGCGCTCCCCATCGCTTCGTTCACCGCGCTGCAGGCCCTGCGCGATAAAGGCGAAATCCGGGCCGGGGAGAAAGTCCTCATCTACGGCGCGGGCGGTGGGGTAGGCACCTTTGCCGTGCAGCTCGCCAAATACTTCGGCGCGCAGGTGACGGCTGTGTGCGGGGCGCGGAACGTAGACATGGTCCGTTCCCTGGGCGCGGAGCGCGTCATCGATTACACCAAAGAAGACGTGACCCACAGCGGCCAACAATTCGACCTGGTGCTGGGCGTCAACGGCAGCCAGCCTCTAAGGGCGTATTATCGCCTGCTGGCCCCCAACGGCATCTTCGTCCTGGTCGGCGGGGCGCTCTCACAGATCCTGAAATCGATGGTGTTTGGCCCGTTCATGTCTCTGGGGAGCCGCAAGATGCGCTTCCTGGGCGCCCAAACCCGCCAAAAAGACCTGGCGTATCTCATCGGGCTGGTGGAAGAGGGCCAGATCAAGCCCGTGATCGACCGCACGTACCCATTCCACCAGATTCCCGAGGCGGTGAATTCCCTCAAACAGGGCCACGCCCGCGGCAAGGTGGTGATATCGATGGATCACCCGGCGCAGTAACCCGCCGAGGCAAACGGCCCTGGCGGTTGGGGGTCCGCCGCCGCCCGTAAGCCCCGAGATGGGCGCCCCACAGGCTCCGGGGGCCGGTGGGCGGATCTTATAGAAGCGCGGTCTGGTGGGAATGCAATAAGGCGCTATAATTGCCTTCTAAAAATCGAAACCTGTTAGGAGGTTTTACAATGTCGATCGGTTTCGTTATCCTCGTCGGCGGGGCGATCCTGCTGATCCTGTTGATCCTCGGCCTGGTGCTGGTGTTTGTCAACAAGGATAAATAGGGAGCCCACCCGGCGCACACGCTCCGGCGTGCTCGCCGATTCTGAAGAGCGCGCATTCATTTATTCGTAATGGCGCCATTCTATGGCACAGCCATTCTATGGCCCGGCCACATCCGTGGCACGGCCATTCTATGGCACGGCCACTTCCGTGGCGCATATTCTTTGACGGCTTTGCAAAGCCCAAAATATCCGAATACTTTTACTGCCTCTCCGGCGTGGGAACGCTCTTTCCTGCACGCTCTGCGTGCTCCCGGATTCTCCTGGACGCGGAGCGTCCAAGAAGCAGCCCCCACGCCGGAGCGTGGGGGCTAGAAAATCCCGCGGCACCCCGGGGCATCCCGCGGCATCCCGCCCCGACTCCTGTCACAAACCCGCCCGAGAACGCATACATCCATATCACCAATCCCCAATCCCCTCCCCCCATGCACATTCCCGAAACCATCCTCCTCTCCGGCGCCGAACGCTTCGGCGTGGACCCCAACTCGCTCGCTTTCCAGGGCGGCTCAGACGGCGCGGTGTACCTGTGCCGCTTCGGCAGCCGCGCCTGCATCCTCAAGTTTGTGCCCCTGCCCCCCGACCGGCAGGCCGTGTATGAAGAAAAACTGGCCTTCATGCGCTACCTGGCCGAAAACGGCGTGCCGGTGGCCCTCCCGCTGGAAACGGCAAGCGGGCGGCAGTACGAGGTAATCGGCGGCTGCGCGGAAAGCGCGAGCGCGGCAGACGCGGGCGCGAAAAACGCGGGCGCAGCAAGCGCCAATACGGAATCCGCAAGCGCCCCCCGCCCCGCCCCAGCCGGTGACTCGGCCCCAGCGATTGGCTATGCGCAGACCAGCTCCGATCCCGACTCTGGCAATGGCTATGCGAAGGACGCCCCCTCGCCCCAGCCCGACGCCCTGCCCCGAACCCCCCAGGCCGCCCGGCGCCCCCCCCCCCCCCCGCACCCCCCACCCAGGACCCCCCCACAGGTGCCCCGCCGGGGCCAGGTGATGGGCCGCATGCACGCCCTGGCCCGCGCTTACCCGCGCTGGCAGAAGTCCACCCCCGGCCTGGATGCCCCGCCCAGCCAGATCAACGACTGGCAGGGCGAGCACGCCTTCTTCGCCAGTTGGTGCCAGGAGCCCAAGATCGTGGAGCAGTGGCAGAAGCTGTACGAGCCGCTCGCCGCCCTGCCCCGCCCGCGCGACGGCTTTGGCCTGGTCCACAACGACCTGCACATGTGGAACTTCCTCTACCACCCCGGCGCGAAGGCCGCCCACCCCATCACCATCATCGACTTCGACGTGTGCGCCTACCACTGGTTCATCACCGACATCGCCATCGCCGTGTACCACGGCCTGACCTTCGACCTGCGCCGCAGCCTGGCCCAGCGCGAGGCCTACACCCGCCACTTCTTGCAGCACTTCATGCGCGGCTACACCCTGGAAAATACCCTCGACCCGGCCTGGTTCGCTCACCTGCCGCTGTTCCTGCGCTACCGCGAAATCCTCATCTACATCGCCCTCTCCAACGAATGGCCCGCCGACAAACGCGCCTCCTGGCAGGTCAATATGCTGTCCGAAAAACGTGGGCGCATTCTCAGGGGAGAAGCCGTCATCAGGGGATTATGAACCGCGGAGGAAAAAAGAGACGAAAAGAGAATTCATCGTAAAAGTTCACAGGCAGCGCCACATGGGTAGGGGCGCAGCGGGACGATCAGGCGCCTGTGTGAATTTAGCCCCACGCTGCGCCCAGGTGAGAACAGAACAAGCGTTTGAACCACGAGGCGCGAAGAACATGAAGGGAACACCCTTAAAGTTTCCCTCGTTCCCACGCTCTGCGTGGGAATGCTCTTTCTTGCACGCTCTGCGTGCCGCTGGAGCGTCCAAGAGGCGGTTCCTGCGGAACCGAAGCCCCCACGCTGGAGCGTAGGGGCCAGAAAAAGATCGCGGCGTTTCCACGCCAGCGGGGTTCGCGGACCGTCGCAGGGCGCAGCGCGGGGCTTCACGGATCGATTCGCTTCAGATTTCCCGCTGCGCCCCTACGAAATTTGGCGGCATTCCCCTACCCATTCTTCTTTCTTCTTCGCGTTCTTCTCTTTCTTTCTCTTCTTTGCGATCTTTGCGTTTTTCTTTTTCTTCTTCGCTTCCTTCGCGCCTAGTATATTATTAGATAGGGATGCAGCAGGCCGATTCGCGTCCGGATCCC
>CAYTHO010000177.1:0-5289 GCA_964437595.1 uncultured Anaerolineaceae bacterium
CAGAGGGTGCAATGGGTCAGCTTGCTGACCCATTGCACCCTCTGCTCAAACTTTCCCTTCCCTTGGGAAGGGGCAACGGTTCGGCGCAGAATGTCATTTCTAATCAGAAAGGACAGCTTGCGCCGAACCGCGGGGATGGGAAATTAATCCTCTCCCCGTTTCCCTACGCGGTGATCGAGCTGGTACAGCGCGCCCATGCTCGGGCCTACTTTGGTCAGCAGGTCCACGATAGTAGAAGTATTCTTTTCTTCTTCCACCTGTTCGTTGATGAACCAGTGCAGGAAAATCTGGGCGGCGGTGTCGTTGGCTTGGGTCGCAGCGGCATAAATGCCGTTGATCAGCGCGGTGACCTTCTGCTCGTGTTCGTGCGCGGCCTGGAACGCGGCCAGCGGTGAGGCGAAGTTCATTTCTGGTTTCGGGAAACCCTTCAGTTCCACCCGGTTGCCCCGGTCCAGGACGTAGTCGTAGAACTTCAACGCGTGTTCCTGTTCTTCCTTGAACTGCACGCGCATCCAGTTGGCGAAACCGGGCAGGTTTTCCGCCTCAAAATAGGCGGCCATTGATAGATACAGGTAAGCAGAATACATTTCGTGCGTAATCTGCTCGTTCATCAAATCATATACGGGTTTGCTGAGCATCGTTTTCTCCTGTTTATGGTGATCACATATATTTTACACGTTCGGTGGGAAAATTCCAATTGTTGTAAAAGCTTGAATAAGACCTGGTTTCATTGGTGCGGACGGCTGCGCGACGCAGAAATTGGCGGCATTCGGCGGCGTTACTTGGGAATATAATCCCATAATACATTTACAATAGCCCAATCACCATTCGTTTTTACTAAATGTAAATAATCAACAAATAAATTTGAAACAAGCTTTACGCTTGCAATCGTTTCGGTTTGATCCAGGATGGTAATCTCTTTTATCCCCTTTTCTGGATCTTCAATACGACCACGCCCGTTTCCTGTCGCATCGACCATCCAATCTTTCGTTACATCCCATATCTCTTCATGTGAAACCACTCGCCGTTTCGCCAGATGTGGTGATAATGCCCGTTCCATTCTGGCGCTGTTGCCTTCATACCAACCTTCAACATAATCCAATACTCGGTTTCTGATTGCTTCGTTATTTTCCATCGGAGCTCCTGCTCATTGCATGAATGCTTTTATGTTCAACGTTTATACGCCGCATAGGCGGTTTTGGCCTCGGCGATCTCCTCGGTGGTGGACTGGCTGATGGCAAAAGCGCGTACCAGGCGCAGCAGGCTGTAGCGCTGCCGTTCGGCGTCATATTCAATCACGCCATAATCGAGCATATCCCCCAGGCGCTGGTTGGCCCGGTCCCAGATCTCGATTTGCGCCTCCTCGGAAGATTCCGCCGTAATCCAGCCCCAAACAGCGGCGGCGTCCAGCTCGTCGAACTCGCCTTCGATCACCGCCAGCTTGCGCCAGTCGATCAGCAGCGCCGATGGAATGATCTCGCACGTTGACTGCAGCGAGAGGTCCAGCCCGGTTTCCTTCAACGCAATAGAAGGCACCTGCAGGCGGATAATCATCACCTCCACCGGCAGGTTGGGGCGGTCGCGCAGGGTGGTGCCAACTTTATAGACTCCCTGCGGCAGCCGGTCGCAGGCCTCCACCACCTTCTCGGCTTTAGCCCCGGCGCGCGGGGCCAGCGCCAGCAGCATTTTTACTGCATCTTCCAGCAGCATGCGGCCCAGCTTTAATTCCCACAGATCGGGTACTTCGCAAAGCCGCGACGAGCCGGTGATCAGCAGCAGGCAGCCGCGCGGCGGAGGCACGAAGGGCTGGATCTGGCTGGGACTGGTGGTGTCGTCCAGCAAGATGGCGACCTTACGATCGTTGAAGCGCTGCAGGTACAGGTGGCGCAGGTCCCACACGTTTTCGGTCAGCTTCGCATCCGGGTGACTGCTCACGCCGCGCAGCAGCGTTTGCAGCGCCTCGGCGGCGGTCAGCTCAAAGGTCGTGCCGTCCAATTTCTTCCCGCGCAGGTCCACCTCGATCTGCCCGTCGGGGAAGAAATCGTGCAGGCCCTCGATTAGCTGGCGCGCCAGGGCCGTCTTGCCCGATCCGCTGGCGCCCCAAATCTGCATCACCTGGTATCTCTGTCCGTTCTCGCCCTCGCGGATTACCTTCTCCATGCGCGCCAGCTCGCTCGCGCGGCCAATAAAGCTGGTCTCGGGGCGCTCGAGGATGCGCGGCTTCACCCAGTCGTCCACGGTCAGGGTAGAGGGCGTCGTGCCGGGCGGCTGCCAGAGCTGGCCGCGGAACAGGTTCATGTACAGCACCGGTGACCACCAGTCCAGCGCGTCGCCGGCAGCGCGGCGGGCGAAGGCCATGGCCCGGTCGATGTCGCCGTCTTTCATCAGCTCGCGGAAAAAGACCGGCATAAAGGCTTCTACCGTAGCAATCGCCACCGGGCCCTGCATGGCGACCACGGCGGGCACCCCGGCGGTGAGCACCAGGCGCGGACCCAGCGCCGCCAGCGCCTCGCCGGTGGCGCTGCTGGCCGATTCGCACGAGGCCAGGATCACCAGGCGCGGTTTCTCTTCCAGCCCGCCGATGCCTTCCACCAGCTTCTTGCCCGACACGCGCGCCACATTGCCCTCGGTGTCTTCCAGCAGCAGCCAGGGGGTATCGCCCACCAGCCGCCCGTGGCAGGCCAGGTAAAGGATATCGACGCCGCGCACCCGGTCGATGAGGGTATTGAGCGTGCAGCGCTCGTTCTGGTCGGCGGGCAGCACGGTGATCGCCTTAATCCCCACCAGCCCGCTGCGCGCGCGGTTCTGCTCGCCGGGCACGTCCAGTTGGGCCAGGTTGTATTTATCTTTCAGGTCCAGCGGGTTGGCCGCCGCCGCCAGCGCGCGCAGGTTCTGGCGCGCCTCGGGCAGCTCGCCGCGGGCCTTGCCGGGGCGTCCCCGGCGCAGGTAGCGCGAGAAGCGGATGTTCTCGTGCATGCTGATAAAGCCGTTATCGTCATCGTCCGGGTCGCGCAGCAGCTCCCAGCGCACAAAGTGCAGCTCGGGGGCGCTCTTATCCACGCACAGGCGCAGGCGCAGCACCCCGTCCAGCGCCGCCGTGCGCGCCTCGGAGAAATCAGAGCGGAAGTTTGGGTCGGAGAACAGGGCCGCCGTCAGCAGCCGCCCGTACGCCTCCGCGTCGGAGGCCTGCGCGCGGAGCGCCTCCAGGTCCAGGTTAACTGAATACGGCCCGCCGCCCCAATCGTCCGCGTTTTCATGCCACACGCGCAGCGCGGCGGCATAGCCCCCCGTGGCGCGGGACACGATGATTTCAGCTACGATCAGATCGGGCATAGCGCGGGCTCCTTGACCCCGTACCTAATTATAGCGGGAAAGCGCGCGCAGGGTGAGGGGTGGGGGGGATCGGTTTCGCGGAAGCCCGGCAGGTGATCGCTTCTCGAATGGATTGGTTATTTGGCAGCAGTTGGTGCAGGTGAATTCACCATCTAGGCCAATGTGGCATTGTGGAGTTCACCCGTAGCCCAGCTTGACCGGTTGAGAATTGGTATGAATCGGGCCACCAATCCGTTAGAAGTTGGGAAAGGCAATTGACACATATTTGAAAAGGAAATTGCTATCTATTATGCCGCATTATACATTGCATGGACAATGATGGATGGCAGTATGGATTTTGATTTTTTGGCTAAAAACCCCAACAGGAGAGACATGATGGGCAGCAATACTAACATGTTAAGACTATTCCAATAATCCAGATGACTGCTCCAGAACATAAATGCCTGAAAAAACAAAATCTTATTTTCCTGCCATTTATAGTTCTTTAACGTGCCCCACAAAAAACCACGAAAAACTGCCTCTTCGATGATGACGGTTGCCCCCATTTCTGCCAGGACATTCATAGCAAAATTAGAGACGTAGGCGAAAAGAGACTGCTCAGAAATTGACCCCATATGTGTGTTTTTGAATACCGTGATCTTAACAATTGCGAACAGAATGCCGGAAAGAACAGCCAGCCCGTTCCACTTATTTACAATTGAAAAAGTTTCAAACTTTATTTTTGAACATAAAAGCATGATCCCAAAGATCACGACACATAGAAAAATAATAATTTCCAAAGCCAAAGTGATAAAGTTATCCACCCCCTTCGCCCGAAAAATGGTACCAACGACGAGAAAAATAAATAACGATGACTTATCCAGATGATAGAACGTTAAGTTTCTACGGTTATTCCAGATGAACATCGCGATAACGATGAAAAAAGCAAGATATAATCCTACAAACTGCCAATGGGTTCTTTCAGGATTCAAGCTAATGATAAATGTAATCGGTATGCGAATGATAAAGAAAAGAATAAGCAACCAAATATTCCGCTTATCCACATCAGCTGTTGAATTTTCCTCATCGAATTTTTTGATGTGAGCAGGCTTAATAGATCCATTCATAATGAAATAATATACCTCAGAGTACTAATCAAGAAACTACGATTATTAGCATGAAAAATAAACTTTGTTTACAACTCTCACTTAGTAGGTTACACAGGAAATGCTCCACGACACTATCGCTACCAATTTACCGAGAGTGGATTCAAGGCATTATATACGAAAAGGTTGTTTTCTGAACTATCCAAACTGGTTGATCAGACCGACAGTATCGGGTCCAGGCCATGTCAGGTATTCCGATCTCAATAACCATAACTTGGGGAGTAAGGTGCTTTCCAGTTCCTCAACAGCTCTAGGTTTTGTTCTTCTCTCTTCACAGCCTGATCAAGTAAAAATGGTACCAAATCCGCTAGTGTACCAACTCCTGTGACAAATCCAACGTATACTTTTGCAGCTCCTATAATCAGCCGGCTTCCGGTTGATTGAGCACCTTGCGAAATCATACTTGATGGATCAGTTCCTGTTGCCCATCCAGCGTCATATCGAAATAAACTATAGTCTCTTGATGCTTCAATCAGTTCAGGAACTGCCGAGCTTACTACTTCGCCAGCAGTCATAGGTTTAGTCGGCGCAGGTTTAAGTCTGAATTCCGGTGTAGTAGTAGGAGTTACCGTCCTGGTTGGCGTTGGCGTGATAGTTGGCGCAGCTTTCAAAAAAGGACCAGCGGTTCGAGTAGGAGTGTTTGTTGGGGTAGGTGTTGGTGGCGGTGGTACATAAATGCCTGGACTCCCGCATCCACCGCCTTCATCCCCATCGAGACATACCTGAGCATGGCCATCAGGATCAACCCGATTCACTGGAGTACCCCGAACAAAAGACACCCAACGAGTCACAGGATCGCGGAATCATCCGC
>CAYTHO010000178.1:0-5271 GCA_964437595.1 uncultured Anaerolineaceae bacterium
CTTTCCCTGTTTGATCCACCGGCGCTGCCTTTACCCACCGGGCGTGAGTAGATACCAAAATTCAATAGAACATATGTCAAAAATATAACCGTTGCAAATTATACCGGTATAGAAGCCGGTATTTGAAATACCACCAGATAATAAAAAACCGGACAAGCCTGCCCTTCACCTTGCCTAGCAATCTGTCAATCAAAGTTAAAGAATTACTCATATCACATTTAAGCCATACTTCTCAATTATTGTTTGGTTATATCATTCCGATTTATCCTTTTGGGGGATAATATAATCACCATCCACTACCCCCAAAGGAGACCTATTCACCATGAAAACCGCCAAATACATTCTCGACAAAGACTACGCCATCGGCGAAGTGGACCCGCGCATTTACGGCTCGTTTGTGGAGCACCTGGGCCGGGTGGTATATGACGGCATCTACGAGCCGGGCCACCCCAGCGCGGACGAATTGGGCTTCCGCGAGGACGTGATCGAGGCGGTGAAGGCGGCCAATGTGACCATGGTGCGCTACCCGGGCGGCAATTTCGTCTCCGGCTACCGCTGGACGGACGGCATTGGTCCCCTGGCAGAGCGCAAGCCCCGCTTCGACCGGGCCTGGAGGAAGGTGGATTCCAACGCGGTGGGCACCAACGAGTTCGCCCATTGGGCGAAGAAGGCCGGGGTGGAATTTATGGCGACGGTCAACCTGGGTACGGGCACACCCCAGGAAGCCGGTGAGATGGTGGAATACTGCAATCTGCCCGGCGGGACCTACTGGAGCGACCTGCGCCGGGAGCACGGGGCTGCCGACCCGCACCAGGTTAAGCTGTGGTGCCTGGGCAACGAAATGGACGGGCCCTGGCAGATCGGGCAGCTTTCGGCGGAGGATTATGGCAAAAAGGCGCGCGAGGCGGCCAAGATCATGAAGTGGACGGACCCGACCATCGAGCTGGTGGCCTGCGGAAGCTGCAACCCAGACATGCCCACCTACCCGGATTGGGACCGCATCGTGCTGGAGCACGTCTACGACCAGGTGGAATTTGTCTCGCTGCACCGCTATTTTGCCTGCGACCCAAGTTCGAAGGTTATGAACCCGAACGGGTGGGTAAAGGAGGACGCCCCCTACTTCACCGCCAACCTGCGCGATTACCTGCACACCGTGATCTCCGCCGCGGACTATGTCAAAACCATAAAGCACAGCGCCAAATCCATCTATATCTCCTTTGACGAGTGGAACGTGCTCCCCGAAAAATGGCGCGCGAGCGGCGACCCGGAGGGCATGTACGCCTTCTCGCTGCGCGAGGTGCTGGTCTACGGGGCCATCCTGGGCACTCTCCTGCAGCACGCGGACCGGGTGAAGGCCGCCTGCCAGTCATTGATGATCAACGCGGGCGGGCTGTTTTCCAACATTAAAGGCGGCGGGATTGTGATCCACCCTGTCTTTTATCCCTTCCAACTGATGTCGCGCTACGGGCGGGGGGTGGCGCTGATGGACCGGGTCATCGGGCCGAGCGTGGAGACCGCCCAGTGCGGGCCGCAGCCGGCCCTGCAAACCGCCGCCACGTTCAATGAGGCGGAAGGTGTGGTAAATGTGTTCATCTCCAACTTCGATGAGGCCGACGACTGCACCCTGCGCATGGACCTGCGCTCGTTTGGCGACCTGCAAATGGTGGAGCATGTGGTGATGGCGGGGGATTTAGACGCCACCAACAGCCCCGGCGAACCGGACCGGCTCCAGCCCGCCCGACGGGCGGCTCCGCCAGTCAATGGAGGGATGGTAGATGTGGTGATCCCAAAGGCATCCTGGAATATGCTGCGGTTCAGCATGGGCTAACGACAGGGGAAATTTGGCGGCATATATGAGCGAACTGTACCAGCGGTTTATCGAGAGCATGAAGATCGATTATATGAAGTGGCACGAAGGCATCGGCTACGACCTGGAAGCCCTGCGGCAGTTACCCCCTGTGGAGCAAGCGAAAGCCGAAAAAATGCTGCTGAGCCACGGCGTGGGCGATTGGCGGGATGTGGAGGCGTTGGACGTGCTGGGCACCAAAGATGCCATCACCGCCTTGAAGAAGGCGCTGAAGAGCAAGCGCTTCGAGGTGCGCATCTCAGCGGCGGAACACCTGGCGAAAAGCGAGCATATCACCCCGGCGGAGGTGGAGCGCGTGCTGGTGGAAACCATTCCAGAAGTGACGATCTTGAACGGGCTCTCGTTCACCTTCCGGCTGGCGGAGCAGTACCCGACCGAAGCCGTGCGCCGTGCAGTGCTGAAAAACGCGATGCATGGCGCGGATGACGCCCGCGTTCTTTCGGCAGCGCTGGCCGAGTTTTTATTTGGCGCGGCCCGTTCCTCCTTTGATATGCACCGCCGGGAACTTTATCTACGGTTTAATGAGAAAAATCCCGCGGTTCGCCGGGAAGCGTACCTGGAACTGTGCCGGAACGTGGGCATCGATCCAGAAACGCTATAAACACTGCGCCACAGATTTACCACGAAAATCTTATTCCCTTGCTCCAACGCTCCGACGCCGTCTTCTCCAGAACACGCGGAGCATGAGAGAAAGAGGTTGATACGCTGGAGCGTAGTACCCAGAGGACTAATTCCGCCAGCGAGCAAGCTGTTCGCGCACGTGCTCCGCCGTCATCCCACCCGCGGACAGGTTCTCGGCGGGTAGAGTCGACAGGCGCTGGTAAAAATCGACCAGCTCTGGCAGGATTTCATCGCGCAGTTCAGGGCGCGCAGCCAGGTTGAGAAGAATGGCTTCGGCGCGCGTGTAGGCGTTGTTTTCTTCGTAATATCCAGCCAGCGGCCACAGCGTATCCGCACCCAGGGTGTTGGGGTCCAGGCGGGCGGACAGGGTTTCCACTTTCTGCATGATCTCGCTGCGGTCTACATCGGACTCGTTGAAAAGCACTTCCAGGTTGTAGCGCAGGGCGCGGGTGTAGTCAGCGACGCTCTCGGCCAGGCGGCCCTGGGCGGCGTAAATTTCGCCTTTCTCCTGGAACAGGTCGGCCACAATCGCCAGCCGGACAACATCAAGCTGCTCACCGCGAGTGAGCAGGAAGTACAGGCGCTCGTCGTCCAGGTTTTTGACCATACTGGCGCGCAGGCCCAGGAGTTGCTCCAGGGTGGCGTCGATCAGGCCCAACGCGGTTGGATAATCACCCTTCTTCTTGAGCCCTAATATTTGCAGTAGGGCGGCGATAGCGAGGTTGATCTGGCGGATCAGGTAATCTTCGGTCAGCATGCAATTATTTTAACATCCGGTTATACATTTGACCGAATCAATTGACGATTCTCCCCTATCGCGCTTAGAATCAGGTCATTGTACTAGGGAGGTACATAATGGCATCTTACGTAAAATTCGAACTCGATGACGGCACTGTGGTGTACGTAGAAACCACCGATACCCCCAAAGGGGCCAGTGGATTGATCCCTGGCATGCGCGAGCACGCCGAACAGGAAGCAGTATCTTTTGACCAGTCGGTGTCTACGATCCGCAAGATGGCGGCGGCGCTGATGCAGAACATCCGCTCCGGGTTTGAAGAGCAGCCCGACGAAGTAGGAGTGAACTTTGGCATCAAGGCCTCTGGCGAACTGGGCAGCCTGGTGGTGGCCCGCGGCGGGATGGAAGCCAACTTCAGCGTCTCCTTGCGCTGGCGCACCAAGGACAAGGAAAAAGAAAACAGCAAGAAAGACGAAGAGAAGAAGACCGACTAAGCATGGCTGTTTATGTAGACGATCTTTTCGATTATCCCGGCAAAGGCTGGTGGTGTCACATGGTATCCAACAACCTGGACGAGCTGCACACCATGGCTGACCGCATCGGGCTGCGCCGGGAATGGTTCCAGAACCACCCCCGCCACCCGCACTACGATCTGCGGCCTTACAGCCGTAGCCTGGCGGTGCTGCATGGTGCAGTGGAGGTCAGCTCGGAAGAAATTGTGCAGATATTGAAAAAAAGCGGCTTTGGCGCGGCATATTAGCCGTTCAGGCACATTACGATATAATCAGAGTGAGTCTGGATCGGGCTGGCAGAACGCGGCCCCACGGAGTCAACACCCAATCCTTAAAATACAATCATCATCGATACAGTGGAGGCAGCATGCAAAAGCGAGTCTACGGAACGACGGCCAGCGGAGCGACCGTTTTCGAATATACCCTGACCAACGCCAATCAGATGACGGTCAAAGTCATCAATTATGGCGCCACCATTACATCCATCGAAGTTCCAGACGCGAAGGGCGGCCTGGCCAACGTTGCCCTTGGCATGTCGACCCTCGAAGATTATGAGACTCGCAGCGCGTTTTTTGGCTGCGTGGCTGGCCGTTATGCCAACCGCATTCACCAGGGCAAGTTCGTGTTGGACGGCAAAACCTACCAACTCGCGCTGAACGACGGCGGCGTGCACCACCTGCACGGGGGCGTGAAGGGCCTCGATAAGCGTGTGTGGGAAGTGAAGCGCGAGGGCGAGAACAGCGTGGAACTGTTCTACCACAGCCCCGACGGCGAGGAGAACTACCCGGGGAACGTCGATATCACCGTCACCTACACCCTGACGGAGCAGAACGAGCTGCGCATCGACTACCACGCCACGACCGACCAGCCTACCGTCCTCAACCTCACCAACCATACCTATTTCAACCTGGCCGGTGAAGGTTCCGGTAGCATCACCGGGCATATCATGCAGATCATGGCCGACCGCTACACCCCCGGTGATGCACTGCTGATACCGACCGGAGAGCTGGCCCCGGTCGCCGGCACCCCACTCGACTTCCGCCAGCCCAAGCCTGTCGCCGACGGCATCCGCTCGAATTTCGCGCAGATCGCCTCCGGGCGCGGCTTCGACCACAACTGGGTCATCAACCGCCCCTCCTTCGAAGATAAATCGCTCACCCTGGCCGCCGTGGTCAGCGAACCAACCTCAGGCCGCCGCATGGAAGTATGGACCACCGAGCCGGGCATTCAGTTCTACTCCGGCAACTTCCTGCTGGGCTTGCAGTACGGCCCCAGCGGGCGCGCGTACCGCCAGGGCGACGGGCTGTGCCTGGAAACACAGCACTTCCCCGACTCGCCCAACCATCCCAACTTCCCCAGCACCACCCTGCGCCCGGGCGAAGAATACAAGAGCACCACAGTTTACAAGTTCTAAAGGAGACAAGAGAGGTTTTGGCTCACGGGCCAAAACCTCTCTTGTCTCATCCTCCCCAGAGTGGGTTTGCCCCGAAAAAGTGGACAGCAAAAAAAGGAGAAATCCAGTACACTTTGAGGGA
>CAYTHO010000179.1:0-5248 GCA_964437595.1 uncultured Anaerolineaceae bacterium
CATCAAAAATCCCCGCTGCAGCGGGGATTTTTGATGCGTTTAGGAAAATGCCTTTTCATCACCCACGGTTGTCTCCGGACCATGCCCACTCAACAGGCGCGTCTCGGGCGGCAGGGTGAAAATTTGGGTATGGATGGACTGCAGCAGCGCCCCGTAGCTGCCGCCAGGCAGGTCGGTTCGCCCAACACCCTGGTAAAAAATCAGGTCGCCGCAGAAAGCCACCCCGCTGTCCGGTGCGTAAAACACCACATGCCCTGGCGTGTGACCCGGCGTGTGGCGCACCTCGATCAACTGCTTTCCCAGGCTGATCTGCTGCCCGTGTTCAAAGTGAAGAGCGGGGGCAGGCACTGCTTTTACCTGGATACCAAATAATTTTGCCCCGCCTCCCTGTTTCAGCAGCGGAAAATCCTCCGGATGCAGCCCCACCGGTATGGGTGGCTGGAAGGCATCCACCAGCAGGCGCGCTCCAGCGATATGGTCGAAGTGCGCGTGAGTAAGCCAGATGGCAGTAATCTGCCACTGCCGCCTGGTCGCTTCTTCCAGGATGATTTCACTATCAAAGCTCGGGTCAATGACTACCGCCCGCCGGGTATGGGGATCGGCTGCCAGGTAGGTGTTGTTATCCATCTCTCCGAGCACAAATGGGACAATTTCGAGCGGCATCGTTTATTCCTCCTGATGTTCCGCACGCGGTGTAATGGATTCGTCTCGAACTGCGGCGCCTGCCGGCGAAGCCCCTGGCTCCGTAATCAACTCGCCCGCCGGGTAGGCCTCCTGGCTGGCCTGGAGCGATAACTGCCGCTGCCCTGGTAGCTGCGCCAGGTTGATCAGCAGCATCCCGCCAATAAACACCAGGCTGGCAATATAGATGAAATGCGGGTCGCGGCTGTACAGAAGACCGGCAGCCAGCGGCGCGGCGATGGACGATAATGCGTTGCAGGTTTCCACTAGTCCAAAAGCGAATCCTACTTCATCTGGTTTTACCAGCTTTCGCGCATAGGCCAGCGCCATCGCCCGCGACAACCGGTAGCCGCCCACAAAGAAATACCCGCCGAAGAACAGCGGCAGGCTTTGGCTCTGCCACATCAAAAGCGCGAACAATGCTACCAGGGCCTGCCCGACCAGCATGCCTGCCGGGGCGCTTAAGTGCCCAAATCCCAGCATAATCACAGCATTCCCCAGGCTGCCCATAGCCCCCATCCAGCCAATGACTGGCAGGGTGAAGCCCTGCTCGTTCTGCAGGTAATTGGGCGTCAACGGCTGCGGCAGGTACAGCGCGAACATGGTCAGGAACATCAGCCCTAAAAAGCCGAGGAAGCGCGGGTTCGCGTGCAGGTTTGGCTTGTGGGCGTGTTTTTCGCTGCGCATTTCCACCGGCGTGCGCCGTACCTGAAGCACGATGAAAGTTGAGACCAGGAAAATTCCGGACGAAATTCGATACACGTTCTGCAGGCCAACTGCTTCACCAATCACGCCGCCGATGAGCGGCCCGGCTACCGCGCCCAGGTGGAACATGGCCGAAACAACAGTCAGGGCGCGCTCCACACTCCAGGTTCCTCGCGCGCTGGTGATGTAGCTGTTCATCGGCGCGACCACGAAGGAGGTCAACCCGTAGGTCAGCAGCCCGGCGATGAAGGCTGGCAGCGACCCGGCCATCGCCATTATCACAGCGGCAATGGTCCCCAGAATCCACGAAGACCACATCACTTCCCGCGATCCCACCCGGTCCGCCAGGTATCCCGCGGGCGCCTGCGCTATGGCCATGCTGATGCCCATCATGCTCAATATCGCGCCAATCTCAACCGGGTTTGCGCCCCATTCTTCGAGATACAGCGGCTGGAAGTAGATGAACATGCCCTCTCCAACCCCCCAGGTAAACAGGGAAAGCCCCATCAGCAGCAAATCGCGCGGAATGCTGGATAATTCGGGCGGCAGGCGAAAGGTGCGTTTCAAGGGAGCGGCCTTATTCCAGAACCATCAGCTCGCGCGGCAGGTCGGAAAGCGATTCCGCGCCGTCTTCGGTGATCACCATATTGTCTTCAATACGCACGCCGCCCCGGTTGGGCAGGTAAATGCCCGGCTCCACGGTGTAGGTCATTCCCGGCTGGAGGATGAGCGGATTTTCGCCAAACATATAGGGCGGCTCGTGGGCCTCCATGCCGATGCCGTGCCCAACGCGGTGGAAGAAGTATTTCCCATACCCGCTGTCTTCGATCACCTTACGCGCGGCCTGGTCCACCTGCCCGGCTGGGATGCCCGGCAGGCTGGCGGCGCGCCCGGCCTCATTCGCCTGGCGCACCAGTTCGTGGATGCGGCGAAATTCCGGTTCCACGTCTCCTATCGCGAAGGTGCGCGTCAGGTCGGATATATAGCCCTGGTGCGAGGCTCCCCAATCGATCACCAGCAGATCGCCGTTTTTCAGCGCCCGGTCAGAAGGCGTGGCATGCGGGTCCGCGCTGTGCGGGCCGCCCGAAACAATCGGCTGGAAGGGCATCTCCGGGCTGGACCCCGCCCGCAGCAGGTGCATCAACAGTTGGGATGCAATCTCGCGCTCGGTCACCCCGGGCTGGATCATCGGCAGGGTCGCTAGCAGCGCCTGCTGGGCGATACGCACCGCCTGGCGCATGGCCTGAATTTCACCGCCATCTTTCTGGATGCGGATCTGGCTGAACAGCGCGTCAGCGGAGATGAACTGCGCCTTTGGCAGGGCGGCCTCCAGGTAGCGCAGCTCCAGCACGCGCATGTGGTTGGGCTCCACTCCAATCCGCTTTCCATCAATACCCAGCGCCTGGGCCGCTTTCTGGAAAGCCGCTCCCCAGGTAGCAGGGTTGTCGCCATACGGGAAGGTTTGCAGCGCCACCGGCGCGAAGCGCGCTTTCTGCATCTCCAGCTCGGCCAATACCAGCGCCGGAGCCTGCCCGGGCGCGGCTAGCAGCACCGTCGGGCGTTCCATCAGGTGGAAGGAAAGCCCGCTCAAGTAGGTGAGGGTAGGGCCGGGGTTCAGCGCAATGGCATCCAGCGCCTCACTGGGCCGGGCGGCCTGTATTGTGTGAAATAAACGATCCAAACGCTCTGCGTGCATCGTGTAACCTCCTGGTATTGCCAGACAATCCCCGAATTATACCGGGTTTAGCCCTCCTGCGTATTCAGAATAATTGCCTTGTACTTCGTCGCCGACCGTTATTACACCCGCACGTTTGGCGTTGTTCGCATAACCTCTAAAACCACCTCCATGGCTGCCCTGCTGATTATTCTCTCTATCTTTTTTGGAGCCGTTGCCATTGAAGTCGCAGTTAAACCGCCCATCAGACTGATTGGCTTACTCATCGCGGGATTGTTGATCTATTCCGGGTTGATCACGAAGCGCAACCATTACAGTATTGTGGGGGCTGTCATGGCTGGTTTCGCCCTGGTTCCATTATTTTTCCCATCTATATTTTCTATCGAGCGTTTTAATTCATTTGGTTTTTGGTGGAATATGATTATGGGCCTTACCTGGACGGCGTTGGGCCTGATTGATCACTGGATACTGGTGAGATCCATGAAACCCGTTCGGGGAGGAGAGAATGCCTGACCTGATCGACAACCTCTCTAACCTCGACCGCCTGATCCACGAGCCAGCCCGCCTTGCGATCATGACAGCCCTTTCTTCCTGCCAATACGCGGGCTTCCTGTTCCTCCAGCGCCTCACCGGCCTGACCGCAGGTAACCTCTCCAGTCATCTCTCAAAGCTGGAAGCCGCCGGGCTGGTTTGGGTGAACAAAGAAATCGTGAGTAAGCGCCCGCACACTACTACTGGGCTGACGGAAAGAGGCCGCGCTGCGGTTGCGGAGCATTGGAAGCAGCTCGAGCAGATGCGCCAGCAGGCCGAAGAGCAGGGGCGCCAGAGTACAGGTTAATGCTGCTTATTCCCTTTCGCTCTCCACGATGTTCGTTGGCCTGCCCGTCCCCCTTGGCAGCCCGACCAGCAGCGCAACCGGCCCTAAAATCAGCACCCACATCGCCGCGCCCAGCCCAAACTGCTGCGCCAGCAGGCCAATTCCCAGCGGAATCAGCCGCCCGACCAGCCCAGATACATCACTCAGCGTCATCACCGTCCCGCTCTGCCCGGGCATTGCGGAATACAACTGCCCCTGCAGAATCGAGTACCAGCCCGAGTTAAAGAACCCCAACAGGCCCAGCGCAACCAGCCGCACCCCCCAGTGAAGGGGCCAGCAGGAAAATTGGGAACAAGACCAGCTCCAAAGCAGCGCTGACCCGCAGGTAGGCCAGCCCCGATATGCGCTCCACCAGCGGGATCAGCAGGAAATCACCCAACAGTCCCACCCCGGTCCAAATGGCTACTGCCAGCCCGGCGGTAGCTGGGGGCAGCCCGGCCACATCCACCAGGTACAGCGCCAGAAAGCTCAACAGGATATCCAGCATCAGGTCCGAGAATTCCAGCAGCGCCAGCCAACGCAGCACCGCTTTACGCTTCAGCGCTTTTCCGGCGTTGACCAGCCCCTGCCAGAAGGTGATTTGTCCCTCGTTGGCCTGTACGTGCGCGGTAACGGAGCTGTTCATATAGGCCGCCCAGCTAACCGCCAGCACCAGGCTCGCCAGCCCGGCTGCCGCCCAGAAAGGCACGCGCCAGCTCCAGCCCAGCCCGGCAGCGCCGCTCAACAGCAGCGGCCCGATCACCACGCCCAGCGACCCCGCGAAGGTCCAGCGGGCCATGTTCTGTTCGTGGCGCTCCGGCTCAAGGTCCATCAAAACCGCCTGTGACAGGCTGACGTACGCGCCAGAGGCCGGGTAGAACATGGTGTAAGCCAGCAGCAGTGGCCAGAAGCCGCCGCTGGCGGCTGCCAGCACGCTGGAGAGCACAAAGATCAGCCCGCCCCCCAGAATCAATACGCGCCGCTTCCAGGTATCCGCCAGGATGCCCAGGGCGGGCTCGATCAGGTTGCCCACCACGCCCGGCACGCTGATCAACAGGCCAATTTGTGCATAAGAAAGCTGAAGTTCTTCGCGCAGCAGCGGCCAGGCCGCCTCGCGCACGCCGCCTACCAGTTCATCGAGGAATTCGATCAACAGCAGCACAAAGATAAAGCGATAGAGATGGCGGGTTATTTTCATGCTGAATTCTTGTATTATATTGGAGAAGTTCATTATTTTTTTCTCTTCCTTGACAGGATCAAAAACCTCAGGTAAAATCCTCTGGCCCCTAAGAACGTGAGGGCCTGTAGCGCAGTTGGGAGCGCGCCTCAAT
>CAYTHO010000180.1:0-5022 GCA_964437595.1 uncultured Anaerolineaceae bacterium
TTTCCCTACCCCGCCAGGGTAGGGAAATCCCCCTATGGTTGATCTTGCTTCCACCCGCAGAAATTTGGGGCAGCAACGATAAGGTATCTATCGCTGATTGCGCTGATTGAACTGATTACGCTGATTTTACAATCTTTCTTCTCTGATCAGCGAATTCAGCGATGAATCCCTTCCCCTTTCGCATATAATCTATCCTATGATCAACCTCCCCGAAATCACCGCCTCCTTATCCGCCAGCGCGGAGGCCATCCGCGCCATGCTCAGCGCCATCAGCCCCGAACAGGCCGCCTGGTCGCCCGACCCCGAAACCTGGTCCCTCTTGCAGGTGATGACCCACATCTACAGCGAAGAGCGCCTCGACTTCCGCCGCCACCTCAAAGAAGTCCTCGCCGAGCCGCCCCTGCCCTGGCAGGTTATCCGCACCGAAGAAATCCTCCCCGTCACCGACCTGCAAACAGGCCTGTCCGGTTTCCTCGCCGAGCGCCAAACCTCCATCGCCTGGCTCAACGCCCTCCCCCCCGTCGATTGGGACCGCACCATCGTCGCCTCCTGGGGCTCCCTCACCGCCGGAGACCTGCTCGCCTCCTGGGTCGAGCACGACTTCCTGCACATCCGCCAGATCAACGAAATGCGTCACGCCTGGAACGTCCACACCGCCCAACCCTACCAGGTCTTCTACGCCGGAGATTGGTAAATTCCGCATTTTTGCGCGATTCTTATGGCATTTTCCATGGCAAGCCCTTACCATATCAGGTAAGCAAACCAGCGCAAGCACGCTGAAATATCCAAAGAGAACCGCCTGCCTTGCCAGGAGGATTCTCGCTGCCTGTACGCACCTGCCACCGGAAAAGGAGATCCAATGGCCAGAAAACAAGCCGCAGCCCTGCTCCTCTGCGCAGCCATCCTGCTGAGCATGGCTTGCACCATCAGCTATGAAGGCGTCTCGTTCGGCTCTGACCCTGAAATCGAGCACATCGAAGACATAACGGCTACCGCGGAACACGCCCTGCCAGCCATCCCAGACCAGCCGCAGACCCAATCGACCCCCGCCCCCACCCAACCGCCCGCCGCGCCGCAAGACCCCCCCGCCGAAACCAACACCACCGGCCCCAGCGAATATTCGGTGACAGCCACCAACAATGACTGCATCTGCCAGGTAAACGGCAACGTCACCGTCGAGTTCAACTTCAAAGGCGACCAGCTCGAAGTGAAAAACACCGGCGGTGCGGTAGACGTGTACGACAAAATCGCCGAGAACACCTACAAACGCTCCTGGATGGGCTACTACATCCTGACCAGCGGAGAAGGCGAGAATAAAACGGAAACCAAGGTGGACGAAGAGCGTTCAGCCGTCATCATCTTCAACGACAGCGGCTACATCATGCAGCATTACCAGGGAGCCTCCAGCTCGCCGTGCTGCGTCCACACCTTCACGAAAAACAAATAACCGCCCCCTCTTTACAGCCCTTGCACAAACCACACGGAGACGCGCATGAAATACGCAGAATGGATCACCCACCAGGGCAAGCAAATCCTCATCATCCACGCCCAGAACACCGGCGAGCAAGAACTGCAAGCTGCCATGACCGAGCTGCGCGATGAAATGGCCAAAAAGCCCGACGCCTACACCCTGATCGACCTGACCGGGGTGCACATGACGCCGCGCATGAGCGACATTGCCAAAAGCCTCAACAAAGAGATCAACGCCATCCAGGAAAAAGCCGGCCAGCCCATGCAGCCCTCCGCCCTGGTAGGCATCCGTCCCATCGTCCGCGCCGTGGTGCAGCTCATCTCCCGCAACGAGAAAACCTACTACGCCAGCAGCTACGAAGACGCCCTCGAGTGGCTGATGAAGCATTAATAAAAATCACCACAGATCCACATAGATAAACGCGGATAAGATCTTTTTCTTATCCGTGTTCATCCGTGTTCATCTGTGGTCGATTCTCTTCCCCCCAAAGTCCGAATATCTACTGCTTCACCAGATACGCCATCGCCTCTTCGCGCGTATCGAACATGGGGAACTTCCTCCCCGACACGCTCGAAAGCGTGTTCAGCGCAATCAGCAAAAGGCCGCTGACCCCCACCACCGCCGAGCTTTTGATGTACGGGCCGTTGGCCTTCACAAATTCCTTCATCCTGCCAATGATTTCTACATCATAGTGCGCATTGGTCGCGTCCAGCACCGCCAGCACCGACTTCGGCGGCTGGCTGGTGATCAACTTCTGCGCCTCCTCGATCGTATCCAGAAATTCCTTGCCCTGCTTCAGATGCGAAAAATCCTCGATCAGGATGCGTTTCCCCTGGTATTCAACAAAGTTAATGCGGCTCATCGTTTTCCCTGTAGATAATATGCTTTGTGGATTATTTCACCCATGCGCTTTCCATCATTGTACCGAAAAATAGGTGAAACCGGTATAAAAAACCGCCAAAAGTCTCCCCTACCCGCCGCTTTTTCCCCTTCGCAGCCTGGTGCTCAATCAAGGGACATCATTGGATGGATGTAGGTCACGCATCCCTGCGTGACGCTCGCGTAAGCGAGAACTATCCCCTGATCCTGCACTCGTCAAGAACTGGGAGTCCACACCGTCACCCGGTTGCGCCCCATGTTCTTGGACTGGTACAGCGCCGTATCCGCCTTGATGATGATCTCCTCCCCCGCCTGCCCGTGCATGGGGAAGGTCGCCACGCCAAAAGACAGCGTCACCCGCAGGTCCTGCCCATCCTGCGGAATGGTGATTTCCGCGCACATCTGCCGCAGCTCTTCGGCGCGCCGCTCGGCGCAGTCCATGTCCGTGCCGGGCAGCACCAGCAGGAATTCCTCGCCCCCATACCGGCACACAATATCCGACGCGCGCGTGTGCCGCTTCATCAGCCTGGCAATCTCCATCAGGAACCGGTCGCCGATGGTGTGCCCGTAGGTGTCGTTGATCCGCTTGAAGTGGTCGATGTCCGACACCATCACGCTCAACGGCTCGTTTTCCCGCCGGGCCCGCTCGATCTCGCGCTCCATCGTCTCGCTCAGGTAGCGCCGGTTGTACAGCCCCGTCAGCGGGTCGCGCAGGGCCTGCTCGCGCAGCTCGGCCTGCAGCCGCTCCACCTCCGCCACCCGCAGGCTCAACTGCTCATTGGTCCGCTTCAACGCGCCTGACGCCTCCTGCGCCGCCTCCTCGGCCTGCTTGCGCTGGCTGATGTCGGTCACCACGCTCTGAATGTGCCATGGAGCGCCGTTTTTATCGTGCACCAGCTCCACATTAATCTCCACCGGGAACACCTGGCCGTCCTTTCTTCGAAAGCGCCGCTCATACGCCGGAACGTGCTCCCCCGCCAGCAGCCGGGCCAGCACGTTATGGCTCTGCTCCAGATCGACGGAAACCTCGCGGAAAGAGAGCTTCAGGATCTCCTCCATGGAATAGCCAAACATATCCACCGCGCGCTGGTTCGCCGCCAGGTGACGCCCCTCCAGGTCGAGGATAAAAACTGCGTCATGCGTTTGCTCGAACAACGAGCGGAAGCGCGCCTCGCTCTCGCGCAGGGCCATCTCGGCATTTTTGTTCTCGGTAATATCGCTGTGCGTGCCGATCACCCGCAGCGGCGCGCCGTCCGCGGTGCGGCTGATCACCTTGCCGCGGTCCAAAATCCATTTATAACTGCCGTCCTTACAGCGCAGGCGGTGCTCGGACGCGTAAAAATCCGACTCCCCCCGCAGGTGCCGGTTCAGCTCCGCATACACCCGCTCGCGGTCGTCCGGGTGAATGCGCCCGTCCCATTCCTCCAGCCCGCTGCCCACCTCGTCCACCGCGTAGCCCAGCATGGCCTTCCAGCGCGGCGAAAAATACACCTCGTTGGTCTGCGCGTTCCAGTCCCACAGGCTGTCCCCGGTGCCCTCCAGGGCGAACTGCCAGCGCGCCTCGCTCTCCCGCAGCGCGTCTTCCACCAGTTTGCGCTCCGCGATCTCCTTTTGAGCGCGCGCCAGCGCCTTCACCGAAAACCGGTGCGCCGAATAAGACAGCCCGCCGATGGCGATGAACAGCACCGTGTACGTGACCCACTGCGTCAGCGTCACCCGGTAATCCGGGTAGGGCAGCAGCCCCGCGTTTTCCGCCAGGATAAAACCCAGCACCAGCAGCGAGCTGAGAACCATCGCGATCAGCGCCCCGCGCACCCCGTACAGCACCTCGGCGATGATCACCAGGAACAGGTAAATCGCCGTGTTGGGCGTGCGGATGGTCCCCAGCGTGATAATCACCGCCGTAACGTAGGCAAAACCGGAAAACAGCATGAACTCACCGGCATAATGCAGGCTGCCCGACCGCAGCCAGAACAGCACCACCACGCCCGTAACCAGCACCAAAACATCGACGGCGATGACCGGCAGCGGCGACCGCCCGCCCAGCAGGTTGCCCACCATCAGCACAATCGACAGCCCCACGCAGGAAATGGCAATCGTATTCAGCACCTCGGCGCGGCGCGTTTTTTCGTCATCCTCAAACACGGGTGGGGCAAACCAGCGCAACATCCTGTGAATCATCGGCAGGCCCTCTCCTGACCAACTGCGTTACCACAAGTATATGCCAGAATAAGAGCAGCGCAACGCTCAAACGATCACCTCATTCCGGTAGGGCGGGGATCCTTCCCCGCCCCATGGTGGGCGCGCATCCCTGCGCCCACAACCGTCAGGGCGATTGCATAAAAATCCTCACCCACCCCAGCCCTCCCTCAGAGGCTGTGAAAGAATTCATGTAGGTGCGTTGAGACAAGCCGTCAACGAATAAGAATAACGAATGAACAAATACATACCGCCATATATACGGGTAGATAATAACATTAACCGCACATGCGGGTTTTCTGTATTCGCTCATTCGTTCCCCATTCGTTGACGGCCTTGCAAATCCACAAAGACGCTATTCTTTCACAGCCTCTCATAAGGGTCCCATCGTGGAGAGGGGCCAGGGGGAGAGGTTTCCGGTCGTGAGGTTCCGGTTACTTGACCCCCAAGTGTAGTGTAGTAACCGTAGTACC
>CAYTHO010000181.1:0-4973 GCA_964437595.1 uncultured Anaerolineaceae bacterium
CTCAAAACCACTGATATTTATCCTTACATGGAAGGACAAAATGCAACCAGCAGGAATGCAACAGGCCTTGAGGCGCGCAACTGCGCCTCAAGGCCTCTATGTTGTACCATACACAGATGAAGTTAGCCTGAGCCGATTTTATCAACCCATGATTTTAGCTGCACAATGCCCGGGCTACCGCGACCGCGCGGCTTGCGTCCGGGGCATAGCCGTCCGCACCAATCTGTTTAGCATAATTATCGGTCACCGGCGCGCCGCCAATCATTATTTTGACCTTGTCACGAAGGCCTGCTTCTTCCAAAGCGGTGATTGTCGCCTTCATATTCACCATCGTCGTGGTCAGCAGCGCAGACATCGCCACAACATTCGCATTCGATTCACGCACTGCTTCGACATACTTTTCGGGAGTCACATCCGAGCCTAAGTCCTTTACCTGGAAACCCGCACCTTCCAGCATTAAGCTGACCAGGTTCTTGCCGATATCATGCAGGTCGCCCTTTACCGTGCCGATCACAACCGTACCGGCAAATTTCACGTCCGCTTGCTGTAAATGCGGCTTGAGCAGCGCCATGGCGCTCTTCATGGCCCGGGCAGAGATCAGCATCTCTGGGACAAAATATTCGCCTTCCTCGAACAGGCGGCCAACTTCCGCCATAGCGGGAATCAGGGCCTCGTTAAGGATCAACGAAGCGCTTACACCTGCTTCTAGTATTTCTGCCACCACCTGCTGCACTGCTGCGTTGTCGCCTTCAACCACACCATCATAAATCGCCTTTAATTTCTCGTCCATGACTTAGGCTCCTTCTTATGAATTCCACTAATGATCAACCGGAACTTAATTCAATTATAGCTAATCTGGTCAAATGCAGTATACGCTGAATCCCTTCAAATGACAACGGTGTCTTTATTCACGTTTTGAGTCATAAACCCCCTACAAACCGGGCATGTCCCTCCAGGCACATCCATGGCAAACCTGCTATTGGCTCATCAGACGTGATCCGAGAAATACATAGCCTCAACGAACTGGGGGGTAAAACCGGCATGTGTTGTAAGTTCAATATAATTCACCTCATTCACAATCCGGGCGGCCTCTGCTCGCCGGGCCTGAGACAGCAGCATTTCCTTTGCTCCGACCCCGGCGGCATTGCCAACCTGGTGAAATCGCTCCACAGATAAAAGCGGGAACATCCCCACCCGCAGGGCACTGCCCAGGTCCAGGTACGTGCCGAACGCCCCGGCGACAATAAATTCCTCAATTGCATCAGCGGAGATTTGGGCTTCCTGGAGCAGGATTTCTATCCCAGCGCGGATTGCGCCTTTAGCCAACTGGATCTCATTCACGTCTTTGCGCGTGACCACAACATCGCGCCCATGACCTGTCTCCGCCGCCTCCGCTAGGATGAATTCCGCCTGCTTTCCGCGCGCCCGCACTCTATGACGGATACCGCGACTGGTGCCGCGGCTAGTGCCGCGGCTGGCGCCGTTACTTTCCCCGCGCAGGACGCCGCGCGCATCAATCACCCCTGCATCCAGCAACTGCGCCACTGCGTTCAGAATGCCCGACCCGCAGATCCCTACCGGCGGCACGCTGCCAATGGTGGTGAGGTTCATGCGGCCATCCTGAATGACAACCCGATCAATCGCGCCCGGCGCGGCGCGCATGCCATCCTGGATGTGCGCGCCTTCAAAGGCTGGCCCAGAAGCACAGGAGCAGGAATATACCCGCCCGTTGTGGGTCAGGCTGATTTCGGTGTTAGTGCCGATGTCGGCTACCAGCGTGGTGCGGTTGGCCGCGTAGGACCGCGTTGACAACAGCGCCGCGACATGGTCCGCGCCCACGTACCCGGCGATGTTGGCCGGTAAGAACACGTTTGCTCCTGGAGCCGCGGCCAGCCCGATCTCGCTGGCTGCAAAAGAAAGCGGCTCGCTTACCACCGGAACATACGGCGCGTTGCCTAACTGCTCCACCGGCAGCCCACAGAACAGGTGGTGGATGGCTGTGTTGCCCACCGCCACCACGTCCACCAGGTTTTCGATGCCCAACCCCAGTTCTTGACAGAACCCGGCTACTGCCTCGTTGACCGCCTGCACCAGGCGGCTCTGCAAGATAGCGCGGTTCTCTGACGCTTTATTGGCAAAAGCGATGCGGCTAACCACATCCTCACCGTAGGCAATCTGTGGATTCATCACCCCGCTGCGCGCAAGCGTGGCCCCGATTTCCAGATCGACCAGGTACAGAGCCAGCTTGGTAGAGCCTAAATCCATGGCCAGCCCCACCAGCGGCGCGCCGGATGGCAAAACCGCTACCAGCTCCGAAACGCCCTCTTCAGGCCGGAGAGCCAGGCGCGCTTTCCACCCGGACTGGCGCAGGAAATGTGAAAGATCGCCGAGCAGCTTCAAGCTGCCCCGCAGCGGCCCAAACCCGCGCTGGACCAGCGCCTCGTCCACCCGAGCCAGGTCCGAGCGCAGGTCGTCCAGGCGCGGCGGATCCAGCGTGAGGTCCACTGCCACCACGGCTGGGGAGAGGGTTACCTCGCCCTCACGGCCTTCTACCTGCATTTGCTGCGCTGCGGTCAGCGATTCCGGAGGTATGTCGAGGCGCACATCGCTGAGCGGCTCGGTCTGGCAGGCCAGCCGATAACCGGCTTGAATCTGGGTGATATCCAGCGTTTCCGCTTCAGTCAGCGTCAGCGGGGTTACCTCGCCTAGCGCGATCCGCACCCGGCAGGTGCCGCAGATGCCAATTCCACCGCACGAAGCCACCAGATCGATGCCGGCTTTCTGCGCGGCCTCTAATAAGTTTGTGCCCGGTGGCACTTCTACCCGACGGCCAATCGGCTCCAGGTCAACAATAAAACGCCGCTGTTGGTTTTGTTTAGACATTCTGCGCAAGTACGATCAAAGGATAGAACGGTTACTCAGCAGCATTGGCTGCTTGAACTGCCTTTGCGATCGCCTTCAAATGTTCCGGGGAGGTGCCGCAGCACCCACCAACCAGCTTTGCACCACTCTCAATCCACAAGGGAACCTGCTCCGCCATCATTTCCGGCGTCACTTCATACTGGAGGGTGCCTTCCACATCATTATGCGGCAATCCCGCGTTAGGCTTAAACCAGATGGGTAAATCCGCGGCCTGACGAAGATCCTGGAGCACCTTCAGGTTATCCTCCAGGCTGCGCCCGCAGTTAACGCCCAATGCAACCACCCCATCGCCGGCGAGTTCTGCCGCCATTTGGGCTGGTTTTACACCCATCATGGTGCGTACGCCCCGATCGTAGCTAAATGAACAGACCAGCGGCAGGTCGGTAACCGAACGCGCCCCGCGGATTGCCGCCTTAGCCTCGTTCAGATCGAACTGCGTTTCAATCACCAGCAGATCCACCCCGGCATCGCTCAGAATGCAGGCCTGCCCGGCATAGGCGGCTTCCGCATCCGCTTCGCTCAGCATGCCGTAGGGTTGGAGCATCTCGCCCAACGGCCCCATAGAACCGCCGAGGATCGTCCCGGTACCGGCTACCGCCTGAAACGCCAGTTCCACCGCCTTGCGGTTGGTTTGTTCAAACCGGTCAGCTAACCCGGCGTGGCCGAGGTGCAACCGCGAGCTGCCAAAGGTGTTGGTCAGAATGATATCTGAGCCGGCCTCTACAAAATCGCGGTACAACTGCGCAACCGCATCCGGGTTATCGATTACCCATAAATCGGAAGGCGTTCCGGCTGGCAGCCCGCGGCGCTGCAGGTTCGTGCCGGTCGCTCCGTCCAGCACCAGAATTTTTCCAGCTTGCAGGCGTTCGAGGAAACGGTTCATGTGCACCAGTCCAATCTCAAAGGATACCCTATTATATCAAGCATTACCAATCTGGCGTTTTGCTCAAGAACCGAAAAATCGCATCTCGGACGGGATGGTGAAAATGGGCAATGGTGCCGTGCCCGCAGGGATACCAGTGAATGTCCGGGCGGTTCCACGTCTGCCACAGGCGGTCGACATTTTCCGGGGTGACAATCGGGTCGTATTTCCCGGCGATCAACAAAATGCGGTCCCGGGCGACCTTGGGCTGCCAATTTCCCGGCCCGAGCAGCGCCCAGTATCGATCCAGCTCATCGAAGGTCACCCCGCGCGCTTCCAACTGCTTGCGGCTGCGGCCCAACTGATAGCCGTCCCATAAAATCTGCGCCAGGCTGCCGCCGCCCAGGATGGAAATGACTGCTTTGGGCCGGTCATCGACCACGGCGGTCATGCAGCAGGTGTAGGCGCCCAGGCTGATGCCCGCCAGGACAACCGGCGCCTGGCGTTCCACCTCAATCCAGGAGATCAGCGAGCGCACATCCTGCACGCCTTGCTTAAAGGCCATCGCCGACCCGGCAATATTGGCGTTGAGCGCGTACTGCCCGCCCCAGGTTCCGTGAGGCGCCCGCTGCATGTGGTACGGCAGGGCAAGGAAATAGACATCCATACCCATCTGGATCGCCGGGCGGGCATACCATTCCAGCAGCGCGAAGGTGGTCATGGTGTGCCCGTGCACGATGATCAGCGCGCCGCTGGCTTTACCTTCCTGGTGCAGGTTCGCCAGGCCGTGCACGATGTTGTTCTGCGAGTGCGGAGAATGATATGGGCTCTTAAAGCGGAACCGGTCGCGCAGCGCGCTCATCCGTTGGGTGTTCCGGCTGAACTGCAAGCGGGGTGGCCTTTGCGGAATAGCATAAAATTCCTCCGGGGTGGCAGACAGGTAGGCCAGGTCTTCCGGCTGCAGCGGGTGGTACGGGTCGGGGGTAGAACGCACCCGCAGGTTATAAAACCCCAGCGCAAGCGATTTTTCCAGGATGTTTGTAACAAGGCGATTCATACCTTACCATTATCACATAAAACCCATTTCCCGGCGTCCTGGGGATGCAGGGCGCCCAGGACCATTCGCAAAGTCGGCGAACAGCCTTGCAAATAGCCGTGGCAGGGGACCGGCGGGGGGTAGGGACTGGCG
>CAYTHO010000182.1:0-4830 GCA_964437595.1 uncultured Anaerolineaceae bacterium
CCCAAATCAGCATCTGCCTCTTGACTTTTATCACAGTTGCTACAACAGATAAAACCCACGGCGCCACCGTAGGGGCGCAGCGGGACTTTCAGGTGCCTGACTCAATCTAGCCCCACGCTGCGCCCAGATGGCATTATCCAACGCCGCAAGATGGGAATGCCGTGGCAGGGCGCAGCGCGGGGATCGGACGGCACAGGGGCTAGATACGTGTCGCTGCGCCCCTACGCGAGCCGCCCAACCTGGGCCATCTACCCTCACGGTTCCGGGCATCCCGCTAGGGGCGGTGCGGGCTGGAAGAACCAGGAAAACAACCTCATCCCCCTGCCCCTTCTCCACCATTGGGGCCCCTACCCCAATAGTGGAGAAGGGGTGCCTTCTGGCGCAATGGGCTTCATGGTGGGAAAAACGCCATGGCGGTTTGCACAGCCGTGCCGGGCGCGTCGGCGCGACAGGAAGTCGCGGCGCGATAGAAAATCGCGGCGTATCGCTTTCACAAAAATAAAATGCGCTTCGCTACGGCCTTTGATACTGCAAGAACCATTCATAGAACGCTGGGTCCGAGTATGTATCCGTCCAGGTATCATGGTCGTGGCCTGCCAGAACCGAAAATTTTATCTTGCCGCCTGCCGCTTCCAGTGCGTCCGCGGGTTGCTGACCTTTGGCTAAGGGGACAACGGTATCATCGGCGCCATGGATCGCCCATACCGGTAGGTCCTTGATGAGATCAATCCCGGAAAAAGTCTTTGACTCGACGTATGCAGACAGGGGCGCGATAGCGGCAAACGTTTCCGGTTGGTTTACGGCGAAGCGATAGGTGGCTTCCCCGCCGATACTCAGCCCTGTCGCGTAAATCCGTTTCGCATCCACCCGATATTCTGCCTGGATTTCTGCCAGCACGCCATCCAGGTAGGCATCTGGAAACAACGAATTACTCGCAGACGCATTCAGCAAAGGAGCGACAATAATGAAGGGCAAAGGCCCTTTTTCCCGAATGTACATGAAAGGACTGGCTTTTGCCAGCAGGAAGACATTGTCTCCCCGATCACCGTAGCCGTGAAAGAAAAGGATCAAGGGCCAGGTTTTCTCTGGCTGTTCCGCATAGCCTTCGGGGAGGTAGAGCAGGTACTTGGTACCGTAGGACTGCAGGTCGCTGTTCTGGTAGGTCTTGGGGGTGATGCTTTTGCCCGCCAGGTATTGGGGATAGTCCTTGTAGACGTAGAAGGAGCGGCTGCGGCTGAGCTCGAAGGGGCCCTGGGCGGGTTTATTGGCCGAATATTTCAACCAACCGATGAGCAGGTCTTTGTCTTTGTCGTATGAGAATGTGGCGATTTCACGGATGCCATTGGACTGAGAGATTTGAAACTCAATCGAAGGTTGGTCCCCTGGCACAACCCGGAAACGGGTTTCCCCAACCAGGCCAGGATACTGGAGGTTGGTGCCCCACCAACCTTTCGCCGTGCCTCCTTGCGCCGTAATCTCCTGAATCGCCAGCACGATTTTGTTGTCCTTTTTGACCGGCGGAGCGTAGCTGTACCCTTCCCATCTTCCCAGAAAGGCCGCCAGTTCAGGGGGAAGATCCGCGGCGGGCTTTGAAATCGGCAAACTGCCTAAGATCAGATATTGATTGGCGTCCCCATTCACCGGAGAATGCACCGCGTCGAAATCTGTGATCTTAAATCCTGTCGCGGATGCTTGATCCAGGGAAAGTGTTGCCAGCGGCGTTGGGGTGGGCGCTGGCGGAACGGTAGTCGGGGGAAGCGCAGGCGCCTTGGCTGGTATGCACCCCGCGAGGCCGAAAAGCAATGCGGACAATATTGCACAGGTTTGTACTACCCATCGCCTGGTATTCACATGTATCCTCCATTCACGCTGATTTTGGCAAGGCACCGTGATCATCATAGCACGAAATTTGGCGAATTGTGCAGTGCATGCGCACGCAGATGCCGGACGAGCCGCCTCAACGTTGCGATAGATCGCATGGTTCCGGGTGTCCCGCGCCGGGCGCATCGGCGCGACAGGAAGTCGCGGCGCGCCCCGCCAACAGATAAACATCCGCGCCACCGCGGTGCTGCCGTAGGGGCGCAGCGGGACTTTCAGGCACCTGAGTCAATCTAGCCCCACGCTGCGCCCAGATGGCATCATTCCATACCGCGGAATGGGAATGCCGCGGCAGGGCGCAGCGTGGGGGTCGGACAGCACAGGGGCTAGATACGTCTCGCTGCGCCCCTACCCGATTCGGGATGGTGGGGTGTGGGGTTGGGTCGTAGGGCGCGGCTCGCGAGCCGCGCAACCATTGCAATCCACCATCACAGTTTCGGGTAATGCGGGTGGGCGCGTGGTGGATTTCCGCGCGGCGGGGGTGGTTTGCAGTTCTGTAATTCTTTCCCCCTAACGGTTTGTTTTTGGTAATTGTATAATTATATTATTCCATCCATGAACACAATCCGTTTGCCGTCATTATTAGGGGGTATGAATATGCGCATGAGAGATTTCTTCCGGGCTTTTGTTTTGCTTGCCGTACTGGGATTATGCGGTTTTGCGTTCAACGGGAAGTCGGCTGCCGGGGCCGTTACTAACGCCACCCGTCCGGACCCTGCCATTGCCTATTCGATCGAGGTGATCGAGACGGAGGAAAGCGCCGGGCTGTACCGGGTGGCGCCGGATGGGGCGAAAACCCTGCTGTATGCATCTGGCCCGGGCGGCATCCCCGAAGACCTGGCGGCGCTGTCGCCAGACGGGCGCTATGCGACCTTTGTGGAGATGCTGCCCAGCGCGGACTGGACGATAAAGAGCCGGGTGCTGCTCAGCGAGCTTGCCAGCGGCGCGACCAACACCATCATCGAAAGCGGCGCGGCGGACTGGTACACCAACCCGGTCTGGTCGCCGGGTTCGCGGGTGTTTGCTTTTATTCGGGTGGATATGCAGAAAGGCGGTACAGCTCTGATGACCGCCGATGTACTGGCGAAGGCCCCATCGGCGGTGGATACGCAGGGGACGTTTGCCCCGCCGGTCCTGGTATATAAAACCGGCGGCCTGCGCTGGAGCGCCAGTGGAGACGCGATCCTGTATCAAAACGAGCCCGAAGGGCAGTGGTACGCGCTGGATTACCCCGCTCTGGCGGGCGCGCTTCCCCACCCGGTGATGCCGCCCGAGCAGCCGGGCGTCTTGCAGGAATTTCAACTGATGGCGTACAACGGGATGCAAAAACCGGTAAACGTCCGCGATTATGACAATACCTGCGGCAACGGCTACACCGGCCTGTACCCGGATTACGGCGGCTGCGTGTTCACCGGCGGGCACCCGGGGTTAGACCTGTCTGGGATCAGCGCGACCCTGTGCGGGCAGCCCGCTTACGCCATCTGCGACGGCACCATCTCCGCCGCCGCGGCGCCGTCGGGGGTGACGCCTTCGGGCAGCGCCTGCGGCAACAACTACCGGAAGGATTATTATGTGTGGCCCAAGCACCTGGGCAATTACGCCATCCTGCGCTGCGATGACATCCCCAACGCCGCGCTGGACGGAACCACCTACGGCGGGACGATTTACACGGTCTACGCGCACCTCAGCAGCCTGTCGGTATCCAGCGGGCAGAGCGTGAGCAAAGGCCAGCAGATCGGCCTGATCGGGTCGACTGGCAACTCCACCGGGCCGCACCTGCATTTCCAGATGGAGAAAACGACTCAGTCGGTGCACCCGGGGTACTGGACCGATTACGGGCAGATTGCCGCGTACACCTGGAACCCGATGTACTTCATCCAGGCCCACACGGGCGGCACACCGCCCTCCAATGATCGCATTGTGAACCCGCCGCCGCTGAACCCGGCCACGGCGAGCTGCAGCTATGCCTGGCAGAAGGTGCCCGCCGGATCGTACGGCAACGCCTACGATGTGTACCTGACCGCCAACGCCGAAACCGCCGAACAGTCCACCAACTACGCGCGCTGGACGCCCAACCTGCCGGTGAAGGGGCTGTACAAGGTGAAGGCGTATATCGGCAACCACGCGGCGGGCTTTTGCGGGATGAGCCCAGCGCCGCAGTGGGATACCTCCAGCGCGCGCTACAAGATCACCTATTCGGGCGGGACGAAGACCGTGGCGGTGGACCAGTCGCCGCTGACGAACGAGTGGGTCACCATCGATACGCAGTGCTTCGAGGCGGGCACCGCCGGGAGCGTGAAGCTGCCCGACCTGACCTACGAGCCGGCCCTGTCGCGCACGGTGTCGTTCAGCGCGATGAAGTTCGAATACGTGGGGTCGTGCGAAGCGCCGCCGCCCACCTGCTATACCCTGGGCGTGGCCGTACTGCCTGGCGAGGGCGGGAATATGTCTGTGGACCCGGCGCCCAACTGCAATAACGGCACGCAGTACACCAGTGGCACAATTGTGTGGCTGAACGCCACCCCGGCGGCGGGCTACCGCTTCGTCAAATGGAGCGGCAGTAACACCAACACCGAGGCGCTTACCAACGTCACCATGAATGCCGACAAGGCCGTGACCGCCAACTTCGAGAAGCTGTGCTACACGCTGAGCCTGTCGGCATCACCCAGCGGCGGAGGAACCATCGCCGCCAGCCCGCTGCCCAACTGCAACAACGCCACGCAGTATTCGCACGGCACATCGGTCACCCTGACGGCGCAGCCCGCCGCGGGGTACATCTTCCAGCAGTGGACCGGCAGCGCCACCGGCACGTCGCCCACCGCCAGCATCACCATGAACGGCAGCCGGAACGCATCGGCCAGCTTCCAAAAGCGGCAGCGCGTGTATCTGCCGATGATGAAGAAGTAAGAATCTTTAATATTTAAAGAAGGGTATGCCGCGCGAAACTCGCGC
>CAYTHO010000183.1:0-4585 GCA_964437595.1 uncultured Anaerolineaceae bacterium
TCTGCTTATTCCTGTTCTACCTTCCCTTTTATCATACAAGGGGCGCAGCGAGACATACAACCGTGAATATCCGCGCTGATCGCGCTGCGCCCTCTTGGGGCAGTCAACGATCAAAGATAAGAGAGGTGACAAATGATGAAAATTGCCAATGCTCCATGTTCGTGGGGCGTGCTGGAATTTGATCTGGAAGGGCAGGCCGCGGGCTACGCTCAGGTGCTGGATGAGATCATGGAAACCGGCTACCAGGGCACCGAGTTAGGCGATTGGGGCTTTATGCCCACCGATCCCAAAGCGTTGTCGAAGGAAATCCATTCGCGCGGGCTGGCGCTGCTGGGTGCGTTCATCCCCGTGATGCTCAAGAACCCCACCTGCCACGAAGGCGGCGCGCTCACGGCGGTGCGCACGGCGCGCTTGCTGGCGGAAGTCGAAGGCGACCTGCCGCTCATCATCCTGGCCGACGAAAACGGCAAGATCCCCGAGCGCAAGAATAACGCCGGGCGCGTGACACCGGAGATGGGGCTTTGCGAATGGGAATGGCAAACCTTTGCCGAGGGCGCCATGCGCGTTGCCGAGGCGGTCAAGCGCGAGACCGGCCTGCGCACCACCTTCCACCATCACTGCGCCGGGTATGTAGAGACTCCGGAGGAAATCGACCGTTTGATGGCGATGACCGACCCGAAACTATTGGGGCTGGTGTTCGACACCGGTCACTACCGCTTTGGCGGCGGCGACCCGCTGGAAGGGCTGCGCAAGCACTGCGATCGGGTGTGGCATTTCCACTTCAAGGATTATCACCCAGAAGTCGGACGCCGGTCGAACGAAGAAGGCTGGGACTATTTTGAATCCGTGCGGCGCGGCGTATTCTGCGAGCTGGGACAGGGCGAGATCGACTTTCCATCCCTGGTCGCCGAGCTGCGGAAAACAGGCTACGCTGGCTGGGGCGTGGTCGAGCAGGACGTGCTGCCCGGCATGGGCAAACCCAAAGAATCAGCCCGCCGCAACCGTGAATATCTAAAAGGACTGGGATTGTAAGGCTCCTTTTCTTACCTTCACCACCGCAAGTAGGGGCGCAGCGAAAATTCAAAATCGCCAACATCTGGCAACCCTTGCGCTGCACCCTTCTTTTTAGATCATCCCGTTGGATCGTGATCTGTTCAGCAGATAACTTTTTGGAGGAACACAACATGACGGCAAATAACATAATCCGAATGGGTGTCATTGGCGCCGGGCGCATAGGCAAAATCCACGCGCGCAACCTGGCAACCTGCATCCCCGGCGCGCGGGTGAGCATCATCGCCGACCCGATCGAAAGCGCCGCCCGCGAGCTGGCCGAACAGCTCCACGTGCCCTTTGCGACCGCCAATTACCGCGAGGTGATCGATAACCCCGAGGTCGACGCGGTGGCCGTCTGCTCGTCGACCAATACCCACGCCCAGATGATGATCGAGGCGGCGCGGGCGGGCAAGCACATTTTCTGCGAGAAACCCATCGCCTACGATCTGGCGAAGATCGACAAGGCGCTGGCGGAGGTGCAGAAGGCCGGGGTGCTGCTGCAGATCGGCTTCAACCGCCGCTTTGACCCGAACTTCAAAAAGGTGCGCGAGATGATCGCCGAGGGCAAAATCGGCCAGCCGCACATCCTGCGCATCACCAGCCGCGACCCGGCCCCGCCGCCCATCGAGTACGTCAAGGTCTCGGGCGGCATCTTCTTCGACATGACCATCCACGACTTTGACATGTCGCGCTTTTTAATGGGTTCGGAGGTGGAGGAGATTTACGCGGCGGGCGGTGTGCTGGTCGACCCGGCCATCGGCCAGGCAGGCGATATCGACACGGCGGTGGTCACGCTGCGCTTCAAGAACGGCGCCATCGGCACCATCGATAACAGCCGCAAGGCCGTGTACGGCTACGACCAGCGCGTGGAGGTATTCGGCTCGGGCGGGGTGGTGCTGACCCAAAATGAAACCCCCGACACGCACGTCTACGGCAACGGCGAAGGCATGCATTCGGCCAAGCCGCTGCACTTCTTCCTGGAGCGCTACGCCCAGTCGTTCATCGACGAACTGCAAACCTTCGTGGACTGCGTTTGCCGGGGCGCCTGCCCGCCGGTCACCGGAATCGATGGGCGCATCCCGGTGGTCATGGCCATGGCAGCCACCCGGTCAGTAAAGGAAGGCCGCCCGGTGAAGTTGAGCGAGGTGGCGTAAGAGTCTTCCTGGCCCCATTGCGGATTTCTGGCGCCTGCGCTCTGCGTAGGCGCCTGTTCTTCCACGCTCCAGCGTGGCGTGATATCGTGGATATCATCGTAAAACTGGCAATGGTAGGTTTGCCATCTGCTGCTGCGAAACAATCGCTGCCAGCACTCGCATAAGCGCGGGCTTTTTTGAGGAAAGATTAACATGGCCCCTCATTTCGCTCATCGGTATCCACCAGCACGATTTCCCAGGAGCGTCCGTGTAGGGGCACAGCGGGTCGATCAGACGCCAGTGCCGTCCAACCCCCGCGCTGTGCCCTTAAACATGGATAGGGCCGTTTCCTGAAAAACACCACGGTTCCAGTCACAACCCCAAAACGCCTCTCCGGCCATCACAGCCCCGCTTGGCGGGGCTTCGAAAGAATAGCGCGGGGCTTGTAGCCCCAGCGATGTTACAACGAATCCAATTCCATGCTATTCTTATTCCAAAGGAGCAGCCTATGACCCGGACAAGTGAAGTTCTTTCCTCTCGGTTGGTGGGAACTTTCCCCAAAATTGGCATTCGCCCCGCCATTGACGGGCGGCGGCGCGGGGTGCGTGAATCTTTGGAAGAGCAGACCATGGCCCAGGCGCGGGCGGTAGCCGACCTGCTCTCTGCCAATCTGCGCTATCCCAATGGCGAGCCGGTGCAGTGTGTCACCGCCGATACCTGCATCGGTGGGGTAGCCGAGGCCGCCATGGCTGCGGAGAAGTTCGCCCGCGAGGGCGTGGGCGTCTCGCTGACCGTTTCGCCGTGCTGGTGCTACGGCTCGGAGACCATGGATATGGACCCCCTGCTGCCCAAGGCGGTCTGGGGTTTCAACGGCACCGAGCGCCCCGGCGCGGTCTACCTGGCGGCAGTGCTGGCCGCCCACAACCAGAAAGGCCTGCCCGCTTTCAGCATCTATGGCCGTGATGTGCAGGACGCCTCCGATCGCGCGATCCCCGAAGACGTCCAGGAAAAGCTGCTGCGCTTTGCTCGGGCCGGGCTGGCAGCGGCTATCCTGCGCGGCAAATCCTATCTGGCGCTGGGCAGCGTTTCCATGGGCATCGCCGGTTCGATGGTGGATCCTTTGTTCTTCGAGAGCTACCTCGGCATGCGCGTGGAAACCGCCGACATGAGCGAGTTCACTCGCCGTATCGACGAGGGCATTTACGACCCGGAAGAGTACCGCCGCGCGCTGGCCTGGACCAAAGCCAACTGCAAGGAAGGCGAGGACCGCAACCCGCCCAGTATGCAGCGCACCCGCCAGCAGAAGGACAGCGACTGGGAGATGGTGGTAAAGATGACCCTCATTGCCCGCGACCTGATGATTGGCAACCCGCGCCTGGCTGAAATCGGCTACGGCGAGGAAGCCCTGGGCCACAACGCCATCGCCGGGGGCTTCCAGGGTCAGCGTCAGTGGACCGATCATTTCCCCAACGGCGACTTTATGGAAGCCATCCTCAACTCCTCCTTCGACTGGAACGGCCTGCGCGAGCCGTTTGTCTTTGCTACTGAAAACGACAGCCTGAACGGCGCGGTGATGCTCTTCGGCCACCTGCTGACCAATACCGCCCAGGTCTTTGCCGATGTGCGTACCTTCTGGAGCCCCGAGGCGGTCAAGCGCGTTACCGGGCACACCCTGCGCGGCGACGCGCAGCATGGTTTTATCCACCTCATCAATTCTGGCGCGGCCACTCTGGATGCCACCGGGCAAATGCGCCGTGACCGCCATCCGGTAATGAAACCTTACTGGGAAATTCCTCCCGAGGAGGCGGAAGCCTGCCTGAAGGCCACCACCTGGTACCCGGCCAGCACCGGCTATTTCCGCGGCGGGGGCTATTCGTCGCAGTTCCGCACCAAAGGTGGCATGCCGGTTACCATGTCGCGCATCAACCTGGTGAAGGGACTGGGTCCCGTGCTGCAAATCGCCGAAGGTGGTTTTGTGGATCTGCCAGATGAAGTGGCCCACGCGCTGGAAGAACGCACTGACCCCACCTGGCCCACCCACTGGTTCGCCCCGCGCCTCACCGGCAGCGGCCCATTCCGTGATGTCTACTCCGTCATGGCGAACTGGGGCGCCAACCACGGCGCCATCAGCTACGGTCACATCGGCGCGGACCTCATGGCGCTGGCGTCCATCCTCCGCATCCCGGTGGCAATGACCAACGTGCCGGAGGAGCACATCTTCCGTCCCAGCGCCTGGAGCATGTTCGGCGCGCAAGACCCCATGGGCGCCGACTTCCGCGCCTGCGCGAATTTCGGTCCGCTATATGGCTAGTACAGTCGGGCGTAAATACCTATGTTGTTATTCGCCGGTTCCGCCCGACTGTTTTCGCCAGGCCTCCTGGCGCAAGTACCCGGCGCTG
>CAYTHO010000184.1:0-4575 GCA_964437595.1 uncultured Anaerolineaceae bacterium
ACGGCTGGATTATCGAGAATGATGGTCTCATGCATACCATCGCCGACGCTGGCCTGATCTATACCCCAGGCGGGAATTATGTGCTCACCGTATATATGTATCACCCGGTGCAGATGGTGTTCGAACCGGCCAACATTATGGTGGCTGAGATCTCTCAATCGATCTACAACTACTTTAACTTGCCCGGCGAATAGCGCAGCCGCATAGCATTCAGAACTCACCCAGGGCGGATCGCAAACGGGCGATTAACTGCACTGGGGTGACGTTGAGCAGGCCGCAGATTTCTTGCTGCAACTCGCCCAGTACTGGCCAGCTTTCCATCATTTGACCGGCAAACTGCGGATAGCGTTGCTTGAGCGCCTGTAGCCGTTCGTCGATCGAAACCAGGCGCGAGCCTTCTGCCAGCTTATCCGCGTAGTGAACCAGGCGCTGCTCCCAGGTGATGGGGCGGCGGGGATCGTCGGGGTTGCTGTAAGGCATGTGACGGTTGGCAATTTCTGCCAGTTCGGGCTGCCCGCGCTCCATCAGCAGGTCGAAGGCCATGGCAGCGTGATCACCGTCATGGCCGCGCTCTTTATTCTGCCGGATTGAATCGATCTTGGCCAGATCGTGCAGCATGGCGCCGCGGTGCGTGAGGATTGGGTCTACCTTTGCGCCTGCCGCGCCCAGCCAGACGGATAACTGGTAAGCGGCTGCCGCGACCAGGTGAATGTGTGCCAGGATATTGTACGGCGTGCCGCGTTCCAGCAGCCAGGCCAGGCAGGTGGAGTAATCGGGCAGCGACAGCCGCTGGATTGCGTCTGGCAGGGCGCGCATATCCTGGACTTCAGCGTCGTGCAGGGGCAGCAGTCCGGTAGCCGGCTGCCGGTCAGGGTTATACCAGATGGCCTGCCAGCCAACGCTTTTTGCACCCGTGACGTCGACGCGGAAATCATCGCCCACCATCACCATCTGGTGCGCGGGCAGTGCGAGAATGCTCTCCAGGTGGTTAAAAAACGCGGGCTCGGGCTTTTTCGCTTCCAGCTCGCGCGTGGTGAACACAGCTCGGAAATACTCTCCCAGTCCCACGCGGTGCAGTGATTTCCACACTTGTTCGGCGCCAGAGTCGGTGGCGTTGGTAGCCACCACCATTGGATAATGATGCAGCAGCCTCTCTAAGGCTTCAACTACACCATCCACTGCGGCCGCTTCGGGCCAGTCGCACATGGGCCCGGCGTACTGCGGAAAGACTTTCATCAATGTTTTTCCCCAATCGAAGATCAGGGTGAATTTCTGGTCGGCGGTGGGAGCTGGCAGCATAAGGTTAGTTTTCCTATCCATGTATTTCTGGCGAGAATATTCCGCCACACCAGGCACGGGCAGCGTGATCCCCAGTTTTTGAGTATAAATGTTGTTTCCGTGCGAGTCAACACGGGCCCGATTTCGGTTTGAATGATATACCAGGTGCGCCAGCATCCCCGCCTGCCTTACCGTTTCGTAATTGACACACTCACCCGCGATTGTTATACTAGCCGTTGACTATATGACTCTCTTTTTTTTTCGCTTGTAAATAATCAGGGCTGGATTCTATTCTCCTGGCTGGAAATTCCCCGGGATGAAAAGCAAGGCCGAAAACAATCTACGAGGTAGCCAATGAAAAAGGCATTAATCACAGGAATCACCGGACAGGACGGTTCTTACCTGGCAGAGCTTCTACTATCTAAAGGGTACGAAGTGCACGGCATGATTCGCCGTGCGAGCACATTTAATACCCGGCGTATTGATCATATCTACCATGACCCGCATGGCAATGGGGAGACAGTCAATTTCTTCCTGCACTACGGTGATTTATCGGCCTCTGGCACCTTGCTAGACGTGATTTATGATGGTCGCCCGGATGAAATATATACTCTTGCCGCCCAGTCTCACGTTCGGGTCAGTTTTGATATGCCAGAATATACCGGCGATGTGACCGCCTTGGGCACCATGCGGCTGCTGGACGCGGTGCGACGCAGCGGCATCCAGGCGCGCTTTTACCAGGCCTCGTCCAGTGAAATGTACGGTGGGGCGCACCCCCCACAGAACGAACAGTCGGTGTTCGAGCCCCGCAGCCCATACGCAGCGGCGAAGCTCTATGCATATTGGGTGACGCGCAACTACCGCGAAGGGTATAAATTGTTCGCCTGCAACGGGATTTTGTTCAATCACGAAAGCCCGCGCCGTGGCGAAACCTTTGTGACGCGCAAAATTACCCGCGCGCTGGCTTCTATTATGGCAGGCAAGCAAAACCACCTCTACCTTGGAAACCTGGACTCAAAACGCGACTGGGGATATGCCCCAGAGTATGTGGAAGCTATGTGGACCATGCTTCAGCAGGATGAAGCCGACGATTACGTCATTGGTACGGGTGAGGCGCATACTGTGCGCGATTTCCTTGATGAAGCCTTCGGCTACGTTGGGTTGGATTGGTCGCAGTATGTGCGCATCGACCCCAAGTACTTCCGGCCCACAGAAGTTGATTATCTTCTCGCGGATGCTTCGAATGCTGCGGCGCGCTTGGGATGGCGGCCGCGGGTCCGGTTCCACGAGCTGGTGAGAATTATGGTGGATGCGGATCTCGAAAAGATGGGGCTTCCTTCCCCCGGTGAAGGCCGGAAGATCCTGGAAGCCTCTTTTGACGGCTGGCACCGCTGGGAGCACCAGGTCGTCAGCATGGATGAACACTAATCCGGGTATCTGGTAGAACTCGCGGGTGGGTTATCATTTATCCGCGGTCGGTATAGATTTCCTACGTACGAGAGAGCCAACTGGTGACTCTGCCCAATCGACACATCGCAAGAAAACGGCCATCGGTCTTGTTTGTCTGCACTGCAAACATGATCCGTTCGCCGATTGCGGCGGCATTGTTCCGCCGCAGGCTGCAAAACGAACGCGCCGATTGGCAGCAGTGGCGGGTCAATTCCGCGGGCACCTGGGCGCTGGACGGCGAAATGGCCACCAAAAATGCGCTGGCGGTGATGCTTAAACGGGGCATAGATCTCAGCGCGCACCGCGCGAAAACCGTGACACGCGAAATGCTGGAAAATTTCTGCCTGATCCTGACCATGGAATTTGGCCAAAAAGAGGCGCTTCAGGTAGAGTTTCCGCATATTGCGAGCCGCGTTTACCTGCTGAGCGAGATGGAAGGCAGGCTGCAACAAGTGGAAGACCCGGTGGGGCGCTCTCTGGCTTTCTACGAGGAAACCGCCGAAAAGATTGACCAGATGCTGGCGCGTGGAATGCCGCGTATCTACGCGCTGATTGAAGAGCAACTGGCCGGTGAGGCTGATCCGGGATCAGGAAGTACAACCTAAATACAGTAAATCACAGATTTGACAAAAGAGGGCACCTTCGGTAAAAGGTAAGGCGACAACCAAAACCAGACCGAAGGAGCCCGAGGAAATGATACCGCAAAACGAGTTGAAAGCAGAAGAAATCCGCAGCTATACCCAGAAAGTGCTCCAGAAACATGTGCCGCTTGCGGTGAACGGGTATCGCTGCCATACGGAGATGATTGTGGATGTGATCCTGAAAGCCAGCGCGGAAAGCAGCAGCATTGAAGCGGCCTGTGCCGATCTGGAGGGGGTGGCAGACAGTAACACGCTGCGTGAATATCTGAATGCTGCGCTGGATGTCGAAAAGCTGCGCGAGCAAGAACAAGAGATGAATGCCGCGCTGGAGGAGAGCATCCCAGCTGCGATGCAGCGAACCAAGGTGGAAGTAGCCATCGATTTTCACGATGAGCCGTTCTACGGGAAGCAAGATGCCTTGCGTAAGGTGGCCTGTCACGGGCAGGCCAAGAAAGGCACCACCCATTTTGTGCGTATTGCTACCGCCTATGTAATCTGGAAGCAGGTACGCTTGACCCTGGCCGTCCGCTATGTTTTGCCGGAAGAGGAAACGCTGGCTATTGTGACGTTCCTCTTGCAGCGGCTGAAAGATCTGGGCATCGTCAGCCGGGTACTGTACCTGGATAAAGGCTTTGCCGCTGGCCCGGTCATTCGTTATCTGCAAGGCCAACACCAACCGGCCATCCTCGCGTGTCCCATCCGCGGCAAGGACGGCGGAACCCGCGCGCTGTGCAAAGGCCGGGGCAGCTACACTACGCCTTACACCTTCACGGACGGTACCCAGGTAACCTTGGCCATGAAAGCCTCCTTGGTACCGGACAAAACGGGACACCCCCGTCGCAAGTGGCTGGCCTTTATCGTCATTGAACTGGATTGGTCGGTCGAGAAGGTGCATGATCAATATCGCCGTCGCTTTGGGGTCGAGTGCAGTTACCGGAGCTTGCGCCGCGTGCGGGCAACTACCACTTCCCGCAATCCTGCCTTGCGCTTTTTCTTGTTATCGGTTGGGCTGCTGCTGGTCAATGTCTGGGCCTTCCTGCGCTGGGAATTCGCTCGGTTGATCGCACCCGGTCCGCGTCGGGTGAATGCTCCTTTGTTTCGCTTTCATCGCTTCACCCGCTTCCTCATTCGTGCGGTTGAAGATCGCTACGGCGTGCTGATGTCAATGACTACTTACCAATCACCCCAATCTGTGATTTACTGAAAT
>CAYTHO010000185.1:0-4532 GCA_964437595.1 uncultured Anaerolineaceae bacterium
ATCTTCGGGACATTCCCGTTTTCGTCAACTCATTTTGATTTCACATCACACGTATTTAACACCGCGGATGATGGCCAATCCCGAGTATAATCCGGAGGATTGACCATGACCCAACCTCTTCCCCTTGGCAAACTTCCGGTTGATTTGCTGGCTCGCCTGCTGGCCCAGGCGCCGATCAAGGATTCGCGCGTGCTGTACGGCCCAGGCATCGGCCTCGACTGCGCCGTGATCGACCTTGGCGAGCGCGTGCTGGTCTTCAAATCTGACCCGATCACCTTCGCCACCGACGATATTGGCTGGTACGCCGTGCAGGTCAACGCCAACGATGTGGCGACTACCGGCGCGGACCCGCGCTGGATGCTTACCTCCCTGCTGCTGCCCGAGAACAGCACCACCCAGGCCCAGGTTGAAGCCATCTTCGCGCAGATCTACCACGCCGCCGCCCAGTTGGGCATTTCCGTGGTTGGCGGGCACACTGAGGTGACCTATGACCTGCACCGCCCGGTGCTGGTGGGCACGCTCATCGGCGAAGTCGACCGCGAGCGCCTGGTGGTCCCCGCCAATGTGGTCCCGGGCGACCGTCTGCTCATGACCAAGGGCGTGCCCATCGAAGGCACCGCGCTGCTGGCGCGCGAGTTTCCCCAGCAGCTTTCCGGCGTGCTTACCGAGGCCGAGCTGGAAGAGGCGCGCCAGTATCTCTATCAACCCGGCATCAGCGTGGTGCGCGACGCGCAGATCGCCACCCGCGCGGGCCGCGTGCACGCCATGCACGACCCCACCGAGGGCGGGCTGGCTGGCGCGTTGTGGGAACTGTCAGATGCCAGCGCCAAGCGCCTGGTGATCGACCCGGCTGCCGTGCTGGTGCCTGACCTGGCCCGGCGTATCTGCGCCGCGTTCGGGATCAACCCGCTGGCCACCATCGCCTCTGGCGCGCTGCTGCTGGCCGTGGCGGAGCAAGATGCGCCGTCCATCCGCGCGGCGCTGGAGGGCGAAGGTATTGCCTGCGCCGAGATCGGGCATGTGACAGGCGGTCCCGCCGGGGTCTGCCAGGTGAATGGGCTGGAGCTCCCCCGCCCGCCTCGCGACGACATTGCCCGCGTGTTCGAAGCCGCCGCTTCCTGAAATGGATTTTTACGAAGCGCTCGCCCAGGCATATCACCGCGCGCCCTGCCAGGTGCTGGCAAACCCGCTGTGGAAAACGCTCGCCATGCTGCCCGCCTGCAGAACCAGTTTTACCCTGGATAACAGCGGAACGTCAAACCATATAGAAATCTGGCGGGATACGCAGCTCTTCCTCTATTGGGATACCGACCGCCGCCGCATGATCCTATCCAGCGATCAGGTTGATTCCGTCTCCTTCGCGCTGATCCACCAGGATTATCTCGCCTCGCTGCGGCCAGAGCGCTTCCGCCAACGCACGGCCTATTTCCGGCTGGCGCTGCGGCCTGGCCCGAATCATCCTTTGCAGCCCGCCCAGCTTCCCTCCGGTTACAGCCTCCGCACCGTCCAGATCGAGCGCGAAGCACAAGCCGTCTCCGATCTCATCCGAAGCTGCTACGCGGATATCTCCCCCTCAGTTGAAACCGTCCGTTCGTGGACCTCCCACCCGGTCTACGCGCCGGAATTGTGGCTGTGGGTTTGGGATGAAACCCGCGGATGCCCCGCTGGCCTGGGTATCGCTGAAGTAGACCCGAGCGCCGGAGAATGTGCTCTGGAATGGATTCAGGTGCTCCAGCAATACCGAGGTCGCGGCCTGGGCACAGCCCTGGTCCGCGACCTCGTACGGCGCGCGGAAGCCAGCACAGCGCTGGTGACCGTTTCTGGAGAAGTACAAAACGAGTCGGCTCCAGAGCAGCTCTACCGCCGCTGCGGGTTCACCGGTCAGGATATGTGGTGGGTTTTAGAAAAATAAACCCGGCTTAATCCTTCATTTCCTTATGCAGCACTACATTCAGCACCGTGGTAACCACACTGACGATCAGTGCGCCCAGAAATGCCGGTACAAAACCATCCACGGTAAAGCCCACGCCAAAATTCGCGCCAATCAAACCGGTCAGGTAAAACAGCAGGGTATTGATTAACAAGATTCCCAACCCCAGCGTGAGGATAATGACCGGGCAGCCCAACCCCACCAGGATGGGCCGCAGGATGGCATTGATGAGGCTGAAAATCAACCCCAGCACCAGGTAATCGACCCAGACATTCCCCTGGGCCTCGATCCCGTTCCCGCGCATGATGGTTACCGCAACGAATATTGCGAGCGCATTAATCAAAAGCTGGATAATAAATTTCTTCAAGGTTCTCGTCCTTATACTTGCCAGATTTGGATATCGATTTTCTCTACAATTATATACGGACGAAGTGCCAGAATGGTGTCAGGAAAAAATAAATGATCTGGTTTACGGCGTCAACGGGCGCTCAACGCAATGCTCATCCACACCAGAGTCTGGTGATGGGTAAAACCGGCTTGCAAGAAAGCCGCATTTGCCCGCCCCGCCGGATAGTTTACCGAAAGGGGCCGCCCGCGGCCAGCCAGCGCGGCGCGTGCATAGGGCAGAAGCGCCAGGATCACTTCATTCTCGTGCTCTTGATGAGCGGCAATCCACAATGCGTCGCTTGATGCGCGCACGGGCTCCCAGGTTACATAACCCAATGCGCGTCCGTTCTTGCATGCTGCCCAGTGCTCCTGGCCCTCACCGCGCAGCCAGCGAAAGAACTGCTTGAATGGGTCTGGGCTCAGCCGCGAAAAGCTGATTGGGAGGTTCCACTTCACCTCGGGCGGGTAAACTTCGCGCAGCCAGGCAAGCTGCTGCTCCCAATCCCGCGCCTGCCGGCGCTCAATGGTCAAACCCGCCGGGGCTATAGAGTAATTGTGTACGGAGAGATTGCTTATCCAGGTGGTGCGCCGCGCTCGCTCCACAAAGCCCAGCGAGCGGTACAGGTGATACGCAATGGGGTTATCATCGCGCACCTGCAGCCAGGCCGCGTCAATTCCGCGCTGGCGCAGATTTTCCAGGGCTTCCTGGGTTAGCATGTGGCCGATGCCCCGCCGGCGGTGATCGGGATGCACGGCAACATTGGCAATCAGGTAAGTCAATCTACCGCTGCGGTTCATTGGGATCAGGCTGAGGTTGCCAATGATCCTGCCGTTCTCTTCCCACACAAAACCATACAGCGGCGGCGCAATCCGCTCGGCGGCGCCCTGCAGCCAGGAAAGGTAATTCATGTCGCGCGCGGTCCAGCGCAGCTGGCGCAGGTATTCTCGACCGTCTTCGTCCAGCGTTTTTGCGAAGCACAGTTCGATCAGGTCGGCAACCGCCAGCAAATCCTGCCGGATGTTCACCTTGCGTATGGGAGAAGTCGCTACCTGCGTGATTGTTGCCACACCTATATTTTACTCATTATCCGGCTGCATCTTGGTAATTCGCCGGGCTGTCTTTATGGTTAATCGCCATGCCCCGGATGTTTCGGATAAAGATTTGTACAGCGTTTTGCTTACACTCCTCTTATGATTTTCGTTGATAATTCTAATAGAACACAGCTATAATCAACACGCAGGCCCCTTTGCCTGTACCTGAGAGGATTTACGCCTATGATGCGATTTGATCGTTTTACAGAACGCGCGCAAGAAGCTGCGCAGCGCGCGGCTGAAATTATTCAGCGCTATGGTCATAACCAGATCGATACAGAACACATCCTGCTGGCGCTGATTGAACAACCCCAGGGTGTGATTTCGCAGCTGTTGGAACTGCTCAAAGTCGATGCAAACGCGCTCGCCGAGCGGCTCGATTATATTTTGCGCACCAGCCCCAAGGCCAGCATCTTTGGCGGTGGGGCCGGGCAGATCTTCATTACGCCGCGGGTAAAGCGCATCATCGACCTGGCAAATGAAGAAGCTAACCGCATGAAGGATGAATATATCTCCACCGAGCATTTGTTCCTGGCGATCTTAAGCGAACGCAATACCCCGGCGGCGCGCCTGCTGGAAGGCGCGGGCATTTCCCGTGAGCGGGTAAACGACGCCATCCTGCAGATGCGCGGCGGGCAGCGGGTTTCCGATCCGCAGGCCGAAACGCGCTACCGCACCCTGGAGAAATATTCACGCGACTTGACCCAGTCGGCCCGTGAAGGCAAGCTCGACCCGGTCATTGGCCGCGATAACGAGATCTTGCGAGTAATGCAGATCCTTTCCCGCCGCACCAAGAACAATCCGGTGCTGATCGGCGAGGCTGGCGTTGGCAAGACCGCCATTGTTGAGGGGCTGGCCCAGAAGATTGCCGCCAATGACGTGCCGGAAATCCTGGCCGGAAAACGCGTTCTGGCTCTCGACCTGAGCGGCATGATTGCTGGCTCGCGCTTTCGCGGTGAATTTGAAGAACGCCTGAAGGCCGCTATCGAGGAAGTGCAGCGGTCAGAGGGCGAGATCATCCTCTTCATCGACGAACTGCACACCGTGGTCGGGGCAGGCGCGGCGCAGGGCGCCATGGATGCATCCAACATGCTCAAACCCGCCCTGGCGCGCGGCGAGCTGC
>CAYTHO010000186.1:0-4388 GCA_964437595.1 uncultured Anaerolineaceae bacterium
GGTTACGCTTTGATTACGCTGAAACGTAATCATGCTTTTGGTTGGTCGAACCCTCGAGGAATGGGTAAATACTGACAGTTATGAAATGGCTTATGGTTACATGTCTCCTACTTATCGGCAAAAGAATTCTCCGGAAGCGTTTAAGAAGAAGTTTTCAAAAACGTATATTCCATCCTTGTATCCGGAACCAAAACTATCCATTTCCCCTAATGGATTAACAGCCATTCTTTATCCCGATTGGGATATCTATGGTACTTTAGATCAAAGTGCGATGGGTTTACATATGGAAAAGGTAGAAGAAAAATGGTATTTTACAGGAGAGATTGTTTATATTTTAGACTGAGAATGATTTTCCCTTTATAAACAAGAATTAGTGGCAGCTCTGTTCATTCAAATTCTTAATGGGTAGATTAAAGATAGAAAGGGTTTCAGCATCGTTACCCTGGTTGGGGATTCAACACAACAGATCATCCAAGGCATTATTTCGGAGAACAACCCCATGCGCTATCGATTGAGACTGATTTGCTTGTTATGCGTTGCTATGGTTTTTACCGGTTGTGAGGATCAAAAACCATCCAGTCAGTGGCTGTTTTATCTTACGGCGCCAACAAATATATTGTTTTCACCTGAGCAAGCGACCGCCAGTTATGAGGGGATCATGCTCAATCTGTCAAACGGGGAGCAGAAAAAAGTCGGGCAAGTGACCGGCAATGACTGCCTTGAATGGTCCGCTGTGAATCAACAGTTTTTGCGGGTCGTTGAGGACCAGATACACCTGTACGATCAGAACCTGCGCGAGGTGGCTACGCCCACGGTGAAAGATATGGTTATTAGCAGCGCGGCGTGGGTGCCGGATGGAAAAAGGATTGTCTTTTCCGGTGAGACTCGGGATGCACCTTATGGACGGGTGAATCTTTTTGTTATGGACAAAGACGGAGCGAACATCCGGAAGCTGGCATTTGACGAAAATAAGTACAGCCGCAGTTGTTGTGCGGCAGTTTCACCGGATGGAAAACAAATCGTGTTTGTTTCGAGCAGGGACTACGATAAAAAACCTGGAAACGAACTAGACTATGATATCTTTCTAACGAGCTTTAATGGAACGGGTGTGGATCGCCTGGCATCCAACTCACCCACAATACCAACTCACTTTTTGGAGGGTCACAATGGTCACCAGATGGGAAAGAGATTGTTTATACCCATCGGCGTGTGGATCTGATGCAGCCCCAGGATACAACCATCGCTGCGATTAGTGTTGATGGAAAAATAACAAAAGAAATCCCCTGTCAAGAAGGATTTTCGTGTTTTTGCCCTCAGTGGATTCCATAGAAGATTGGCTGGAGCAGTGGACGTCCATTTATCACCAGGATGCTGGTACGCAGCAGCGATTATGCCTGGAAGAACTTCTGGTAAGTCACCCCATCCTGGCCTTCGGCATAGTACTGCGGCATGATGTAGCCCACGCAGTACCCGGCGGCCTCGTAAAAGCGCCGGCCCCCGGCGTTATCGACCGGGGTATCCACGTACACGCCGCGCGCGCCTTTCTCTTTCAGGAACTGCTCGGCGCGCTCCACCAGCCGGGTCGCCAGGTTCTGGCGGCGGAAGGCGGGGGCCACCACCAGGCCGTGGATCTGCCCCAGGCGGTTCCAGGCGTAGAACTGGCAGGTGAGGAAGGCGGCGATTTGCTCGCCCTGGCGGGCGAAGAACACCACCGCGTCGGGGTCGCGCAGGAAGTGCAGGATCGACTGTACCTGCCCTTCCGCCTGGGCACCGTTCCAGCCCACAGAGTAGATTAATTGGCGCAGGGCGCGCTGGTCGGAGGGTGGGCAGGCGGTTACGGTGGAAATTTCCATATGCTACCACACCCCCGGCAGCAGCCGGTGCCGCACCCGCGCGGCATAATCGCGGTAACCGGGCAGGTGCTCTATAAGATAGCGGTCTTCATAATACGTCTTCAACACGTACCCCAGGACGATCGAGGCGACCACCAGCCCGTTCCACCACAGCGGGAAGACCAGCCCCAGCCCGATATACATGCCGATAGCGGCGGTGTAAATGGGGTGGCGCATCACGCCGTAGGGTCCCTGGTTGGCGATCTGGTGTCCTTCCTCCACCCGCGTCTCCGCCGTCCAGGCCGGGCCCAGGTACTGGCGGGCGTAAAAGGTGCCCGCGATCCCCGCCAGCGCAAGCGCCGCGCCCGCCGTGGAAACGCCATCCCAGGCCGGGGATATGGTAGCCACGCCCAGCAGCACAAGCAGGCCCGCCACCAGCACCACCAGCGCATCCATGGTGATGGAGATCAGCAGCGCCGCATCGATGCGGGAGTTCGGCATGCGCAGCGCCTGCTGAATATCCGCCAGGATGGCGCTGCCGCCCTGCCAGTACAGGAGCAGCCAGCCCACCCAGGCGGTAAAAATCAATCCGCGGATCAGCGGTACGAGGTCCACGCGCCTACTTGGCCCGCAGCTTCGGCGAGTCGTACCACAGCCCGGAGACCTGCATGACGTCGCCGGGGGCCAGCACCACGCGCCAGGTAACGGCGTCTTCCAGCTCGAATTTCACGGTATAGATCACCGCGATGAAGTTACCAGAACGCTCCACACTGGCAACCTGCCGCGACTGGTAGGCGCCGATCAGCGGGTCGATGGTCTGCATCATCGTCTGAAATCTCGTTTCATCCATCGCTTTCTTCATCGTTGGGTCAAAGTCGCGCGAGAAGGCGGCGTAGTCGTGGTCGAGCATGCCCTGGAACAGGCTGTCGGCGATAGGCTCGGCCTGGGCCAGCACCTGATCGCGTTCTGCCCCTTCGATGGACGTGGTTCTGGGGCCTACGCAGCCCGCCAGGAAGACCACCATAAGAGCGATAGAAGCCAAGAAAAAGAGTTTGCGCATGGTCTTAAGCCTTTTCAATAATGACTGCCGTGCCGTAAGCCAGCACTTCGGTGACGCCTTCCATCACTTCGTTGGCATCGTAGCGCATGCCGATGATGCCGTTGGCGCCCATCTGGTCGGCGTGCTGCATCATCAGGTCGAAAGCCTCCTGGCGGGCGTGCTCGCACAGCTCGGTGTAAATGGTAATGTTTCCGCCGAACATGGTTTGCAGTCCGCCGACCATATTGCCGACCACACTGCGCGAGCGCACGGTAATACCGCGAACAATACCCAGGCAGCGCGTGATGCGCACGCCGGGGATTTCAAAGGCGGTAGTGACAAATTGGGGATTCATAGCATCTCCTTTGGTTGTTTCGTTTTTCCTGCTGGCGGTGATCGTGCTTAGCGAGCGATGAATGATCGCTATTCTTTATACGCCAATCGCGGGCGCAGGTTCCACAGATAATATCCGCAGGCTGTATCAGGGGGATTGTACTACAAAGCATATTTACGATTAAAATACAGCGTATGCATTCCATCTCGTATCGGCAGCAGTATCTCCAGCGCATGGAGCTGGCTATGAACTATGTCGAACAGCACCTCGCCGAGCCGCTGGACCTGGCGACGGTCGCGCAGGCGGCCAGCTTTTCGCCTTACCACTTTCACCGGATCTTTAAAGCCCTGACGGGCGAAAACCCTCAAGATTACATCAACCGCCTGCGCCTTGAACGCGCCGCGAACATGCTGGTCAAAAACCCGGCGCGCTCGATCACCGATACGGCCCTGGCCTGCGGCTTTTCCTCCTCCTCGGCCTTCTCGCGCTCTTTCAAAAAGCATTTCGGGGTCACCGCCCGCGACTATGCCCGCCAGCCGGACTCCCGCGGCGCGCCGACGGCGCAGCCCGCCGCCGGTCCGGAAAGCCCTTCCGCCGCGGCGCCAAAGGTAGAGGTGAAACGGGCCGGCCCGCTGCACCTGGCCTACATCCCCTCCCGGCATGGCTACCACCCGGAGAGCACAAAAGCGGCCTGGGTCAGGCTTTTCCAGTGGGCTAACGCGCACCAGCGCTTCACCCCTGAAACGCGCCTGGTGGGCATTTCCTTTGACGACCCAGAAATCACGCCCCCGCACCGCTGCCGCTACTTTGCCTGCATGACCATGCCGCCCGAACAACAGGGCGATAAGGTGATCAGCATTTTTGATATCCCCGAGCACCTGTGCGCCGCGGCGCGCATCACCTGCCTGGAAGTGGCCCAAATCCAGCAGGCCTACCGGATGCTTTACAACACCTGGCTGCCCGACAGCGGCTTCTTCATGGCCGACCTGCCGCCCTATGAAATCATTTACGACGCCCCCGATGTGACCCCGGGAGGCCCGTATGTGTTTGACCTGTGCATTCCCATCACGGTGATGTAGACGCGATGGGGGTGTCCTAAAAGTGTTTTATAACTTCGCGCCCGCACTGGTAGCAACTGTGATAAAAGTCAAGAGGCAGATGCTGATTTGGGGCTGGCTAAATG
>CAYTHO010000187.1:0-4266 GCA_964437595.1 uncultured Anaerolineaceae bacterium
GGGTGGGGGTAGGGGTAACCGTAACCGTTGGCGTGGGTGTGCTGGTACGCGTCGGGGTTGGTTCGGTGGGCTGAATGGTAGTGGTTGGCGGGAGGGTAGCCGTATTGGTAGGAAGCTGCACCACGGCAACCAGGGTGGGCGGGACCGGCCTGAGTGACGGTGGAAGCACCTGCGGGTCCACGAGGATGGATGCAACAGCCATAACGATGCAAGCCATTCCCAACCAGACAAAAACGGTCAGCACATTCCAGGCCATATCATGTTTGGCCGGACGGCGGGCGCCGCGCACAGGCCGGCGCTTTGGATGCGCAGTACGATGCTGTATCTTATTGGAGGGGGAATTCTCTTCGATGGCTGCTGTCCTTTTCTCTTCTCGGGATGCTGCCTATAATCTCAAGGGAGCAGTATCTCCACTTGATTGGTTTCCCGGCGGGTTTTGAGCCAGTTTTCGAGCGCTTTGTGCTGTAAAACGCGGCGTGCGTCTGGAGATACCGGGCGGGATGCCTCGCGCGCGATGACCTGGATGATGTGGTAACCAACCTGGGATTTCACAATCGGGCTGATTTCCCCCGGTTGGAGCGCAAAAGCTGCTTCTTCGACCTCGGGTTGGGTAAGGTAGCCGCGTGGGAACCAACCCAGGTCGCCGCCGGTTTGCAGATCGTAACGGTAGGCATACACCATAAAGCTTGCGCCGGGGATCTTTACCTGCTGAAGGGCCGTGTTGGCGATGCCCTCATCGATGGTAAGGATCTGTCGGGCATGGATCTGTTCCGCTTCGGTGGGGACGGAGGCGGTGATCTGGTCGCGCTGCCAGGCAGCGGCCATCTGGCGCTTGAGCGCGGATCGGAAGGCGGCTTCGTTATAGCCGCGCTGGTCCATCCACTGCTTTAAGGTTTCCGCCCCGCCCAACTGCCCCGCGAGGCGGTCGATTTCGGCCTGGAGCGCGGCATCATCCAGTGTAAAACCATTTTCGTACGCGCCCTGAGCCAGCAGGAGGGTATCGGTCAGATTGTCGAGCACCTGCTGGCGCTGCTGTTCAGGCGATGCGGTTTTATTCAATGCCTGCTGGGCTTCCTGAAGCTGGCGCAGTTCCGCCTGGTACTCGGCCTCCGTGATGCTGTCATTGTTGATGCGCAGCGCCAGGGGTTCGGGGGTGGCGGTTGGCGTTGGGGCAGGCGTGGCGGTAGCCGGAATCTGCGTGCTGGTGGAAACGGCAGCACCCGTGTTCGTGGTCGCGGCAGGGTTGGTGGCGGAGGCGGAAGGGACTTTCGCCTGACACCCGCTGGCGAACAGAAGAACAGGAATAGCAAGAATAATAAGGTATTGGGATGGTTTGAAAGACATTGTCCCTGATTATACCCGTTTCCTAACGCTACCAAGTAATTCGTCGAATAAATCTATTATTCTTTACGCTCCAAATAATACAATAAATGCTTCATAAAAATTGGGGAATCTCCAACCCCGGCATCCACCCCGCGGTTGATTTGCCTCCACCCACTCGGGGGGTATATTGGACATGTACTCGCATACACAACCAATGGAAAGGAAAACAAACGAGTGAAAAAGGTCTATACTTCTACGCTTCTTTTGCTGCTTGGTGCGGGGCTGTTTACCCTGGTCACCTGGAAATGGAATGTCGCTGCGGCTGCCTGGCTGGCGCCCATTTTTCTCATACGTTTTTTCCGCACCCAGCGGCGGTGGATAACCACGCTGCCGGCGGTGTTTTTGTTATGGGCGGGCTCCTACGCCAACAAAACCGGAGCCTGGGAAGTGGAGCCCATAATGGAAATTATCCTGCTCGGTTTAGCCGCCGCTCCGATGATCACCGCGCTGTACCTGGACCGGGCTGCCCACCAAAGGCTGCGGCCCTGGCTGGCAACGCTGGTTTTCCCGGCGGCATGCGTTAGCCTGGATTATGCGATCAGCTTCCTGCCGCTGGGCACCACCTTCTCCATCGCGCCCAGTCAGTTTTACATCGAACCGCTGGTGCAGGTCGCGGCGGTTGGCGGGGTATGGGGCATCGCGTTCCTGGTGCTGTGGGCGGCCCCGGTAATCAATGCCTGGTGGGAAAATGGGTTTGACCTGCGATCCGTGCGCATCCCTGCCGCGGTGTATGCTGGCTGTCTGGTGGCGGCGCTCCTGGCAGGAGGGATACGCCTGGTGTTCACCCGTCCCCTCAGCCAGACCGTGCGGGTGGCTGGAGTGACGGTGGCGCACGAAAATGCTTATTGGGATGAAATTATCGATCTGGGCACGCCTGAAGAGGTGGCGCTGCAATATGCTGGAGAATTCCAGTCTTTGGAGGATCAGTTGTTCGTCGAATCAGAAAATGCCGCGCGGAACGGTGCAAAGATCATTTTCTGGTCCGAGGCAAACGCCTTCATCCCGCCGGGCGGTGAAGACGCATTCTTACAACGCGCCAGCGCGTTCGCGCGGAAGCACCAGGTTTACTTGATGCCAGCCTTCGAGGTGCTGCGCTACGGCGATACCAGCGGGTATAACGGGCTGGCAATGATTACGCCGCAGGGTGAAACTGCCTACCGGTACGAGAAAACGATGTCCTGGTATGCGACCACATCAGATGGGGTGATCGACTCTGTGGATACCCCTTATGGGCGAATTGGCGCCGCGATCTGCTTTGATATGGATTTTCCAGTCCTGATCCGCCAGGCGGCCCGGCAGGGGGTGGATATTATGCTGGTACCGGCGTTTGATACATACGAAACCCGCACATACCATACCGAGGTTGGGCTGCTGCGCGGGGTTGAGGGCGGGTTTTCCGTCATGCGCATGGTAAATGAAGGAACATCCATGGCAGCCGACTATCGCGGTCATGTACTGGCGGCGCAGGATTTCTTCACCAGCCCATCGCGCATCTTGATCGCCGATCTCCCTTCCCAGGGGCTAGGCACGCCTTATGCCCTGCTGGGCGATTGGCTTGCCTGGTTGTGCATCATCTACACCGTGGTGATGATGTTCACGTCTCTGTACCGCCCCGGTAAACAAGCAAGCTGGTAAATAAAGAAAACGAGCTTGCCTGGCGCGGCACGCCGCGCCGACAAGCTCGTTGTTTTCTTTTAGAAAGAAGGTCTAAACTAATCGCGTGATGGAACCCACATGCCTGCCAAGGGGCAATGATGCAGATTTCACCTTGCGGTTTGTTTAGTACTCCGGCATGGGCGGAGCTTTGGGAGCTTCCTTCTCAGGGATTTCGGTGATCAGGGCTTCGGTGGTGAGGATCATCGAGGCGATGGAGGCCGCGTTCTCGAGCGCGCCGCGGGTTACCTTGGCGGGATCGATGACGCCGACTTTGACCATATCTTCGTACTGATCGCTGAGAACGTTGTAGCCGATGTTCTTGTCTTTCTTGCTCTTCTGCATCTGGCGAACGTTTTCCACTACCACAGAGCCATCGCGACCGGCGTTTTCAGCAATCTTGCGCATGGGAACTTCCATGGCGCGGCGGACGATCTGAACACCAATCTGCTCGTCTTCGTTCGCGAGCTTCATGCTGTCGATGGAGGCGCGGGCGTTGACCAGGGCAACACCACCACCCGGGACGATGCCTTCCTCAACCGCGGCGCGGGTGGCGGAGAGGGCGTCTTCCACACGATGCTTCTTTTCTTTCAGTTCCGTCTCGGTCGCGGCGCCAACACGAATGATGGCAACACCACCGGACAGCTTGGCCAGGCGTTCCTGGAGCTTTTCGCGGTCGTAATCGGAAGTAGTCTTGTCGATTTCGACACGGATCTGCTCGATGCGGCCCTTGATGGCCTGTTCTTCGCCGCTGCCACCCACGATGGTGGTGTTATCTTTGTCGGAAACGACCTTTTCGGCGCGGCCCAGATCAGAAACCACGGTGGTCTCCAGCTTGCGGCCAGTTTCTTCAGAAATCACCTGAGCGCCAGTGAGGGTGGCGATATCGCCCAGCATAGCCTTGCGGCGATCACCAAAGCCGGGAGCCTTGACGGCCAGCACGTTGAGCATGCCGCGCAGTTTGTTCAGAACCAGGGTCGCCAGCGCTTCGCCGTCAATATCTTCGGCAATGATGACCAGGTCGCGCTTGCCAATCTGGACGAGTTTTTCAAGCAGGGGAACGATATCGGCAGCCGCCGAGATTTTCTTGTCGTAGATGAGGATGTAGGGTTCGGGGATGACCGCTTCCATGTGCTCGGAGTCGGTGATGAAGTAGGGCGACATATAGCCGCGATCGAACTGCATACCCTCAACATACTCGGTCTCAAATTCGAGGCCGCGGGATTCTTC
>CAYTHO010000188.1:0-4237 GCA_964437595.1 uncultured Anaerolineaceae bacterium
GTTTTACAAATAATCCTCACCCCCGGCCCCTCTCCATTTTCGCCAAAGCTCGAAAATGAAGAGGGGTGCCTTCCAAAAGCGCGTAAAACCTCCTGGTTTCTGGCTTCCCCTCTCCAAAACCGGCCGGTTTTTGCAGGTTTTGGAGAGGGGACCGAGGGGTGAGGATGTCTCATTCCACCGCTCCGGCGGTGGAATGCTCTTCATGGCGCTCTGCGCTTTCTGGATGATGCGCGGATCCTCGTGGGCGCGGAGCGCTGTGAAGAAGGCTCCCACGCCGGAGCTTGGGAGCCAGAGTGATGCGCGTAGGGGCGTTTTGCGAAACGCCCGGTTTTCACCACAGGTGATATAAATGAATCGGGTTTTGAGCGTGCGTTGGAAAGAACCTGACGTATAATTTTTGTTGAATCTTTTTCATCCAAAATTTGCCAATAAGGAGCGATCCATGCCGCCAGCATCGCGCATCCACAGGTTCTTCTGCTGCTTCTTGTTCCTGGTCGTATTGACCGTAAATTCTGCTCCCGGCGCGGCGCGCGCGGAGCAGCCGCTCGAACGCTCCGCGGCCTATTCGTGCGTAGGGCCCGATGATCACTGCGCCTTTCTCCCGGCGGTTTTGAAACTGGTTCCGTATCCCTATTTGATCGCTCCAGCTAATCAGGCCCAACTGGATACGCTGATCCCGACCTTTTCATGGGACCTGGGGCCGCAGCCAGAGAATACAAGCGGGTGTTTTGCAATCGGCACCAGCCCTGACCCAACGCAATGCCAGATGTCTTACAGTAAATACAGCACAAGTACGACATACACGTACGTATTTCCGTATAACTTACAGCCCAATACGCGATATTACTGGAGGGTTGGCGTCCGGATTGAAAGCGATCCCATTAAGTGGTCAGATTTGTTTGCATTTACCACCGGCCCAGCGGGCGGGATCGTGCCATCTATACCTGTTCTGGTTTCGCCAGCAAATAACAGCACGGTTGCAACCGGCTACCTGACCCTGACCTGGCAGCCGGTAGACGGGGCCGTGGCCTATTCCGTCCTATTACATTCGCTCAGTACAGACCGCTGGTTCGGATTTGGTGATACCGCCGAACCGCAAAAGGTAGTGTTTAATTTTGCTTCCTTTGTATCCAGCAATGGCCTGGGCACAGAATTTGAATGGTCCGTTCAGGCGCGCAATGGTTACGCCTGGAGCAATGCGTCCAATCGATGGAAGTTTACCTATTCATACAGCGGCAGCAGCCTGAGAGCGCCCGCGCTGCGCGAGATGGAGTCCATTATGATCGACGGGAAGGAAATTTTCCGGATCGAGCCGTAAGGACGCGCCCGGGCGAGTTCCTGGCGGATTATTTGAATTTACTGGGCGGAACGTTTACCGTTACATAGTGTATCCGCCATTCGTCGTCGACCTTTTCCAGGATCGCTGACAAAGCACCCTCGGTACCGTCGGCATAAGTGACCGTTCCGGATACCGTAGCAACGGTGCCCTGCGGTTTATTCTGATCCGTGTTGAACGCTGCCGAAACCTTGGTGTTTTTTAACTCCAGGGATTTATATCCGTCGTATAAAACGTAATTGTTCCCCTCCAGCATTTCTTGTACCTTTGAAAGCGGTAACTGCCGCTGCGCGCGGGGGGAGAAAAATCCATACGCTCGCTCGGGGTTCTTCACCTTCATCGCATACATAAATTTATCCAGAACCTGGGTGATCGAATACTGCTCTACGGCGAACTGCCCGGTCCCTGAAGAGACAGCCACCATAACCCCAACCACGCACAGGCAGGTGAGCACCACGCCGATGATGGCGCCAATGATCAGAACCCGGTTCTTGGGCCTTTTTGACTCTACCGGCGGGGTGGATGCCGCATCGGTCAGGATCACCAGCGGCTCGGGCTGCGGCGCGGGCGGGGTTTCGGGTGTGGGGTCGAGTGGGGGTTGGGGTGCATCACTGGTCATTGGTCAATACCATCCTTTAAAAAGGTTTCGGTGTCTACTTTTAGGTAAAGAATTTCAGGCCAGGCATGGTCCGAAAATCAATCCTGGATACTGATAATTAAATTCGCCGCCCAGGGATAGATCATCCAGCCGACGAGGAACAGGAAAATGGCTACGCCGTGCCAGGGCTGGAGGGAGAAGGAGCCGCCCCAGGCGCAGGCGGCGGTGGCGCCCAGCATGGCGGCGATGACCACCAGCGCGCCGCGCCGCTTGCGGTAGGATGGGTCGACTTTGAAGATGCCCGCGGTGGGGATCATCATGCCGAAGGACAGCAGCGCGCCGAGGGCAAAGGTCCACAGCAGGCCCGGTTCGCCGGGGCGCAGGATCAGCGCGGCGATGAAGGCAATGAGGTTGATGAGGAACAGCAGGGCGGTGAAGCCGCAGCCGTTGGCCTCGTTCTTTTCATCTTTGGTGAGCACCTGCCGCCCGGTGGGCGAGAGGCGCAAGAGCAGGGTGAAGAAGGCGTCGCCGGTCCAGGTAAAGAAGGTGAAGACCTGGAATAAGGCGAAGTAGGGGATGGTGATGATCAGCAGGGGCGGGAAGGCTTTCGACACGACGCGCAGGGTGGTGTTGATGCCGTTGAGGATGACGATCAGGGTCCAGAAGTCGCCGGTGGTGACGCGCTGGGTCCACAGGTAATACCACTGCATCAGCTTGTAGAGCGGGCTGCGGGCGTGGAGGGCCTGCACCAGCCCCTGGCGCGAGGCTTCGGAGGTGGGGTCGAGGCGCATGGCCTCGCGGAAGCAGCGCAGAGCCTCTTTCTCATCGCCCTGGTAGAGGGCCAGCCAGCCGCGGTTGGCGTGGGCCTTGGGGCTGGAAGGGTCAGCGCGCAGGGCCATCTCCACTGCCTGGCGGGCTTCGTCTTTGCGTTCCAGCATGATGAGGGCTTCGGCGTACAGGTTGAGCAGGGTGGAATGGTCGGGGGCGATCTTCAAGCCGGCCCCGGCGGCTTCCAGCTCTTTGGACCACAGGCGCTGCATGCGGTAAGCCTGCCCGACCAGCGAGTAGCCCCAGGCCTCCTGGGGGTTGATGCGCATGCCATGGTGGGCGGCGTCCAGGGCGTCTTTGGGCCTGGCGAGGCACAGGTGAGCCCAGGCGAGCAGGAAGTAACCGTCTTCGCTGTCGGGGCGCAGGGCGATGGCGCGTTTGGCCTCGCTCAGCCCCTCGCGGGCCTTCTCGGGCTTATCATCGGATTGGGCCAGCAGGGCGCAGCCCAGGAAGTAATGCCCCAGGAAAGACTGCGGGTCGTGGGCCAGCGCCTGGCGCAGGGTGCTTTCGGCGTCTTTGTAGCGGCGCAGATCAAAGAGGGATTGGCCGTACTGGAGCAGCTTGGCCGATTCGGAGCGTTGGGTATTCTGGAAGGTGGGCATGGATTATGACGATTATAGACCGATATCGCGATTCGTACCGATCAAAGAGGTGAATTTCCAGGTTTACCTTGAATAAAAATTCACAATATGATAACCTGTTTTGTATTCAGCAATTATTTTCCGGTAAATCAGCTTATCAGGGGGATGGAGGATCGTCACCCATCTGAAGATGTTATGGTAAATGCCGGAAACGGCACGCCCGGCGTATCCTCCGCTGCATCCCGACCATCCAGCATGAGCGGATTTTCGCGATTCCATAGGGAGGAAATTTCCATGTACCAGCGGGCTTCTTTTTCTACCATTGTCATCCGGGCCGCGGCAGCACTGCTGCTGGCGGTGTCCTTTTTCCAGGCCAGAGTCGCGCCCGCTGTCCGCGCGGCCATTCCCGCCAATGCCATCCTAGTGACCGAAGGCGGGGCCACCAGCGGGGCATGTGGAGACACGTGGGCCAGCGCCTGCGGGCTGTCCTACGCGCTGAGCATCGCCGTAAGCGGCGACCAGGTCTGGGTGGCAGCGGGGACGTACCGGCCCGACAGTACCGGCCTGACCGACCCACGCGCGGCGACCTTCCAGCTTAAGAGCGGGGTAGCGGTCTACGGCGGGTTTGATACCGCCGACAGCGATTTCAGCCAGCGTGACTGGAACGCGAACGTGGTCACCCTGAGCGGCGACCTGGCCGGCGATGATGCGGGCTTTACCAACAACGGCGAGAACAGCTACCACGTGGTGACCGGGGCACATGATGCCGCGCTGGATGGCGTTACCATCATTGGTGGGAACGCCAATGGCAGCCATCCCCACTACTACGGCGGCGGGATGTACAACGACACTAGCTACACGCTGACGCTGACCAACGTCACCATCAGCGGCAAC
>CAYTHO010000189.1:0-4188 GCA_964437595.1 uncultured Anaerolineaceae bacterium
CGGCTCGCCGCCCAACATCACCTTTTTGATTCTCTATTCCTTTGGGTAGTGATTCCGTAGAACAAATATGCTATATTGGTGATATCTATCACAAGGAGCATACCATGATCGAACTACCCGAAGCCGTGGTGATTGCGCGGCAGTGGAATGAAACGTTGCAGGGCAAGCGCATTGCTTGCGCGGTGGCGGCCCAGTCGCCGCATAAGTTTGCCTGGTACACCGGCGACCCGGCGGAATACAACCAGCGCCTGGCGGGCAAGGTGGTTGGGACCGCCGTGCCGGTGGGCGGCAACGTGGAGATCGAGGTGGAAGATAAGACGATGGTGATCAGCGCGGCGATGCACTATCACCCGGCGGGGGAGAAGCCGCCCAAGAAGCACCAGCTTTTGCTGGAGTTCGAGGACGGCTCGGCGCTGAGCGTAACGGTGCAGATGTGGGGGTCGATGTGGTGCCTCCCTAAGGGTGGCAAGGCCGATTTTATCGACTACGACACCGCCAAAGAGCGGCCCTCGCCGCTGTCAGACGCCTTCGACCGGGCCTATTTCGACAGCCTGTTCGACGCGGAGTGCGGCAAGCTGTCGGCGAAGGAGTTTCTGGCCACCAAACAGCGCATCCCCGGGCTGGGCAACGGCGTGCTGCAGGATATCTTGTGGGCGGCGAAGATCCACCCGCGGCGCAAGATGGCGACCCTCTCCGGCGAAGAGATCACGGCGATGTACGAGGCGGTGAAATCGGTGCTGCGCCAGATGGCCGAGCAGGGCGGGCGGGACACGGAAAAGGATCTGTTCGATACCCCGGGCGGCTACAAGACGGTGCTGAGCAAGAACACGGTCGGCACGCGCTGCCCGGAGTGCGGCACGATGATCGCGAAAGAGGCCTATATGGGCGGGAGCATTTATTACTGCGAGATGTGCCAGAAGGGGTAGGCCGCGCCGCGCCGGGGCACAGCCCCGGTGCCAGGGGGAAAGGGAAGCCCGGCGGAGCCGGGCTGGCATGGTTTAGGCGAATGCGGGGACAGCCCGGCTTGGCCGGGCTTGTTCGTTCTAGGCATTGCCACTGAAAAGATTCATCTGTACTTCATGTTCAGCCCGTATACTGTGAGTGGAATGCGGGGGATGTTTATAGGAAAATATCACGATGATTAGCAAAGGCGTAAGGGGACGATGGGAAGGATGATGTATATGCGAAAAACGGCATGGTGGATTTTCCTGGCTGGGTTGGGGTTGGTGATTCTGACAGCCTGCGCGGGGCAGGCGGAGCAGCAGCCCCAGTCCGCGCCGTCCACCTTTACTGCGGTGTGGATGGCGACGGCGACCGGTGCGGCGGAAATCCCGGTTACATCGACGGAGGGGGCGCCCACGGTTACCCCGCAAGTCCCGGCGGCGGTGACCCTGCTGGCGGCGGACCTGCCGCCCGTCGACTGTACCAGCCCGGCGGCACTGACCCCCGGCGATGACCGAGGGGCCCTACTTTACCCCCGGCTCGCCGGAGACGAAAGACCTGGCGGGCGATTTACCCGGCAAGAAGCTGCGCCTGAGCGGGTACGTCCTCACCGCGGATTGCCATCCGGTGCCCAACACGAAGATCGACTTCTGGCAGACAGACGCGCAGGGACGCTACGATAATACTGGCTATAGGCTGCGCGGGCACCAGTTTACCGATGCAAAAGGGCGTTACGAGCTGCTTACGGTGGTGCCGGGCGAGTACCCGGGGCGCACGGCGCACATTCACATAAAAGTGCAGGCGCCCAGCGGGCCGGAGCTGACTACGCAGCTGTTCCTTCCTGGGGTGGCGCAAAACCAGCAAGACCGGATTTTTGATGAGAACTTGCTGGTGCAGGTGTTGGAAGATAACGGGGAGACGGTGGCAGCGTTCGATTTTGTGGTGGAGGAGTAAAAAAGGGCGCCCGCGCTTCCGCGCGAGCGCCAGTAAGATCTCTCGCTACTTACCAATCCGCGGGATATACACCACACCGCCGATGACCAGGCCCCCCGGGGCGTAAACATATATGCCGCCCGGATTTTCCACGCGCAGGCGGTACGCGCCATAATTCAACCCCTGCGGCACGCGAACGCGCAGTTGGGTGGCGCTAACCCAAATAACTTCAGGGGATTGGGTTTCGCCAAACCATACCTTTGCGCCACTCATCAGGTTTTCACCAGTGATTTCGACCCAGATGTTCGAACCCACCGGGTAGCTCACCCGGCCCGGAGTGCGCCCGGTGACAATGGGCGTGGTCCAGCCGCCGAGGGTGATTTCATCGAGCATGACCATGGCTTCATTCTGTCCAGGGACATGTGGAACCTCAAAGGCAAGCTTCACGGTCTGACCCAGCCAGGGTGAAAGATCAAACCAGACATGCTGCCAGTTGTTGATTTGCGTACTGGCGGTCAGAGCCTTTAGCAGAACCGGACTACCGCCCTGAGGCGTCAGGCTCAGGCGAAAATCAGGCAGGGTATTGGTAAGATTATCCTTCATGCGGTAGAAGAAGGACAGCGTCGGCGCGTACATATTCAAGGGCAGGCTGGCCGTCTGAGATAGGACAGACTCCGCGGGGCCGTCCAATACCTGCTGTTTTTGATAGTTGAGGAAATTTGGGGCGGTAAACTGGTTATTCCATAACATGTGCATAAGCCCGGTAACATCAAACCCAACAACCAGCCCCATTATTTTTTTATCAGCCAAAAGGCGGTTTAAGTGAAACTGGTTTTCTCCAGCCTTTTTCATCACATCGGCAATTTCTGCAAGTCCCAAATCGTTGCGGTAAATATAGTAAGCATGGATATCGCCATTTGAAGCCACAACCCCCGATACAAGATCGGCATATTCATCAACAGTGGACAAGTCTTGAGATAAAGGCCCGCTCCACGCTCCGCTCGGGCTGCGCGACCAATAGTGCAAGTAATCAATCGCATCGACAAACAGGTGCAGCTTTCCATCAGCGTCTATTTTCAAATCTAGCTGGAATGGATTAACCACTGCCGGAAGCGCAAACCCGCTCAGCGTTTCGAGCGCACTCAATGAACCAGAAGGAGTAATCTGGCGGTATAAAACGCTTTCGTAATTGTGCTCTGTGTCGCGATAAGCAATATGAACGGTGCCATCAGTACCAACCACAAGCCGGGCATAGGTGAACCAATATGTGAAGGTATCTGCAATGGTCAGCGGAGGCTGCCACGCACCCGTAGCCAGGCGTTTTCGGTAATACAGTACCGAATTCTGCCGGTACAACATGTGAACCTGTCCCGAGTCATCAGAAAGAAGGTCAAATATATCACCGGGAACTGGTTCATATACCCATTGATCTGAAGAATTTAGGTATGCAAAAGAATACTGAGTTCCAGACACATATGTAAATGGTCTACCATCCGGAAATACTCGCACTGGGCCATGATTGGACGAATTCAAAGAAGCCCCTTCTTGCCAAAAACCGGTGGAATTCCGGTAGTAATATTTGTCCGATGAAAGGAGATGCCCATCCCCGTTCGCGTCGACCGCCAGGGCTGAATTACTTCCTAACACCAATGGAACTTTTTCATACGGGGTCAGGCAGAAGCCGGTAGAGCATTCGAATCCCAATTGGGCGGCGTTTCCACCATAGCGACCAAAGGCAGCACCAGCCAAAAGTTCCCCTTCATTTTGCCAGCCGGTTAGGAGATTGGCGCTATCTTCGAAATATCCATTCGTGATCAAGTTATCCTTGGGGGGAAGAACAGCAAGAAATTGCGATTCATTACCTATCGGCCACGCCTGGCCAGGCAGTGCGCCAAAACCAGTATGGGTGATGGAGGTATCTATAGATGAACCTGTGCTAAGATCCGAATAGAAATATAAATCCGCGACCCCGTTGATTGTTTCCACAGGTTCATCATACAGGCTTGATCCGCTGATCAACGCGCCATCCAGCGGCGTTTCACGCGCATCCTGAACATAGGCTTGACCATTCCAGGAATAAATTTTCATATTCAGTGTGATTGGAACGGCAGCATTATTGCCATTGTCCGTAACGCTAAAATGCACGGTAACCGGCGCACTGTAATACGTTCTGATTTCATATTCGCCAATAAATACACCGTTAGCGTCAGGCACATACTCATGCCTTTCCCATAGATTATTACCGGGGTTCGAACTAGTTACTCGACTTTTGCAGCTCATTAACATTTGGATAATCAAGTGGTGAATGCGGTC
>CAYTHO010000190.1:0-3438 GCA_964437595.1 uncultured Anaerolineaceae bacterium
GGCGCGTCGCGACGCGCCCCTACGCGAGGATGGTTGGAGTTGGTCGTTCTGGGTAGGGGCGGCTCGCGAGCCGCCCAACCTTTGCCATCAACCACCACGGTTCCGCCCAACCGGCCCGGGCGCGTCGGCACGACAGGAAGTCGCGCCGCGTCCCCTGACCCATCCAAGTTACAGCCTCTCCAACGCAGCATGCAGGCGCGGGGGCCACCCGTTCAGCATCAGGGCGAGGGCCATCAGGCCGCCGGACAGCGCCAGGGCGACCGGGTCGGCGCGCTCGCCAAAGAAGACGAGCGAAACGAGTACGGCCAGCGGGAATTTGAGGTTGTTCAAAATCGCCAGGGTTCCGGCATCCACCTGGCGCGCGCCGACGTTCCACAAAAAGAAGCACAGCCCGGAGGCGATCCCGCCCAGGTACAGCAGGGCCAGCGCCTGATCGGGGCGGATGGAAACGGCATCCCAGCGGGTAAACAGCCCGGCGGAGAGCGCGGCAGCCAGGAATCCGCCCAGGTAGGGCAGGGCATACACCTGCCGGTCGGCGGCGGGCTGCCCGGCCATGATGCGCCGGTAATACACCTGCCCGAAGGCGAAGCACAGGTTGGAAACCTGGACCACCAGGAAGCCGGTCAGCGCGCCGGGCGGCCAGCCCGCACCGCCCTGCGCCAGCCACGCGCCAACCACGGCCAGCCCCACCGCGCCCAGCCGCGCCCAGCGCACCCTGCGCTCAAAGCCATCCGCCACCAGCGCCACGAACAGCGGGGTGAATACGGTAAACAAAGCCACCTGGTAAGCCTGCAGGAAGCGGAAGGCGTGCAGGTAGGCGATGTACATGCCGCCGTATTGGATGGACCCCAGCAGCACCAGGCGCAGGGCGATACTGCGATTTACCGCGCGGGCACGGAAGAAGGGCAGAAACACGATCAGCGCCAGGCCCAGGCGGATAGCCGCCACCAGGTTGGAGTCGACGCTGGCGAGGCTGGTTTTGATCAGGCCAAAGGAGAACGCCCAGATGAGGGAGACGAGCAGGAGGTAGAGCATGGTGAAGATAGAAACCCGCGATGAGGCGGATGGATGCGCTTTCCCGCCCCGCCCCGGTTCTCGCGTAGGGGCGCAGCGAGACGAACAGGCCCCATCCCCATCCTCGGCTGTGCTGCGCCCTAACGGGTTTTGCGCGGGGACCAGGGCGTGGATTGGCCCTTGGGGCGCAGCGCAACGGTTCGCGGACCGGCTCGGTTTCGAATTCTCGCTGCGCCCCTACATTAAAATTCCATATCAGCGTAATCAGCGATTAAACGCCAGGCACAAACCAAAACCCGCACCCTTACTGCCCAGGCACGCCCCACAGGCGCAGGCTGCCGTCACTCAGCGCGGAGACCAGCCCGGAGCCGTCTGGGGTGAAGGCCAGGGCCTGGATGTTCTGGCCCAGCACCTGCACGCGGGCCAGCTCTTTGAAGTCGGTGGTGGAGATGAAGCGGATTTCGCCGCTGCCAGCCGCCACCGCCAGCAGGGTTTCATCCGGCGAGAGCGCCAGTTTGTAGCCTTCGCCGGATACACGGCCCAGCAGCTTGCCGGTCACCGCGTCCCACTTCCACACGGCTCTCTTGGCGGCATACATCACCGATTGGTCGGCGGAAAAAACCACGTCCATCACCGCCCATTTGGTGCCGTCCGGCTCCAGCGACACGCCGCCCGGCGGGTCGAGCTTCCACAAATGCAGGTCGCCGGTGCAGCCCTGGCGGCAGTTCTTACTGCCGCTGGCCAGCAGCGCGCCGTCTGGCGAAAATTCCATCCACGCGATGGCGCCGCCGTAGCCCACGTAGTTCTGCAGGATGGCGCCGTCGGCAAGCTGGAGGCTCTTAAAGCTGTTGCCCGCCGCCTGGATCAGCACCTCGCCGCCCGGCGAAAAGGCCAGCACGCCGTTCGCCAGGCAGCGGCCAAAATTCTTCACCTCGTCCGAGCCAAACCGGCGCAGTTCCAGGCCGTCTTTGGTGCAGGCCGCCGCCAGGGTCAGGTCGGGCGAGAAAGCCGGGGCCCAGGTGGGCGCCGCCGAAAATTCCGTCCACTGCACCGCGCCGCTCAATGGGTCCCAGGTCCAGGCGGTTTGCCCCCCGCCCCACACGGATAACGTTGGACCCGACGGGCCGGGCTGCAGCCCCATTCCACTGGCCGGATCAATGTGCTGGAGCGCGAACCAGGTGGCGGTGTCAAAAATAGGCGCGGGCTCGGGGGTCGGCTCGGGAGCGGGCCCTTCGGAGGCTAGCTTGTAATCCTCCGCCGAGAAAACCATCTGCCCATCGTTGAGCACGATGAACGCTCCATCGGCGGAAAAATTGACCTGCGGCCAGTCGATTTTGGTGTACAGCGTGCGCACCCGCGCGAAGTTGGGCTGAAGCTGGTACACCTCCACGTTGCGCGCATTGGTCGCCGCGATGCGCTTCGAATCGGGCGAGAATGGGAAATCCGCCACCGAACCGCCGAACTGGCCGATCAGCGTGCCGTCTTGAATGCGGTACACCATGACCGCCCCTTTGCTGATGGGGTTGGGGTCGTAATACAGGCCCACCATGCTGCCGTCCGGCGAGAGCAGTTCTGGCTTCAAGCGCCCAGAGTCGCGCTTATACCAGGCAATCTTGCCGTCTTCCATCGACCAGCGCGAGACGAACTCTTCGTGCCCTCCTTTAAACATAAACAAGTTGCGTCCCACCGAAATGAGGCTTTTCTTATCCAGCGAGAAGAGCAGCGAATGGGCGGTGCCCACCGCATCCTGCGCCAGCTTCCACAGCAGCTTGCCGGTGGTCAGATCCCACACGCCGGTCACGCCGCTGTTGAAGGCCGTCGCCAGTAACTGCCCGTCCTGCGAGAAGGTCCAGGTGCTGTGGCGGTGCAGGTACTGCGCGGACGTGGTTTTCTCATCCGGAGTGCAGGTGTCGCAGAAGTACGGCGACAGCTCGACCACATTTTCCAGCGCAAGCACTGTCTCCCCGCGCTCCAGGTCGATCAGGCGCTGGGTGCCGTCTGGAAAGGCCAGCACGGCATGCGCGCCGTCTGGGGCGGGCAGGAAGCCGGTGGCGGTGGGAAATTCAGCCACCAGCCCCGGCGTCGATTCGCGGTACAGGTACGCGCCGCGGGTGGAAAGCACCAGCACGCGATCCTCGCCGACGCGCTCCGGCGGCTGCAGCGGCTCGCTGAACTCGCTGGTGTTCTGCGCGCCAAGCGACCCGCGCCCCCAGGCGAACAGTTCCTGGATCTGCGCGGCATTCTCCACCGACAGCGCCGTATCGGACCAGGGCAGCGGGGTGGGAGTGATGGTGGGCGTGGGGGTGGGCGGCGCGGCGGTGGCAGGGGGGGCAGGGGAGGCGGTGGGCGCCGCGGGTGGGGTGGCAGATGGCGGCGGGGTGGGGGGGGTCGTGGGGGCGGAAGTTGGGGGGGCGGGATGGGCGG
>CAYTHO010000190.1:3448-4046 GCA_964437595.1 uncultured Anaerolineaceae bacterium
CACCGGTCCGGTGCGCGGGCCGCAATACCCCCCCCCCCCGCCGTTTGCGGCCCAGGCCCGGGGGGGGGGGGTGAGGGGGGGGGGGGGGGGGGCGGGCGCGGCGGTGGCAGTCGGCGCAAGGGTGGCAGTGGGAGCAACAGTTGGCGTGGCAGAAGGCGGCAGGGTGGGCGTGGTCGTCGGCGCGGAAGTTGGCGCGGCGGTAGGCGCGGCGCTGGGCTCCAGCGCGGTTGGGGTGGGCTGCGCGCCGCACGCGGCGGAGAACAGAAGAATAGACAGGGAAAGCCACAGGAAGAACCGGTTTCGGCAGGGCAAACGGAGAGGAAGCGGGGATTGGCGCATGATGGACTCGAATGGGGAAAGGATTGGTTTTTCTATTATAGCGCCTTTCGGCCCCGCCCCGGTTCTCGGGTAGGGGCGCAGCGAGACGAACAGGCCCCATCCCCATCCTCGGCTGCGCTGCGCCCAAACGGGTTTTGCGCAAGGACCAGGGCGTGGATTAGCCCCCCGGGGCGCAGCGCGGCGGTTGGCGGACCGACTCGGTTGTGAATTCCCGCTGCGCCCCTTGTATGATAAAAGGGAAGGTAGAACAGGAATAAGC
>CAYTHO010000191.1:0-4042 GCA_964437595.1 uncultured Anaerolineaceae bacterium
CGCTCCAACCCAATAAAAATACACATGCCCCAATTTCTCCATCTCCATCCCCCCTCCGATGCCCTGGCGCTGCTGATGCGCAGCCTGCCTGCGCCTGCCCCGCGCTCCGAGCAGGTGGATACTTCTCAGGCCCTGGGGCGGGTGACGGCTTCCCCGGTAACAGCCCCGGAACCGCTGCCGGCCTTCTCCCGTTCCACCGTGGACGGCTTCGCTGTGCTCGCCCGCGATACCTTCGGTGCCTCCGAGGCGCTCCCCGCCTACCTGGCCCTGGCGGGCGAGGTGCCCATGGGCGCGGCGCCCGCTTTTACCCTGCTGCCCGGTCAGGCTGCCCTGATCCACACCGGCGGCATGCTCCCGGATGGCGCGGATGCAGTGGTCATGGTTGAGTTCACCCAAACCGCTCGCCCCGGCGAGCTGGAAGTGCTGCGCGCGGTAGCCCCTGGCGAGAACCTCTTGCGCGCCGGCGAGGATGTGTCCGCCGGGCAGGTGGTGCTGGAAGCTGGCGTGCGCCTGCGGCCCGCTGAAATCGGCGGGTTGATGGCCCTCGGGCTGACTCGCGTTTCCGTGGTCGTCCCCCCGCGCATCGCCATTCTCTCCACCGGCGATGAGGTCATCGCGCCGGACCAGCCCGCGCGGCCCGGCCAGGTGCGCGATATCAACAGCTACACCCTCTCGGCGCTGGTCGAAAAGCACGGCGGCTGCCCGGTGCGTTATGGCATCATCCCCGACCGCCGCGACGCGCTGGAAGAAGCCCTGCGCCGCGCCCTGGCCGAATGCGATGCCGTGGTCATCACCGCCGGTTCCTCCGCCTCCACCCGCGACCTGACCGCCGAGGTGATCGACGCCATGGGCCCCCCCGGTGTGCTCGTCCACGGCGCCAACGTCAAACCCGGCAAACCCACCATCCTGGCTGTCTGCACCCCTCAATCGCTGCCCACTAACCCCGATTCACCATCTCCGGTTGCGTCTGTAGGGGCGCCTGTAGGGGCGCAGCGAGACGCACAACCGTCTCCATCCGCGCTGGATGTGCTGCGCCCTTCTTCGGGCAAACCCGTGGTCGGCCTCCCTGGCAACCCGGTCAGCGCCCTCGTCATCGCCGGGCTGTTCGTCGTCCCCATCATCGAACGACTGCTGGGCATCCCTCCGGGCCGCCCGCGCCCATCCGTCCGCGCTCGCCTGTCCGTCAACCTGCCCTCCCAGGCAGGCCGCGAAGATTGGGTCCCCGCCCGGCTGGTATCCACCGCCTCCGGTTGGACCGCCGAACCCATCTTCTACAAAAGCAACCTCATCTTCACCCTCGCCCAGTCCGATGGCCTGATCCACATCCCCCCCGACGTCACCGGCCTCGAAGCCGGTGCAGAAGTAGATGTGGAAATAACATAAGAAAGGAAAACGAGCACCCCGCCTCCTCCGATCCTTTAGAAGGCACCCCTCCCTTTCAGGGGAGGAGCCGGGGGAGAGGTCCTCTTCAAATGCCCATCTATCTCCACGATATCCCCTTACCCCAGGCCCAATCCCGCCTCCAGCAGGCCCTCGAAGACGCCGGTCTCTGCCGCGTGCTCAGCGTGGAAGAAATCCCCCTCGACGAAAACGCCCTGGACCGCGTGCTGGCCGAGCCGGTGTGGGCCAGGCTGTCCTCGCCGCATTATCATGCCTCTGCCATGGACGGCTTCGCCCTGCGCGCCGAGCGCACGGCAGGCGCGCTGCCCTCTCGCCCGGTGATATTGCGTATAGATGAAGACGCCGTCTACGTCGATACCGGCGATCCGCTGCCTGATTGGGCCAACGCCGTGGTGCAAATCGAAAACACCGAGCCGGTCGATGCTGAGGGCGGCCTTTCCTCTGATCCGCGCCATCCCTACGCCATCCGCCTGCGCGACCCGCTCCCGCCCTGGACGCACGTCCGCCCGATGGGGGAGGACATCGTCGCCACCGAACTGGTCCTTCCCGCCGGTCATACCCTGCGCCCGTTCGACCTGGGCGCGGTGGCTGCCAGCGGGCATGCCTCGGTGCGCGTGGCCCGCCGCCCGCGGGTGGGCATTATCCCCACCGGCACCGAGCTGGTCCCCATCGGCCAGCCCGTCAAAAAAGGCGACATCATCGAATACAATTCTCTCGTCCTGGCTGCCCAGGTGCGCGCCTGGGGCGGCGACCCCGTGCGCTACCCCATCATCCCCGACGATTTCCCCACCATCCGCGCCGCCGTGGCCCGCGCCGCCCTGGAGTGCGACCTGATCCTGCTCAATGCCGGTTCCTCCGCCGGTTCCGAAGACTACTCCGCCCGCGTTGTCGAAGACCTGGGCCAGCTCCTCGTCCATGGCGTCGCCGTCCGCCCCGGCCACCCAGTGATTATTGGGATGATAAGACGGTTGACCAGTGAGCAGTCAATCGGTGAACAGTCGATCAGTGAGTCACCTTCCCCCCTCCCTGATCGCCTGATTGACCAATCCCTGATTGACCGATCCCTGCTTCCCATCTTCGGCATCCCCGGCTACCCCGTCTCCGCCGCGCTGACCGGCGAAATCTTCGTCGAGCCCATGCTGGCCCGCTGGCTGGGCCGCGCGCCGCGCCAGCCGCTTGAAATCGACGCCACCCTCACCCGCAAGGTCAACTCCCCGCCCGGCGATGATGATTACCTGCGCGTGGTGGTGGGCAAGGTCGGTGAGCGCACCCTGGCCGCCCCGCTCTCGCGCGGCGCCGGGGTCATCACCTCCCTCGTCCGCGCCGACGGCATCACCATCCTGCCGCGCGGCGTGCAAGGCCTGGAAGCCGGGTCGAACGTCCGCGTGCGCCTGTACCGCGCCCCCGCCGAAATCGAGCGCACCATTTTCGCCATCGGCTCGCACGACCTCACCCTCGATCTGCTGGCCCAGTTTCTCTCCCAGCGCGGGCGGCGCCTGGTTTCGGCCAACGTTGGCAGCCAGGGCGGCCTGGTAGCCCTGCGCCGCGGCGAGGCCCACCTGGCAGGGTCGCACCTGCTGGACCCCGAGACCGGCCAGTACAACGTGCCCTACCTGCGCCAGTACCTGCCGGATACCCCCGTGCGCCTGGTGGTCTGGGTGGGCCGCCAGCAGGGACTGCTGGTGCCCAAAGGCAACCCCAAAGACATCCACGGCCTGCCCGACCTGGCCCGCCCGGACGTGCGCTTCATCAACCGCCAGCGCGGCGCGGGCACCCGCGTCCTGCTGGACTTCCACCTCCGCCAGCTTGCCATCGATTCCGCGCAAATCCAGGGCTACGAGCAGGAGGAATACACCCACCTGGCCGTGGCTGCTGCCGTGGCCTCATCCCGCGCCGACTGCGGCCTGGGCGTGATGGGCGCCGCCCACGCCCTCGACCTGGACTTTATCCCCCTCTTCGCCGAGCGCTACGATCTGGTCATCCCCTGCGCCCATCTCTCCGATGCAGCCGGCGGCCTGCTCTCGCCCCTCTTCGACCTGATGACCGACCCTGCCTTCCGCCGCGCCGTACAAGCTTTGCCCGGTTACGATGTAGCCGAGATGGGCCGCGTTGTGTTAGAGTGTTGATAAAGGAGTATTTCTATGCCCATCTCATCTAACCAACCCGCCCCCGATTTCTCCCTCCTCGACGATACGGGAACCGTCCGCACGCTGAGCGAGTTCCGCGGCAAGCCCGTGGTGCTCTATTTCTACCCCAAGGATGACACCCCCGGCTGCACCACCGAAGCCTGCAACTTCCGCGATGACTATCACGTCTACGAAGAGCACGGCATCACCATTCTCGGCATCAGCCCGGATGATGTGAAATCACACGCCAAATTCAAGGAAAAATTCCACCTGCCCTTCGCTCTTCTGGCCGATGAAGGTCATCAGATCGCCGAGGCCTACGGCGTGTGGGGCAAGAAGAAGATGTACGGGCGCGAGTACGATGGCATCTTCCGCACCACCTTCCTCATCGGCCCCGATGGCAGCATCCTCAAAGTGTTCGAGAACGTCAAACCCGACGGCCACTCCGCCGAAGTGCTCACCGCCCTGGCAAAGTAGCTATACGGACATCCGCGCCGCCGCAGCGCGGCGGCGCG
>CAYTHO010000192.1:0-3892 GCA_964437595.1 uncultured Anaerolineaceae bacterium
TGTTCAAACCTTTCAAGTTGCTTCGGCTTCTTAGGTGCATTTCACATCAGACGTAACTAAGATTTATATCTTGCTCTAGTGAATAAAATGAACGAAAGTAGACGACACGCTCTCATTTTTCACCGATCCATTCTTTCCAAAACGGGCCAGCTATCGCTGACCCATTCGTTAGGGTTTGCTTGAGCACTATTTACTCTTTGAGATCAGATTCCCGGAAGTAGCGAGGTGGGGTAGGACTTGCAGCGTCAAGAGCCTCCATTCGAATCCAACCCCTGCAATACCTTATCCAGGCGAATCACCTACACCGGACCATATCCTGTATAATTTCCTTGTTGGAAATTATACCAGGAGCCTCCTATGCCTAACCCTTCCCTTCCCGATTGGGCCAACCCCGAGCTGACCGGCATCCACAAAGAGCCAGGCCACGCCGCGCTGATGCCGTTTGCCGATTACAACGCCGCCCTCACCGCCGCCCGTGTGGGCGGCTCGCTGACCGCCTTTTCCTCGCCCTTTTACCAATCGCTCAACGGTGAATGGGCCTTTTCGGTCGCGCCCAACCCGGCCTCCGCGCCTGAAGGGTTTGAGCAGCCCGCTTTCGACGATTCCGCCTGGGACCGCCTGAGCGTGCCCGGCTGCTGGCAGCTCCAGGGCGATTACGACCCGCCCATCTACTGCAACGTGCAGTACCCCTTTCCGGTCGACGATGCCCTTTCCGTCCCGGTCGATGACAACCCCACCGGCTCCTACCGGCGCACGTTCACCGTCCCGCCGTCCTGGCAGGGCCGCGAGATTTTCATCACCTTCGAGGGCGTTGATTCGGCCTTCCACCTGTGGCTCAACGGGCAATTCGTGGGCTTTTCCAAAGACAGCAAAACCCCCGCCGAGTTCAACGTCACCCGCTACCTCCAGCCCGGTGAAAATGTCCTTGCTGCGCGCGTCTACCGCTGGTCGGATGGCTCCTACCTGGAGGACCAGGATTTCTGGCGCTTGAGCGGCATTTACCGCGATGTGTACCTGTGGTCGGCGCCCGCCGTGCACCTGCGCGACTTTTTCGTCACCACCGAATTTGACTCCGGCAGTTGGGACGCCACCCTGCGCGTGCAGGCCAGTTTGAAGGCATATGGTGCGGTTTCCTCCAACTACACCCTCGACCTGACCCTCTTCGACCCGCTGGAAGACAGCGAAATCGCCGTTCAATCTGTGCCGTTCAATATCCAGCCCGGCGGTGAAGTGACCCTGGATCTGGCCCAGCCGGTGGACGCCCCGCGCCGCTGGACGGATGAAACCCCGCACCTGTATCAACTGGTGCTGGCGGTCAAAGATTCCGCCGGGCAGGCCCTGGAATATATCTCCGCCAACGTGGGCTTCCGCAAGATAGAGCTGATCCGCGGGCGCTTTCACCTCAACGGCGTGTCGATCTTGTTCAAAGGCGTCAACCGCCACGAATTTGATGAACACACCGGGCACACCGTCACGGTCGAGTCGATGGTGCGCGATATCGAGCTGATGAAGCGGTTTAATATAAACGCCGTGCGCACCTGCCACTATCCCAACGACCCGCGCTGGTACGATCTGTGCGACCGCTACGGCATCCTCCTCATCGACGAGGCCAACGTGGAAACCCACGGCGTGTGGGACCAGCCTGCCAAAGAGCCGCGCTGGCGCGATGCCTTTGTCGACCGCGCCGCGCGCATGGTGGAGCGCGATAAGAACCACCCCTCGGTGGTGACCTGGTCGCTGGGCAACGAGTCCGGCTACGGCCCCAATCACGACGCGATGGCCGAGTGGGTCCGCGCGCGCGACAAAACCCGCCCCATCCACTACGAATCGGCCAAAGACGCGGCCATGGTCGATATCATCAGCACCATGTACCCGCGCGTGGACCATTTGATCGAGGCCGCCACCAAACCCGGCGAGACGCGCCCGTTCGTGATGTGCGAGTACGCCCACTCGATGGGCAACTCCACTGGCAACCTCAAGGAATACTGGGACGCCATCCGCGCCCACCCGCGCCTGATCGGCGGCTTCATTTGGGATTGGGTGGACCAGGGCCTGGCGCGCGAGACGGACGGCCAGCCCTGGTACGCTTACGGCGGCGACTTTGGCGACGTGCCCAACGATGGCCCCTTCTGTATCAACGGCCTGATCTGGCCCGACCGCGAGGTGCACCCCGCGCTGTGGGAGTACAAGAAGGTGCTGGAGCCGGTGGTGGTGGATGCGCTGGACCTGCCAGCGGGCCGCCTGCGGGTGACCAACCGCTACCACTTCATTGACCTGTCCGGGCTGGATATTGCCTGGCGGGTGGTGGTGGACGGCGAGGCGCTGGAGAGCGGCAGCCTGCCGCCGCTGGCAGCGCGCCCGGGCGAGTCGGCGGAGGCGCGCGTGCCGTACGCGAAAGCGGCGGTTCCGCCCGGCAAAGAGGCCTGGCTGGAGCTTTCTTTCACCCTCAACGAGAAGTTTGGAGGGGAATGGGCGCGGCCCGGGCATGAGGTGGCCTGGACGCAGTTTGACCTGACGCCCGTTATGCGCATAGCCAATGCGGCACTGGCAGATGGCGCTGCTGCCTGGAGCCTGCCCGCCGCGTTGCAATCTGCTTCAGTTGCGGCAGTCCCCACGGGAGTGGAAACAGCGGCGAAGGGAAATGCTTTAGAAATCACCGGGGCGGGTTTCTCGCTTGCCTTCGACACAGCCACCGGGCGCCTCACTTCTTACCAGGTGAGGGGCAGGGAACTGGTAGAATCAGGCCCGGCCTTCAACATCTGGCGCGCCCTCACCGACAACGACCTGAACACCTGGGGTGAGGAGAAGATGGGCATGCGCTGGCGCGAGGCCGGGCTGGACCGGCTGGAAGAGCGCCTGGAGTCGGTGGACTTTTCGCAGCCGGACCCCCACACCGTGCAGGTGGTGGTGAAATCCGTGGCAGCCCCGCGCCCCAACACCAAAGGCGAGCTTTCTCCCCGATTCGGCGGGGTGCAGGAAGAGCTGATCAGCCTGCTCAACGCGCATTTACCCGAGGAAAACCTCGCCGGCATCGCCGGGCGGCTGGGCGTCGATTACGATGGGCTCCCAGCCCATGGAAAAATGGGCAAGATCCGCGCCCTGGTCAGCACCATTGCTGAGCGGCGCGCCATCCCCGCGCTGTCGGGCATCCTCTACGAGATGATGCAGCAGCGCGCCCAGCAGAGCCCCGGCCAGGTGCCCAATGCGATGCTGGAGCAGTTCCGCCGCGAGAGCCAGATGACCGGCGATGCGTGGCACGATCAGTTTGTGCTGCGCTATAACACGCGCTTCGATCTGACCACCACCTACACTATCGCCGCCAGCGGCGAGGTGCGCCTGGCGCTGGATGTAGTCCCCACCGGCGACCTGCCGCCGCTGCCGCGCCTGGGCTGGTTGATGACCCTGTCGGAAGGTTTCGAACGTTTCACCTGGTACGGCCCCGGCCCGCATGAATCCTACCCCGACCGCAAGGACTCGGCCCGGGTGGGGGTGTACAGCACCACGGTGGAAGAACAGCATGTGCCCTACATCCGCCCGCAGGAGAACGGCAACCACGTCGAAACCCGCTGGGCCGCGCTCACCGCGTCAGACGGAAGCGGACGGGCCATTACTGGCCTGGCTATCATCGGTCAGCCGCTGTTCAGCATCTCGGCCCATCACTACACCCCCCAGACCCTGGACGCGGCCAATCACCGCCATGAGATCAAAACCCATCCCGGCGTCACCCTTACCATCGATTACGCCGTCGGAGGCCTGGGTAACGGCTCCTGCGGCCCCGGCACATTGGATAAATACCTGCTGTTTCCCCAGCCGGTGCACTTTGAGGTGGTTTTGAGACCTTTATAAATTCAATTGGGAGTGCAGAGGGTGCAATGGGTCAGCTTGCTGACCC
>CAYTHO010000193.1:0-3808 GCA_964437595.1 uncultured Anaerolineaceae bacterium
CTTGTTCATCCCTGGAAACGGGTATATCTCGTGAGCTTCTCCTGTCATTACCCTACGAGTTCTTACAGGGATGCCCGCCCTACGTGGTTGCGCGAATTTGTCCAGGAATGCCGGGTACTAGGGCGCCTGGACGGTGATTTCGATAAAGAATGGATCGCCAAACGGCTCGCCCTGCGGGGTGAAGGCCTGCCAGGCGCTGCGGTAGGTGCCCGGTTCGTTGGGCGCTTTGAAGACAATGCGGATGGCGGCGCGGCTGCCGCTGCGCGCCGGGTAGAGGGCCTGCTCTTTTGCCGCGCCCAACTCGGGCCCGGCGATCAGGCGCACGCGGTAGCCCTGCGACCAGTTGCAGTTGCCGTTGTTTTCCACTTCCCAGCGTTTATCCAGGGTGTAATCGGGGGCGACCACCGTGCCATCGGGGATGGTGATATCGGATTTGAAGGCCAGGTTATCTTTGCACTGCATGGTGGCGGTGGGCAGGCTCTGCAGGGTGGGCTTTTCTTCCGCCGCGGGGGTAGCGATGACGAAATTCACGACCTGGGTGGGGGGCACGTAACTGGTGGCCCTGGGGCGCGGAATCAGGCTGCCGGGGCTGCCCGCTGGCTGGCAGGCTGCCGCCGAAACGGCGATCAGTATGAGAAGCAGAAGGCCGGGCAGGCTGGCGGATGGGGAGATGGATCGGAACTTCACGCTGCGCACCTGTTAAAAATAAATTGAGGAAGATGTTCACCATTTACGGCGAACAACATCTTCCTCAATTATAGTCTATCCGCAGGGGCGGCTATTCGTCGTCGTCGTCACCATCCCCGCCGCCGGAGAGCGGGAGGGGTATGTCGCCGCCAACCGCGCGCTGGCGGACGGCCATGTCGATCTCATTGCAGATTTCGGGGTTCTGGCGCAGGAACTCTTTGGCGTTCTCGCGGCCCTGGCCCAGGCGAACATCGCCGTAGGAGAAGAAGGCGCCGCGTTTGGCAACGATCTCGAGCTGGGTTGCCAGGTCGACGATATCGCCGGTCTTGGAGATGCCTTCGTTATACATGATGTCAAATTCGGCGGTGCGGAAGGGCGGGGCCACCTTGTTCTTGACCACGCGCACGCGCACGCGGTTGCCGACGATTTCCGGGCCGACTTTGATGGATTGAATGCGGCGGACATCCAGGCGGACGGAAGCGTAGAACTTCAGCGCCATGCCGCCGGTGGTGGTTTCAGGGTTGCCGAACATGACGCCGATTTTCTGGCGAAGCTGGTTGGTGAAAACGACGCAGGTCTTGGTCTGGTTGATGGCGCCGGAGAGCTTGCGCAGCGCCTGCGACATGAGGCGGGCCTGCATACCCATGCTGGCGTCGCCCATATCGCCTTCGATTTCCGCGCGGGGAACCAGCGCGGCAACCGAGTCGACCACGACGATATCTACCGCCGCGGAGCGGACCAGGGTTTCGCAGATTTCCAGGGCCTGCTCGCCGGTATCGGGCTGGGAGATGAGCAGGTTCTGCACATCCACCCCGCAGTTGGCGGCATAGCGCGGGTCCATGGCATGTTCCATGTCAATGTAAGCTGCCATGCCGCCCATCTTCTGCGCTTCGGCAACGATGTGCTGGCAGATGGTGGTCTTCCCCGAAGATTCGGGGCCGTAGATTTCAATGACACGACCGCGCGGGATACCACCGACCCCCAGGGCAATATCCAGGGAAAGGGAACCGGTAGGGATCGCTTCGACCGTCAGGTGCTGGGCCTCGCCCATGCGCATGATGGAGCCTTCTCCATAGCGTTTTACGATATCACCCAGCGCCTTATCCAGGATGGCGCGGCGGGCGTCATCCATGGGGGGCGGCCCGGCTGGGATTTGTTGAGGGGGTTGTGCGGATTTACGTGCCATGTTTCTATCTCTCCTAAACTCGTCTTAAGGTAACATCACTTGATTATATACCGCAACCCAAACTTGTTGGAAAACGGATACTTCAATTATAGTACATTTGTTCTTTACGTCAAGCTATTGATGGGTAGATTTTACATGTTAAAGGCGCGGCAGAAGGCGCAGGGGCCTTTGCTGGTGGTGGGCTGCCCGCAGTTGGGGCAGGGGTGCAGGCTGCCATCGAGGGCGGCGTCCGGGAGCTCACGGAAGGCGCCGTTTTCTTTGGCGTTGAGAAAGCCAACGTAGAAGGCCAGTTTGGTGCCGGGCTGTTCTTCTTCGATTTTGTTGATCATGTCTTTGTAGTAGAGCTGCTTGCTGCCCAGGGCGTACGGGCATTCTTCCTCGATGTAGGCGATGCCGCGCAGCAGGGTATAGGCGGCAGTCTCGCGCTCTGAGAAGCGGCAGAAGGGTTTTACTTTGCGGGTAAAGCCATCAGCGGCCTGCAGGCGGGGAGACTGGCGCGCCAGCAGCTCGGTCTGCCACATCATCACGTTGCCAAACAGAATGGCAACTTCATCATCCAGGTTGTGGGCGGTGGCGAGCACGCTGTAGCCCAGGTCGCGGGCGATGCGGTTCATCTCGTGGCGTTTGATCATCCCGCAGGCCGAACAGGGTTTGAAGCGCCCGCTGCTCTGCCGCCGCGACCGGCGTGCGATGCGTGGGACCGGGTCGCCGTACATCTCCTGCACGTTGACAACGTGCAGGTTCAAGCCGCGCTCGCCGGCGAACTGCCGCGCATAGCGCTCGGATGCGTTGGAGTAATCCTCATCGCTCTCGATGCCCAGGTTGATATACAGCCCATCCGCGGGGTATTCGAGCCGCCAGAGCACATCCCACAGGGCCAGCGAGTCTTTGCCCCCGGAGACGGCGACCAGCACGCGGTCCTGGCGGGTGAACAGGTCGTACTTGCGTATGGCGCGCTGGGTCTGGTCGACAAACCAGGCCAGGTAATGCTCCTTGCAGAAGGCCAGGCGGTGCTGGCGCATGCGAATCACCGCGCGTTCCGCGCAGGCATGGCATTTCATGCTGGGCATGGGGTTATTCCTCACTGCCGCCTGAGATGACGGGGACGATTTTTACACGGTCGCCGTCTTTCAACCAATCGTTCTCGTTGAGCAGCTCGCCTTCGCGGACCAGCAGGTGCGCCTCGGGTGAGAGGTTGAGCTGCTGGAAGGCGGCCTTGACCTGGATGGATTTTCCTTCGAGCTGATATTCTTGCTTGCGCAGGGTCAGGATGATCGCCATAGCGGACCTCGTCTTACTGCGATAAGCGTTCCTGGAGGCACAGCAGCCAGGATTTTTCGACTCCCTGGGGCTCGGAGCGGCTCAAGGCCAGGATGGGCTGGCGGGCCTGGCCTGGCGCGAGACCTTCCACGGGGAGTTCTTTGACGGCGCCGTCCAGCCAGCGGCGCGGCAGAAAACCGATGGCCGCGGGGTCCGCGGCGACTGCCTCGCGCATGGCAGCCGGGTCGGGGGCCTGGAAAAGCACCCGGGTGGAGGCAGGCTGCCCGCCAAGGACAGCGGTTTCAAAAATGGCCTGGGCATCGTCGCCGCTTAAATAACCCCACGGCTGGACCTCCAGTTCGGGCGCGGATGCGGGCCAGACGCGCAGCGCGCCGCTGTAGATGGCCTGCAGGTCTGCCAGGGCGATACGCTCGAGCGGGTTCTGCGGGTGGGCGATGATGACCAGGTCCTCCTGCCCGATGATATATGCGGCCTGGTCTGTGCCCTGGCCTGGACCCCAGCGCAGCGCCAGGGCAGATGGGTTTAGATCGAGGGAGGCGGCGTGGGTTTCCAGCAGGACCAGGCCGGTGTTCTGCAGCTCTTCCACGCAGGCGCGGTAGTCGCCAGTGAGCGGCAGCAGGGCCGGGGTGCTCTGCACGGTGAGGGCGGTGGGGG
>CAYTHO010000194.1:0-3683 GCA_964437595.1 uncultured Anaerolineaceae bacterium
GGTTTCCGTAGGAGTGCTGGTTGGCGTTGGTGTGGATGTGGGCGTGGGGGTTGCGGTTGGCGTGGCAGTGGGGGTGGGCGTGTTTGGCACAGGCTGAAAGGGCGTGCCCGTACTGGTGGGCGTGCCGCTGGCAGAGGGAGATGACGTCAATGCGGTCTCCGTGCTGTTACCGGAAACGGGGATTTCGGCTCCGTGCGGCCTACCTGGGGAGGATTCTGGCGCATTGAACTGGGAATAGAAGAACAGCAGCGCCACACCCGCCCCAGTGAGCAGCATGACCAGGGCCAGCCCTGCCAGCAGGCTGAACACTGCACTCCAAAAACGGGACGAGGTGTGGTGCGACATTTGCCAACCTTATGTTTCTTTTAAATCCAGATTCTTCCGAATTTCTTCGGCATGTTCCAGCTCGTGCTCGGCAAAAATCTTTACCATCGTGGTGAGGTTGCCGGTCGACCCCCAGGCGTAGGTGAATTTCGCATCTACCTTATCGGGTGGGAAGTCGCGGATGGCTTGATGGAAGATTTCGCGGGTCTTTTCCCACTCGAGGATGATCTTTTCCAGGGGAAGGTCCGCGCGTTCGGCAACGGTTGACTCGTTATAGAGATCGAGGCCGCGGGCGGCAGGCGTGGCAGGGGTCTTGTTTACCGCCACCGCCTGGAGGGTCGCGATGCAGGCATCGTCCCACCCGGCGAGGTGCGAAAGCAGCTCTTTAATCGTCCAGGTCGGGTAGAGCTCGAGAGAGGTGCCGTGGGTTTGCTCCAGGTCGGCGAGCAGTTGGCGCATCACCTGGCGCGCATGAACGAGTTCTTCGATAAGCGATTCCACGCTGGTCATGATGCATTCTCCGGGGTGTAGCGATTTGTAATCATAGTATAGCAGAAGGTTGATTAGAAAGCTGTCATAATGGCGAATTTTCTGGTCGACTATTCGCGTGGAGAATTTCATCCTTGCTTTCACTCCCCGCGCGCCGTACAATAAACACATATTAATGGTAGTGAAGCTCGTTAAAAATCGGATCCGAAAGGAGGCGGGGGTAAGTATGGCTGGGAAACGAAATGCACTACTGCTATCCCTGATCGAACAGGGGATCCACTATATTGAGGAAGGTGACTCGAAGCTGTTTTTGGTCGTTACGCGTAGTGACAGCAACGAAACCTTCGATTTTTTCCTCAGAACGGCAAAGAATGAAGATGAAGCAAAGAGCCAATCGGTGAAGGCTGGTGAGATTGTGATGATTCACCGGTTTGCTGATATCTTTGCAAAAATGCTCGACCTGCGTGATTTACAAGGTGGAAGGCACGACTTGTTGATGTGACCAAGGAAAGGGAGTCGGGACGTGCGCTCGCACTACGGGCGCATGCCCTGACTCCGCGGCGTATGGACACTTTCTCACATTTTCGGGCTCCTGGGCTGCGAATCGATATCGGTGGGCGCAGCCTGTATCTGCATGCCACCGGCGAACGCAGGCCAGGCCAGCCGGCAGTTATCCTGGAGGCGGGGCACAGCGACTGGTCGCACTGCTGGGCGAGCGTGCAGCCTGCCCTGGCCTCGTTTGCCAGGGTGATTGCCTATGACCGGGCCGGGTTTGGCTGGAGCGACCCGGGCCCGCTGCCGCGCGCGCCGCTGTGCATCGTCGAAGAACTGCACGCGCTGCTGGAGCGGTGCGGCGAGCGCGGGCCGTATATTTTCGTGGGGCATTCGCTGGGCGCGGCATTGGGGAGGTTGTTTGCCGGGCTGTATCCGCGCGAGGTGCTGGCGATGGTGTGGGTGGATTCGGCCCACGAACAGATGCAGCGGTATGTGCCCTTCTGGCCGGCAGCTTACCACGCACTGGTGGCTGGCGGTAGTTTGGGGGCAGCGCTGGCGCGCGCCGGGCTGGTGCGCCGCCTGGGGCGGGGGTTGATGCTGGCCAATACGCCGCTGGCGAAGACGCGTGAAGACCAGGAAACCCTGTTTGTTCAGATGGGCAGCCGGCATTTTTTTGAAACGATGCGCGAAGAAACACGCGGCTGGCTGCCGCCCGAAAACTGGTCGCTCAGCCCGCGGTCGCTGGGCAACCTGCCGGTGACGATGATCGAGGTGCAGTACCCGCCGGAGCCAGCCGGGCCGTACCCAAGGCGGCAGTGGGAGGAATTCCGGGCCGGGTGGGCGAAGATTCAGGATGATCTTTCGCGGCTATCGACCCGCACAAAGCGGATTGCGGTGACCGGTGGGCATAATGTGATGTATGAACACCCGGAGATCATTGTTGATGCAGTGAGAGAACAATTGGTGATGCTGGGGTGCGCGATCACAAACAATTAGGGAGCGAGACGAGCGGGCGGCGGGTATCCGGAAGCCCCGCGGTTGTCTTCAACGAGGAGGGCGGAATGCAATCAACGCAGCAAAATACCCGCATGCCCCCGGGGCAGATGGTGGATTTGGGCGGATTCCGGCTGCATGCGATGGTGGGCGGGCAGGGCGCGCCGACAGTGGTGCTCGAGCCGGGGCTGGGCGGGTTTGCGCAGCAGTATTTACACATCCAGCCGAGGGTGGCGGCGTTTACCCGGGTGGTGGCGTATGACCGCGCCGGGCAGGGATGGAGCGAGACCAGCCCGAACCCGCGCACGCCTGAGAACCTGGCCGGGGAATTGAAAGCGCTGCTAGGCCAGCTGGACCTGCAGCCGCCGTACGTGCTGGTCGGGCATTCTTTTGGCGGCTTGCTGGCCCGTATTTATTCCGGACTGCACCCGGAAGAAGTGGTGGGAATGGTGCTGGTTGATTCTTCGGATGTGGACCAGTATCAATTCCTGCCAGACATCGATAAATACCTGCGCCAGATGGCGGTGGGGGTGGGGGTGATGAAGTTTGCTTCCAAGGTGGGGTTGGGGCGGTGGCTGACGAAGCTCAGCCTGGGGAGCGCGGTGAAATCTTTATCCAAAGCGGACCTGGACACCTTCCTGCACGCTGCCAGCCAGCCAAGGCACCACGAGACGGTACTGGCGGAGTTTTCTGAACACAGCCGGTATTTTGGCGCGGCCTCGGAAGTGCCTGATCGGTTTGGCGACCTACCCATGGTGGTGGTGACAGCCGGGAAAAGCGTCAGCGGTTCATCGAAAGTTGGAGCTCTGACCGCTGACCAGATCAACGAGGCGCACCAGGTGATGCAGCGGCAGCTGGTGCAGGCATCCACGCGGGGCGAGCATGTTGTCATCCCCGAAGCAACGCACCTTTCCATTCTCACCCAGCCGGAATATGCCGCGCAGGTGGTAGAGGTTATCCGGCGTATTGTTGAAAGGAGCAGGCTATGATGGAGCGGCAGAATATTTCATCGGGGACGAAGTGGGAAGCGATTGTGGGGTATTCGCGCGCGGTGCGGATGGGAAATATCGTTGAGGTGGCGGGGACGACAGCGGTGGACGAGGAAGGCCGGGTGGTGGGACCGGGCGATGCGTATGAGCAGGCGCGCTTTATCCTGGCAAAGATTGAACGCGCGCTGCATGCCACCGGGTCGCAGATGAAGGATGTGGTTCGCACGCGCATGTATGTGACGGATATCCGCCAGTGGGAGGCGGTTGGCCGGGCGCATGGGGAAATATTTCGTGATGTGCGGCCCGCGGCGACAATGGTGGAGGTAAAGGGTTTGATCCAGCCGGAGCTGGTGGTGGAGATCGAGGTGTCTGCGGTGGTTGGGTGAGTCCTCC
>CAYTHO010000195.1:0-3595 GCA_964437595.1 uncultured Anaerolineaceae bacterium
ATTCCTGTTCTACCTTCCCTTTTATCATACAAGGGGCGCAGCGACACGCATCTAGTCCCTGTGCCGTCCAACCCGTGCGCTGCGCCCAAATGGTATCATCCCATGCCGCGGCATGGGAATGTCGCGGTTGGGCGCAGCGTGGGGGTAGATCGAGCCAGGCGACTGAAAGTCCCGCTGCGCCCCTACGCGAGCCGCCGCGGTTGTTGCGGATGTCTATCTGTTATAGGGGCGCAGCGACACGTATCTAGCCCCTGTGCCGTCCAACCCGTGCGCTGCGCCCCTACCGGCGGCGATCCTCCAGCCACGCCGCGTGGGCCGCTCGGGCGTGGCGCTCGTGGGTGGCGTGCCAGTCTCGCATGTCATCGATTCGCCAGTAGCGCAGGGCTTTGCCTTCGTGCGAGAGGCGCAGTTCCCCACCTACCACCTCACACAGGTACACGACCGAGATGGTAGTAAACGGCCCGTTGGCGACGCTGGGCTTGCGGGTAAAAACATCCACCAGACGCAGGGCGCGGATCTGCAGCCCGGTCTCTTCCCAGGCCTCACGCACGGCGGCCTCGGCGGGGCTTTCATTTGGCTCCAGCCAGCCGCAGGGCAGGCACCAGCCCGTACCATTTGCGCGCTCCATCAGCAGGATTTCACCCTGCTTGTTGAAGATAGCGGCGTTGGCGCCCACCTTGGGGGTGATGTGCCCGGTCTCCGCCAGAAACTGCGCGCGGATGGCCTCCACCGGCACATCCAGCCGCTCGCCGTAGGTCTGCGAGGCGATCTCCAACAGGCGCGCATAGCGCTCGCGATCGAAGACGTCTTGGGTGTAGTTCAGCCCGTTGCGGGCAATCACGCGCACTTCTTCTAACAGGGTGAAAAGGTCCATAGAATCCGCTGCTCCTCTGATCTGTTTAGTATAATCGTTTTGGAAGAACCTTCGAAAGCGGAGATCACCGACATGAACTTACGCGCATTGGAAAAATGGCTGAACATCTCGCAGGCCGCCGCGGCGCTGGGGCTGTTCGCTTCGTACTTCCTGCCCTTTTACCGCTCCACCACCGGTGATGTGTCTTACATGGACGAATGGGGACTGTTCGCCTGGCCCATCCCGGTGGTGTTCATCCTGTACAAGCTCTCCAACCGCTGGCTGAAGGCGCTATTCGGCGGGCTGGCAAGCCTGGGGGGCGGCTTTACGCTGTTCCTGCTCACCTTCGCGGCCACCTTCAAGCGCACGCCGCTGGTTGGCTTTGAGATCGCCAGAGTCGCTATCATCATCCTGATCCTGGGCTGGCTGGCGCTGATCGTCGTCGCGTTTCTGAAGCACGCGCGCCAAAGGCGCGGCAGCCCGGCTTCAATGCTATAATGCTTCTGCCATTACCGACCGCAGGAGGGCCGCGTGAAACCACTACAATCCACTATCCGAGCAAGGTTTGATGGAAAAGAGTTCGCCGTTATCGAGCAGGGTCCCGAGCTGCCCCCCACCTTCGACCCGCTGCTGCACTACCTCAACACGCTGTCCTCGGACGGCTGGCGGGCGGTGAAGGGCAAGTTCGAGAGCTGGGACCTGACGCTGTGGGTGGAAAAAGACCCCGCAGCGGCCAACAGCACCGTAACCAGCTACCTGATCCCGGTGCTGCACCAGAACCCCAGCCCAGGCGGGACGGCGGCCACCGGCGCCCAGCACAAGCTGCTGATGGATACCCTCAACAAGGCGGGAGTCAAGGAAGGCTGGCAGGTGCTGGCCGGGCCAAAGCAGTTCTCGATCCGCTCTGAGGTGTGGACCATTTCGATCTGGGCAAAATCGTTCGTTAAAAAGTAAGGCAGGAAACCGCTAAGGCGTGGACATCGAAATTTCTCGTTACTGATTCCGTCGCGGCGCGGCGGAACCGGCCTCAGATACGCTCCGCGTATTCCGCTAGCGTGCGGCGCACGAACCGGCGCGGAGCGCCTTGCAAGAGCGTTCCTCCGCCGGAGCGGAGGAACGAGATGCACAAGTAGAGGTGAGATGTAAAGGGGGGTCCATGATGGACCCCCCTTTACTGTTACGTGGTCTAGCTGCTAGTGCAAGATCAGACGACATATTTTGGAGACGCGGCTTGTGGGCACGCCCAGGGACACAGTCCCTGGGCTAACGGGAGGTAGGAAGCCCGGCAAAGCCGGGCTGGCATCGCATTCGCGCGTCTATTCAACGCACAGCCCGGCTCCGCCGGGCTTCGCGCTTTTCTAGCCTGGGGACTGCGTCCCCGGGCGGCGGGAAGGCTTTAACATTTGTCCTCTGTTTTCACCCTACGTGGTCATCAACGGGCGCCGATTTTGACCGCGAGCGCGCAGGGCGTTTTCGACCATCATATACTCGCCGATATTTTCCAGGTCGATCATGCCCACCAACTGGTCATTATGCAGCACGGGGAAGATGCGCTGGCCGTTGGTGCGCAGGTGCACGGAGACCTCGTCGAGCATTTGCGAAGAGTCGATCACGTGGAAATCTTTCTTCATCACGTAAGAGACGAAGCCGTTTTCGCCGCGCTCCGACAGGCCGCGGATCAGGTCGTCGCGGCACAGCAGGCCCACCACTTTCCCATCCACCGTCACGGGGAAGTCGTGCTGATGGCTGCTGAGCAGGAGCTGCACGGGCCGCGAGAGCGGGTCAGTGGGAGCGATGGTGTCGAAGTCGGTCAGCATGGCGTAACGCACGGGGATACCCGCCAGGGTCGATTTGACCTGCACCATGTTGGCCTCCTGCCCGGCGCCGATCCAAACGAAGAAGGCGATAAAGAGCAGCATGGGGTTGTTGAACAGGCCGAAGAACCCGAACAGCAGGGCCAGTCCCTGCCCCAGCGTGGCCGCCAGGCGGGTAGCGCGGGCGTAGTCCATGCGCGAGGCCAGCAGCGCGCGCACCACGCGGCCCCCGTCCATCGGGAAGGCCGGGATCAGGTTGAACAGCACCAGCGTAACGTTCGCCACCATCAGGCGCTGGAGAAAGCTGCCCTCCGTCAGCGAGAGCGCGGTGAGCGGCTGCAGGCTGCCGGTGACCGCCAGTCCCGCGAACAGCACGGCGGCGATTACCACATTCACCGCCGGGCCGGCCAGCGCCACGTACAGCTCCTCGAAGGGCTTTTCGGGCATGCGCTCCAGGCGGGCCACCCCACCGATGGGCAGCAGGGTGATATCGCGGGTGGGGATGCCAAAGCGGCGCGCCGCCAGGGCATGGCCCAGCTCGTGCAGCAGCACTGAGCCAAACAGCGATAGAATGAAACCCAACCCCACCAGCACCGCGGGCACGCTGCGCTCGTTCAGCCAGTAGCTGAGCGCGAACCAGCCCACCAGCAGCAAGAAGGTGGTGTGCATATAAACATCAATTCCAGCCAGACGTCCAATTTTCCAAGACCATTTCATCGTTTGTACCTCACACTGTTATCGGACGTTTAAGTTCCGAATATTTATCATAATTATAATAAATATTCGGTAGTGGATCAAGGGGTGTACAAGGTTATAGCGGGGTAGGGCTATCCTGGCTGGCGGGTTGGGGGAAGCCCCTGGTTTCGACCGTCCAAAGACCGTAAACGTTTTCATTCTGGTAGGGGCGGCTCGCATGTAGGGGCGGCTC
>CAYTHO010000196.1:0-3447 GCA_964437595.1 uncultured Anaerolineaceae bacterium
TCCGCTTCGCGGAGCGGCGTGCAGGGAGGCACGCCCTACGGGAGGGGCGGCGGATGGGGATGGGCACTGTGGGGGAAAGTAGGTGGATGGGGAGTCCTCCGCTTCGCGGAGCGGCGTGCAGGGATGCACGCCCTACGGGAAGAGGGACGGGGGTTGGAGATGCATGCCGTGCGGGAAGCGGGACGGCAAATCAGGGGGCGCGTTCGGGGACGCGGATGACGGAAAAGCAGACGGGCTGGAAGTATTTGACCCAGAAGCTGGCGGCTTCGGGGTTGAAGGATTCGAAGTCGACTGCGCAGCGGGCGTAACCCATGGCGCGGTAATCGGCCAGGGCGGCATCGAGCAGGGCGGCGGCGAGTTTTTGGCCGCGGTGGGCCGGGCGGGTGTAGGCGCCGGTGCAGGCGGTGGTATCCGGGGCGGCGACGATTTCAGCGGCGCCTTCGCTAACACCTTCAAAGCGCAGGTAGGCGGCTAACTCAGGACCTTTCCAGGCGGTCCAGACGCGGTTGGATGGGTTGGAGAGTAGTTCGGCGAACTCGTCCGCGCTGTTTGCGCCGGAAGCGTTCATTAGAACCGGCGGCTGGGTGTAATGGCGCCAGTGTTCGGCTTCGATCTGCTCCAGCGCGCGGGCATCTTCCAAAACTGCCGGGCGGAGCGTATAGCCATCCGGGCGGGGGATCCCCAGCGGGTCGAGGGAGCGAACGGCATCGACCACGGTCAGGCCAAAGCCGTTCCAGAACCAGGTATTGCGGGCGGGCTCGTCGCCTGCCAGCAGTGTGATGGCGTGCTCGTGGCAGCCAGCAGCAAACCAGACTTCAGACGCGGCGCGGTACAGGGCGCGGTAAACGCGCGCGGTATGGCGGGCGGTATCGGCTGGCGCGGGGGCCGGGGCGACCGCGTGCGCCCATACCGGGCAGTAAGCAGCTTTGCGGTCGGTATCGCGGAAAGCGTCGATCAACCACCAGCCGAGGTAACCAATAAGCTGGTCGCCTTCAAAGGCTGCTACCGCCTGGGAATGCGCCAGCAGGTGATGGAGGTAATCATGGGCAGCCGGCGGGGAGGCCATGCGGCCTGGCAGGATGGGGATTGACTGGCGAAAACGGGCGTAATTGGCCGCGAACAGTTCAGCAGTGGAGGAAAGATCGTCTTTTGTGAGGGGGGCAATGTGCATGGTGATTGGTTCCTGCCTGGTATGAAGGAAAATCTGGTGAGGTTTTCTCAGGTTGAAAGGTTTGGCAATTATAATCTGTGGTACACTATTCGCCGACATTGATTACAACGCGGTTTCCGCGAAGGTAGATAAGAAGTATGCCACCCATTTATCCATTCACAGCTATCGTTGGTCAGGACCGGATGCGACGGGCGCTGGTGCTCAACGCGGTTGATCCGCGCATTGGCGGCGTGCTCATCCGCGGCGAGCGCGGCACGGCAAAATCGACGGCGGCGCGGGCCCTGGCGGCGCTGCTGCCGCAGGTACGGATCGTTCAGAACTGCCGTTTTGGCTGCGACCCGGATGCTCCGGCAGCCTGGTGTACCGAATGCCAGGAACGGTTTGGCGCTTCCGGCGCTCCAGTAAATGGACAGGAAGTTCCGGTCAGCGTGCGTACGACGCCGTTCATCAACCTGCCGGTATCGGCTACTGAGGACCGCGTGGTGGGGACGCTGGACATCGAGGCGGCCATTCAGAAAGGCGAGCGCCACTTTGAGCCGGGCGTGCTGGCTGCCGCAAACCGCGGGCTGTTGTATATTGATGAAGTAAACCTGCTTGACGATCACGTGGTGGATGTGCTGCTGGACGCCGCCGCGATGGGCATGAATATCGTGGAGCGCGAGGGTATTTCCTTCTCGCACCCGGCGCGCTTTATCCTGGTGGGGACGATGAACCCGGAAGAGGGCGATTTGCGCCCGCAGCTGCTGGACCGGTTTGCGCTGTCGGTGGAGATTTACGGCATCCGCGACGCGCGCGAGCGGGTGGCGATCATGGAGCGCAACCTGGCCTTTGAAGGCGACGCAGGCGGGTTTGTGGCCGAATGGCAGCCGCGCGAACAGGAACTGTCGCAGCAGATTGCCAGGGCGCGCCAGCTTGTGGAAAAGGTGCTGTATTCCTCGCGCGACCTGCTTTCTATCGCGGCGCTGACTTCGTCGCTGGGCGTGGATGGACACCGGCCCGACCTGGTGATCCTCAAGGCGGCGCGGGCGCAGGCGGCTTTCGAAGGCCGCACGCGAATCACCGAGCGCGATATTGCGCTGGCGGCTGAACTGGCTTTACCGCACCGCCTCAAGCACACCCCATTCCAACAGTCGACGGTGGGCATGGAAGAACTGGCCGAGCGCATTGAGCAGCTACAAGGCCAGAGCGCCAGCGAAGGCGAGCCGCAGGAATCCGAAGAAGCCACCGAGGAACGCATTTCGCAAAAAAAAAAGTAGACGAGACGGTACAGGGTGAGGAGCAGGAGCCTTCTCAGCCCGACCCGCAGGCAGCCAAACAGAACCTGTTCGACCAGGGCGATACATACTGGTGGGACGGAGGAAAAAAAGTCCAGCCCACGGGCGTGTTTGAAGCGCGCCGCCTGGATACGCCACTCGATAAGATGATGCGCCGCAACGCGGGCCGCCGCTCGCGGACCTATTCGGACCGCAAGCGCGGGCGGTATATTATGGCGCGCCCATCCATCGGGAAAGCCGACGATTTGGCCTTCGACGCAACCGTGCGGGCGGCGGCGCCTTACCAGCGCCGGCGCACCGAGCTAAAACGAAAGCGCAACGTGGCGTTTGCCGTACAGCCAGGGGACTACCAGCGCAAGGTACGCGTGCGCCGCGCGGCGAACCTGGTGCTGTTCCTGGTGGATGCTTCATGGTCGATGGCGGTCGCCGAGCGTATGGCGGCAACGAAGGGCGCAATTCTGTCGCTGCTGACGGATGCGTACCAGCGGCGCGACCGGGTGGGGTTGATTACCTTCCAGAAGGACCGCTCGTTGCTGATCCTGCCGCCAACCAACTCGGTGCAATCGGCGGAACGTGCGCTGCGCGACATCCCGGTGGGCGGCAAAACACCGCTCTCCGCGGGATTGAGCATGGCTTACGATGTGCTGATGCGCGAGAAGACGCTGCACCCAGATGTGCTGCCGCTGTTGATCATCCTCACTGACGGGGCGGGGAACGTGTCGATGGGGCACCTGCCGCCGCAGGAAGAAGCCCAGCGCATTGCGGAGATGATCGCCGATGAAAACATCCATTCGGTGGTGATCAATATGGAACACGCGGCCTTCGACCAGGGCCTGGCCCAGGCGCTGGCTGACCACTTAAAATCGCCCTGCTACGCGCTGACGGACCTGAAAGCAGAAAACCTGTACGCGGCAGTCAAGGATGAGATGGGCCGGTTGAATGTGATGGACGAAAAACGTTAAAACACAAGCCGGTTCGCGTCGCGAACCGGCTTGTGTTTTA
>CAYTHO010000197.1:0-3366 GCA_964437595.1 uncultured Anaerolineaceae bacterium
TCGGGACATTCCCGTTTTCGTCAACTCATTTTGATTTCACATCACACGTATGATATGAAAAAGGCGGGCAGAGAACGTGGTTAGCGCGGCAGATCAGCGGCCCGGGAGATAATCCTCGCGGACAGGCGAGAATACTTCCACCGCCACCGAGTCCGTGAAGATTTCCGCGCTGTGCGGCACATTCATCAGGATGCACCAGGAGTCGCCGGGTTCCACATCCAGCGGCTGCCCGTCGATGAACAGGCGCATGTGCCCGGAGACCATGTAACCGGTTTGTTCGTACGGGTGAGAATGGAGCGGCAGCCGGCTGCCCGCCCCCAGGTGGAACTCAGCCAGCAGGGATTTCTCGCCGTAGACGAGGGTGCGCATCTGAATGCCCGGGAGGAGCGATTTCAAGTCATCAGAATGTTTGGTGAACATGGGGCGTTCCTTGTTAATTCTTGACTCTGTACCAGTAGCGGTACGCTTCACGGAAGCCGACCTTCTCATACAGGCGCAGGGCGGGAGCATTGTTCAGCATCACCTGCAGGTAAGCGACGCGCGCGCCATTTTGTTTGCCCCAGGTGAGCAGGTCGCGCACGATGCGCTCGCCGCAGCCCTGCCGCCGGAAAGCGGCATCCGTAATAATATCATACAGCCCAATGCATCCAGAGTCCAGCACGCCCAGCCCGCAGGCTGCCGGCTGCCCGGCTGCGCGCGCCGAAGCGTAACAGGCCGGCGGGTGAATCGCGCCCAGGATCTGCCGGTGCAGGGCCCGGCTGCTTCCCTGGATGCCGCTCATGCGGGAAAAATCCGCCAGCCACGGGTCGGTCAGCTCCGTCGATAGAACGGACAGGCCGGTGAGCGGATCATCCCAATCACTCAGGTCCAGCACATGCACGCTGGTGACGGCCTCGTACTGGTAGCCCAAATCGGCCAGCCTGCCGTCCAGCCCCGGCTCCGTGGCGGGGGTCATTTTGAAGATCACCGGGAGATGTTCCGCCCGGTACACCTGCTCACAAGCGTGGATTTTCTCTTCCATGCCCAGCGTGGAAGGGTAAAGCGGATTGATTGAGTTGGCGCGGCGGGTGTAGCCGCCGGTAAAGCGCAGCACCCAACCGTCGTAGAACAGGGTAGCTGCCGCAGGCCAGGCATTCAGGGACAGTTCCTCAAACTGGCGGATCATTTCTGCGCCTCGCCGCCGCTCACAGACAGGTGCATGCGCGTGTACTGCGGAACGAAGCCGGCTTTGCGCCAGAAATTCGCCCCGCGCGGGTTCAGTTCCAGCACGTCGATCATCACCGTGCAGTCGGGCGGCCAGCAGTCGGCAGCCAGCCGGTCCAGCACCTGCTGGCCAATGCCGCTGCCGCGCTTCTCGCGCTCCACGAACATCTGGCGCAGGTAAACGGTTTTCTGCTCGGGGAAGTATTCGTCGGTCCGCTCCTGGTACAGCGCGTATCCCGCCGCATCGCCCGTTTCAGCCTCGACAAACAATTTCACCTGCCAGCCCTCCTGCATCCAACGGAGCATGCGTTCGGCCAGTTCGGGAAGCCCCATTGGGTTGCGGCTGTGTTCATCTTCGATCAGGTGTTTGTTCATCCTGGCAAGCAGGGGAAGGTCAGATTCGGTGGCATCGCGAAGGGCGAGAGACATAGGGAATCAAGGATTGGAGATTGAGGATCAGGAGAGCGGAGGGGGCGGAGCAGCGCGGGAGAGCAGGTAGTCTTTCAGACCCGAGACCAGCAGGTCCAGCTTCGGCGCGGAAAAATCTTTGTCGGCGGGGACATGAATGCGCGGAATATAGTACCCGCCGGGGATCAACGAAGGGTCGGCAAAGGAAATATCGATCGCGCCCTGCTCCTGGAAGGTGTAGTTATCGGAAAGCGGCACCCAGCGCATGTTGATCAGGCGGGCGGCGGGCAGGTGCTCTTTCAGGAACGGCAGAACCCGATCCGCCGTGCTGTGCTTATGATGGTAAACCACCAGGGGAACGCTGCCGCGGGAAACGCAGTCGAGGGCAATGATGTCCGCGTTTTGATAGGGATGGCCGCGCCGGTCCCAAACTTTCTTGAGGCCGCCCGACCCGAGCAGGCCCCATTCCTCGTTATCAAGAAAGGCAAACTGCACCCGTTCTTTTAACTCCGGCTGATCTTTTACCCACTCCGCCAGGGCCAGCAAACCGATCACCCCGCTGGTGTTGTCTTCGCGGTTGGAGGGGTTAGCAAACGCCATCACCAGGAACGAGGCCACCAAAACAAACAGCAGCAGCCCCACGACATTTTCCATGTATGGCACCTGCGGCAGCAGCGCATCCAGGTTGGTCGCCAGCCAGATCCCTGCCATCAATATCAGCGTGCTGGCGATCTGGCGGGTATGGCCAAACAGCGCGTACACCGGCATAATCCAGAACGGCATCATCATAGGCGTATCGTAATGGGCCATGAAGATCACCTTCGGGCTGGCGCAGGTGGTGGCGAGCACCCGGCTGACAATGCCGAACGAGTTGTTCGTTATACGCTCGGTCTCGTAGCCGCTTGCCTGCAGTTCCTGGTCGATGGCATCAAGGAAGGCCGCCTTCTGCTTGCCGGTAAAGCGGCGCGGAAAGCGCTCAGCCAGGAGCTGGTCCCATCTGGAAATAACCTCTAGACTGGTGGAAACGTCCAATACCTTTTACCTCACTCTCACGACTTCATCGAACGGCTTGCGCCCGCGGGCCGCCGGAGATTCGTCCGGGTAGCCGAAGGATACAGCGGCGATCATGGCGCCGCTCTCGCCCAGCCAGGAACGCAGTTGTTCGTAGGCGTAGAACACGTCACAGATCCACAGCGAGCCCAGGCCCAGGTCCTGCGCCGCCAGCAGCATGTTCTGGATCGCCGCGCCGATGGACTGGATATCCACCACATCATCAAACATCTGCCCGATGGAATGCGGCTCCCAAGGCGGCGCGCCGTGCGGGTTGAAGACGAAAACGGTCACCGGGGCATGTTCCATCACCTTCACTGTCCACTCGCTGCTACCAGGGTCCATGCCCCCGGCCTTGGACTCGGCGATCCCTGCGCGCATCAGGTGGACCATTTCGGCGCGCTGATCTTCTTTCACGACCACGAAATGCCAGGGCTGTTTATTTTTGCCAGATGGCGCCAGGATGCCAGCCTGGAGGATGCATTTCAGCATATCCTCAGAGATGGGAATATCTTTGAATCTGCGGATGCTCCTGCGGGCTGCGATTGCGTCAAGTGTGTTCATCGATTTTTTCCTCAAGTGATGTTATAGAATTCTAGCACAAACTCCACCCCGTTTCCCTCGCCATTCGGCGGGGATTGGGGAGGGTATAGGGCAATCGCACTAAACTGAGAGGACCTTGAAGAAGTAGTTCTCATCCCAGGC
>CAYTHO010000198.1:0-3263 GCA_964437595.1 uncultured Anaerolineaceae bacterium
GGATGGAAGCCCTTACTGCCCTCCTTTCGTCGCGCTACCTGCCTGAGTAGTTACCGTAAATCTATGATATGTGAAAAGGATTAGTTCTTTCAATCATCCTTACTAACCATTAATTGACTATTTTCGTTGAAAAAGAGTTACAGTTGGGGATGTTTCCCGATCAAACCGGGCTGGAAGAGAGGTCGAAGCCTCCCTCCCAGCCCATTTATTTCATATCCACGGTGGCGCGGTGAACGGTACCGGGCGGTGAACGGTACCGGGCGCTGCCCGGGCGCCGCCAGCCAGCAAAGGCCTGTGGATTTCAGTCCGCGCCGGGCTACACCGCCTTCAACGCCTGGCCCAGGTCCCACAGGATATCGTCGATATCCTCGATGCCGATGCTGAGGCGGATAAAATCGGGCGAGACGCCGGCGGAAACCTGCTGTTCCGGCGTAAGCTGCGAGTGAGTGGTGCTGGCGGGGTGGATCGCCAGGCTCTTGGCGTCGCCCACGTTGGCCAGGTGGCTGAACAGCTTCAGGTTATCAATGAAGCGCGCCCCGGCTTCTTTGCCGCCCTGGATGCCAAAGCCCAGGATGGCGCCCGGCCCCTTGGGCAGGTACTTCTTAGCCAGGGCATGGCTGGCATGGTCCGCCAGGCCGGGGTACGATACCCAACTGACCTTGGGGTGCCGCTGGAGAAACTCGGCCACGCATTGGGCATTATACACATGGCGGTCGATGCGCAGGCTGAGCGTCTCCAGCCCCTGCAGGAACAGCCAGGAGTTCATGGGCGTCTGGCAGGCGCCGATGTCGCGCAGGATCTGCACGCGGGCCTTGGTGATGAAGGCCGCCGGGCCCACCGAGGCGTACACCAGTCCGTGATAGGATTCATCGGGGGTGTTGAAGTTGGGGAAGCGCGCGTTATCCTGCCAGGTGAAGTTACCACCGTCCACGATCATGCCGCCGATGGAGGTGCCGTGCCCGCCGATGAACTTGGTCGTCGAATGCAGGACGATGTTCGCGCCCCACTCGAACGGGCGGCACAGGTAAGGCGTGGCGAAGGTATTGTCGATGATCAGGGGGATGCCGCTCTCCCGCCCGATGCGGGCCACCGCCTCGATGTCGAAAACGTTGATGCGCGGGTTGCCCAGCGTTTCGCCGTACAAGGCTTTGGTATTGGGGCGGATGGCTTTGCGGAAGTTCTGCGGGTCGGTTGGATCGACAAAAGTCACCTCGATGCCCAGGCGGGGGAAGGTGTAATTGAACTGGTTATACGTGCCGCCGTACAGCGTGGAGGAAGAGACGATGTGATCGCCCGCGCCGCAGATGGTCAGGATTGCCATAGTCTGCGCGGCGTGCCCCGACGAAGCCGCCAGCGCGCCCACCCCGCCTTCCAGGTCGGCGATGCGCTGCTCGAATACATCAGTGGTGGGGTTCATGATGCGGGTGTAAATGTTGCCCAGTTCTTGCAGGGCAAACAGGCGCGCCGCATGGTCTGTGTCGCGGAATACGTACGACGAGGTCTGGTAGATGGGGACCGCCCGCGACCCGGTGGTGGGGTCGGGCTGCTGCCCGGCGTGGAGCTGCCGGGTGGTGAAACCGAGCTTGTGACCGTTGGTATCAGCAGACATGACTCAATACTCCTTTACGAAACAATAAACAGGGATTCGGCGATCGATGATCGGCGATCAATGATCGTTGATCAGGCGATCAGTCGACCAGTCAAACAGTCAATCAGGGGACGGGGATGGCGGGTTATTCTGATTTTTTAGGCCAAATTTGACCGAATAATTGTTGTCCTGATTGACTATTCAACTGATTGACTGATTGACTAACGAACCAAAATCTTCTGGTGCTTGGCGACCCCGTTCAGCATGGACAGGTCGAAGGGGGTCTCCTGGTACACGTAGTAGTTCAACCAGTTGACAAAGAGCAGGTTAGAATGAGCCCGCCAGCGCACGACCGGCTCGCGGGTGGGGTCATCGTTTGGATAGTAGTTGCGCGGAATTTTGATGGGCAGGCCCTGGCGCACGTCGCGGTCGTATTCGGATTTGAGGGTGAGCGGGTCGTACTCGGAGTGCCCGGTGACGAAAATCTGCCGCCCGTCGCGAGTGGCGACGATATACACGCCCGATTCCTCAGACTCGGAGAGGATCTCCAGCTCGGGCACCTGCTCGATATCGGCGCGGCGGATTTCGGTGTGGCGCGAGTGCGGGGCATAGAAGAGATCGTCGTAACCGCGGAACAGGGGCAGGCGCTGGTGGTTGAGGGTGTGCGGGAAAACGCCGAACATCTTTTCCGCCAGCGGGTACTTGGGAACGCCGAATTGATGGTACAGCCCGGCCTGCGCGCCCCAGCAGATAAACATGGTGGCGAACACGTTGTGCTCGCGCCAGTCCATAATATACTGCAGCTCGCGCCAGTAATCCACATCCTCGAAGGGCATGTGCTCCACCGGAGCGCCGGTGATGATCAACCCGTCGAAGCGCTCGTGCTCCACCTCGGAGATGGTCTGGTAAAAGCTCAGCAGGTGCTCACCGGGGGTATTCCTGCTTTCGTGGGTGGCGGTGCGCAGCAGGGTGATTTCCACCTGTAAGGGCGAGTTGCCGATCAGACGCAGGAGCTGCGTCTCGGTGGCAATTTTGGTAGGCATCAGGTTGAGGATGGCGATTTTGAGCGCGCGGATATCCTGGTGGATCGCCCGATCCTGACCCATGGCAAAGATGTTTTCATTATTAAGCGTTTCTTTTGCGGGCAGCGCATCTGGAATAATGACCGGCATAACTGCATCTCCTGTAAAAATAAAAAACCTTCTTCTGAGGGATAAGAAGAAGGCTGCGCGTCAATGACGGGTAAGTCTCCTCTCATCTTCCAGAATCCGACGGGTGTTCCGGTTGAACACCGCACCCGCCTCTGCAGGAATTGGCACCATACTGTCGTATCGCTACGCGATACTTACGGCTGGTTGTCGAGGTTTCACAGGGCCTGTCCCTCCACCTCTCTGGATAAGAGTGCTACTCTTTATTCGGTTATTAGGTAAAATATTACAGCAATGAAAACCAAAAGTCAACATTTTTTAAGGTTGTAATTTCAATACGCATAATCCAGATATTCCTTCGATGCAATCGCAGAGAAGCGTTAATCATCTCAACTTTTGGTATTCAATAATCAATGAGGTGAGAAACAGTCCATGTTATTAATTCAGATTCTTGCGTATATTGGTCTTGTATGAGGGTTAGACCAACCAGAGATGATTACGGATTGGTTACGAAAAAGCGTAACCAA
>CAYTHO010000199.1:0-3161 GCA_964437595.1 uncultured Anaerolineaceae bacterium
TGTTAACGGTCCAAGAGGCTGCCCATCTCCCCCCGCTGCTCTTTGGGATCGCTGGTCAACTCGCCTTCTTCGGTGTAGATCTCGGTCAGCGCCCGGCGCATAAAGCCCAATTGCCGCGGACCCATCCGCCCGGCATTGGCGAAAAGCTCGGCAATCATGCTGCGGTAGCGGGCCGGGTCGATCCGGCGCGGCACCTGCAGGATGTTCCAGCGCAGCGGTCGTGGCGAGTTGGGGTACAGCTGGCGGATATCGATGTGCTCTTCATTGCGGCCCAGTTCCCGATAAATCAGGCCCGGCCAGCGCAGCGCCTTGCGCCAGCCCTGCCCAAAGTCGAGCACGATCGTGCGGTAGTGCCAGTAACGGGTGGTCTCGTAAGCCAGCCGCTCGGCCGCGATGGATTTGCCAAACCCGGTATCGCCCACAAAGGCGGTGTGAAAGTGACGGGAGGGTTCCAGCCGCAAAAAGACGTCTGTTAGCTGACCAGTCTCGGTCGACCACTGCCGGCCCAAGGTCAGATCGCCAGGCATTTCCGGGTAAAAGGCAAAGGGTGGCGTTTCTTCCTGGATCGTCAGTGCCGAGCCTTGTTCGAAAGTGCCAGGAGCTGTGTAAGCGGCCAACTGCAACATGGTCAGCAGCGTCGAATCGGTGTAGCCGCTCATCGCCTCGGGGATTGTTTCCACCCGAGTCGAAGGAGTAAAGGCGCGCGCGTGCAGGCTGATGTACGCCTGCTCTTCCTCGCTCAAGCTGCGCGTTTGCACCCCAGTAATGACGTCTTCTGTGCCGTGAAAGGCTTCCGGGATCAGGCCCATCAAGGCTTGCGCGCCCTGTTCCGTCCGCGCTAACCCGTAGACGTCAGCATAGAACGCTCCTTCCCGGCTGGCAATGTCCAGCAGCTTGCGCTGCGTACGCATGATCTCCGTCAGCAAGATGTTCGGGTCATCCTGCCACTGGTAGCTGTTGGAGAGCGAAAAGGAAGGCGCTACCCCCACGCTCATGCCAGCGCTAAACCCGCGCCCGATCACCTGCCCAATCCCCGATCCTTGCGTCTGAGAAGTGGCAGTGCTGGCGGTATCCGCATGACTTTTGGTGGTCGAAGTGCTGGTGGTATTGGATACTGAATCGGTTTCCGATCCGGAGGTAGTCCATGCCTCGGAATTGCTGGTCGAATGGCTCTGCGAGTTGGTGCTTGACTGGCTTTGGGTTACCCCTTGGGAAACCGTATCCGAACTGCTCGAAGTGACCGAATGCATGGTGGTGTCTGCTGAACCGCTGCTGGAGGTCACCCCATCCGATGAACCCCAGTTGGCGCTGCCGCCAACGTTCGCCGACAACCCTACCCCAGCCGGCGCGATGCTGCCACCGACGCCGCCGTTCACGCCGTACCCGGAACTATCCGTGTGCGTATACGCCGTGCCGGAGGATTCGGTGTGTGAAGTGCCATCTGTAACCGCCGATCCTTCCGTATGGGCTGTGCCATGACTGACGGCTGTTCCTTGCGTGACCGACGTTCCGGTGGTATCGGTTTCCGTCACGCCGACCGTATGCGCCCAGCCGCGCGTGCTGGCATGCCCAACCGTGTGAGCCTGCCCTTCGGCATTCGCTACGCCATCGGTTGCCGAGTGGCCCTCCGTTAGCCCGGTGGATTGGTTGGTGCTGTAAGAGTTCGAAGCATTCTCAGCCAGTCCGCCGGTCAGGATGGCCGGCAGGCTGATGCCAAACGAGGCCGCCCGCGCCCCGGTTTGCCGGGAAGCATAAACGGAGGTATCTTCCAGCAGCCCGGAAAGCATCGTAGTGATATCCGCCAGACTGACGTGGCTGGCGATCACCAGCAGCATAAACTCTTCTCCGAGCCCGCTCATCCCGCGAAAGAGCAGTTCGTTTTGCTGCATCGAATACTGCTGCGCGCCGGGCTGCCCGGAGGTCAATGGGTCACGCAGCGAAGCATCGCCCCCGCGAGCATTCTCCCGCGGGTCGGGGTGTCCCACTGTTACCAGGGCAAAGCGCATCTGGGTAAAGGCGTTGGCGATCCACTGCGCGATCTTGGGCGTCAGCGGTTCCAGGCGGATTTGCCGGTATGCGCCGACCATGGCTGCTTTAAGCGCCATCTGCATCTGAGCTGACTTGCGGATGGCTTCCTCTTTGCTGGCGCTAAAGGCGGAGACTCCGTAGCACTGCACGATGCCAATTCGTGGCTGCTCGAAAATCCCGGCAGCCAGGTAAACCAGGTCCACGCTAGAACCATACAGACCGCGCAGCACCGTGCGCATCTTTTGCAGTAAGCCGGCATCTCGCCTGGCTTCGAGGGAAATGTACTTGAGCTGTAACAGCCGCACCACCCGGTAGCCCTCGTAGGTTTGGCCACCTTCTCGTTCCTGAACGTGGAAGCACAGATATTCCATCTGCTCCCGGTCCGCGGTGAAGCGTAGATCAATGTCACCCACCCGCAGATCGTCAGGGACGTGAAGCGTAGCTGCTTTTTGCAGCCAGGGGATTTTGTCGGTTAGCCGGTCGATGATTTTTGCCAATGTTTCCTCCAGGTGTCTCGTGAAGCGACCAGTTGAAACTCGTCATCTCACGAGACACCTCCTGCGGTTCGCAGAAGATGCTCGCTTGATTTTCTTAGGGTTGTCTCACCAATCCGGATTTATCGCTTCCGACTCGTCCGGTTCACGAACCGAATACCTCGGAGAACGGCGAGTGGGTTGCGAGGCAGCCTGGTTCACAGCCTGTGATTTCAAAGCCGGCTGGGGCTGCCAGGGACGCAGCCGCATCAGCAGACCAACCTGCGCGATCAGCGCGGCAAAGGCAGTGACGATGATGACGCCGGCGAGCGCGATGATCATGATGACCACGCCCAGCGCCGGACCCCGTAGAATGTCAAGGAGCGATTGCATAGGAACCTCCAACGTTGGAATAGAGACCCAGGTCTTTGAAAAACACCCGAGGTTGGATATAACAGTTCTCAACAAGGCGAGAACAGCAAACAGAACTTAACCACCAGAGGTGACGGAGTTCCATTCGATGTTCTACTGCCTCGTGCGGTAGCGCTGGATGATTTCGGTTGCATTCGCGAGCGGGTTGACCAGCGACCAGGGGTTGAGCAGCGCCTGCTGGAGCAGCATGGCGAAGTAGCCCAGTGGGATCACCAGCCACAAAGCCCA
>CAYTHO010000200.1:0-2838 GCA_964437595.1 uncultured Anaerolineaceae bacterium
CCCCCCCTGGTAAGAGAAAATCCTTTTCTATTTTGGGAAAAACGGGAACAACAAATAGCAACGGGGAATAATGAGAAGCCCCGGTAATGGTCAGTAAAGATCAACCGTGTAGCCACGCCGAGACGCGACCAAAAGGAATCTTTCGGTTTGTCCGCAGTGACAGAACGTTCACAGAACAACCCCCGCCTGCATTCCTCAGTATAACCGCCACCCCAAAAGCCAAAGGGTAAAGTCGCAAGCTCCCGTTTTTCCCGGCTGGTAAGATCATCCAGCCGGGAAAAACGCCCTTTGTCTTTTAGGGACCCTGGCGGTTACTTCGTCGGTGCAGCCCGGGGTTGTGGCCATTGCTCCCGGTTGCGGTGGACGGCCTGGCGGGTTCTCGTTCCTGGGGCTACTGCCAGTCATAACCCATGATGAAGAAAAACCGGCCTTGAATCGGGTGTCCGGTCAGGCGGGCGCGGGCTGCGCGTGGCCACCGCGCACGGCTCCCAGCTGGCCGCTCCCGGCAGAGTCGGGCAGAGCGTAAGCGTAACATAATTTGTGCTGCGCGTCATCCAAGTTTGTTGTAAATCTAGCTAGGTTTTGGGGTATAATCTAGCTAGGTTTTGGTTCCGCCAGTCACCAATCAGAGGTAAAAACAGTGTCCACATTCCCCACTTCTTCCGCTCCTTGCTCCAGCTTCCCGGCTTCTGGCGCTTCCCGCTGGTCGCTGTTCGTTGGCGGGTCTCGCCATCTCGCGCCCTCGCCCCTGGTCGGCCAGGTGCTGGCCGCTGCTGTGTCGTCCGGCTGCTGCGTGGTGCAGGTGGGCTGCTGCGTGGGCGCTGACGCGCAGGCCCTCGCCTGGTTGGCCGGGCAGCCGCCCGCGCTGGGTCAGGTGTTCGCCGCCTTCGGCCCTGGTGCTGCGGGCTCCTGCTCGCTCTCAGCCGTGCCCGCCGTGCTGGCCGCCGCTGCTGCTGGCGCTTCGGTCACCTGGTGGGCCGGTGGTGGGGCAGCCGTTCCCCTGCGTGCCCGTCTCATTCGCCGCTCTGCCGCTGCGCTGCGTGGTGCTTCAGTCGCCCTGTTCTTTTCCCCTGGTGCTGGGTCGCTGGCCGTGGCAGCGCTGGCCGTCCGCGCTGGCCTGCCCGTTTGGGCCATCGCCCCGGCAGCTCCTGCCCCGGTTCCCGGCTGCGCTGGTGCCTGGGTCGCCGGTCTCTTTTGTGGTTTTTTGGCCTGGTCGTGGTTGCCCGCTGGGGCAGCCGTCCAGCCGTCTCTGTTTTAGTCCATCCATCCCGGCCCCATCAGCCGGGCATCATTCAAAGTGAAGGAGTCACAATGTTAACCCTTGGATCTCGTACCGCTGAAATGTTGTTACCCGATGAGATCGCCGCCCGCGTGCAGCGTCTCACCTCAGATTTTCCCTCACTGCTCACCCATTCAGGTTTTGAAAAGCGTATCGAACGCGCTCAAAACCTGGTCACCCGTGGGGAGATCATCGAAGTAAGCCCCGGCCGTTTTCGGATCCAGTCCGAATCCAACCCGCAAGGCTTTTACTACGTGGACACCACAAAGAAATCATGCACCTGCCCCGATGCTGGCAAGCACCCGGAGCGCCCTTGTAAACATCGGCTGGCCGTCGCTCTCTATGTCGGATGGTTCAACCAGGAGCAGCCAGCCCAGCCCCGGCCCCAACTGCGCCGGAATTATGAAGGCTGGATTAAACACCCCGATCAATCCCGCCTGATGATAAAGGTGCGCATTATCGCCCTGGATGCACCCGCCAACCTGGTCACCGTCCGCGTGATCGAGAAAGACTCGACCGGCCAGGCATACCGCCCATTCTACGCCGCCAATGCAGACAACGGCCGTACAAGCTGCGCCATCCTCACCCCCGATCAACTCAAGAACGAGTTTGCATGGAGACCGGATACAGAGGAAAACATCCTGCACGACCTGGACGCCGCCGACTAACCCCGCCCCGCATGGTGACGGCCGCGAGCTGGCCAGGCGCGCGCGCCGTCACCAACAGGAACCGCAGCCGTGAAAGAATACATCGAGCAGCACCTACCCGAACTTATCGCAGCCGCCGCAATCCTCGGATTGCTTGCAGGCTTCACTCTCTACCACCTCACCCACTAGGAGACCCGCACCCATGACAGACCAACTCAACCACCACCCCCTAACACCAGACACCGCCGCCCACCTCATCGCCCGCGCCGAGCAGATCGCCCCCGCCGCTCTCAAAGCCATCGAAACCTACCGCGCCCTGGTCGCCGAAATTGCCAACCTCGAACAGGCAGGCATCGCCAACGCCAGCGTATACATGCGCAATGAAACCTATATGTATCTCATCCATCCCACCCAGCCAGACGGCACGCGCAAGCGCGAATACATCGGCGCTGACCCAACCAAACAGGCAAACGCCCGCGCCCGCCTCGACCGCTACGAGCAGCACCAAAACCTGACCCGCCAGGCCAACCGCGCCCGCTCCGAAATCGAGCAAGCCGTTTACAGCCTCGACCGCATCATAAGAGACCTGAAAGGAATCTAACCCATGAAAATCAGCGAAATCTACCCCCGCAAATATGCCACCGGCGAAGACCTCAAAGGCAAAGCCTACACCATGACCATCGCCCGCGTAGTGTACGAAGAAATGCACCCGCAGCCAGGCAGCCCCGCCGAGAAAAAACCTGTCATGTACATGGACGAAGCCCAGCGCGGTATCATCCTCGGCCCCGCCCTTGGCCGCCAGATCGCCGCCATCCTGGGAGACGAAACCGCCGACTGGACCGGCAAACGGATAACCCTTTACCCCCAGCCTATGCGCGTTGCTGGCCAGGACAGAATCGCCATCCGCGCCCG
>CAYTHO010000201.1:0-2703 GCA_964437595.1 uncultured Anaerolineaceae bacterium
CATCTTTCGCTGTGTACCTATCTATGATTTCTCAAACTGTCGGGTGGCTAGAAAAGAAAGTAATCAGCGAAATCTGTTCAATCAGCGTAATCAGCGATGAATCTTGAGATATTTGCAGGCACCTTATCGATAGAGGGGCTTTAGCCCCGGGAATTCAAACCCGATCACCCGTTTTCCGCGTGGATATGACATACAGCCCGATCAGCAGGGCGATCAGCACGAACAGGTAGGGCGGGATGACCTCCAGCGAGATGCGCCGGGCCAGCACGCCCGCCAGCCCGGGGACCAATGCGCCGCCCAAGCCCGCCGCGCCGATCTGCATGCCGATGGTGTTGGCGGTGTGGCGCGGGCTGACGCGCCCGCTGGTGCCCGAGACCAGGGCCGGGAAGATGGGCGCCACGGCGAAACCGATGAGCGCCACGCCCAGAAGGCTGACCCAGTCGGCGGGGTTCCACCACAGCAGGGCCGCGCCGGTCAGCGCCAGGGCCAGCCCGCCGGTGATCAGCTTGTGGATACCCACCCGTTTTGCGTACAACCCGGCCAGCACCCGCCCCACGGTGAACATGAACCAGTAGCTGCCCGCCCACAGGCCGGCGGCGGTCGTGTCGATGCCGCGCGACTCGGTCAGCAGGGTGTAGGCCCACGCGCCCAGGCAGACTTCGGTGCCGGTGTAAATGAAGAACATCAGGATGCTCAGCCAGGCACGCGGCTGGCGCAGGGTTTCGGTCAGCGGCGTTTTGTAATCGGTCAGCAGGCGCTCGGAGTCGGGCTTCTCCTTCGCGCCGGACTGCTGCCACATGGATATGGTGAGCAGGAAGCACAGCGCCAGGAGGAGCTGGGCCGCGCCCACCACCACATAGCCGAAGCGCCACGCGCCGAAGGCGCTCAGCCCGGCGGTCATAATGATCGGCCCCAGGGTGACGCCCACGCCGAAGCTGGCATGCAGCCACTGCATCAGGCCCTCGCCAAAGTTGGCGGCGATGTAGGTATTGATGCCCGCGTCGATGGCCCCGGCGCCCAGCCCGGCGACCACGCCCAGCGCCACCACCACCCAATAGGCGGGGGCCAGCGTATAGCCAAGCAGGGCCGCGCCGGTCAGCGCGCAACTGGCTGCCAGCAGCCCACCCACGCCCAGCTTCGCCATGGTCTTGCCCGCCACGAAGCTGGAGGAAGTGTAGCCCACCATGCTGGCGATCATCCACAGCCCCAGCGAGTCGAGCGGGATGGCGAAGTTATTGCGAATGGAGGGCCAGGCCACGCCCAGCAGCCCGTCGGGCAGGCCCAGCGAGATGAAGGCGATGAAGGCCAGCAGGATCAGGCCGATTTTGGATTGGGTTTTGGCGGATGCGCGCTGCATGGTATTGTCCTTGATGAATGGGATGGGGAGGATTATACCATCAGAGCATTGGGGCAAAGATTTATCGCCGATTACGCTGATTATGCGCTTGCCGCGCAAGTGTGATTTCGCTGATAAGAAGCTGTTTTTTTTTCTCTCTAATCAGCGTAATCTGTTCAATCAGCGAAATCAGCGATGAAGCACTTTTCTCTTTATCGGCGGTATACTTTACCCATGCCGCTGCACCAGACCATCCTTTTCTACACCGCCTTCGCCATCGTTGTTGCCATCCTGGCCTTCCCCAGGGTAGCCCTGCGCAAGCATCCGCGCCTTATCGGTAAGCAAATCGCCGCCCGTCACCCCCACCTGCGCGGGATTGTATATAAATATACCCTGCCGTTTTTTCTGCTGCCCGTGCCGCTGTTATTTCTCTTCGTCGCCATCGGGGCCCCATACCACAAGCCCTTCTTCAACGAATATTTCTTATTCTTCCCCGTCCTGCTGTTCCTGAGCCTCTACGACGGCCTGTTTGCCCTGCTCACCGGCGTCTTCCCGGCTGGCTCGCGCTGGAACCTGGACCAGTTTGTGCTGGAAAAAGGGGAAAAATACCGCCGCCTGGCCCGGTTGCAGATCGCCCTGGCGCTGCTGGCGATGCTGGGGTGCGCGGCGATGTTCTGGTTTTATCCGGGGTAGGGCGCCCATCCCTGGGCGCTGGGTTCTACGGCCACCACTCGCTCACGTCCCGGATGGCGCGGACCGTTTGCTCCACCGCCACCTGCCCGCCGAGTTGCTCAATAACGGGCAGCATCGCGGTGATTATCTTGAGTACGTTACCGCGCTTACCCTGCTGGAAGGCGCGCAGGGTGGCGGTGAGCGCCGCCGGTTGGGCCTGCCTCAGGGCGGCGCACAGCTCCGGCCAGCGCTCGGCCAGCGCCTCTAGCACATCCGCTGAACCCGTGCGCAGCGCAAACTGCCAGATTTCCGGCAGGGAAGAGGCAGGCGCGCGCAGGGCGATCTCCGCCAGCGCCAAGCTTCGGTATATAGGATGCTCAATCGTGCGGGCGGCTTCTAGAGCCTGTTCGGACGGGAGGCGCGGGGCGAAGATCTCCGCCAGCAAGCTGGACCGGTCGCGAAAATGCTCGATCGCGCAGGCTGTGTTGAGGGCCTCTTGCAACACGCCTGCCTGCCGGTCAGCGGGAAGGCACGGGGCGACCACCGCCAGCGCAAGGGCCCGGTCACGAGGATGCTCGATTGCGCGGGCGGCGTCGAGGGCTTCCTGCAGCACGCCCGGCTGCAGGTTGGCGGGGAGACTCGGGGCGATCTCCGCCAGCGCGCTGACCCGGGTGTTAGAATTCTCGATCGTGCGG
>CAYTHO010000202.1:0-2660 GCA_964437595.1 uncultured Anaerolineaceae bacterium
GGCTGTTTGACCCCTTTTACCTCTTGCCTTTCAACACAGTTGCTTTGCGGTTAATTCTTTTTCTTTCTTTCTTCTTCGCTCCTTCGTTCCTTCGTGGTTAAATCTCTTCCCCTCTTTTCCTTTGCATTCTCCCCCACTTTACGCTTTAATTCATCCATGTCCGAAACCCGCCTCGAATTTACCTACTCCCGCCCCGACGTTGTCGCTGCCCAGCGCACGCGCTTCCTGCGCTCCAGCCAGTTCAAGATCATCCTCCTCATCTGGCTGGTCGCCATGCTCTACCTGATCGCCCCGCTGGTGCTCCCCCAGGTCTTTCCACCCGGCCCCAACACCTCCTGGGGACTCGTCCTCCAGATCGGCCTCGCCTACTTCGTCACCCTGCTGGTGCTCATCTTCGTCACCCCCATGATGGATTTCTACCTCAACCGCTTCTGGCGTCTGCCGCTCTCCCTCCATTTCAACGATAAACACCTGCGCCTCTTTGTCACCGGCAAAGAGGGCGGACTGCGCATCAAGTGGAACCAGATCCTCAAGGTAGAAGAAGACCCGCGCGTCTTCACCATCGAGTACGGCGCCGGCAACCGCTACATGATCCTGCCCAAATCGGTCTTCAACCATGCCAGCGACGAGCAGCGCTTCCGTGAGCTGCTCGCCCGCCGCGCCCAACAGCCGGACCTGCCCGGTGACGATGACGAAAAACCGGCTGCCTCCTGACCTCAGGCGCCGCGCGGGAGGAAACGACATGCGCATCACCTATACCATTGTAGACAGCCCCCTGGGCCGCCTGCTGGTCGCCGCCACCGAAACCGGCATCTGCGCCGTGCAAATGGGCGACGCCGACGCCGCCCTGGTCGACGCCCTCGCCGCCGCATTCCCCGCCGCCCAATGCGTTCCATCCAATGCTGGCCCGCTGGCCGGTTGGGCCGCGGCCCTGCGCGAGCACCTCTCCGGCGCCCGCCCCATCCTCGACCACCTACCCCTCGACGTATCCGGCACCGCCTTCCAGCAGCGCGTGTGGTCCGAGCTGCGCCGCATTCCCTACGGCCAGACCCGCACCTATACCGAAGTGGCCCAGGCCATCGGCCAGCCGAGCGCCGTGCGCGCCGTGGCCCGCGCCTGCGCCACCAACCCCGCCGCGCTGGTCATCCCCTGCCACCGCGTAGTGCGCACCGGCGGCGCCCTGGCTGGCTACCGCTGGGGCCTCGCCCGCAAAGAACGCCTCCTGGCTCAAGAAAAAGCGGCCAAATAACTGCCGCGCTTCTTCTTGACGGTTTGGCAATGAATACGACCGCCGCCCAACAGCGATTACGCTGATGAGAACCTAAATTCTCATCAGCGTAATCTGTGTAATCAGTATAATCAGCGATAAATTGCTGCTGTCATAATGCGCCGCAAACGATGCTTAATGTCGATGGTTACCCTGACATGCACCCGGTAGGGCATACATCCCTGTATGCCGCTCGCGCAAGCGAGAACTACCCTCCGGTTGCCAGCAGCGGCAAGTAAATTCGCCCTCCCACCACCGTCAGCGTGCCGTCCACGAAGTTGAACACGTAGTTGTGCGCGCTCAGGCTGCCCACGCGAATTTCGATCGTGTATGTCCCCGCCGGGCTGTACAGGGTAGCATCCGTGCTGAGCGCTGGCTGGCCATTCAGCACAGCAGCCGTCTCGTCGTTCACGAACCCGCTGATCGTGTACGTCAACTGCGGCATGGGGATATTCGCCCCGTAGCCCTTGGTCAGCGAAGTGGCGGTAATGGTCAGCGTGGCCGGGGTGACCGACAGCGCGCCGTTCACAAACGTAAAGCTGTAGTTGCGCGATGCGAGCGTCCCCAGGCTGATCTGGATGGTGTGGCTGCCCACTTCCACCGAGTCGACCGTGTATTCGGGCTTGCCAGACAGCACGCTTTCGTTCTCGTTGTAAGCAAACCCGCTGGCGTAGAAGTCGAAGTACGGCTGGCTGCCGTAAACCATGCTGAAGCTGTCGGCGGTGATGACCAGCGGCTTCTTCGTGATGGTCAGCGTGCCGCTCACGAACTGGAAGGCATAGTTATCGGCGTGCAAACTGCCCTGGCTGACGATGATAGCATGGGTCCCGGCGCCCAGCGAGCTGGCGCTGTACTGCGGCGCGCCGGTGAGCACGCTGGCGTTCTCGCTGTTCACAAACCCGCTGGCCGTGTAGCTGTAGGCTGGCGCCGTACCGTACACCGCGCTGGCGTTCCCCGCCCGGATGGTCAGAACCGCCGGGCTGACGGTGATGTTCACCTGCGCCGAGGCGGCGTTGTAGTTGGCCGTGTCGGTTGGTGTGAACTGCGCTTGCAGAACCTGGCTGTTCCCCGCGCCCAGCAGGCTGCCTGCCGCTGGCGTGTACGCGAAGGCGCCGCTCACATTGGCCGCCGCGTTGAGCTGCGCCGACCCCAGCGCCGTGCCGTACGTGATCGCCGCCGGGCTGCTCCAGGTGATGACCGGCGTGGCCTTGCGCACGTTGATGTACACCGTGGCGCTGGCGTTGTTGTAGTTGGCGTTGCCGGAGGTGAAGGCTGCCGTCAGCGCCTGGTGTTCTCCGGCGTTCAGCAAAACGCCCGCCGCCGGGGTATAGGCAAAGCTGCCCGCCACATTTGCCGTGGCGTTCAACTGCGCCGCGCCCAGCGCCGTGCCGTA
>CAYTHO010000203.1:0-2605 GCA_964437595.1 uncultured Anaerolineaceae bacterium
GGGATCCGGACGCGAATCGGCCTGCTGCATCCCTATCTAATAATATACTAGGCGCAAAGGTTCACGCCGCGCGGGATGGGTCATAAAGGAGAATACGCTGTATGCCATATCTTGAAGCACAACAATTTGTGATGGCGCGCCCGTTGTTCAGGGCGTTTGACGCTTATCACCTGTGCGTGATGGCGGTGCTGGCGGGGGCGGCCCCGGGGAAGGTGTGGGTGGATGATGTGGCCGCGCCGCGGGTGGGGTTTATTTCCGGGGCGGAGGGCTGCTACCTGGCGGGCGACCCAACCTACCGCCCGGCCTACGCGGAGCTGCGCGGGGTGATCCCGCATTTCGCGTACCTGATTTGCGAGCCGGCGGAATGGGAGGCGGTGCTGGTGGGGACGACCCCCGGCGAGGTGTGGACGAACGCCGCCGCCCTGCGCCACGAACGCCAGCATTACGTGCTGCGGCCCGCGGATACGCCCGGCTGGCAGTTGATGGATTGGAGAAGCCGGGTGAAAGAAGGCATGCGCGTGGCGCCGGTGGACGCGGCGCTCATCGCCCAAGACAGCCTGGTGAACCATGAGGATGTGATGGAATGGGTGGATGGCTGGCATTCGCGCGAGGACTTCCTGGAGCACGGCCTGGGGAGCTGCGTGATCGTCGATCATACGATTGCCGCGTGGAGCCTGACGGACTGCGCGCTGGGCAGCCGGTGCGAGATCGGCATTATGACCGATGCGGCCTTCCGGCGGCGGGGGCTGGGCAGCCTGGCGGTTGCCGCGACGATCGAGGCGTGCCTGGCGCGCGGTTTGCGCGAGATCGGCTGGCAGTGCCTGCGCTCGAACGCCGGGTCGGTGGCGATTGCGCGGCGGATGGGTTTCCAGTTGGAGCGCGATTACCTGGCCTTCAGCGCCTGGCTGCCCGCGGAAAACCCCGGCGACGTCCGCCCGGCGGAATTCGAGGAATGGGCGCGGCACTACGAGCGGGCCGATAAGGTGCAGCCGGGCTGGAATTTCCTGGCGGCGCAGGCCTGGGCGTCGGCGGGGCGCGTGGAGCAGGCGCTGGCCTGCCTGTGGCGGCTGCAGGAGACCGGTTGGAAGGGTCAGCGCGGCTGGTTTGAGGATAGCTGGCACCTGGATTCGATCCGCTCGCTGCCGGAATACACGGCGTTGGAGGCCGCGCTGGTGGAGGAGGGTTAGCGAGGCCGCGGGGGTGGATGGCAACGGTTGGGCGCGGAGCGCCTGGGAAGAGGCAACCACGCCGGAGCGTGGTAGCCAGAGAAATAGAGACATGTGCTGCCAGCGCGTTTCGCGCTGGCAGCACATGTCATATCTATTTCCTACGCCAGGCTTTCGTGCAGGACGGTGTAATCCTGGATGAGGGCGAGGGCGGCGTCGTTGAATTCTTTGATGTCGGGCAGGACGTACCAGCAGGCGCGTTTTTGCTGGCCGTCGAATTCGATGACGGTGGGGCCGAGGGTCTTTTTGTTGCGGCACCAGCCGCAGTCGCCGCAGGGGAAGGTGCGCTGGAAGAAATCTTCCTGCAAGGCGCGCGGCTGGGCGGCGATGAGCGGGGCGATGCGCGGGGTGCTGGCGCACTTGATGCTGACCTGCAGCTGGTTTTGGAAGCGCTCGGCGAAATGGACCTGGGCCAGCGGGGTGCCCTTGACTTTGCGGTCGCCCTGGTACTGGACGTCCCAGTCGTGGATGCCGCAGGCGCCGATCAGGGCCTGGTAGCCGCGGTCGGTGTAGTAGGCGTGCAGGCGGGCCAGGCGCTGGTAATCATCGGCGCTGAAGAAGCGGTACAGGTCCAGCGCGGAGGGGGTGCGGGCGGGGTCGTCGAGGGCCTGGAAATCGCAGCGGGCGAAGTTGAAGGCGGCCCGTTTGGGGTCCTGGCCTGCCTGGGATGCCGCGCCCCAACATGCCGAGGCGAGCTGGCAGCATGCCGAGGCAAGCTGTTGGAGGGCGGGCAGCATGGCCGGGTAGCGCGGGCTGCGGATGATCACGCTGCCGGGCGCGGAGGATATTTCCAGACCCACCTCGGCCAGGCCCGCCAGGAAGGGTTTCTTGACCCGCGCGCTCAGCAGCAGCGCGGCGTAATCGGCCTCGCCCAGCAGCAGGGCCTGGCCTTGCGCGGGGGATGCGGCGGTGAGGCGGCCCGCGCTGCCCACCTGCATCAGCCAATTGAGGCCGCTGGCGATCAGGTCGCGCGGTTTTTGCAGCCTGCGGTTGAGGTAGGCCATCTTTTGGGTGCGGTCCTTTTCGGCGCCGGTGATGCAGTCATCCGGCTCGATGGGCAGCCCGAAGCGGGCCGGGTCGTCGAACAGGGCCTGGTAGAAGGCGCCGAAGAAGGCGCGCAGGTCGCGCCGGGCGGGCGCGGCGTCTTCAGGCGCGGGGGCGAGGGCGCGCAGGTAGCTGCTCGCGGCGCGCTGGGCGAGGCTGGTGAAGGTTGGGGCGAGATCGGTCATGGGCATTCCCTCCGGTATGGGTCGAGATGCGGTAGTTTTCCCCCCGCCGCGGTCTGGTGTACGGTTGTTTCATTTTTAGCACAAATGTACGAGGAATTCAATAGCCAAATGGGGGGGATTGGGGATTAGAGATTAATGCGCTTGTGCCTG
>CAYTHO010000204.1:0-2604 GCA_964437595.1 uncultured Anaerolineaceae bacterium
ACCGCCGCCCCCTCCACCGCCGCCGCCGCCGTTCGAGCCGCCCCCACCAGGGGTGGTCAGCGCGAGAATAATCCCAAAGATCCACAAAGCCCGGTAAACCCAGGTAATTTCAAATGAGCGGCGGATAATTCGCATGTAGTCCATTTCAGTCTCCTATCGTAAAGCAGTCAAACAATCGATCCGTGAACAGTTGGTCAGGCGGCAAACGTTATGAGCCAGTCGCGCAAGTATGCAGTGGCGCGAAGAGGCGGTCGCGCGAGGATGCGGCTCAGGATTGCACGTAATCTTGCGCGCGGGATTGCACGCGGTAGTGCGAGTAGAGGCCGCCCAGCCAGGCAAAGAACAGAACGCTGAGAAGGGCCAGGAAGACCAGGTTGATAACGGCCAGCGGGCCGATCCAGAAGGCGCCGCCGATGCCCTGGGTCAGGTGATCCAGCCCGAGGTAGGAAAGCGCGGAGCCGAACAGGGTGTAATCCAGGAGGCTGTCCCAACCCAGGTTCCAACGCGGCTCGAGCGAGGCTGCTATCCCCCCGGCCTCGGGGAACAGGCGCAGCGCATAGAACAGCCCGGTGGATACCAGGATCACAGCCTGGAAGAAGGCCCACGCGCCAAACAGCCACAGCGGGGCGAAGCGCAGGTTAAAGCCCAGCAAGCGCTGCCAGGTTGACTGCCGGGGAGCCGGCAGCCGGCTCAGCACCTGCCTGGAAAATGCCTGCGGTTCCAGAAAGGGGGCCGGCGCCGGGTCAGCATGCAGTAACTGCGCGAGCGCGCGCAGCTCGGTAAGCTCCCGCTGGCAGACCGGGCAGCCAGCCAGGTGATCTTCCACCCAGGCACGCCGGTCGGCAGACAGTTCGCCGTCGAGATAAGCGCCCAGCCACTCCTTTACATAATCATTTGTGGGTACGTTCATAACACCTCCAGCAGTCCGACCAGCGATTGGCGAAGCTGACCGCGGGCAGAATTTAATCGGGACATGACCGTTCCGAGCGGAATGCCCAGCGCGTTCGAAATTTCGGCGTATGACAGGCCGCCGTATTCGCGCAGCACCAGCACCGCCCGGCTCGGCGACGGCAGCGACAGCAGCGCCCGGCGCACGCGGTTAGCGCGTTCCTTGCGTTCCAGCGCCGCTTCTGGGTTATCGTTCTGTGTAGAAGAAGGCGTTTCGACCACAATATCACCAATCTCATCAATATCCGCGGTGGGTTTCTCGCGGCGCAAGGTATCCAGCGCGGCGTTGATGGCGATGCGATACACCCAGGAGCGGAAAGAATAACGCGGGTCGTAGCTCGAAAGGTGCAGCCAGGCGCGCAAAAATGCCTCCTGGGCGGCCTCTTCGGACAGCCACGGGTCGCCGCACATTCGGTAGACGACCGCCACAACCCCCTCGCGGTAGCGGCTAACCAGGGCACCAAATGCAGCCGAATCGCTCTTTTGCGCGGCAGTGATGAGATCAATGTCGCTGAGCGCGGTTTCATGCGCGATAAGTGTCGTTTCGGCGGCGGTCATGGTCCCGAATGTCCTTTTCTATAACTATATACGAGGTTCGCAAAAGGTTTATTCGAAATGAGCCAAATTGGTTCAACGGAAAAGGAGAATCAATAGCTGACATATGGTGTCAGTTATTTCTTGTATGATCAGACCAGCATCGATGAAAATTTTACAAGGAGCTGTAACCATGAAAATCTATGTATGCTGCGACCTGGAAGGAACGGCTGGCGTGGTAGACCACCGACAGCAGTGCTGGTTTGACGGCGCTTACTATTTGCAGGCCCGCCGCCTGGCAACCCTGGAGTTAAACGCTCTGGTGGAGGGCGCGCTGGAGGGCGGCGCGACGGAAATCATTGCCTGGGATGGTCACGCGAACTTTCCCGGCGGGCTGGATACCGAACTGCTTCACCCTGCCTGCCGGATGGTGATGGGCGCCGGGGATGGCGGACCAGAAGGGTTAGACGGTTCTTTCTCCGCACTGATTCAACTCGGGCTGCACGGTATGGCAGGCGCCAGGTATGGGGTGCTGGCGCACAGTTTCGCGCCCCACGTGGCCGAGATCCGGGTAAACGATCTGCCCTGGGGTGAGATTGCAATGAACATGCAAACGGCGGGACAGTTGGGCGTTCCATGCGCTCTGGTGGCAGGCGATAAGGCAGCCGCCGAAGAGGCAAAATCGCTCGTCCCGGGGATCGAAACCGCCGTGGTGAAAGAAGGGTTGGTGGAGGTGGGAAGTTTACGACCCGGGCCGATGATCACCCTGGCCCCTGAAAAAGCCCGGGCGGTTATTCGCGACGCGGCCTGCCGGGCGGTAGGCAGGGTTGGCGATATCCCCGCGTTTCAACTTGCCCCGCCGTTTATCGTGCGGACGCGGTTCTATGAAGCCACGCACGCCGAACAGGCCGCAGAGCGGCCTGGTGTGCGCAGGATCGATGCATTTACAATTGAGAAGAACTGCGAGACGGACATCGACCTGTTAATGTAAATCGATGCCCTGGAATGAACAATTTAATCCGAGCCGCTAGCCGTTTCCGACACAACTGGCGTAACCGTAATCGTTGGCGTTTGGGTGGGAGTGGGCGTGAGGGTGATGGTCGGCGTGGTGGTCGGGGTGGG
>CAYTHO010000205.1:0-2332 GCA_964437595.1 uncultured Anaerolineaceae bacterium
GGTGTGGCTGGGCAGCAGCGTGGGCGTGCGGGTCGGCTCGGGCGTGCTGGAGGAATGGACGGCTTCGGGTTGGACCGGGCCGGGTGTCTCGACAACAGCCTGGGTAAACACCGGCTGCGGAACATCGCGAACCTGCACCCCGGCGCAGCCGGTCAGCATCGCCAGGGTAATTGCGATGATAATGATCTTATACATTACCGAATATTACTATACTATCGCCATCCCGCGCAAGAGCGGCGCACAATCATCAGCGCTTCGAGTGGGCGGGTTTGGGGTGAAAAATGCGCAAATCCCCTCCTCTGAAACGCGGCTTGTGGGCACACCGCGAGACGCAGTCCGGCTCCGCCGGGCTGCGCGCTTTTCTAGCCCAGGAACTGCGTCCCTGGGCGACTCCAAACGGACCGCTTCAACATTTGTCCCCTGTTTCCGCACTACGCAGAAGGAGAGCGTAGTAAGGTGGTGCTATTTGGCGATGGGTGAAGCGCGGCGTTTATTCAAGATCCGCCTTTTGCGCAGTCTGGAGCGTCATCTCAAACGTGCCGCCGGGCAGGAACAGCCACTTAAGGATTTGCAGGGCCTGCTCCAGGTCCTTTCCGCTCGCGCCGCCGTCCGTTCCATCTGGCAGGACGCGCGGGCACTGCACCCCAATCTCGATCAGAATCTGCTCGCAGCGGTAGTAGGCCATCGCCGTCAGGTTGACGGTGGATGGGTCGTAATCGCGGTAGAACAGCGCCTCTTCCTCCTCCGCCGTGCGGTTAATAAAGCCGTGCCCCCCGGCGATGAACATCAGGTCGCGCTCTTTGGGAGCAATGGTCGGGTAGTCCCAATCGACGATGAACAGGGAGCCTTTGGTATCGATATACAGGTTGCCGGGGTGGATGTCGGAATGGCACAGCACCATCTCCGTCGAGCGCGCCACCAGGGTATCGGCCAGTTTTTGCGAGCGGCGGGCCATGTCGAGCACCTCCGCGCGCCGCTGGTTGAGCACGGCGGCAAACTCGGCGGCAACCGGGTCATCGAAACGCGCCGCGCGGAACCGTTCGAGATACTGCGTGGTAAGATCGCGCCAGTAGGGGGCGTAGGTCTCCTTGCGGATCGGCCCGGCGATTTCCGGCGGCGGGAGGGTGGTATGGATGCGCCACAGCGCGGTGGAAAATTCGCGCCACTGCGGTTCAGTCAGCTCCACCGCATAGCCGTTCTGGCCTTCGATAAACGGGTACAGGATCACGCAGGTCGAACCCATCTCTGCCCACAGCCTGCCGTCGCGGGCTGCCAGCGGCACAATCATCTGCTGGAGGCCCTGGTCGCTGTAAAACTTGGGCAGCGCCACCACCGCTTCCACGAAATGATTGAAGCGCAGCTTGCAGAAATAGGCGCAGCCATCCGCGGCTTCCGCCCGGTACACCGCCGTGTTCATATCACCGGTGATGGGCAGAAATTCGAGCCGCTGGATGCGCAGCCCGTATTCTTTGAGCAGGCAGTCGATAATGGTTTGGTCGGGGATGGCGGGTTTCTCAAGCAAGGGGATCCGTCCTTTCGATAAGCTCAATCAGATTCGTTCTTTCCAGCACCCAGGCGGCCTTGCTGCCTTTTGGGGGAACGTAACCGGCAAACTGGTCCAGCAGCCCTTCGATTGTGGCGTCATGCAGCATCGTCTGGCGGTGCTCCAGGTCGATGAACTCCTGAGCCACCATGCCATCCATAAACGCCAGCAGGGCGTCATAATACCCGCCAATATTCAGCAGCCCGCACGGTTTTTGGTGAAAACCGAGCTGCGACCAGGTGAGGACTTCGAAAAATTCTTCGATAGTGCCAATCCCCCCTGGCAGGGCGATAAATCCGTCGGAAAGCTCCGCCATCAACGCTTTACGCTCGTGCATCGTAGTGACCACATGCAGTTTGGTGATCCCGGTGGCCGCCACCTCCATATCCACCAGACTCTGCGGGATAACGCCGATCACCTGCCCGCCAGCCTGCATGGCAGCCTTCGCTAACTGGCCCATTAACCCGGCCTTGGAGCCGCCAAACACCACGGTGATATCGCGGCGGGCAAGGGTTTCACCTAACTGCCGGGCTGCCTGCACATACGCCAGCCCCGCACCCGGGCTGGAGCCGCAGAAAACACAGATTTGTTTGATTGGGTTCGATGAACTGCTCACCGGATAAATATACTACAAGCAGCCGGGAAATGGTTATTCTGCCTACAGATTTCTCCAGGGCTTTCACAAAGTCGAACGCTTTGTGAAAGCCAGCCATAAGAACCATCCCCCAGGCCCCTTCCTGCGCGTGCTACGCACGCTGGAAGGGGAGAAAGATAGTTTTTGGGGTAGCG
>CAYTHO010000206.1:0-2254 GCA_964437595.1 uncultured Anaerolineaceae bacterium
CCATCTTTCGCTGTGTACCTATCTATGATTTCTCAAACTGTCGGGTGGCTAGAAATTAACCAAGTTTTTCCGACCAGGGAGCCGGTATGTCCAACATCGATGTCTATTTGCGGAATTTCAACGACGAAAGCGGCAGCGCGGCCATTTACCAGGTGCTGTCGGAACGGGAAACCAATACCCGCATTGCCGAAGTTTACCGGCGGATCGCGCAAACCGAACGGGAGCACGCCGCGCACTGGGCGGAAAAAATCAAGCAGGCCGGGCAGCCCGAGCCCACATTCCGGCCCACGTGGCGCCAGAATGCCATGCTGTGGCTGGCAAAGCGCTTTGGCGCATCGATGGTGCTCCCCAGCATGCAGGCCATGGAGCGCGAGGGCGGCAATGGCTATGCGAAGCAAAGCAGCGGCAGCGCCGATCCTACGACCCACATGGCCCGCCAGGAACGCTCCCATGCCCGCCTGATCTCGCAAATCACCGCGTCTATCGGCGGCGGCATGGAAGGCAGTGCACTGGCCATGCTCGAAGGCCGCCACCGCTCTACGGGCGGAAACGCCCTGCGTGCGGCTGTACTCGGCGCCAACGACGGACTGGTTTCCAATCTGTCCCTGGTGATGGGCGTGGCCGGCGCAACACTCAATAACCAAACCGTGCTCATCACCGGCCTGGCGGGACTGCTGGCCGGGGCGATCTCCATGGCGCTGGGCGAATGGCTGTCCGTGCAGTCTTCGCGCGAGCTGTACAGTCATCAGATCGAGGTTGAGTCCGCTGAGATCGAGCAGCACCCGGAAGAAGAAATCGAAGAACTGGCTTTGATTTATGAAGCGCGCGGCCTCCAACGCGAGCAAGCCATGACCCTGGCACAGTCGATTGTCTCCAACTCAGAAAGCGCCGTGGAGACCCTGGCGCGCGAAGAGCTGGGCATCGACCCAGACGAATTAGGCGGGTCCGCGTGGGAAGCCGCGCTGACCTCGTTTCTCCTCTTCGCAGTAGGCGCTGTCATACCCGTCAGCGCCTTCATGTTCCTGACCGGGATGACGGCCGTTTACGTCAGTATTGCCTTCAGCGTTGTTGCCCTGTTCCTACTCGGCGCGGTCATTACTTTGTTCACCGGGAAACCGGTGTGGTTCTCCGGCCTGCGCATGGTCATTTTTGGATTACTGGCGGCGGCTGTCACCTTTGGGATCGGGCGGTTGATTGGAGTCAGCCTGGCAGGATAGTCGCCGCGCAGTGCATCAGGGGTACGATCTGGCATACCATTCCTGGTTCTCCAGCACCCAGCCCTCCGTAACCTCGCCCCATGCCAGTTGGACCTTCCACCAGGTACCGTCGGCGTTCTTCACCGGCCCATCGATAATCGTGAAGTACGTCTCGAATTCCAGCTTGGCCAGCACGGATTGGTTCCTGGATGGCCCAGCGCGCATGTTCAGCGGCGGGTTGGCCCCCGCCTCGGTGATGTAATAGACATCACCAATGCGGAAAGCCAGCACATCGTTCGGTTTGCCACCCGGCAGGACAAACTGCGTCGTCCAGGCCGGGGCATCTACCTTCCCTCTATCCAGGCGCTCCCGCCAGGCTTCATCTGTCAGGCGCTCGCTGCGCGGCTGGGTAAATTCGTAATAGCTGAACACGCCGCCCTGCGCCACCTGCAGCATACCCTCCAGCGGAACGGCCACATAGATTCGGTTCAAATGCCCAACGCCTGCTTCCAGCACCCGGTCCTCCGCGCCGGAAACGGCGGCAATGACCGGAATAGGCTCAAGCTCCGGCGGATTTTCTGTGTACGAGCCGTGGTCCAGGCATTCTTTGTATTCCAGGCACTGCTGGATGATTTCGTAATCTTCGGGTTTCAGCGCCTCGCCGCGCAGCTCGCGCGCCGCAATATCACCTAACTGATTGAAGCGCTCCGCCAGCGATCCCAGGTGCCCCAGGTACGAATGGGCATTGTACCAAAATTCATTCCCCGGCGCGACCTGCTCCCAGCCCAACGCGCTCCACCGCTCCTGCCGCGGAGCAACGCCGTCTGCCAGCGTCTTCGCGGCATATGCCAGGCGGTAAAACACATCCGGGTTGGGCTCAACGTAGGCCGGCGCGGGCCCAGACATGGGCGGCCCCCCGCCGCCAAGCATTTCGGGCATCTTGGCATACAACACCGTGTCGTGCTTAAGCTCCGCCCAGCTTCCCAGCATGGCGTTTACATCCTTACGTCTGATGTGAATTAACCCTAAGCAGGCGAAGAAACCGCAAAGGATTGAAC
>CAYTHO010000207.1:0-2061 GCA_964437595.1 uncultured Anaerolineaceae bacterium
GGGATGGCTTCTTGTCCGGGGTTTTCACAAAGCGTTCGACTTTGTGAAAACCCTGAAAACCCAGCCGCGAAGGATTGACAGAATTGGCCGATTTATGTACAATATAGACAAATAACGACATTTTGTACAAAAAGGCGCCGATGAAAAGCAATACAAACATCCAACAGGCAGCCATCCGCATTTTTCTGGCATACGGCTACGACAAAACCACCATGGAAGACATCGCCGGGGAGGCCGGGGTGGCGCGGAGTACGCTGTACACGAAGTGGAAGACCAAAGAAGACCTGTTCACCACCCTGCTCAAAACGGAATCGATCCGGTTCGCCAAAGAATGGTACCGGCGGGTGGAGGCAGACCCGGACGGCGGCAGCTTTACCGGAATCTATAAGAATTCCCTGCTGGCGGTTCAGGGCAGCCCCTTCCTGCGCGCGTTGTTCACCCAAAACCGGCGCATCCTGGGCAGCTTTGCCAGCCACGAACAGTTGGCGCAGCTCATGGGCGACCGCCTAACGTGGGTGACGACGCTGTTTAAAATGATGCAGGACCAGGGTTTGATCGGCGCAGGCGTGGACCCGCAAACCATTGCGCGCCTGGCGGTGATTTTCCGCTACGGCTTGCTGGTGAGCGATGGCGGCGATCTGGACACACAGCCTGGCGGGTACGAAGCGGTGGTCGATCTATTTACCGAGATGCTGCGAAACCATATCGAGACCGGCGCTGCTCCAGCGAACCCAGAGGGCGGGAAACTAATGTTGAAAGCCTATGTGGATGCCTTTATCCAACAGTACGGCGGCAGTCTATTTTCCGAGGAAGGACCCCATGCAAAACCCGCTTGATATTCAAAAGCACAACGTAACCCTGGCAGATGGTACGCGGATAAATTACCTGACCGCGGGGAGCGGGACCGGCAAGCCGGAGTTGGCCTTCGCTGAACGCGAAGGGACCGGCGAGCCGATCGCGCCACCTGCGGTGGCGTTGGCCTCCGCTGAACGCGAAGGGGCCGGCGAGCCGGTGATCTTGCTGCACGGCGGGGGGACCGACCATGCCCTGCTGTCTTGGAGAGATACCATTCCGGCGCTGGCGCAGGCCGGATACCAGGTGTACGCGCCCAATTACCCCGGTTACGGCGACAGCCCGCCCGGCAGCAAACCAGCCACGGTCGAGAATCAGTTGGGCTATATCCATGAGCTGATGGATGTGTGGGGCATCCGCCAGGCTGCCCTGGTGGGGATCTCGATGGGCGGCGCGCTCGCCATTGGCTGCACGCTGGAGCGTCCAGAACGCGTGCGGCGGCTGGTGCTCATTGGGTCGTACGGCATCCAGGACCGAGCGCCATACCATGCCATGAGCTACTTCATGGTGCGCACGCCCTGGCTGATGAACGCCCTGTGGGCGATGGCGCGCGGCTCGCGCCAGGCGGCGCGCAGCAGCCTCGGCAGCATCCTCCACAACCCGCGGGCGCGCACGGAGGAACTGGTCGAGGAGGTGTTTGAAGCCATGCAGAACCCGCATTCGCAGGCGGCGTTTGGTCAGTTCCAGCGGGATGAGATTCAATGGAAGGGCACAAAAACCAACTACACCTCCCGGCTGAAAGAGATCAGCGCGCCGGTATTGATGGTGCACGGCGCGCAAGATATCGGCGTGCCGGTGCAGTACGCGCGGCGCGCCGCAGCCAACTTCCCTAACGCGCGCCTGGAAGTGATCGAAAACGCGGGCCACTGGACGCAGCGCGACTACCCGGAGCGGTTCAACGCGCTCCTGCTGGCATTTTTGGCGGAATAGGAAGAAGGGCGCAGCGTGAGGGTTGGCGGATCGATGGGGTTGATACGTCTCGCTGCGCCCCTACAAGAAATGCGCGGATCCGAGGCGTAGGGGCGCAGCGGGACTTTCAAGCGCCCGCGCCCTTCTAGCCCCGCGCTGCGCCCTGAGATGATCGGGCATTGCTGTGGCGTTTAATCGCACCGGTAGGGCGCAGCGCGGGGGTTGGCGGATCGATGGGGTTGATGTGTCTCGCTGCGCCCCTTGTATGATAAAAGGGAAGGTAGAACAGGAATAAGCAGA
>CAYTHO010000208.1:0-1913 GCA_964437595.1 uncultured Anaerolineaceae bacterium
ATTTAGCCAGCCCCAAATCAGCATCTGCCTCTTGACTTTTATCACAGTTGCTACGCCCAATGCGTTCCGTTATAATTAAATTATCATGGAAAATAAAACAACCGTCCCATCCCATCACCGGCGTTCTATTCGGCTGGCGGAGTATGATTACACCCAGGCAGGTGCATATTTCATAACAATCGTGACGTATGGACGGTTATGCATATTTGGAAACATCGTTGATGGGAATATGCATTTGTTGCCAGCCGGCAAACTGGCTGAATATGAATGGGGCCACCTGCAAAAGCGTTTCCCTGGACTAGAAATCGATGCCTTCCAGGTCATGCCGAATCACATCCATGGCATTATCTTGCTTACGAACGAGCCGCGCCCAAAAGCTGATCCATCTGAGATGACCGGAAATGTACCGGCAGGGTCTGTAGCTGCTATCGTCCGAGCATATAAATCCGCCGTCACCCTGAGATACAACCGCATGAACCATCCCGGTTGCGGGCCGCTTTGGCAGCGAAACTATTACGAACACATCATCCGCAATAATGAGAGCCTTGATCGAATTCGCGCTTACATTTTGACCAATCCCGTACAGTGGGCAAACGATCAAGAAAATCCAAACCGGTGAGGATGAAACCGGTGCAATTTCCCGCCCCGGCGTCATCATCTTTGGTAGGGCGCAGCGACACGCATCTAGCCCCTGTGCCGTCCAACCCGTGCGCTGCGCCCAACCTCGGAATTCCCATGCCGCGGCGTTGGATGATACCGTCTGGGCGCAGCGGGACTTTCAAGCGCCCGCGCCCTTCTAGCCCCGCGCTGCGCCCCTACGATGACGCCCGGCGGTGGTTGCGGATGTTTATCTTTTATAGGGGCGCAGCGACACGCATCTACCCCTTGGGTTGTCCAACCCGTGCGCTGCGCCCAACCGCGGCAATCCAATGCCGCGGCATGTCCATGCCGCGGCGTTGGATGATACCACCTGGGTGCAGCGCGGGGCTAGATGTGCAATGATGCCTGATCGTATCGCTGCGCCCCTACGATTCCATGCCGAAGCCTGGCAATCCCGCGCCTTACTCGCTGAACACGGCCTCGTTCAAAATCTGCTGGATCAAATCATACTCCGGCAGGAGCACCTGCGCGCCGGACTCGGTCACAAACGGTACGGCCTCTTTCACCGTCAGCGCGTAGCGGTGGATGCGCTCGCGGTCGCTGAAGACGGCAGCGGCGGTGGGCAGGAGGGGGGCGATGGCCTCCAGGGGCAGGTCGGTTTGCACGGCGCTTTTGAAGCTCTCGTACAGCCCGGGCGCGTTGGCCACCGCGTTGGCCGACATCAGGCCGACGAAGATGCCGGTCATCACTTCCTGCTCGCGGCGCAGGCGGTCGAGGTCGGAGGAGGTGTGGCGCGAGCGGATGTACCACAGGGCGGTATCCGAGTCCATGTGGTAGCGGCCCGGCTCGATGGTGCAGTAGCCGTTGACGGCGATGGGCAGGTCGCAGCGGTCCGACAGGCGGTCGCCGGCGTAGATATCCACCCCGCCCAGGCGGTCGATGATGCTCTTGAAGCCGTTGAAGTCGGTCAGCAGGTAATAGCTGGGGCGCACGCCGAAGTTGGCCTCCATGGTATCGGCCAGGGCGTTGAAGCCGCCGTGAGCGAAGGCGGTGTTGATACGCTGGGTGGTCCAGCCGGGGATGGGCACGTACAGGTCGCGGGGGAAGCCGACCACGCTGACGGTCTGCTTTTTGGTGTTGATGGATACCAGCATGATCACGTCGGTGCGCGCCCCGCCGCCCGCGCGGAAGTCGGAGCCGAGCAGCAGGATGTTGGTCACGCCTTCGGGCGTGCTGCCCGGCTGGGCGTTGGGGTCCAGGGTGGGGACCAGGGTGCTGCCGGGGGCGGGGGTGATCAGCGCGTCGGCGGGGTC
>CAYTHO010000209.1:0-1899 GCA_964437595.1 uncultured Anaerolineaceae bacterium
CACATGGCCTGCGCTCAAGTCCTGCTCAACATAATTTTCGGATAGATACTTAGCGCATTGTTGAACAGCGTCCTACATCTCAAAAAGGATGGGTTCCATTACAAAATAGTTAAGCGGCGCCCATGCGCATTTTTTATCCCTTTCCGCGTTACAATAAGCCTACCCATACCCCCTTGTTTAGAGGACCTGCCCCATGAAAGCCATCATGATCATGTTCGACTCGCTCAACCGGCGCTACCTGCCGCCGTACGGCAATGAATGGACGCACGCGCCGAACTTCGAGCGCCTGGCGGGGCGCACGGTGGTTTTCGATAACTGCTACGTGGCTTCCATGCCGTGCATGCCCGCCCGCCGCGAGCTGCACACCGGGCGCTATAACTTCCTGCACCGCTCGTGGGGACCCATTGAGCCGTTTGACGATTCGATGCCGGAGATCCTCAAAAAGCACGGCGTCTACACCCACCTGGTCACCGACCACCAGCATTATTGGGAAGACGGCGGGGCCACGTACTTTGGCCGCTATTCCACCTTCGAGCTGGTGCGCGGGCAGGAGGGCGACGCCTGGAAGGGCGTGGTGGACCCCGGCGAAATCCCCGACCCGCTGGGGCGCGGGAAAAGTGAAATCTGGCGGCAGGACCATATCAACCGCCGCTACATGCCCACCGAAGCGGACCAGTCCCAGACGCAGGTCTTCGACCTGGGGCTGGAGTTCATCCGCACCAATGCCCAGGCCGATAACTGGTTCCTGCAGATCGAAGCCTTCGACCCGCACGAGCCGTTCTTCACCCACGAGCAGTACAAGGCGCTCTACCCGCACGAATATTCCGGCCCGCCGTTCGACTGGCCGCCTTACGCCCCGGTGAAGGAATCTCCGGAGATGGTAGAGCACGTGCGCCGCGAATATGCCGCACTGCTCAGCATGTGCGACCACTCGCTGGGGCGCGTGCTGGATATGATGGACGAACTGGACCTGTGGAAAGATACCCTGCTGATCGTCAACACCGACCACGGCTTCCTGCTGGGCGAGCACCAGTGGTGGGCCAAGATCGTCCAGCCGTTCTACAACGAAGTGGCCAACACCCCGCTGTTTATCTGGGACCCGCGCAGCGGCAAGCAGGCCGAGCGGCGCAGCGGGCTGGTGCAGGGCATCGACCTCGCCCCTACCCTGCTGGAGTACTTTGGCGCAGGCATCCCCGCCGATATGCAGGGTCTGGTGCTGCGCGATGCGGTGGCCTCGGATGCGCCCACCCGCCCGGCGGTGCTGTTTGGCGCGTTCGGCGGGCAGATCAACGTGACCGACGGGCGCTACGTGTACATGCGCGGCGCGGCGAACGCGGAGAATGACCCGCTGTACGAATACACGCTAATGCCCACCCACATGCGCGGCTTTTTCAGCGCCGAAGAGTTAAGCGACACGGAGATCGCCGGCCCGCTGCCCTTCACCAAAGGCTGCCCGGTGATGAAAATCCCCGCCCGCGCGCAGCGCTCGAAAAGCCCGCACGTCTTCACCAATCTGCTGTTCGACTTGCAAAGCGATCCGCGCCAGGAGCATCCGATTCAGAATGCGGAGATCGAGGCGCGCATGATCGAGCATATGCTCCGGCTGATGAAAGAGAACGACGCGCCGGAGGAGCAGTACCGGCGGGTGGGGTTGATAAGGTAATCGCATAATCCAAATTAGCGTAATCTGTTCAATCAGCGTAATCAGCGATAAAGTACTTTTATTCTCCGTTGAATTAGAAGAAAAAGGATCAAATCGCCTGGTTTTTTCCGATTCTTTGCTATAATACAGCGAAATCTTCCGAATGGTACGCGTTTATTAATATCCTTAACGGCTTCCCTCCCATCCTGAACCGCCGCTACATCTACCTTTAGGGGCGTATTCCGCGCGTCCGGCGC
>CAYTHO010000210.1:0-1717 GCA_964437595.1 uncultured Anaerolineaceae bacterium
GATCTACACCGAAGAAGGCGTGTTGACCAGCGATCCCAAGGTGCAGCGGGGGGAGATGGGCAGCCTGTTGGACCGTTACGAGGTTGAGGTGGTTCGCCAGGCACGGGCTGCCAGTGCTCTTCCGGAAGATGACGTGGTTGTTGGCGCTCCGCTGGAACGGCTGGCTCCGCAAGACTTGCAGGCGCTGGCCGTCTACCGCAGCTCGATCCTGAGCGTGGTCCACTGGGTGGAGCGGCTGCGATCGTATCACAAAGAGTGCGAGCGCGATCAGGCCAGCCGGACCAGCCTGGAAGGGGTACTGCTGCGGTTGGAGCAGTTCGCCGAAGAAACCATGGCGCGCCAGTATGGGCCGGGGCGCAGCGCGGAACCCGTGGAAGACCTGGGGCTGCTGGGTAATCCAGACGACCGCTGGGGCATCACGGTAATCGAAGGGGGCGCGGAAATGGACGAATACCCGAAGGCGGCGCTGCTTTCGCTGCTCTCCAGCATACTGTACTTCGATGCCGTCGCTCGACGGCGGGAAGCGCTGGACGGCAGCCGGGCCTTCCCGAAGATGCAGATTTTCTTCGAGGAGGCCAACAAGGTATTGACAGGCGTGTCGGGCGGCGCGGCTTCCGACCAGAACGCGGGCGAAGGCGGCAACCCGGTCAGCCATATTTTCCAGACGATGTGGCGGGATGGGCGCAAGTACGGAGTCTACCTGCACCTGATGGCACAAACGGTCAGCGAGCTGCCAGCGGGCATCCTCTCCTCCTGCGCGAACCTGTTCGTTTTTCAGACCAAAGATGCCAAGGACCGCGACCTGATCCTGCCGCACCTGGGTCGTTCGGAAAAAGGTCTGGTGAACACCGAGTACAAGCGTTACCTGGCCCGGATTCCGCGGACGTATGCGATCGCCAAGCTTGGCTACAGCGCGGACGTGAATGAGCTGGAGCCGGTGCTGATCCGCCCAATGATGGTCGAGTGCGACGAGCCTTCTGAGCAAGAAATCGTTCAAGAGTTGGGGCGCGTATCCCTGCGTCCTTCTGTCGAGGAAATCCTCCGTTCGTAGAACTCAAATTTTAGATAAGGAAAACATGCAAACCAAAAAACGTTCTCCCTTTACCGCCATTGTATTGGCTGTCATTATTGGGCTGCTGGTCATCGCCCTGCTGAACGGCGTCGTGCGTCCGACCCAGGTTGTGGTCGCGCGGGTTCCAATAGCTCCCGGCACGCTGCTTACCGCTGAACTTGTCGAGCTGCGCACCATTCCTGCCGGCGCAAAACCGGCAGACGCGTTGACCAAAGTCGAAGAGGCCGATGGGAAAATGGTGGCGGTTGGCCGCGCTCCAGGCGACATGATTGTGCAGTCTGTTTTGGGTGAGATTGCCGGAGCCGGACTGCCGGCGGAACTGCCCGAAGGGCATATTGCCATGGCCATTCACGTGGATCTGGCCAGCGGCGTCGCCGGGCTGCTGCGCGCCGGGCAGACGGTGACAGTGATTGGAATGATTTCGCCCGACCTTATTAAAGAAAATCCAAACACAGTGTTACCCGTGGCGATTCCAGAGTTTTCCTCTTCCGCGCTCACGCCGATCGCGCCCATGATGCCCACACTGGAACCCACTGCAACCCCCACGCCTGCCCCGCCTTCCGCACCGCTGGCACGCCTGGCGATCACCGGTCTCAAAGTGTTGATGGTCCCGCAGCCCTTCCGCTATGAAGAGGTCCCGGCGGG